>NZ_JAGEQM010000023.1:0-735 GCF_017572025.1 Salmonella sp. 32020114201800008SM | reverse complement strand
GCAAAAGAAGTAGGTAGCTTAACCTTCGGGAGGGCGCTTACCACTTTGTGATTCATGACTGGGGTGAAGTCGTAACAAGGTAACCGTAGGGGAACCTGCGGTTGGATCACCTCCTTACCTTAAAGAACTGTTCTTTGCAGTGCTCACACAGATTGTCTGATGAAAAACGAGCAGTAAAACCTCTACAGGCTTGTAGCTCAGGTGGTTAGAGCGCACCCCTGATAAGGGTGAGGTCGGTGGTTCAAGTCCACTCAGGCCTACCAGATTCGCTCCCGTGCTTTGTTGTGGCAAAGCTCGCATACTTCAGTATGCTTCGCTTCACCACGCCGCGCCCGGAAACGAATCAAAGGTAAGAGGTTCTGACTACACGATGGGGCTATAGCTCAGCTGGGAGAGCGCCTGCTTTGCACGCAGGAGGTCTGCGGTTCGATCCCGCATAGCTCCACCATCTCGTGAGTGTTTACGAAAAAATACTTCAGAGTGTACCTGAAAGGGTTCACTGCGAAGTTTTGCTCTTTAAAAATCTGGATCAAGCTGAAAATTGAAACACAGAACAACGAAAGTTGTTCGTGAGTCTCTCAAATTTTCGCGACACGATGATGAATCGAAAGAAACATCTTCGGGTTGTGAGGTTAAGCGACTAAGCGTACACGGTGGATGCCCTGGCAGTCAGAGGCGATGAAGGGCGTGCTAATCTGCGATAAGCGCCGGTAAGGTGATATGAACCGTTATAAC
>NZ_JAGEQM010000022.1:0-1101 GCF_017572025.1 Salmonella sp. 32020114201800008SM | reverse complement strand
GGTCGATACTCTGCTGCATCTGCGTCGAGCCCTGGTGCAGGGTGTTCCACCACTCGACGGAATAGTGGATAACCGGCAGGTTCACCACGCCGACCAGCACCAGAATGCCCGCCGCGCGCCCGGCCATCCGGCGGTCGTCAAAGGCGTGCCACAGGGCGATGACCCCGGCGTAGAGAAACAGCAGCACCAGCTCCGAGGTCAGACGCGCGTCCCACACCCACCAGGTGCCCCACATCGGTTTGCCCCACGCCGCGCCGGTGACCAGCGCGATGAAGGTGTACACCGCCCCCACCGGCGCCATCGCCGCGACGGCAAGGCTGGCCATTTTCATCTGCCAGACCAGCCCGGTAAACGCCGCCACCGCCATCGCCGCATAGATACCCATTGACCAGATGGCCGCCGGGACATGCAGGTACATAATGCGGTAGCCCTCCCCCTGCTGGTAGTCCGCCGGGGCGAAACCAAAGCCCCGGACCCAGCCGGTGGCCAGCGCGATGATGCCGGCCGCCGCCAGCCACGGCACGAGCCTGCCGCAAATCTGATACAGCCGGGGCGGCGCCGCCAGCTGATGAAGGGTTTTCCACATAGTCGTCACCTGACCTCCTGAAACCAGTAAAATGTCCGTCGCGCCGGGGCGCTACTGCACGCTGAGGCGCAGCGCCGCCGCGGTGGCGAACGGGCTTAACGTCGCGCTGCCCGCCAGCAGTGCCCCCAGCACCGCCAGATAGCCGTCAGCGGGTAAATGCATCGATGCCGCGTCCATCGCCGCGGCGGCGAAAATCAGCACCGGGACACTCAGCGGCAGCACCAGAATGCCCAGCAGGACGCCGCCGCGCCGCAGCCCGGCCGTCAGCGCAACGCCCGGCGCGGCGAGAAACCCCAGCGCCGGCGTGCCGAGCAGCAGCGTCAGCGCCATGATTTTCCAGCCGTACACGTCCATCCCCAGCAGCAGCGCCACCAGCGGGGAGAGCATCATCAGCGGCAGGCCGGTCACCGCCCAGTGGGCCAGCACCTTCGCCAGCACCACCGCCGGCAGCGGCACCGGCAGCAGCATCAGCTGCTCCAGGCTGCCGTCCTGCAGGTCGTCGCGAAACAGCCGCT
>NZ_JAGEQM010000021.1:0-1104 GCF_017572025.1 Salmonella sp. 32020114201800008SM | reverse complement strand
CTTATCCGGCCTTGTATCCTGAACAGATAGCTGATTAGCTGTCAGCTATCTGAAACGGGAGAAGCTTGTATCCGGCCTGAAGACTCTGAGCTTCCGATGTAGCTTAAGCCTCCCGTTTCACCTTTCACGCCACTCAAAATCCGAACGGTAACCAGAAGCATTGACTTCGTATGTACAAGGCTGGAATGGCGTGTTGGCTCAGGTGAAAGGAGGTGTTCTGTGTGTACTCTCGGTATTGATGTCAGTAAAAATAAAATCGATCTTTGTCTGCTTACTGCCGGCCCCGGCGGTAAAAAAAAGCACAAGGTTCTGACTAACGAACCCGCCGTTGCCCGTAAAGTTGTCGACTGGCTGAACGCACAAAAATGCGTTCCTGAAAGCGTGACTGTCGTACTGGAAGCGACGGGTATTTACCATGAAAATCTGGCGTATGGCCTGCATGAGGCCGGTGTCAGCGTCTGCATGGCCAACCCCTGTCGTGTCCGCGAATTTGCCCACGGGATGGATATCCTCAACAAGAATGATGCTGTCGATGCCTTCGTGCTGGCCTGTTATGGCGAGCTGAAGTCCCCGGCTGTCTGGGTTCCTCCTTCGCCTGAAGTACGTAAGCTGAGGGCATTGCTGCGCCAGCGGGATGCGCTGAGAGAGGATGTACAGCGTACGGTGAACCGGCTGGAAAAAGCGAATTCCACATCCACACCACAGGAGGTCATCCGTTCACTTGAGCGAACAAAGAGCTGGCTGAACGAGGAACTGGCCCGGATAGAGAAGCTGATAACCGATCATACGGATAACGATCCGGGGCTGAAGGCTGATCTCGATTTACTGAAATCAATCAAGGGAGTGAAAGATCAGGTCGGGCGGGAGATGCTGGCGTTGCTAAAAGACGGGACGTTCAAAAGCGCCTCACAGGTGGCGGCCTATCTGGGACTGACACCGGTAGAGAAAACGTCGGGGAGCTCAGTGCGTGGCAGACCACATATGTCAAAAACAGGACCGTCAGGAGTGCGGGCTAAGCTGTACGTTGCAGCGCTGACCGCGAGCCGCTGGAACAAACAGGCGAAGGCTATCTATGAAAGGCTGGTCGCAAAGGGCAAGGCGAAG
>NZ_JAGEQM010000020.1:0-1314 GCF_017572025.1 Salmonella sp. 32020114201800008SM | reverse complement strand
TTGACCCGTCCTGAATAGCGTTGACACGTTCCAGACTTAAATCCGGAGAACGTGATGATGACTGAGTTCAAACGCACCCAACGCGATTATCCTCTATCCTTTAAAATAGCCGTCGTTGAGCAGGTCGAAAAAGGCGAGATGACCTATAAACAGGCCCAGCAGCGATATGGCATTCAGGGGCGCTCCACCGTACTTGTCTGGCTGCGTAAATATGGCCGGCTTGACTGGAGACCCGGACTTCCTGACCTGGTGAAGAGGAAACTGCCTGTGGCTCAGACAACTATCCCGCTGACACCCGAGCAAAGAATCAGGGAACTTGAAGAACAGCTTGAGCTGGCAAACCAGAAAGCTGAGTTTTTTGAGTCCGTTATCAACGTCCTGAAAAATGATTACGGGGTAAGTGTTGTAAAAAAGCGGCCCGGCAAGTCCTCACGCAAAGTCAGGCCCCCAAAATAACAGTTACGCGTGCATGTCAGTTCCTGGGGCACAGCAGACAGGCGTGGTACCAGTACAATACAAGATGTAATAAACGGCAGGAGCATCATGCTCAGGTTCTTGATTTTGTTGCCCGTACCCGGTGCCGCCAGCCGCGAATCGGTACGCGTAAACTGCACTATCTGCTGAACATGCAGGCCGATAAAACGCTGAATATTGGACGGGACCGTCTGTTTAATCTGCTGGGTGAATACCGGCTCCTGGTACCCGTGAAACGGGCATATCACAAAACCACCAACAGCCATCATCGCTTTTACCGGCATCCTAATCTGCTGAAACCCGGTCCTGAACAGGTTACCGCCCTTGAGCCAGAGCAGGTCTGGGTCGCCGATATTACTTACCTTCCACTACGCAGCGGCACGGCCTGTCTGAGTCTGGTCACCGATGCCTGCTCCAGAAAAATCGTGGGTTACCATGTCGGGGAAAACCTGCAGACAGAAAATGTGGTAAAGGCGTTCAGGCAGGCTCTGAGGCGGAGAAAAACGACAGGTCCGCTGGTACATCACTCTGACAGAGGACTGCAATACTGTTCGGTACTTTATCAGTCAGTTCATGAGCGAAACGGAATAACCTGTTCAATGACCGATGGTTACGACTGCTACCAGAATGCGCTGGCTGAGAGAATAAACGGGATACTGAAAAATGAGTTTTTACTCTCGCGTCCTGCAGACCTGGAGCAAGCGCGGGAAATAGTAAAAGAGTCCGTGGCAATTTATAACCATGAACGGCCACACCTGGCCCTGAAATACAAAACGCCCGATGATGTTCATCAGGCGTTTTACAGACAAAAAACTGTCAACCTATATCAGGACTAGTCAT
>NZ_JAGEQM010000019.1:0-1610 GCF_017572025.1 Salmonella sp. 32020114201800008SM | reverse complement strand
TCTCAAGAGTGAACACGTAATTCATTACGAAGTTTAATTCTTTGAGCATCAAACTTTTAAATTGAAGAGTTTGATCATGGCTCAGATTGAACGCTGGCGGCAGGCCTAACACATGCAAGTCGAACGGTAACAGGAAGCAGCTTGCTGCTTTGCTGACGAGTGGCGGACGGGTGAGTAATGTCTGGGAAACTGCCTGATGGAGGGGGATAACTACTGGAAACGGTGGCTAATACCGCATAACGTCGCAAGACCAAAGAGGGGGACCTTCGGGCCTCTTGCCATCAGATGTGCCCAGATGGGATTAGCTTGTTGGTGAGGTAACGGCTCACCAAGGCGACGATCCCTAGCTGGTCTGAGAGGATGACCAGCCACACTGGAACTGAGACACGGTCCAGACTCCTACGGGAGGCAGCAGTGGGGAATATTGCACAATGGGCGCAAGCCTGATGCAGCCATGCCGCGTGTATGAAGAAGGCCTTCGGGTTGTAAAGTACTTTCAGCGGGGAGGAAGGTGTTGTGGTTAATAACCGCAGCAATTGACGTTACCCGCAGAAGAAGCACCGGCTAACTCCGTGCCAGCAGCCGCGGTAATACGGAGGGTGCAAGCGTTAATCGGAATTACTGGGCGTAAAGCGCACGCAGGCGGTCTGTCAAGTCGGATGTGAAATCCCCGGGCTCAACCTGGGAACTGCATTCGAAACTGGCAGGCTTGAGTCTTGTAGAGGGGGGTAGAATTCCAGGTGTAGCGGTGAAATGCGTAGAGATCTGGAGGAATACCGGTGGCGAAGGCGGCCCCCTGGACAAAGACTGACGCTCAGGTGCGAAAGCGTGGGGAGCAAACAGGATTAGATACCCTGGTAGTCCACGCCGTAAACGATGTCTACTTGGAGGTTGTGCCCTTGAGGCGTGGCTTCCGGAGCTAACGCGTTAAGTAGACCGCCTGGGGAGTACGGCCGCAAGGTTAAAACTCAAATGAATTGACGGGGGCCCGCACAAGCGGTGGAGCATGTGGTTTAATTCGATGCAACGCGAAGAACCTTACCTGGTCTTGACATCCACAGAACTTTCCAGAGATGGATTGGTGCCTTCGGGAACTGTGAGACAGGTGCTGCATGGCTGTCGTCAGCTCGTGTTGTGAAATGTTGGGTTAAGTCCCGCAACGAGCGCAACCCTTATCCTTTGTTGCCAGCGATTAGGTCGGGAACTCAAAGGAGACTGCCAGTGATAAACTGGAGGAAGGTGGGGATGACGTCAAGTCATCATGGCCCTTACGACCAGGGCTACACACGTGCTACAATGGCGCATACAAAGAGAAGCGACCTCGCGAGAGCAAGCGGACCTCATAAAGTGCGTCGTAGTCCGGATTGGAGTCTGCAACTCGACTCCATGAAGTCGGAATCGCTAGTAATCGTGGATCAGAATGCCACGGTGAATACGTTCCCGGGCCTTGTACACACCGCCCGTCACACCATGGGAGTGGGTTGCAAAAGAAGTAGGTAGCTTAACCTTCGGGAGGGCGCTTACCACTTTGTGATTCATGACTGGGGTGAAGTCGTAACAAGGTAACCGTAGGGGAACCTGCGGTTGGATCACCTCCTTACCTTAAAGAA
>NZ_JAGEQM010000018.1:0-1815 GCF_017572025.1 Salmonella sp. 32020114201800008SM | reverse complement strand
GGGTCTTCCCCTGTTGTGGTGAAGTTCGTGTATAATTGAGATTTTAGGGATTATAAGTATCCCTTGCCAAAGGCGTACCTTTAGTTCTGTCTGGGAGGACAACATGTTTACAATTCATAACAACCCTAACCGGACGACGGCAGCATCTGATACACATGTAAACCATGCTAATTTAGAGGATAAGTCTACTGTCGTTACCTCGTTAACTTCAGTTAAAAACATCCCGGCAAACATGTTGAAATCAAAAAATTCTTCGCAATGCGTTATTTTAAATAACCTTCATGTTCCACAGGATGCATTAGCTACTGATATTGCTAGTTACAACAGAGGATTACAGGCCCGTATTAACCTTGAGTACAGGCCCCAGGAAAATACAGTGTTTTTACTCGGTACACCTGAAGTCTTAGATACTAACGAGTCACTATCGTTACCAGTTTCTCCACATATTCTAACTCAAAAACTTTTGAGCATTAGCAACAATAAAAACCACGAATTTTCAGTAAAATCAAACGGATATGTTTGCCTTTAAAAGGCCATGTTTAATCTACCGTAATGAAACATGACAGCTACTTTGAAGCGTTCCCTGTTCCGGTATCCCCGAGCCTTTATCCTCAGTAGCATTATTTTACTGTTAAGCGCTTCGGCATTACCGTTAGATACGCAGTGCCGCATTGCGTTAAGTATTCCGTACAGCCTTTTCATGATGGTTCCTGCCATGTTTCTCATTACCGGCACATCACAGCTTCTCGCAAGCGCTATCCATTGCTGCCAGTCTGCACGGCGTTTGTCACTCCATGGGCGATTCCAGATATCTTTCGCCAGCTCTTTCAGTACCCAGCATTGACTGGTCAGCTGCATCTGCTCTCTCAGCCATGCCAGTTTTTCCTGTCGGGATTCTGTCATCCATTTTTCACTGTATTGCCACAGGAAGCGGGTTCCTTTTGCCTGGCGGCGGCTGTCCAACGGAAGCCGGGGATGCTCGTTCTGCCGCGTCTTATCAACGATTTCACCCAGTTGTTTTGCCACATGGAAGCGGTCAAAGGCTATTTTCTCTACAGCGCGCGGAAGATGGATGCGTGCCGCTCTGATATATCCGGCATTCATATCCATTGAGAACGTTTTGATTGCCTCCAGCTGACCGTCGGTGAGAGTGCGAAGATAGCTGGCAAGACTTTCTGTTCCCCGATCATCCGTTAATGCCAGCGCTCTGCCCTCACGATCTGATATCACAGTGATATACTGGTGCCCCTTTTTGAATGCAACTTCGTCCACATTCATATGCCGGGCTGATAGCGGCTTTTTTATTCGCCCAAGACCACGTTTGACTGCCCGGGTCATAATGCCGTCAACGGCATTCCAGCTAAGCTTAAGTTGCTTTCTTACCGCATCAACCGTGCTAATTTTCAGCCAGGTAAGGACGAATGATTCGAACAATAACGTATACCGGCTACCAGCTCCGGCCCATGGAACAGGTAACGTCTGGCATCCATGGTCTGGACACATGACCCGGGGGACACTCGCCTCAACGACAGTCATGAACTGGCAGGTATCGAGATGACGCCATTTGCGGTGTCGGTGATCGTGAACAGGGCATTGCTGCCCGCATGTCGGGCAGATTAGCAGTGTATTTTTGGCGATCCCGACAACAACGGTGACATAGCCAGCGTTTTCATCAAGGGAAAGAGATTCAACCTGCCACGGGGCGGACAGGTTGAGAATGTGGGCATAGAGGGATTTCTCATCCATGATGGTTGCCTCTGGTGATGAAAATTATTGCATTATCATGCACTCAACCACCACAACAGGGGAAGACCC
>NZ_JAGEQM010000002.1:182531-711877 GCF_017572025.1 Salmonella sp. 32020114201800008SM | reverse complement strand
CCGTTCGACTTGCATGTGTTAGGCCTGCCGCCAGCGTTCAATCTGAGCCATGATCAAACTCTTCAATTTAAAAGTTTGATGCTCAAAGAATTAAACTTCGTAATGAATTACGTGTTCACTCTTGAGACTTGGTATTCATTTTTCGTCCGAGGACGTTAAGAATCCGTATCTTCGAGTGCCCACACAGATTGTCTGATAAATTGTTAAAGAGCAGGTGCGACGCGGCTTTCAGCTCACCGTCGCGAGGTGGCGTATATTACGCTTTCCTCTTTCAGAGTCAACCCTGAATTTCAGGATTTTTCTCTTCAACCGACCGGCTGTTTGTGTGAAGTGATTCACATCCGCCGTGTCGATGGAGGCGCATTATAGGGAGTCGGTTCAGGAAGACAAGCGGAAAAATGCATTTTTGTTTTAACCGCTCATCTTTTATCCATAACGCTTATTTTTGCTGCTTTTTTATCGCTGATGGCAGGTCAGCAAGGCTGTTTAACACCCAGTCCGCCGCGTTTTCTGCTTCTGCCGTGACCGGTTTGCCCGTACGCACCAGCACTTTTGTCCCGACATTTGCCGCCGCTGCCGCCTGCATATCTTCCAGCTTGTCTCCCACCATATAAGAAGCCGCCATATCGATATGCAGGAAATCACGCGCCGAGATAAGCATTCCTGGATGCGGCTTGCGACAATCACATACCTGACGGAACTCTTCTATACTGCCCTGCGGATGGTGAGGACAATAATAGATGCCGTCCAAATCAACATCGCGATCCGCCAACGACCAGTCCATCCATTCGGTTAACGTTTCAAACTGCGCCTCAGTGAATTTGCCGCGCGCGATTCCGGACTGGTTCGTCACCACCACCAGCGCATAGCCCATTTTTTTTAGCTCGCGCATAGCGTCAATAACGCCGTCTATAAACTCAAATGCATCGATTTCATGTACGTAGCCGTGATCCACATTAATGGTGCCGTCACGGTCGAGAAAAATTGCGGGTACAGACTTTGCCACCTTTTATAGCTCCTGAGTAAAGCAAGTGGCGCTAGTATCGCATGTTTCAGCAGGCAAGAAAGTGCTCATCGTATAAAGCCTGATTGATTTAGACGTCTGGATGCCTTAACATCCATTCTGTTGACGGCGTTGACCGTATTAGGCAGACGAAAATGCCTCCGCTCATTTCATTACGATAATAAAGAATCAATGATTAAACTTTCGAATATTACCAAAGTGTTCCAGCAGGGGACGCACACCATTCAGGCGCTAAATAATGTCAGCCTGCACGTGCCTGCCGGGCAGATTTATGGCGTCATTGGCGCCTCCGGCGCCGGTAAAAGTACGCTTATCCGCTGCGTTAACTTACTTGAACGCCCAACCGAAGGTAGCGTTCAGGTCGGCGGTCAGGAGCTAACAACGCTTTCAGAGTCTGAGTTGACCAAAGCTCGCCGTCAAATCGGCATGATTTTCCAACATTTTAACCTGCTCTCTTCCCGTACCGTGTTTGGCAACGTCGCGTTGCCGCTGGAACTGGATAACACACCAAAGGAAGAGATCAAACGCCGTGTCACAGAGCTGCTGGATTTAGTCGGTCTTGGCGACAAGCACGACAGCTATCCGGCAAATCTTTCCGGCGGTCAGAAACAGCGTGTCGCGATTGCCCGCGCGTTAGCCAGTAATCCAAAAGTGTTGCTGTGCGATGAAGCCACCAGCGCGCTTGATCCCGCAACGACCCGTTCGATTCTGGAATTGCTGAAAGATATCAACCGTCGTTTGGGGTTGACGATTCTGCTTATCACTCATGAAATGGATGTCGTAAAACGTATCTGCGACTGCGTTGCCGTCATCAGTAATGGCGAGCTTATTGAGCAGGATACGGTCAGCGAAGTCTTCTCGCATCCTAAAACGCCGCTGGCGCAGAAGTTTATTCAGTCCACTCTGCATCTGGACATTCCGGAAGATTACCAGGCGCGTTTGAAAGCGTCGCCGGAAACTGACAGCGTGCCGATGCTGCGCATGGAATTCACCGGGCAGTCTGTGGATGCCCCGCTGCTTTCTGAAACCGCGCGTCGTTTCAACGTGAACAATAATATTATCAGCGCGCAGATGGATTACGCGGGCGGTGTGAAGTTCGGCATTATGCTAACGGAAATGCACGGCACACAAGAAGAGACGCAAGCCGCAATTGCCTGGCTGCAGGATCACCATGTGAAAGTAGAGGTACTGGGTTATGTCTGAGGCAATGATGTGGTTACTGGTTCGTGGCGTTTGGGAAACGTTGGCGATGACCTTTGTCTCCGGTTTCTTCGGTTTCGTGATTGGCCTGCCGGTTGGCGTATTGCTGTATGTTACGCGCCCGGGGCAGATTATGGAGAACGCCAGGCTGTATCGCTCCCTCTCTGCGGTGGTCAATATTTTCCGCTCGATTCCCTTTATCATCCTGCTGGTGTGGATGATTCCTTTTACCCGAATAATTGTCGGCACCTCCATTGGTTTGCAGGCCGCGATTGTACCGCTGACCGTCGGCGCCGCGCCTTTTATCGCCCGTATGGTGGAAAATGCGTTGTTAGAGATCCCTGCCGGGCTGATTGAAGCCTCGCGAGCGATGGGCGCCACGCCGCTGCAAATTGTACGTAAAATCCTTTTACCGGAAGCGCTGCCTGGTCTGGTGAATGCGGCAACCATTACACTGATCACCCTGGTCGGTTACTCCGCAATGGGCGGCGCCGTCGGCGCAGGCGGCCTCGGTCAAATCGGCTATCAGTACGGTTATATTGGATACAATGCTACCGTGATGAATACGGTGCTGGTATTACTTGTCGTTCTGGTTTATTTAATTCAGTTATCCGGCGATCGCATCGTCAGGGCTGTCACGCATAAGTAACGTTAAACACAACACAAATACTCATTAAGGAAATAAGCATGGCGTTCAAATTCAAAACCTTTGCGGCAGTGGGTGCTCTGATTGGTTCTCTGGCACTTGCGGGTTGCGGTCAGGATGAAAAAGATCCGAATCATATTAAAGTCGGCGTAATCGTTGGCGCAGAGCAGCAAGTTGCCGAAGTCGCGCAGAAAGTCGCGAAAGAAAAATACGGCCTGGACGTGGAATTGGTGACCTTTAATGATTATGTTCTGCCTAATGAAGCGCTAAGCAAAGGCGATATCGATGCCAATGCCTTCCAGCACAAACCGTATCTGGATCAGCAAATCAAAGATCGCGGTTACAAACTGGTTTCCGTTGGTAAGACTTTTGTCTATCCCATTGCAGGATATTCCAAAAAAATCAAATCTCTGGATGAGCTCAAGGACGGTTCCCAGGTCGCTGTGCCTAACGACCCGACCAACCTTGGTCGTTCCCTGCTGCTGCTGCAAAAAGTAGGGCTGATTAAACTGAAAGACGGCGTCGGTCTGCTTCCTACCTCGCTGGATATCGTGGAAAACCCGAAAAATCTGAAAATTGTTGAGCTGGAAGCGCCGCAGTTGCCGCGTTCGCTGGATGACGCGCAGATCGCGTTAGCGGTCATCAATACGACTTACGCCAGCCAGATTGGCCTGACGCCAGCGAAAGACGGTATCTTCGTTGAAGATAAAGATTCTCCGTACGTTAACCTGATCGTGACGCGTGAAGATAACAAAGACGCCGAGAATGTGAAAAAATTCGTTCAGGCTTACCAGTCTGATGAAGTGTACGAAGCCGCAAATAAAGTTTTTAATGGCGGCGCGGTGAAAGGCTGGTAAGTTTTAGGCTGATTCCACAATCTGTAATATTATTCAGGACGGGCTATTGCCCGTCTTGTCATTTATGCAAGCTCCTGATTCAATATCTGGCAATTAGAACATTCATTGAGGAAATATTATGCGTGCTTTACCGATCTGTTTATTGGCACTCATGCTGGGCGGTTGTTCCATGCTAAGCAGATCCCCTGTTGAACCCGTTCAAAGCACCGCAACCCCGCCAAAAGCGGAGCCGGAGAAACCTAAAGCGCCGCGTGCCGCTCCCGTCAGGATTTACACCAATGCTGAAGACTTAGTCGGCAAACCTTTCCGCGATCTTGGCGAAGTTAGCGGCGAATCCTGCCAGGCGACAAATCAAGACTCTCCGCCTAACATTCCAACTGCGCGCAAGCGTATGCAGATTAATGCCTCTAAAATGAAAGCCAACGCCGTCCTGCTGCACAGCTGTGAAATTACCAGCGGCACGCCAGGCTGCTACCGTCAGGCGGTTTGTATCGGGTCCGCCCTGAATATTTCGGCGAAATGAGCAGCTTTCAGTTTGAACAAATCGGCGTTATTCGCTCCCCCTATAAAGAAAAATTCGCCGTTCCGCGCCAGCCTGGTCTGGTCAAAAGCGCCTGCGGCGAACTGCATCTGATAGCGCCTTACAACCAGGCCGATGCCGTTCGCGGCCTGGAGGCGTTCAGCCATTTGTGGGTACTTTTCGTTTTTCATCAGACGATGGACGGCGGCTGGCGGCCAACAGTTCGTCCGCCCCGTCTTGGCGGTAACGCCAGAATGGGCGTTTTTGCCACGCGCTCCACGTTCCGCCCCAATCCGATTGGCATGTCGCTCGTTGCGCTAAAAGGTATCGAGTGCCGGAAAGAGAGCGTAATTCTGAAATTAGGCAGTCTGGATCTGGTGGATGGCACGCCGGTCGTGGATATTAAACCGTATTTACCGTTTGCCGAGGCCTTACCGGACGCCGCCGCCAGCTATGCGCAACAGGCGCCGATAGCTGAAATGCCCGTGAGTTTTACCGCTGAGGTGGCTCAACAGCTTACGACGCTGGAAAGGCGTTATCCGCAGCTACGGACATTTATTTGCGATGTGCTGGCGCAAGATCCTCGCCCGGCTTATCGTAAGGGTGAAGAGACGGGCAAAACCTATGCCGTCTGGCTGCATGATTTTAACGTGCGCTGGCGTGTGGTTAACTCGGGATTTGAAGTGTTTGCGCTGGAACCACGGTAATTTCACGCCCTTCTCTTTTGACATCTCTTGCACGCTGGTAAACTAAATCACTTTTTTTGTATCAGGCTCACATTGAGCCTGTTCGATCGTTCAACTGGAACCGTAACAACATGCGTACTAGCCAATACCTGCTCTCCACTCTGAAGGAGACACCTGCCGACGCCGAGGTTATCAGCCACCAGCTGATGCTGCGCGCCGGGATGATCCGCAAGCTCGCCTCCGGGTTATATACCTGGCTGCCGACCGGCCTGCGCGTCCTGAAAAAAGTCGAAAACATCGTGCGTGAAGAGATGAACAACGCCGGTGCTATCGAGGTGTCGATGCCAGTCGTTCAGCCAGCCGACCTGTGGCAAGAGAGTGGTCGTTGGGAACAGTACGGTCCGGAACTGCTGCGTTTTGTCGACCGTGGCGAGCGTCCGTTCGTACTCGGCCCGACCCACGAAGAAGTTATCACCGATCTGGTGCGTAATGAACTCAGCTCTTATAAGCAGTTGCCGCTGAACTTCTTCCAAATCCAGACCAAATTCCGTGATGAAGTGCGTCCGCGCTTTGGCGTGATGCGTTCGCGCGAATTCCTGATGAAAGATGCTTACTCTTTCCACACCTCTCAGGAGTCGTTGCAGGAAACCTATGACGCCATGTACGCCGCGTATAGCCGTATCTTCAGCCGTATGGGGCTGGATTTCCGCGCGGTACAGGCCGATACCGGTTCTATCGGCGGCAACGCCTCGCATGAATTCCAGGTGCTGGCGCAAAGCGGCGAAGACGATATCGTTTTCTCTGATGTTTCTGATTACGCGGCTAACATTGAACTGGCAGAAGCTATCGCGCCGCAAACGCCGCGCGCAGCGGCGACGCAGGAAATGACTCTGGTCGATACGCCAAATGCCAAAACCATCGCGGAGCTGGTGGAACAATTCAACCTGCCAATTGAAAAAACGGTAAAAACGCTGCTGGTGAAAGCGGTGAAAGACAGCAAGTCTCCGCTGGTGGCTCTGCTGGTTCGCGGCGATCATGAACTGAATGAAGTTAAAGCGGAAAAACTGCCGCACGTTGCCAGCCCGCTGACCTTCGCTACCGAAGAAGAGATTCGCGCCGTGATTAATGCCGGCCCTGGCTCCCTCGGCCCGGTCAATATGCCGATTCCGGTCATCATCGATCGCACCGTTGCCGCCATGAGCGATTTTGCCGCTGGCGCCAACATCGACGGTAAACACTACTTTGGTATTAACTGGGATCGCGATGTGGCGACGCCTGTTGTTGCCGACATCCGTAACGTAGTCGCCGGCGATCCGAGTCCGGATGGTCAGGGAACGTTGCTTATCAAACGCGGTATCGAAGTGGGTCACATCTTCCAGTTAGGTACCAAGTACTCAGAAGCGCTGAAAGCCTCCGTTCAGGGTGAAGATGGCCGTAACCAGATCCTGACAATGGGCTGCTACGGTATCGGCGTAACACGTGTCGTTGCCGCTGCTATCGAGCAGAACTTTGACGAGCGCGGCATTGTATGGCCTGACGCCATTGCGCCTTTCCAGGTCGCTATTCTGCCGATGAATATGCACAAATCCTTCCGTGTGCAGGAGCTGGCGGAAAAGCTGTACAGCGAATTGCGCGCGCAGGGCATTGAAGTGCTGATGGACGACCGTAAAGAGCGCCCGGGCGTGATGTTTGCCGATATGGAGCTGATTGGTATTCCACATACTATCGTGATTGGCGATCGCAACCTGGATAACGACGATATTGAGTATAAATACCGTCGTAGCGGTGAAAAATCGCTGATTAAAACCGGCGATATCGTTGATTATCTGGTCAAGGCGATTAAAGGCTAAACGACATTTTGTTGGGGTTGCCCGGCGCCATCCGGCAGATATGTAAAGGCCTCGCACCCTGCGAGGCCTTTTATTAGTGAGTGCAATCTTTACCCGGCGCAAACTTCGCATTTTTATCGGCTATTAGCGTTTTTACCGGCTCGCCCGTGTCCGGGTTCGCGGCAAACACAAAATGCCCTTCTACCGTCAGCAGCACCGGTTTTTCCGCTTCACCTTTCGCCGCCAGATAGCCGCGCTCAAGCTGGGCGTTACTGGCGACCGGCAGCCGTTTTCCGGTCGCGCAATCGGTAAAGGTCGCCGCATCGGCCCTGTATACATACATACCACGCAGCGGCATTGGCGTTACCGGCAGGCTGGCGGTAACAGGCACCAGCGTATAATTAAGCTGCGAAGCCACCGGATTGCCTTCTCTGTCGAGCATCTCCAGCGCATTGCCCTTCGCGCGATAATACGATTTCTCGCCATTGCTGTCGGTTAACACCAGTTTATCCGCCGTCCGCGCCCAGGTACCGTATGACGCAAAAGAGGAAGGTTCTTCGCGCACGCCCTGATAGCGCTCGTTCATCACCCATGTGCCGTCTTTTTCCAGAAATAGTGACGTTTCAATACCTTCACAATCCGCACAGGGCAGCACGCCGCGCCAGCTTTGCTGCATGGGTTTTAATTCCGCCGCCTGCGCAGGTTGCAGGGCGTCAACTTCCGCACGGTTATTACACCCTATCAATGCAAATAGCGTACAGGCTGCCGCTACTGACAATATTGCTGTTCTCACCATAAAATCCTTATGAAATTGCTATTCCTGCCCGTCAATCCAGTGGACGACGAACTTTGCCGCGAAGCGCCTTTACAGAAGATTTTTGCGCCTTTGAGGACAAACGGCGCTCTTTCGAGGCACGCGTCGGACGGGTTGCGCGACGGCTTTTCTGCTCCGCGGTTAATTCTTTTATGACGGCAACCAGCCTGGCGATAGCCGCTTCCCGGTTGAGCTCCTGGCTCCGGAACTCCTGCGCCTTAATGATAATGACGCCATCATCGCTTATCAGATGGTGGCTGGCCGTCAGCAAACGCTGTTTATAATACTCTGGCAGGCCAGAGGCCCGAATGTCAAAGCGCAAATGAATTGCGCTAGAGGTCTTATTTACGTGCTGACCACCCGCGCCCTGCGCGCGAATGGCCGTAATTTCCAGCTCATTATCGGCTATGGAGACCGTCCGGGAGATGGCAATCATGAGGGCTGTTGCCAGGCGGTTAGCTGTATTTCCAGATTATTCCGAGCATCAGAAAGCCAGATTGCGCCGTCCTGAATCGTCGCCTGTAGCGTCATGGTACGATCGGCAAATTCACTGAGCTGCGCCAGTTGCCCGTCATCCAGATACCAGACGGACAGGTTAGCGAACTGCGCGCACTTGCTTTGATGCTGCTGCCACCAGATTTGCGCCGCCCGGGAGTTATAAGCAAAGAGCGCGACGTCGCTCGCCTGAGTACAGGCTTTCTTAATACGGCGCTCATCCGGCAGCCCCAGCTCTATCCAGAGATCGATGCCCAGATGATCGTTGCGCAGCCAGGCCTCCGGCTCATCTTCCGCGCTGAGCCCGCGTGTAAACTGCAACCGCTCATCAGCATATTTTATCCATGCCAACAGGCGCAGCATCATGCGCTCCTGCGTTTCAGAAGGGTGACGCGCCAGCGTCAATGCCGCATCCAGAAATCGGTTGCGATCAAGGTCAGCCACATTGACGACGGCTTTATAAATTGTCGCTTTAAGCGCCATGAGAAAACTCCTTTCGAATCAGGCGCCCATTGTAGCGAAAACCGCGCTAAAAGGCTGTTAACGAATCTTTTACCCACTCGCGTCAGGCGCTGATATTGCGCAAATGAGTATGGTATAGTCACCTTGCTAAACAAGATTTAACTTCGTAGGCTTAGACTTGCATCCACGGTTAAGTCAGAATGCTGACAGGAGGGCATGTGGAAAAATATTGTGAGTTAGTACGCAAGCGGTATGCGGAAATCGCCAGCGGAGACTTAGGGTATGTCCCGGATGCGCTGGGTTGTGTATTGAAAGTGCTTAATGAAGTGGCGGCAGATAGCGCCCTTTCAGAGTCGGTCAGGGAAAAGGCAGCTTATGCTGCCGCGAACTTACTGGTGAGCGATTATGTCAATGAATGAAACGTATCAACCCATTAATTGCGATGACTACGATAGTCTTGAGCTTGCCTGCATGCATCATTTAATACTGACGCTAACGTTAAAAGATGGCGAGGTTTTGCAGGCAAAAGCGAACGATTTGATCTTACGTAAAAACGTAGAATATCTGCTTGCCGAGGTTTCCGGCGAGTCTTGTGAGCTTCGTCTCGATAAAATCGCCAGTTTCAGCCACCCGGAAATTGGTACCGTGGTAGTTAGCGAATCCTGAGTATTTTGTTGCCGGATGGTGGTGCAAGCACCTTATCCGGCCTACGTTCCATGCGATACGTAGGCCTGATAAGCGCAGCGCCATCAGGCATGCCAAACCAGACTCACCCCTTCTTTATCTTCTGCTGCTCCCTCACGCGTCACAAAAACACCCGCAGCCGCAATCAGCGTTTCGCCGTAAAACAACAGCGGCGTGGTGTCTCGTCGCCAGGGCGGGATCCCCTGCTCCTGCCAGATTTTCTTTAATTTACGTCCGCCGTTACGCCCGACAATATGTAGTACGCCTGGCGCTTTAAAACGAATGCTGACGGATTCTTCCTCTCGCGGTCGGCGCAGTTCGCCGCCAGGAACGAGCTGTACCGTCCCTAAGCCGGCAGGCAGCGCCAGCGGTGTTTGCCAGACGGGCCAGGCAACCGTCGTTTCGTGTTGTCCGGCCACGGATTTAATCCACCACAGTTGCGACTGATAACGGCGAATCTCGCGATCGCCAAAACGTAAACAGGGAGAGGCATCGTCGCGCGCCAGCGCCACCTCCTGCCAGATACGTTCCAGCGCGTCGCGAGAGGGCATCGGCGCATTACGCATCGCCAGCCAGCGACGCAAAATCGCCGCCCGCCGTACATCGCTCATCGACATTAATGGAGAGAGCCGCAATGTTCCCTCCGCCGTGATACAGTCAGTAAGATCGCTGGCCAGAAGCTCGTCCAGCAGCCTTTCTTGCTCGGCGCAGAGCGTCGCACTACGGGCTACCGCCGCAGGAAAATGCGGCCAGCGCTGCTGTAAGAGCGGAAGCGCGCGCAGGCGTAAAAAATTGCGATCGTAGGCGTCATCCTGATTGCTTTCATCTTCAATCCAGCATAAGCCATGACGCACAGCCCACTGTTCCAGCGTCTTCCGCGTTTCTCTCAACAGCGGGCGAAGAAGCAGAGTTCCGGCAAAAGGCGAGCGTTCTCCCATCGCGGAAAGTCCGGCCGGACCGCTGCCGCGCTTTAACGCCAGCAGAAACGTTTCACACTGATCGTCAAGGTGCTGCGCGGTTGCCAGCACTTCGCCAGGCAATAGCGTCTGTGCGAACGCCCGGTAGCGCGCTTCACGCGCATGGGCCTCGATACCCAGGCCATTATCCGCCAGCGTCACCCGCTCCACTACCAGCGGAACCTGCCAGCGTTCGCATACGGTTTCGCAATGCCGCACCCAGCTATCAGCATGAGGGCTTAAACCGTGATGAATATGGATAGCACGCAGCGTGACGTCAGGATGGCGTTCTCGCCACAACACCAGTTGATGCAACAGCACCGTAGAATCCAGGCCGCCGCTAAAGGCAGCCAGAATACGGCGAGAAGAGAGTAACGAGGTATTCAACGTGAGAGTGGTCATGATCCATGCTTATAGTGACTTAGCCCGGCTAACGTTACCTGGCGAGCGTCTTAATGACAAGCCTTACTGCTCATACAGCTCAAGCGGTAAACCGTCCGGATCGTTGAAAAAAGTAAAGCGCTTCCCGGTATACGGATCGATGCGTATCGGTTCGCACTTAACCTGATGCTTTTCCAGATGCGCAACGGCGTTTTCCACATTTTCCACGCTGAAAGCCAGATGGCGCAGGCCACAGGCTTCAGGTCGGCTTGGACGCGCCGGAGGGAAGGGAAAAGAGAAAAGCTCAATCACATACTGCCCGTTTAGCGCCAAATCGCCCTTCCACGAGTCACGCTCTTCCCGCCAGGCTTCGCTTAGCAGATCGAACCCCAGAATATCGCAGTAAAACGCCTTGCTCACCGCATAGTCTGTCGCAATGATCGCGATGTGATGAACCTGTTTTAATCCCAGCATAGCGTCTCCTTTATTGATTATCAGTACGTTACTCGTCACATTCCCGTCAGGCAAGCTAACAGGCGTGTTTTAAGACTCGTACCTGGTACACCCCGTCTTCATTCCGTTTCGCGCCGTGAATATCCGTTTCAAAACCGGGATAATGCTGGCCAATCGAGCAGAGCATCAGCAGAAAATCGAGCACGGCCCGACTCTGTTGCGTGATCCTCTCGCCGGGCATCAACAGCGGAACGCCTGGCGGATAAGGCAGGATCATATTCGCGGAAACGCGCCCTGGCAGTTGATCGAGCGCCACGGTTTCCACCTCGCCTTTGATCTGACGCTGCCAGGCCTGGTGCGGGGTCATAATCATCTCCGGTAAAACCTCGAACGCCCGCAGCATCAGCCCCGGAAGATCGTGCTGGCGGATCAGTTTATGGATCCCCTGCGCCAGATCCTGAATGCGCATATTGCGATAAAAATCCGGATCTTCCGCATACAGATCCGGCAACATATTTTTGACGCGCAGGTTAAGATCGTAGGCGCGTTTAAATTCCGTCAGTCCGCGCAGCAGCCCCATCGCACGGGTCTTATCAATCCCTATGCTGAACAAAAACAGCAGATTATACGGCCCGGTTTTTTCCACCACTACGCCTCGCTCATCGAGGAACTTCGCCACCAGCGCGGCGGGTATCCCCTCTTCGCTCATGTTGCCCTGTTCATCCATCCCCGGCGTCAGGATTGTCACCTTAACCGGATCGAGGAACATATGATCGTCATCGGCATCGGCGAAGCCATGCCAGGTTTCTCCCGGCGTGACCGGCCAGCATTCGGCCTCATCAACCTCTTCCGGCTGCCAGATATCAAAGAACCAGCTATCGGACTCTTCACGTAGCCGCTGTACCTCTTTACGAAAATGGAGCGCCCGCTCCACCGAACGATTAATCAATCTTTTCCCTGGATTGCCGCGCAGCATCGCCGCCGCGGTCTCGATAGAGGCGACAATGGGATAGCTCGGCGATGTGGAAGTGTGCATCATAAACGCTTCGTTAAACGTCTCTTCGTCATATTCCCCTTTGATATGAATAAGCGACGCCTGCGAAAAAGCCGCCAGCATTTTATGGGTGGATTGCGTTTCGAAAATCACTTTTCCGGGCACCCGATCGCCGCTCATCCCGCTTTTCCCCTGGTAGATCGGATGGAAATGGGTATAGGGTACCCAGGCGGAATCAAAATGGATCGAGGGAACGTCCAGCATCTGCTTGATCCAGTTAGTGTTATACAGCAGACCATCGTAAGTCGAATTGGTGATAACCGCATGCACCGGCCATTGCGCCTGAGGGGTCTCCTCTATCTTGCTTTCGATGCTTGCACGGGTAAATTCCCTTCGGGGAATACCGCCGAGAATGCCGAGCGCATTGCGCGTCGGCTTCAACCAGAGAGGCACCACATCGCTCATCATCAGCAAATGCGCCAGCGATTTATGACAATTACGATCAATAAGTAGCGTACTTCCCGCAGGCGCGGCATACATACCGACAATTTTATTCGAGGTCGACGTACCGTTCGTCACCATATAGCTCTGCTCGGCGCCAAAAGTACGGGCGATATACTCTTCCGCTTCCAGATGCGGCCCGGTGTGATCCAGCAGCGATCCCAGTTCAGTCACCGAAATCGACACATCAGCTTTTAAGGTATTGCCGCCAAAAAAGTCATAAAACAGGCAGCCTGGCGGGCTTTTCTGATACGCCGTTCCCGCCATATGACCCGGCGTACAAAAGGTATATTTTCCTTCTTTAGCGTAGGTAAACAGCGCTTTGGTAAACGGCGGCGTAATATTATCGAGATATTCGTTTGTATATTGATGAATGCGCGTCGCGATATCTTCAGCCAGCCCCAATGCATACTCAAAAAACCACAGCGCCATGCGCATATCGTGAACGCTAACGTCCAGCGTGGAGTTGGTATTGATAAAGGCGTAGAGAGGAAGGTATTCATTTAGCTGGTTGATTTCGCTACAAAGGTCGAGACTGTATTCATCCCAGTCAAAAATAACGCCGCAGATGCGCGGGTTATGTTCAATAAACTTCAACAAGTCAACGCTATTTTGCGGCCAGATAATTTGAAATCCCAGGGATTGTAATGCACGCTCAAGCTCCTTGATGGGTTCATCTTTATAGTAAACCCCGTGCGGCCCCATAATGGCGATGATGTTCATGCTTTCTCCTGAAAAAACCTGAGATAAGCATAGTAACAATCCTGCCGATGCAAAGCACCGACAGGATTTATCTTATTACAATGCGTTCCATGCATCGGCCCAGGCAATCCCTACACCGGGCTCATAGTAGGCAGGCGCAACATTACACCATGAGCCTTCCGGGAACGGTTTGCACTGGTACAATGCGCCATTACTGTTAACGATGTCGCCCGGATTCCATTTCTGGCTGCTGCTCCAGGCAGGATAGCTGGTGGTCTTATCTTCGTCATCCGCAGCGGCGGCCTTCGCTTTCACATTCAGCGTATAAACCGCTGTACTGGAGAGCGTACCGTCGCTAACGGTCAGATTCACCACATACTGGGTGTTCTGAGTGACATCCGGCGCGTTGAAAATCACAACGGCTTTATCCTGGCCGCTCAGCGTTTTGCCATCCTGCGACATCCAGGTATAGGTGAGCTTGTCGCCATTCGCGTCGGTCGATCCTTCCGCGCTGAGTGAAACCGGGCTACCGGCTTCCACCGCCCCGACCGGCCCGGCAATGCGCGCGACTGGCGCCACGTTTTCATCCGTCACTGGCGCCGGAGTTGGCGTGACATCCGGTTCAGTGGTTCCGTTATCATCGACGACATTAACGTTGAAATAATGCTGTACACATTTCGTGTAGTCGCCCTCTTTAAAGGCGGTATACGGCGTCTGATATCCCACTAACTGGCAGGAATAGGTTTTACCGTCCGCAGTATCGGCGCTCCAGCCCCAGTCTTGTTCCCAATAGATCGGTAACGCGCCAGCGCCGCCTTCATCGAACTGCTTCATCTTTTTACAGCCCAACACTTCGTCAGCCGGCACCGGCACTTTCAGGTAGTTGGCAAACTCTTTGTAGTAGGCGATGCGGTTAAGCGACTGCGCATTCTCATCTGCGCCGCCGCACTCCACGCCACCATTGATGATCTGAATAGTGACGCCGAAACCTGATACCAGGCCGTTTGCTTTATCGCGATCGTTTGGCTGCCAGGTACCGTCAATCACATGTAGCATAGACGGCTTCGGCGGCTGCGGATACACAAAGAAGAAGACGGCGCTCGCCAGGTTCATCCAGGTATCCGCCACCAGCTCGGGTTTATCCAGCAGAGGGCGAACGTCGCCATACATCGCGTCAGAGAAAGGCCCATAGTTGTAGTTATAAGAAAGCTGTTTTGCCCCGCGACCAAAATAGCTGAGGAAATCGCCGTCCTTATCTTTACCGCACGGCCAAGTCTGGCCCTGCCATACATCCGGGTTACATTCGCCGTTGTAGCCGCCTTTCTGCCCTTCAGTCCAGCCGACTTCGCGCAGATAGACCAGCGCCTGACGCCATTCCGGAATGTCACGCCAGCTTTCGTGACCGCCCGTCTCCTGGGCAAAATGCGCAAACATAGTAGCCAGGGTTTTACGGCAGATAGCGTCGCTATCGCGTCCATCGGTGTAGGTACCACAAACCGCCGGGAATTTACCTATCGCTTTCAGGAAGTTAGAGTAAGTGTATTCCGGCGCGCGCATCGGGAACAGATAATCCCAGTCGGCCTCTTTCAGAATACTTTCAACGCGTTTTACGTTTGCCGGGTTAGCGGCGCGCCCCGGTTCGATTTGTTCGACCGCGCTGTTATCCAACGTCTGGATAGAGGATTTCACGGCCTCCATTAACGGAAAATCCGTTAGCGCTTTCTCTTTCGCCGCCAGATCGCTGGCGTTAATGGTCATTGGCTCACTACTGCTAAGCAGCGGCGCGGCCTGCGCACCGGATAAGCTCAACATGATCCCTGCCGCTACGGCGCTGAGCGCCAGTGTTTTTTGCAATCCCATAATTTTCTCCTTGAAGGGTAGTTCACTGCCTGCCCTGGCCACACGCCTGGCAGTTGATACAGTGTCAGGGAGAACATGCCGTTGCGTTTAATCACATCAACTCATCGGCGTCTCATTTTTCCTCGTCCAAAAAAAAGAGGCCGGATTATCCGGCCTCCTGGGAAAAATGAGGTAAATGATTAGGCGTAACCGTAGCTCATCAAACGCTGGTAACGACGGTTTTTTAAATCATCGGTGCTTAACACATCGAGATCGGCTAAATCTTCCAGCAGCTGCGCTTTTAGCGATGCCGCCATCGCTTCCGGATTACGGTGCGCGCCGCCCAGCGGCTCCGGAATGATGGAATCAATTAGCTTCAGCTCTTTCAGCCGCGGCGCGATGATGCCCATCGCTTCAGCAGCCAATGGCGCTTTGTCGGCGCTCTTCCACAAAATAGAGGCGCAACCTTCCGGGGAGATAACGGAATAGGTGCTGTATTGCAGCATATTCACTTTATCACCCACGCCAATCGCCAATGCGCCGCCGGAGCCGCCTTCGCCAATCACGGTGCAGATGACCGGTACGTTCAGACGAGACATCTCACGCAGGTTGCGGGCGATGGCTTCAGACTGACCACGCTCTTCCGCGCCCACGCCAGGGTAAGCGCCCGGGGTGTCGATGAAGGTGATAATCGGCATGTTGAAGCGTTCAGCCATTTCCATCAGGCGCAGCGCTTTGCGGTAGCCTTCCGGCGCTGGCATGCCAAAGTTACGACGAATTTTTTCTTTGGTTTCACGACCTTTCTGATGACCAATGATCATCACCGGTCGCCCTTCCAGACGCGCGATACCGCCGACGATGGCTTTGTCATCAGCATAGGCGCGATCGCCCGCCAGCTCATCAAACTCATCAAACGCCAGACGGACATAATCCAGGGTGTACGGACGCTGCGGATGGCGCGCCAGTTGGGCTACCTGCCATGCGCCGAGATCGGCGAAGATTTTGCGCGTCAGTTCTACGCTTTTTTCGCGCAGGCGATGGACTTCTTCATCGATATTAATATCCAGTTTCTCATCCTGGCGGCTTACCGCAGTCAGAGAATCGATTTTCGCTTCCAGCTCTGCTATCGGCTGTTCAAAATCAAGGAAATTCAGACTCATAGTATTCCTGTATTAGTCAAACTCCAGTTCCACCTGCTCCGAACCAATGAGGCCACGCAGATCGTTAAGTAAACGATCGCTCGGAGAGACACGCCACGTTGCGCCAAAACGCAGCCGCGCACGCGCATCCGCCCTCTGATAGTAGAGATGTACTGGAATGGTCCCCGAGCGGTGGGGTTCCAGAGACTGACGGAGTCGGTTTAAAAGCTGGTCATCAATTTGCCTGTCCGTCAGCGAGATAGCAAGCCCGCGAGCGTATTTTTCGCGAGCTTCGTCAATATCCATCACTTCGCGGGCGGTCATTTTAAGCCCCCCGCTGAAGTCATCAAAGCTGACCTGTCCGCTGACGATAAGTATGCGGTCTTTTTCCAGCAACTGCTGGTATTTATCCAGCGCGTCGGTAAATAACATCACTTCCAGACGCCCGGAACGGTCATCCAGCGTACAGATGCCGATACGATTGCCGCGCTTGGTGACCATAACCCTTGCGGCAATCACGAGCCCCGCAGCCGTGGTGACTTTACCACGTTCTGTCGGATGCATGTCTTTGAGCCTTACCCCGCCGACATAACGCTCAATTTCTTTTAAATACTGATTGATAGGGTGGCCCGTCAGGTACAGCCCCAACGTTTCACGTTCCCCATCTAACACCACCTGCTCCGGCCACGGCTGGCAGCTGGCATAGGATTGTTCGATTTGCTCCGGCTCTTCCGCCAGTACGCCGAACATATCCGCCTGACCGATAGCTTCCGCTTTGGCGTGCTGGTCGGCGGCTTTCAGCGCATCGCCCAATGAGTTCATCAGCGCGGCGCGGTGCGGCCCCAGGCGGTCGAACGCCCCGGACATGATCAGCTTTTCCAGCACCCGGCGGTTGAGCTTTTTGGTGTCGGTCCGCGCGCACAGATCAAACAGTTCGCGGAAATAGCCGCCCTGATTACGCGCGTCGATGATCGCTTCGATCGGCCCTTCGCCGACGCCTTTGATCGCGCCGATGCCGTAGACGATCTCACCCTCATCGTTAACGTGGAAATGGTACAATCCGGAGTTAATATCCGGCGGCAGAATTTTCAGTCCCATCCGCCAGCACTCGTCCACCAGGCCGACGACCTTCTCGGTGTTGTCCATATCGGCGGTCATTACCGCCGCCATAAATTCAGCCGGATAGTGCGCCTTTAGCCATAGCGTCTGGTAAGAAACCAGCGCATAAGCGGCGGAGTGCGATTTGTTAAACCCGTAACCGGCGAATTTCTCCACCAGGTCAAAGATTTTCATCGCCAGTTCGCCGTCGATACCGTTCTTTTTCGCGCCCTCTTCAAAAACGGAACGCTGTTTGGCCATCTCCTCCGGCTTTTTCTTACCCATCGCACGACGCAGCATATCCGCGCCGCCGAGAGTATACCCGGAAAGTACCTGGGCAATCTGCATCACCTGTTCCTGATACAGAATGATGCCGTAGGTCGGCTCCAGTACCGGCTTCAGGCTTTCATGCTGCCACTGAACGTCCGGGTAAGAGAGTTCTTCACGACCGTGCTTACGGTCGATAAAGTTATCTACCATCCCTGACTGCAACGGGCCGGGACGGAACAGGGCCACCAGCGCGATCATATCTTCAAAGCAGTCAGGTTGCAGACGCTTGATCAGGTCTTTCATACCGCGCGATTCAAGCTGGAAGACCGCCGTGGTTTCCGAGCGTTGCAGCATGTCGAAGCTTTTTTTATCGTCCAGCGGAATGGCGGCGATATCCAGCGGTGGCTCGCCATTCTTCGCCCGCCGCTTGTTGATCATCTCCAGCGCCCAGTTGATGATAGTCAGCGTACGCAAACCGAGGAAGTCGAACTTCACCAGCCCGGCATATTCCACGTCGCTTTTATCAAACTGGGTAACCGGATGCTTGCCCTCTTCATCGCAGTACAGCGGCGCAAAGTCGGTAATTTTGGTCGGCGCGATGACCACGCCGCCAGCGTGCTTACCGGCGTTACGCGTGACGCCTTCGAGCTTACGCGCCATATCGATCAGCGCTTTGACCTCTTCGTCCGCCTCGTAAATTTCCGGCAGTTGCGGTTCCGCTTCAAAGGCTTTTGCCAGCGTCATTCCCGGATCGGGCGGCACCAGCTTCGAGATACGATCGACAAAACCGTACGGATGCCCCAGCACGCGGCCCACATCGCGGATAACGGCTTTCGCCGCCATCGTACCGAAGGTGATAATTTGCGATACCGCATCACGCCCGTACATGTCTGCGACGTGCTCAATCACCTGGTCGCGTTTCTCCATACAGAAGTCAACGTCGAAGTCAGGCATCGAGACACGTTCCGGGTTCAGGAAACGTTCGAACAGCAGGTCAAATTCCAGCGGATCAAGGTCGGTAATTTTCAGCGCGTAGGCCACCAGCGAACCAGCCCCGGAACCACGTCCCGGCCCTACCGGCACGCCGTTATCTTTTGACCACTGGATAAACTCCATCACGATGAGGAAGTAGCCAGGGAACCCCATCTGGTTGATAACCTGTAGTTCAATATCCAGACGCTCGTCATATTCCGGGCGACGCTTTTTGCGCTCTTCTTCGTCCGGAAACAGGAAAGCCAGACGCTCTTCCAGCCCCTCTTTCGCTTTTTTGACCAGATAATCTTCGGTGGTCATATCGCCGGTCGGGAACTGCGGCAGGAAATATTCACCCAGACGCACCGTTACGTTGCAGCGTTTGGCAATCTCCACCGTATTTTCCAGCGCTTCCGGAATATCGGCGAACAGCTCGCACATCTCATCGATGCTGCGCATATATTGCTGCGGCGAGTAATTGCGTGGACGCTTAGGATCGTCAAGCGTGAAACCGTCGTGGATCGCGACACGAATTTCATGGGCGTCAAAATCATCGCTTTCAAGAAAACGGACATCGTTTGTCGCGACAACCGGCAAACCACGTGCCTCAGCCAGCTCAACCGCAGCATGGAGATAGGTCTCTTCATCCTGTCTGCCGGTACGGATCAATTCCAGGAAGTAGCGATCGGGAAAATGCGCTTCATAGAAAGCAACGCACTCCTCCACCAGCGCCTGGTTGCCGCGTAGCAGACAGCGGCCTACGTCGCCCATGCGCCCGCCGGAAAGCAGGATCAAACCTTCTTTAAGCTCTACCAGCCAGTCGCGCTCGATAATCGGGCCTGCCGCGCCGTAGCCGCGCTGATACGCTTTCGAGATCAGCAACGTCAGGTTCTGGTATCCCGTATTATTCGCCGCCAGTACCGTCAGATGAGTCAGCTCATCTCCCAGCAGTTCGTTGTGAACGTTAAAGTCCGCCCCGACGATGGGTTTAATGCCCGCGCCATGACCCGCTCCGTAGAACTTCACCAGACCGCAGAGGTTGGTAAAATCGGTGATCGCCAGCGCAGGCATACCTAATGAGGCCGCCTTTTTCACCAGCGGCCCGGTCTTCGCCAGCCCATCGATCATAGAGTAGTCGCTGTGCACCCGCAGGTGAACGAAACGTGGTTCAGACATCTTCAGATTTCTCGATACAAGAATCAGGACATAAGTCCCAGAGCGCGTTTAACAGGCGCAAAACTGCGTCGGTGGTGCGCCGTCGCGCCATACTGGGCCAACTTTTCCAGATGAAAAGCGGTTGGATAGCCTTTGTGCTGCGCAAAGCCATACTGAGGAAAAACGATATCCAGCGCCGCCATTTCTGCGTCGCGGGTGACTTTCGCCAGAATAGACGCCGCGCTAATCTCCGCCACGCGGCTGTCGCCTTTCACCACGGCCATTGACGGCACAGGCAGCTCCGGACAGCGATTGCCGTCGATCAGCACATATTCTGGCGCAATATGCAGACCAGCGACAGCGCGCTGCATGGCGAGCATGGTGGCGTGCAAAATATTCAACTCATCAATTTCATGCGCTTCCGCGCGTCCCAGACTCCAGCTTAACGCCTTTTCTTTAATCTCGTCATACAATGACAGACGACGCTTTTCAGACAATTTTTTGGAATCATTCAGACCGACGATCGGACGAGCCGGATCGAGGATCACGGCGGCGGTCACTACGGCGCCCACCAGCGGGCCACGGCCCACTTCATCCACACCCGCCACTAAATGGGTGTGTGGATAAACAAATTCGATCATTGTGCTAACTCCAGGACGGCATCTGCCGCCTGCTCATCGGCATTACAGCGGATCTGCTGATGCAGTTCACGGAAGGTGTCGTGCATCGCATGGCTGGTTTTACCGTTCGCCAGTAGCGGCAACAGCGCTTCGGCGAGTTTTTGCGGTTCGCACTCTTCCTGCAACAGCTCTTTGACTAATTCCCTTCCCGCCAGCAGGTTAGGCAAAGACACATACTCCGTTTTCACCAGACGTTTCGCCAGCCAGAAAGTGAAGGGCTTCATACGATACCCCACGACCATCGGGCATTTTGCCAGCATACACTCCAGCGCCGCCGTACCCGAGGCCAGCAGAGCCGCGTCGCTGGCGATCATCGCCTCGCGCGCCATGCCGTCCAGCAAATGAACGGCGAGATCCGGCGCAACCTCCGCTTTAATTTTTTCAAACTGCTCGCGGCGTTTCGCGTTCACCAGAGGCACTACCACTTCCAGATCGGGATAGCGCTGTCGCAGCAATTGTGCGGTTTTCAGGAAGTCGGCGCTGAGCATTTCCACTTCCGCGCCACGGCTGCCTGGCAGTAGCGCCAGACAATGGGCGTCATGCGGGATACCCAGCACGTCGCGCGCCGCATTTTTATCCGGGTCCAGCGGCATGGCATCCGCCATGGTGTGACCGATAAAGCGGCACGGGACGTTAAATTTATCGTAAAACGCTTTTTCGAAAGGCAGAAAAGCCAGCACCATATGGGTGGATCTGCCTATTTTGAAAACGCGTTTCTGTCGCCAGGCCCAAACGGACGGGCTGACATAATGAATGGTCTTAATCCCTTGCTTTTTCAGATTACCTTCGAGGGTAATGTTGAAATCAGGGGCATCAATCCCGACAAAGACATCGGGCTTGAGCTCGGTAAAACGGCGGGTCAGATCGGCGCGGATATGCAACAAACGGCGTAAACGTCCGAGCACTTCAACAATGCCCATGACCGCCAGCTCTTCCATTTCGTACCAGGCTTCACACCCTTCGGCCTGCATACGCGGCCCCGCAACGCCCACAAAGCGGGCGTTGGGTACGCGCGCTTTCAGCGCACGAATTAAGCCTGCGCCAAGAATATCGCCGGACGTTTCACCGGCGACCAGGGCAATCGTTAAAGGACGCTGTGCCGCCATTAACGAATCGGACCGCGCGTTGAACGCTCAAAGAACTCGGTAAACGCCTTCACTTCCGGATGCTTTTCAGCAAGTTCAGCGATTTCCAGCTTCGCTTCGTCGAGCGTTTTACCACTGCGGTACAACAGTTTGTAGGCATTACGAATCGCCACCAGCCCTTCACGGCTAAAGCCGCGACGCTTCAGCCCTTCGATATTTACCCCGAACGGCGTCGCATGGTTACCCTGCGCAATCACATACGGAGGGACATCCTGCGCCACGCCGGAGCAGCCGCCGACCATCACATGCGCACCGATAATGCAGAATTGATGAACTGCCGTCATACCGCCGATGATCGCAAAATCATCGACTGATACATGCCCCGCCAGCGTGGCGTTGTTGGCGAGGATACAGCGATTACCTACCGTACAATCATGTGCGACATGCGCATTGATCATCAGCAGGTTATCGCTACCCACCTTCGTCAACCCACCGCCCTGCACTGTACCACGATGAATGGTGACGCTTTCGCGGATGCGGTTACGATCGCCAATTTCCACACGGGTCGGCTCACCCGCATATTTCAGATCCTGGTTCACTTCACCGATGGAGGCAAACTGATAAATCTCGTTGTCGCGGCCGATTTTGGTTTGACCATTCACGACCACATGAGACTTCAGTACGGTTCCCTCACCAATTTCGACCTGCGGCCCAACAATACAAAAGGGACCAATGTGGGCATTAGCGCCAATTACAGCGCCGTCTTCCACAATGGCGGTAGGATGAATAAAGGCGGATTTATCAATCACGAATCAGGCCTCCCGGCTACGAGCACACATCATGGTTGCTTCGCACACGACTTTACCGTCGACCAGCGCAACCCCTTTAAAGCGGGTCAGGCCACGGCGCGTTTTCTCGAAAGTGACTTCCATGATCATCTGATCGCCTGGCACCACCGGACGCTTAAAGCGCGCTTCATCAATACCCGCGAAATAATACAGTTCGCCAGGTTCCAGTTTACCAACGCTTTTAAACGCCAGAATACCGGTTGCCTGCGCCATCGCTTCCAGAATCAGCACGCCTGGCAAAATCGGTTTGCCCGGGAAGTGTCCCTGGAAAAACGGCTCGTTGACGGAGACATTTTTCACCGCACGCAGAAAACGACCTTCTTCAAAGTCCAGCACGCGATCGACCAGTAAAAACGGAAAACGGTGCGGCAGAAGCTCTAAAATCTCTTCAATCTGCAGAGTATGAGTGTTAGTAGTCAAAATACTCTTCCTGTCCAAATATACAAAAAGGCAATAATAACACGGCCTGCCGCAATCGTATGAATGTGACAGGCCGGAAAAGAATGGCAACTACAAGGCGGAACGTTAGTCTTGTTGATTAACCTTGCGCTCAATCGCTTTGAGACGCTTGCTCATATCATCAATGTTCATCACCAGTGCAGCAGTTTTACGCCATACTTTGTTGGGTTGCAGCGGAATGCCTGAGGAGTAGACGCCCGGTTCCGTGATGGGACGCATCACCATACCCATGCCAGTTACCGTGACTTTGTCGCATATTTCCATATGCCCATTGATCACGCTGGCGCCGCCAATCATGCAGTAACGGCCAATCTTCAGGCTACCCGCCATAATGACGCCACCGGCAACTGCCGTATTGTCGCCAATCACGACGTTATGTGCAATCTGGCACTGATTATCAATAATCACGCCATTGCCAATAACAGTATCATCCAACGCGCCACGGTCAATGGTGGTACAAGCGCCGATCTCGACACGATCGCCAATAATGACCCGGCCCAGTTGTGGGATCTTCACCCAGTTGCCACGATCGTTAGCGTAGCCAAAACCGTCCGCGCCGATCACCGTACTGGACTGGATCAGGCAATTCTCACCGATCTGAATGTCGTGGTAAATCGTTACGTTCGCCCACAAGCGTGAACCCGCCCCGATTTTGCTATTTTTTCCGACGAAACAGCCTGCGCCGATAACCACGTTATCGCCCAGTTGTACGCCAGATTCAATCACCGCATTCGCGCCGACTGAAACATTGCTACCCAGCGTTGCCGTCGCATCAATCACGGCGCTTGGCGCGATATTCTGCGCGGGCTGCGGCGTAGTATCTAAAATTTGCGCCATGCGCGCGTAGATCAGGTAGGGATTTTTAACTACCAGCGCCGCGCTCTTGGCAAAAGGAAGATCGTCCTGCGTCATGACAACCGCAGAAGCCTGGCATAAACCTAAGTGTTCACGGTACTTAGGATTTACCATAAACGTAATGTGGCCTGTTGTTGCAGATTGCATGGACGCAACGCCGGTGATGACGATATCGCCATCACCGTGTAATTCTGCATCCAACTGTTCTGCTAAGTCAGCCAGTCGAATTGAAGGCATTACTTATTTAACCTGTTTCAGTACGTCAGCGGTGATGTCTTTCACATCGCTGCTGTTGTAAGCAACGGTGTTTGCGTCTACCACCAGATCGATACTCTGGTCGTTAGCCACTTTTTTCACCGCAGTCTGGATACGAGTCACCAGTTTGTTGCGTTCTTCGTTGGAACGACGAGCGCGATCTTTCTCAAAAGCCTGCGCTTTTTGCGCGAAAGTCTGGCGCTGAGACATCACGTCTTTTTCCAGCTTAGTACGATCGCTACCTGCTTTCATGGATTGCAGACGCTGCATTTTAGATTGCAGATCGGTTTCCATTTTTTGCAGTTCAGCCGCACGGCCTTTAAATTCGTTTTCCAGTGTATTGGATACACCCGTCTTCTGCGCAACCTGTTGGAACAGATTACCCATGTTGACGATTGCAATTTTGTCAGCAGCCTGTGCGGACGTTACCATCGCCAAACCAAGACCTGCAGCTAATAACCACTTTTTCACAATAAACTCCTTACCATCCCATTTGCACCCGAAGGTACAGCTCTTTGCGTGGCCTGGCGATCCCCGGGGGCATCGCCAAAAGTCATCGCTACACTACCAATGCATTCCTTTGCAGTGAACAATTACCAGGTTTTACCAATGTTAAACTGGAACTGCTCGGCTTTGTCTCCATCGTACTTTTTAAACGGCTGGGCGTAGGAGAAGACCAACGGCCCCAATGGGGACATCCATTGTAATGCGATACCCGCGGACATACGGATGTTGCTCGGATCGCTGTAGTCCGGATAACCAGAATACTGGCTGGAATCCCAGTTAGTATCCCAGACGGTCCCCATATCCCAGAAGAAAGAAGTACGGACCGAATTAGCATATTTCTCGCTGATAAACGGCGTCGGCGTGATAAATTCCAGGCTGGCGACCGCCATCGCGTTACCCCCTACCGCATCATCCGACTTACACATATCTTTTGCGCCGTCCTGCGTCGCGCAATCGTAGTCTTCATCAGCATCGTAATTTTTAGGGTTATAGGGATAATAGACCGCCTTAGGACCAATGGTATTGGACTGGAAGCCACGAACGGTACTGGAACCACCGGCATAGAAGTTCTCATAGAACGGCATTTCTTTACCGCCTAAACCATCGCCATAACCAAAGCGGGTACGGCCCAGAATGACCCACTTATGATCGTTATCGATCGGTACATAGGTCGCGGTATCCAACGTCGCTTTATAGTATTCGTTATCCGATCCCGGAATCGTCACCTTACCCGTCAGGTTGATACGCGTACCTTCCGTCGGGAAGTAACCACGGTCTAGTTTGTTGTAGGTCCAGCCGTAGTTAAAGGTGAAGTCATCAGTGCTAAAACTATTATCCTGATCATTAGTACTCGGATACTGACCCATTGATGCCAGATAACGCCACATTGCAACCTGCGGTTCCATATTGGACAGGGAGTTATGCACATACCCTAAACCAGCACGCAACGTGTTGTACTCGTTGATGGGGAAGCCAAGCGTCACATCCGTACCGTAACTCTTGTTGGTATAGTCGGATAGATCCGCATCGTCCGCCTGGAAGTCGTTATAGAAGATACGACCACCGAGGCTCACGCCGTCAACGGTAAAGTATGGGTTAGTAACGGACAGTTCGCTGTAGGTCTGGTAGTCGTTTTTGGTGCCGTTAATCCCCACGGAATAACCAGTACCTAACCAGTTGTCCTGCTGAACGCCGGCCTGGAAGCTAACGCCGCTTTCTGTACCATAACCGATACCGAAGTTAAAGCTACCGGTGTTGCGCTCTTTCACCTTGTACACCACATCAACCTGATCCGGGCTACCCGGAACGCGCTGCGTGTCGGTGTCGACGGTTTCAAAGAAGCCGAGACGGTTCAGACGCTCTTTCCCCTGGTCAACCAGGTCGCTGCCCAGCCACGCCCCTTCCATCTGGCGCATTTCACGGCGCAGAACGGAATCTTTTGAGGTATCGTTGCCTTCAAAGCGGATCTTACGCACGTAGAAACGGTTGCCCGCATCGACGTTTACGCGCAGTTTTACGGTTTTGTCAGCATCGTTAATTTCAGGCTGTGACTGCACGCGCGGATAGGCGTAACCATAGCGACCCAGAAGCTTTTTGATGTCATCTTCCATTTTGGTCACTTTGGTGCCGTTATAGAGCTCGCCCGGTTCAATTTTCGTCAGTTTCTCAATTTCAGCGGAATGTCCGGCCAGGTTACCGCTCACCTGAACCCCGGAAAGCTTGTACTGATCGCCTTCGGTGATATTGACGGTGATGTAGATCCCTTTCTTATCCGGCGTCAGACTCACTTGCGTGGAGTCAATATTGAAACGCGCGTAGCCGCGATCCAGATAGTAGCTGCGCAAGGTTTCAAGGTCGCCCGCCAGCTTCTGTTTCTGGTATTTACGATCGCCGACGACGTTCCACCACGGCACTTCGTCACGCAACTGGAAATGAGAAATGAGTTCTTCGGTGCTAAAGGCATGGTTACCGACGATGTTGATCTGTTGGATCTTCGCCGATACGCCCTCCTGGAACACCAGTTTAAGATCAACACGGTTGCGCGGCAGCGGCGTGACGACCGCCTTAACGCTGGCGCTGTATTTACCTACGCTATAGTAAAAGTCTTCCAGACCTTTTTCGATATCAGACAACGTGGTGCGATCCAGAGACTCGCCAACACGTACGCCAGACGCTTCGAGGTTTTGCTTGAGCATGTCATCTTTCACCGACTTGTTCCCGGAGAAAGTGATGCTGGCAATGGTCGGACGTTCTTTTACCTGAACCAGAAGGGTATTACCATCGCGCAGGACGCGGACGTCCTCAAAGTTGCCGGTGGCGAACAGAGCGCGAATGGTGTTACTGATATCTTCATCATTAACCGTGTCGCCTGTGCGCACCGGCATACTGAGGAGAGCCGCACCAACGGCGACTCGCTGCAGGCCTTCGAAATGAATGTCCTTCACTACGAACCCTTCAGCACCGTATACGGTGGCGCTGCTGAACAGCAGCGACGCTATGAGCAACTTTTTCATCGCCATCGTTATTATGCGTTCTTCCTAACTAACTCTCTTACAACCGAGAGAAATCATTGAAAAGTGCAAGCCCCATTAACAACACCAGCAAAATCGAGCCAATGCGATAACTAAAGTCTTGAACCCGCTCGGATACCGGCCCGCCCTTAAGCTTTTCAATCGCCAGGAACAGCAGATGACCCCCGTCAAGAACGGGCAGCGGAAACAGGTTAATTATCCCTAAGTTCACGCTGATTAGCGCAAGGAACATCAGGTAATAAATCACCCCGAACTCCGCTGACATCCCAGCCCCCTGAGCGATAGAAATCGGCCCACTGAGGTTGTTCAGTTTCACATCACCGGTTATCAATTTACCCAGCATACTGACCGTCAGCTTCATCAACTGCCACGTCTTATCCGTGGCTTCGAGGATGGCGCTAAAAGGCCCATACTGGCGTATAGTCTTGTACTCTTCCGGCAGAGGAATAATTTTAGGCACCACGCCTGCAAACCCTTCCGCCTTTCCGTTAACCGATTTCGTATCCGGCGTTAACGTCAACGACAAGGCGCTCCCCTGCCTTTCAATCTCTAACGCTAACGGCTTACCGGGATTATCGCGTACAAACGTCACGAATTTCATCCACTGCGTTAACGGCTGACCATCGACTTTAACGATCCTGTCGCCCGCTTGCAAACCCGCTTTACTGGCTGCGGAATTCGCCTGCACTTCTGACAGTACCGGTTCAATCTGTGGCCCGCGGGGCCGAATCCCTAAAGAAGATACAGGATCTTGCTTATCAGGCTCAAATGCCCAGTGACGTAAATCAAGCGTTTTGTCCTGCCGCTGGTCGCTACCAAACGGCGCGACGCTCACCGTCGTCTGCTGATCGCCAATTTTGGACACCAGTTGTAAACGCACGGCATCCCAATCAGGGGTTTCGATACCATCAACGGCTTTAAGTTCCGTACCAGGCGCAATTTGCGCCTGCGCAGCAATCGAGTTGGGCGTTATTTCGCCAATGACCGGACGAACGCCAGGGACGCCGATGATAAAGACCAGCCAGTAAGCAAAGATAGCAAAAATGAAGTTCGCAACCGGACCTGCGGCAATAATTGCGGCGCGCTGGCCCACCGTTTTGTTATTGAAGGCGTGACGACGCAATTCCGGCGCTACCGGTTCGGCGCGTTCATCCAGCATTTTGACGTAGCCGCCCAGCGGGATCAGGGCGATGACATACTCGGTGCCGTACCGATCGGTACGACGCCAGAGCGCTTTGCCAAAACCGATGGAAAAGCGCTCAACTCGCACACCGCAGCGCCGGGCAACCCAGAAATGACCAAATTCATGCACAGTGATCAGCACGCCCAGTGCGATGATGAATGCAGCCAGATTCCAGAGAATACTCAGCATAAAACCTTCCGTTAGAGCGTCCTGAACACCAGTAACAACAGGCAAGCAAAGACCGGTACGGCAGCCGTCAGGCTGTCAATTCGGTCCAGAATGCCGCCATGGCCTGGAATCAAGTGGCCGCTATCCTTAATTCCTGCTTCGCGCTTAAACATACTCTCGGTGAGGTCGCCCAGTACAGAAGCCAGAGCCGCCACCACAGAGCAAATCAGCAAGATAACAGGCGCAACATTCAGATTCGCCCACATACCGTAACCCCATGAGATCACGGCAGCCGTAGCAAGCCCGCCGATAAACCCTTGCCAGGTTTTACCCGGGGAAACCTTCGGCGCCAGCTTATGTTTGCCAAATAATTTACCAAACATGTACGCGCCAGAGTCCGCTCCCCAGACCAGGATCATGACATAGAGTAGCCATATTGCGCCACTGTAATGATTCTCGTCATAGTGCCAGGCACGCAGCGCCAGCATGCCCCAGAAAAATGGCACAATAGTTAACAAACCGAAAATGAGACGCAATGTTTTTGAGTTGCGCCAGATTGCCGCCGAACCGGGATAAAATAGCACCAGCAGTAGCGCGACAACCCACCATCCTAACGATGCCCAAAGCGACATCTCAACCAGCGGTTGACGAATGTTGTGATGATACTCAGGCAACAAAAATAGCATCAGCGCCAATAACAGACCACACAGCACCGCCAGCCAAACCCGCTGTGAACGCGCGGCGAAACCGCTTAACTGTCCCCATTCCCACGCGGCCAGCATACAGACAACCAGCGTAATAATAGCGAACCCCACCGGCGGCAATAAAAAAAGCGCAGCGATGACCGCGGGTATTAACACAAAAGCAGAAATCAGGCGATACTTCAGCAAAAGCAACCCCCATCAGGCTTTGTCATCACCAGGCTCGGTACCGCCGAAACGACGCTCTCGATTAGCAAAGGCATGCAGCGCACCTTCAAAGTCTTGTTCATCGAAATCGGGCCAAAGAACATCCGTAAAGTAAAGTTCGGCATAGGCAATTTGCCAAAGCAAAAAGTTACTAATGCGATGCTCTCCCCCAGTCCTAATTACTAAATCCACAGGCGCCAGCTCATGCATACAGATTTGCTGGCCTAGTCTCTCTTCATCAATCTGATCGGGGCGCAGCACTCCAGCCTGCACCTGTTCCGCCAGTTGTCGGACTCCCTGGACAATATCCCAACGTCCGCCGTAATTCGCAGCGATATTCAGCGTTAGACCCGTATTATGGGCGGTAAGCGCTTCTGATTTGCGAATACGTTCTTGTAAACGTGAGTTGAATCGGCTGATATCGCCGATAATACGCAGGCGAACGTTATGGCGGTGCAGGCTTTTGACTTCGCTATCCAGCGCCCACACAAACAGCTCCATTAACGCGCTCACTTCCTGCGCCGGTCGGTTCCAGTTTTCACTACTAAAGGCATACAGCGTTAACGCATCAATACCGTTATTGGCAGCAAAAGAGACCGCTCGCCGGACGGACTTCGCCCCGGCTTTATGCCCAAAGGCCCGGATCTTCCCTTGCTTTTTCGCCCAGCGACCATTGCCATCCATAATTATTGCAACATGACGGCAGCCATGCGCTGGCAAATTTTCGCTTACTGGTTGAGTTGCAGACAACATAACGCGTTTTTTGTCCCTGAAAGGATTTAGCGGTACTCAGGAATACTGAAGCCTTTATACACATTCTCTTCGGTTCGCTTCGCGGATGACTGCGCGTCATCGCCCCTGTCGTGCGCTGTCTGCGCACGCCGGGAACGTATTCGCCTGCCGTCCCGATGCGTCCTGAATGATTTTGTGTATCCACAAAAAAGCCGTGTAAAACCACGGCTAACCTGACCGAAAAAAGCCAAAAACCTGCGATCAGGTGGCGCAGACTATATCACCGAAGCCCAACGCTAACAAATAGCACGATCTTCTGTCGCGGGATAATCGTCAGCGTGAGAGCCGTATCACTTGTTTTCTGGCTACTTCACGCGCGATGGCGTCAACCTGCAATACGTCCTCAACGCTTGCCGGTTCCTGTAAATCCATCCTCTCCAGCACCGCTAAATTGAGCCCGGCGATATCGGTAAAACGAATCTGTTGCGCCAGAAACGCGGCAACGGTGATTTCGTTTGCCGCATTGAGCGCCGTCGTTGCCGCCTGACCTTGCTCAAACGCCTCCATCGCCAGCTTCAGGCACGGATAACGCTGATAATCTGGCGCGCTAAACGTCAGCGCGCTGAGTTTGCAAAAATCAAGCGGCTGCGCGCCGGACGTGACGCGATTCGGCCATGCCATCGTATGCGCAATAGGCGTACGCATGTCAGGTTCTCCAAGCTGCGCCAGGACGCTGCCGTCCTGATAACGCACCATCGAATGAATGACCGATTGCGGATGGATCAACACTTCCATCTGACGTGCGCTGGCATTAAATAACCAACGCGCTTCAATGTATTCCAGACCTTTATTCATCATGGTGGCGGAGTCGACGGAGATTTTTCGCCCCATCGACCAGTTCGGATGACGACATGCCTGATCCGGCGTCATCGCTGCCAGATCGCACATTGGCGTTTCACGAAACGGGCCACCAGACCCGGTAAGCAAAATCGACGTTACGCCATTTTGCTCAAGGTCAGCGTATCCCAGATTATGCTGAATAGATTGCGGCAAACTCTGAAAAATCGCGTTATGTTCGCTATCGACGGGTAAAAGCCGGGCGTTGCTGCGTTTTACTTCGTCCATAAACAGCCGCCCGCAGGTCACCAGCGATTCTTTATTCGCCAGCAGAATCGTCTTCCCTGCGCGAATCGCCGCCAGGGTCGGCAGTAAACCAGCCGCGCCCACAATGGCCGCCATCACATGCCCGACCTCATCAAGCGCCGCCATCTCACAGGCAGCCTGCTGACCGCTCAGAACCTCAGTGCGGCTGCCATGCTGCTGAAGCATTATTTTGAGCTGTTCTGCGCTCGACGTATCGTCCATCACGGCATAACGCGGCGAGAACTCCAGGCACTGCTCCGCCATGCGGGCGACATTTTTACCCGCCACCAGCGCGATAACGCGGAAGCTATCAGGATTATGGCGCACCACGTCCAGTGTGCTGCAACCAATAGAGCCGGTCGAGCCCAGAATGGTTAATTGCTTCATGAAACGTCCAGAAGTGTTGAAACGGAATAAAAAGCAAAACGCCGCACAGGAGACCTGATAATGTCTTCTGCGCGGCGCTTTGTACACCACTCATCCGCCAGGTTTAGCGGTGGAATGAGTTTATATCTGCGTACAGATCAATCAGAACTGCATCAGTTCTGCTTCTTTATCTGCCAACGCCGCATCAACTTTCTTAATTGCCGCGTCGGTCATTTTCTGTACTTCTTCCTGAGAGCGACGATCGTCATCTTCACTGATCGCTTTATCTTTCAGCAGAGCTTTTACTTTATCGTTCGCATCACGGCGGACGTTACGAACGGCGACACGCGCCTGCTCCGCTTCGCCACGGACAATTTTCGTCAGATCTTTACGACGTTCTTCGGTCAGCGGCGGCAGCGGAACGCGAATGTCGGTGCCCGCAGAGCTTGGATTCAAACCGAGGTCTGACGCCATGATCGCTTTTTCAACGGCTGGCCCCATAGAACGGTCAAACACGTTAATTTTTAAGGTACGGGAGTCTTCTACCGTTACGCTTGCCAACTGACGCAGCGGGGTCGGAGTGCCATAGTATTCTACGACAATACCATCCAGCAGGCTGGGAGAAGCACGACCCGTGCGCACTTTGCTGATTTGGGTTTTGAACGCTTCAACGCATTTTTCCATGCGTACTTCAGCATCTTTTCTGATATCGCTAATCACGTTACGAATCCTTGAAAACTAGTCTCAGTCAGACCAGACGGTCACACAATACAAAGATGTGCTAAGTATAGTCTCGTTTAATTTCTGCCAGGTAATAAGACCCGTCAATAGAACAGAATCTTACCCGTATTTGGCGCTCACGGGAATTATTCCGTGATTAACGTCCCTTCTTTTTCGCCCATCACCACACGACGCAGCGCGCCTGGTTTGTTCATGTTGAAAACACGAATCGGCAGTTTGTGGTCACGAGCCAGCGTGAACGCCGCCAGATCCATCACTTTCAGCTCTTTATCCAGCACTTCGCTGTAGGTCAGCTGATCGTACATGGTCGCGGAAGGATCTTTTGCCGGATCGGCAGTGAATACGCCATCCACTTTGGTCGCTTTCAGTACGACATCCGCTTCAATTTCGATCCCGCGCAGACAGGCTGCAGAGTCGGTAGTGAAGAACGGGTTACCCGTACCTGCAGACAGAATCACAACACGGTTATTACGCAGCAGGCTAATCGCCTCGGCCCAACTGTAGTTGTCGCACACGCCGTTTAAAGGAATTGCCGACATCAGGCGGGCGTTCACATAGGCGCGGTGAAGCGCATCACGCATTGCCAGGCCGTTCATGACGGTGGCCAACATGCCCATGTGGTCGCCCACAACGCGGTTCATCCCCGCTTTTGCCAGACCCGCGCCACGGAACAGGTTACCACCGCCAATCACCACACCAACCTGAATACCCAGTTCAACCAGTTCTTTGATCTCCTGAGCCATACGATCCAGTATGCTTGCATCAATACCGAAGCCTTCCGTACCCTGCAGAGCTTCGCCGCTTAATTTAAGCAGAATGCGTTTATAGACGGGTTTTGCATTGGTAGCCATGTTTCTTTCCTGAGACTGTCAACGATTGATATGAGTTAATTCCGGCGACATTGTACGTCGCATTTCAGCGCAGACGCCAGGCGTCGGCTGATTTTACAAGAGAGGCGCAAAAAGAAGCCGCCCTCAGGCGGCTCCTCAGGAAAATCAGGACTGCTTAGACATCGCAGCAACTTCTGCTGCAAAGTCAGTCTCGACTTTCTCAATGCCTTCGCCCACTTCAAAGCGGATGAAGCCAGTCACGTCAGCGTTGTGCTCTTTCAGCAGTTGGCCAACAGATTTGCTCGGTTCCATGACGAAAGGCTGACCAGTCAGAGAAACTTCGCCGGTGAATTTCTTCATGCGGCCTTCAACCATTTTCTCTGCGATTTCTTTCGGCTTACCGGACTGCATCGCGATGTCCAGCTGTACCTGGTACTCTTTCTCTACCACGTCAGCAGACACGTCTTCCGGCTTAACGAATTCCGGCTTGCTTGCCGCAACGTGCATCGCCAGCTGTTTAACCAGCTCTTCGTCAGCGCCTTTAGCGGCAACCAGAACGCCGATGCGCGCACCGTGCTGGTAAGAACCCAGAACGTCGCCTTCCAGGGAAGCGACGCGACGAATGTTGATGTTCTCGCCGATTTTCGCTACCAGGGCAACGCGCTCTTCTTCGAACTGTGCTTTCAGAACTTCTACGTCAGTGATTTTGCCAGCAACAGCGGCGTCCAGCACTTTGTCAGCAAATGCCTGGAAGCCAGCATCTTTAGCCACGAAGTCAGTCTGGCAGTTAACTTCCAGAATGAAAGCGACGTTGCCGTCGATTTTGGTTTTGATTACGCCGTCAGCAGCCACGTTGCCTGCTTTTTTCGCCGCTTTGATAGCGCCGGACTTACGCATGTTTTCGATTGCCAGCTCAATGTCGCCATTCGCTTCAGTCAGCGCTTTTTTGCAATCCATCATGCCTGCGCCGGTACGCTCACGCAGCTCTTTTACCAGGGATGCGGTAATTTCAGCCATTCTAAAATCCTCGAAAGATTTGATCTGCCCGGCATCAAACCGCACAGATATAAAAGTGAAAAAGGGGGCCATATACAGGCCCCCTAACCAAACGTGATACTACCTGGTCTATAAGGGCTCTCCCCTTCATATTTCGAGCCGCAGGCGCGTTGCCTTCACTCGCTCATCCCGGTCACTTACTGATGTAAGCTCCCGGGAATTCTCGAGCTTGCCGCCTTCCTGCAACTCGAACTATTTTAGGGAGTTATCAAGCCTTATTACTCGGCTTCTACGAAGCTTTCTTCCGCCTGGGAAGCCAGATCCTGAGAACGGCCTTCACGAACGGTTGCAGCGACAGCGCCCAGGTACAGGCTAACAGCACGGATTGCGTCATCGTTACCCGGGATAACGAAGTCAACGCCGTCCGGATCAGAGTTGGTATCAACGATAGCAAATACCGGGATACCCAGGTTGTTCGCTTCTTTGATAGCAATGTGCTCGTGGTCAGCATCGATAACGAACAGAGCGTCCGGCAGACCGCCCATGTCTTTGATACCGCCCAGGCTGTTTTCCAGTTTCTCAAGCTCACGAGTACGCATCAGCGCTTCTTTCTTGGTCAGCTTTTCGAAAGTACCGTCCTGAGACTGAGTTTCCAGGTCTTTCAGACGTTTGATGGACTGACGAACTGTTTTCCAGTTAGTCAGCATACCGCCCAGCCAGCGATGGTTCACGAAGAACTGGTCGCAGCTGTTAGCAGCTTCTTTCACCGCTTCGCTTGCAGCGCGTTTAGTACCAACGAAAAGGATTTTACCTTTACGAGCAGAGATCTTGTTCAGTTCAGCCAGAGCTTCGTTGAACATCGGTACAGTTTTCTCAAGGTTGATGATGTGAACTTTGTTACGCGCGCCGAAGATGAAAGGCTTCATTTTCGGGTTCCAGTAACGGGTCTGGTGACCAAAGTGAACACCAGCCTTGAGCATGTCGCGCATGGAAACAGTTGCCATGATTTAAAACCTCTATAGATTAAGTTGGGGTTATGCCTCCACGTATCCCATATTACCGACCCCAAAGGGCACCCCGGAATATGTGCCGATACGTGTGTGTTGTTACACAAAGTGAGATTTGTCGCTCCCGTCCATCGTGTGTAGTCTTCGAATGGATCGGAAGTCCGGCGCGCTTTATACCACAAATACGCCACCGACACCAATAATTGTTGGCACTCAGTGCTGAATTGAACGATGAATTTCTTGTTACAGGCAGGCGGCAAATTTTTGCATCCCCGGGAGCTTACGGCCAATAAGTGACTGGGGTGAAAAAATGTCGCCAACGCACCTGTGGCACGAAAGGCGAAGTTCAGAATGATTCTCAATTTGGCAGGGTACACCCCTGACTGATACCATTGTCAGCACTTACACAATTATTGCCGAAATCATCGGCACTGATGGACAGAATTCATGGCTATCTCTATCAAGACATCTGAAGACATCGAAAAAATGCGCGTCGCGGGCCGTCTGGCAGCCGAAGTGCTGGAAATGATCGAACCGTATATCAAACCGGGAGTCACCACCGGCGAACTGGACCGTATCTGTAACGATTACATCGTTAACGAACAACACGCGATCTCCGCCTGCCTCGGCTACCACGGCTATCCGAAATCCGTCTGTATTTCTATTAATGAAGTGGTGTGCCACGGCATTCCGGATGACGCTAAACATCTGAAAGATGGTGATATCGTCAACATCGACGTGACCGTGATTAAAGATGAATTCCACGGCGATACCTCGAAGATGTTTATCGTCGGCAAACCGACCATTCTGGGCGAGCGTCTGTGCCGCGTCACGCAAGAGAGCCTGTATCTGGGCATCAAAATGGTGAAACCGGGCATCCGCCTGCGCACCATTGGCGCCGCCATCCAGAAATATGCCGAAGGCGAAGGTTTCTCCGTGGTACGTGAATACTGCGGACACGGTATTGGTCGCGGCTTCCATGAAGAACCGCAGGTGCTGCATTATGATGCAGACGATGGCGGCGTCGTGTTGCAGCCTGGCATGACCTTTACCATTGAACCGATGCTGAACGCCGGGGATTACCGTATCCGCACCATGAAAGACGGCTGGACGGTAAAAACCAAAGACCGCAGCTTGTCTGCTCAGTACGAGCATACTATTGTGGTAACGGAAAACGGCTGTGAAATTCTGACGCTGCGTAAAGATGACACCATCCCGGCGATCATCACACACGACGAATAATGTTTTGCCTGATGGCGATGCCTTCGCATCTTATCAGGCCTACAAATTACACCTTTACTCAAAATCATTCGAGTTGCCTCAAGGCGGCAAGAGAGTGAATCTTCAGGAGCGTACATAAGTACGTGACTGGAGTGAACGAGCGCAGCCAACGTAGAAGCAACTTGAAGGATGAAGAGTAAATACGTAGGCCGGATAAGGCGTTCACGCCATTATCCGGCTTTTTAATGGGTGGCGCATATGAATACTCTTCCTGAACAGCACGCGAATACCGCACTCCCCACCCTCCCTGACCAGCCGCAAAACCCTGGCGTCTGGCCGCGCGCTGAACTGACCGTCGCCGGTATCAAAGCCCGCATCGACATCTTTCAACACTGGCTGGGAGAGGCATTTGACAGCGGCATTTGTGCTGAACAGCTTATTGAAGCCCGAACCGAATTTATCGACCAGTTGTTGCAACGCCTGTGGATTGAGGCCGGTTTCGGTCAGATTGCCGATCTGGCGCTGGTCGCCGTCGGCGGCTATGGACGCGGCGAACTGCATCCGCTTTCCGATATTGATCTGCTCATTTTAAGCCGCAAAAAGCTACCCGATGAACAGGCGCAAAAGGTCGGCGAGCTGCTGACTTTATTATGGGACGTCAAGCTGGATGTCGGGCATAGCGTACGTACGCTGGAAGAGTGTCTGCTGGAAGGTCTGTCTGATTTAACCGTTGCGACAAACCTCATCGAAACGCGCCTGCTGATCGGTGATGTCGCTCTGTTTCTGGCACTGCAAAAACATATTTTCAGCGAAGGTTTTTGGCCGTCCGACAAATTTTACGCCGCCAAAGTAGAAGAGCAGAACCAGCGCCACCAGCGCTATCACGGTACCAGCTATAATCTGGAGCCGGATATTAAAAGCAGCCCCGGCGGCCTGCGCGATATCCATACGTTACAGTGGGTCGCCCGACGTCACTTCGGCGCTACCTCGCTCGATGAGATGGTGGGATTCGGCTTTTTAACCCCCGCTGAGCGCGCGGAGCTCAACGAGTGCCTGCATATCCTGTGGCGCATTCGCTTTGCGCTACATTTGGTGGTCAGCCGCTACGATAACCGCCTGCTGTTCGACCGCCAGTTAAGCGTCGCTCAACGCCTTAACTACAGCGGCGAGGGCAATGATCCGGTTGAGCGGATGATGAAAGACTACTTCCGGGTTACGCGCCGGGTGAGCGAACTTAATCAGATGCTGCTTCAGCTATTTGACGAGGCGATTCTGGCGCTGCCTGCGGATGAAAAACCGCGTCCTGTTGACGATGAGTTTCAACTGCGCGGCACGCTCATTGATCTGCGTGACGACACGCTGTTTATCCGCGAACCGCAAGCGATCCTGCGCATGTTTTATATGATGGTGCGCAATAGCGCGATCACCGGCATCTACTCTACGACGTTACGCCATTTGCGCCACGCCCGCCGCCACCTGAGCCAACCGCTGTGTTACATCCCGGAGGCGCGCACTCTGTTTCTTAGTATGCTACGCCATCCCGGCGCGGTCAGCCGCGGTCTGTTGCCGATGCATCGCCACAGCGTACTGTGGGCTTATATGCCGCAGTGGTCGCACATCGTCGGACAAATGCAGTTTGACCTGTTCCACGCATACACGGTGGATGAACACACCATCCGCGTAATGCTCAAACTGGAGAGCTTTGCGAAAGAAGAGACGCGCCAGCGCCATCCGCTATGCGTCGATCTCTGGCCGCGGCTTCCCCATCCGGAACTGATCCTGATCGCCGCGCTGTTCCACGATATTGCGAAAGGACGCGGCGGCGACCATTCGGTACTGGGCGCGCAGGATGTACTCACCTTCGCCGAACTGCACGGTTTGAACTCACGCGAAACGCAACTGGTCGCCTGGCTGGTGCGCCAACACCTGCTGATGTCAGTCACCGCCCAGCGCCGCGACATCCAGGATCCGGAAGTCATTAAGCAGTTTGCCGAAGAGGTGCAAACCGAAACACGGCTGCGTTTTCTGGTCTGCCTGACCGTCGCGGACATCTGCGCGACCAACGAAACCTTGTGGAATAGCTGGAAACAGAGCCTGCTGCGCGAGCTGTACTTCGCCACTGAAAAACAGCTCAGGCGTGGAATGCAAAATACGCCGGATATGCGTGAGCGCGTGCGTCACCATCAGCTTCAGGCGCTGGCGCTGCTGCGAATGGACAATATTGATGAAGCCGCGCTGCACAAAATCTGGACCCGCTGTCGCGCTAACTATTTTGTTCGTCATAGTCCAAATCAGCTCGCCTGGCACGCACGCCATTTATTGCAGCACGATCTGCGCCAACCGTTAGTGTTGCTCAGTCCGCAGGCCACGCGCGGCGGAACCGAAATTTTTATCTGGAGTCCGGACAGACCCTATCTGTTTGCCGCCGTCTGCGCCGAGCTGGACAGGCGTAATTTAAGCGTCCATGACGCGCAGATCTTTACCACTCGCGACGGCATGGCAATGGATACGTTTATCGTTCTGGAACCAGACGGCAGCCCGCTGGCGGCGGATCGCCATGACGTTATTCGCACCGGTCTTGAACAAACCATTACGCAGCGTAGCTGGCAGCCGCCGCAGCCGCGTCGGCAACCGGCAAAGTTACGGCACTTTACGGTCGAAACGGAAGTCAATTTTCTGCCCACCCATACCGACAGAAAATCATTCATGGAATTGATCGCGCTCGATCAACCTGGTCTGCTGGCCAGGGTCGGACAAATTTTTGCCGATCTGGGAATTTCGCTTCATGGCGCCCGAATTACAACCATTGGTGAACGAGTAGAAGATTTATTCATAATCGCCACAGCGGATCGGCGCGCACTTAATAATGTGCTGCAACTTGAGGTGCAACAACGGTTGACAGCGGCCCTCAATCCAAACGATAAAGGGTAGTGTGTTTATTTATATGAAAGAGTTTAACAATGCAGCAGTTACAGAACGTTATTGAGACCGCTTTTGAGCGCCGCGCCGATATTACGCCGGCTAATGTAGATACCGTGACCCGAGAGGCAGTAAACCAGGTCATTTCTCTACTTGATTCCGGCGCGCTGCGTGTCGCAGAAAAAATCGACGGTCAGTGGGTCACTCACCAGTGGTTGAAGAAAGCGGTTCTGCTCTCTTTCCGTATTAACGATAACCAGGTTATCGACGGTGCGGAAAGCCGCTACTTCGATAAAGTCCCGATGAAATTCGCTGATTACGACGAAGCGCGTTTTCAGAAAGAAGGCTTCCGCGTCGTTCCGCCTGCGGCCGTTCGTCAGGGCGCATTTATCGCCCGCAACACCGTGTTGATGCCGTCTTACGTTAACATCGGCGCCTACGTTGACGAAGGCACCATGGTTGACACCTGGGCGACGGTGGGTTCCTGTGCGCAGATTGGTAAAAATGTTCACCTTTCCGGCGGCGTGGGTATCGGCGGCGTACTGGAGCCGCTGCAGGCTAACCCGACCATCATTGAAGACAACTGCTTTATTGGCGCGCGTTCTGAAGTCGTGGAAGGCGTCATTGTCGAAGAAGGTTCCGTCATTTCCATGGGCGTATACCTCGGCCAGAGCACCAAAATATACGATCGCGAAACCGGTGAAGTTCACTATGGCCGCGTACCGGCGGGCTCCGTGGTCGTTTCCGGCAACCTGCCGTCAAAAGACGGTAAGTACAGTCTGTATTGCGCGGTGATCGTGAAAAAAGTCGACGCCAAAACGCGTGGTAAAGTGGGCATTAACGAATTATTGCGCACTATTGATTAAGCGAGTGAAAAGCGGGGGCGACAGCCCCCCTTTGCATTACGGCGAATGCGGTAACACGGTTTCCGGCGCAATCTTTGCCGCAAACGCCGAAGCCAGCGCAGTCAAAACGACATAACCGGCAACCAACGTCCAACTGTTATCATAGACTGCGCTTAACGCTTTAGCGATAAACGGCGTGAATCCCCCTGCCACAACCGCCCCCAACTGAGCGCCAATTGATGAACCGCTGTAGCGTACAGGCGGATAAAACAGTCCGGCGAAAAAAGAAGGTTGCACGGCATTCAGTGAATTATGACCAATGTTAATAAGCAGAACGTAGCCCATTGTCATCAGTATGAGCGAACGGCTTTCCAGCAGCCAGAAAAAGGGAAAAGCCATTGCCGCGACAAAAAGCGCGCCGAAAATATACACCTGACGGCAGCCACGCCGATCCGACATGATGCCAAATAGCACGTGCATGGGATACGCCAGCAGACAGGTGAACATTACAATGTACAGAATAGTCAGGCTGGCAATCCCAAGCTGCGTTGTCGCCCAGGAAACCGCGAAGACGGTAGCAAGAAAAAAGGGAACGCTTTCCGCAAAACGCAGAATTATAATCAGCAAAATGCTGCGCCATTGTTCTCGTACTACTTTGACCACCGGCCTTTCTTCTCTTTGCTGCCTATGATTAATGGCCTGCTGCTTTTTAAACGCACGGAAGACAGGCGTCTCATCCAGACGATGACGCATATATAATCCAGGCAACACCAAAAGCGCACTGAGCAGAAAAGGAATACGCCATCCCCACGATAACAACGCCTCCTTCGGTAATTGGGTCACGACTATAAATACGCCTGTCGCCAATAATTGTCCCGTGAGTCCTCCTGTTTGCGATAGCGCGCTTAACCGCCCCCGGTGCTTTCCAGCAGCATATTCCACGACCATCAACATGGCACCTCCCCATTCGCCTCCAACCATAAATCCCTGTAGAAAACGCAGAATAACCAGTAAAGCAGGCGCCAGCGCGCCAATACTGGCGTAAGAAGGCAGGCAACCGATGAGAAACGTGACCGCGCCCATCCCCCCTAACGTGATTAATAACGTGTTTTTACGCCCAAGCGTATCCCCCCTGTTGCCAAAAAATAGCGCGCCCAGCGGTCGGGAAATAAATCCCACGCCGAAACTGGCAAAAGAAGATAACGTTGCAGTCAATGGGCTGGCGCCAGGGAAAAAAAGCGGGCCAAATACCAGCGCGCTTGCCAGGCCGTATAATAGAAAATCATAATATTCAATGGAGTTTCCTATCCAGGCGGAAACCACCACCCGGCGAATAGTAGCATTATACGTTCCGGACATAGACTCCGCCTCTCAAGGTTATCGACCACTACCTCCGGTCAATTTCCCACACTGACCTCAAACGCTTTCTCTATAAACGGAATATCGCGTTGAATTACTTAAGCTATCAATAACCGTCGCCCTTTTGCTCATGACGTTGCCGAGACGTCTTCTGCGATCAACCGCGCTTTTTTTGTATACATTGGTGGCGAAAAACCAATTTTTCGTTAATTATTCAAAAGTTATAGTGTGATGAAGGATACCGCTATGTATGACAATCTAAAAAGTCTAGGCATTACCAATCCTGAGGAAATCGATCGTTACAGCCTGCGGCAAGAAGCCAATAACGATATCCTGAAAATCTATTTTCAAAAGGATAGAGGTGAATTCTTTGCTAAAAGCGTGAAGTTTAAGTATCCACGCCAGCGTAAAACGGTGGTGGCCGATGGCATCGGTCAGGGTTATAAAGAAGTACAGGAGATTAGCCCTAACCTACGCTATGTGATTGACGAGCTGGACCAAATCTGCCAGCGCGACCGCTCAGAACTCGATCTCAAACGTAAGATCCTCGACGACTTGCGCCATCTGGAAAGCGTCGTCGCGAATAAGATCAGTGAAATCGAAGCCGATCTGGACAAGCTTACCCGTAAGTAAGCTGTGTGTTGCCGGATGGCGACGTGTTACGCCTTATCCGGCCTACAGATATATCCCCGTAGGCCTGATAAGCGTAGCGCCGCCGGGCTTAACGCTGTTCATCCAGTTGTAGCGCCACATACAGCAACAGCCGATCGTCAAAATTTCCCAAATCCAGCCCGGTCAGTTCCGAAATACGATTTAGCCGATATTCCAGCGTGTTACGATGAATAAACAGCGCCTTAGAGGTCGCCAGCGGCTGGACATTATGGCGAAACCACGCCGTCAGCGTCCGACGTAATAACCCGTTGTTATCCATCGCTTTGAGTTTTACCAGCGGGCGCGCCAGCTCATTGGCCTGCCAGCCGCCACGCAGGCTATCTAACAGAACCGGCAGCATCAAATCCTGATAAAAATAGCTGCGGCTTTCTGGCATCCGCTGTTTGCCGACCATCATCGTGGTGCGCGCCGTGCGGTATGAGCGTGCAATACTGCCCGGCCCGGTAAAGTAATTGCCCAGCGCCACGCGAAAACGTAGCTGACCATTCTCTTTCATTCGCGAGATAAGCTGCTCTACGCGCTTACGATGATCTTCAGCATCCCAGCGACCAAAGGAGTTTAAGGCGGGTTTGAGCACCACCATCTCGGTGAGAGAAACAATGGCTATCAGGTTGTTACGCTCCGGCGTGGTAAGCGCATTCTGCAACTGCTGAAGTTCCGCCATTGCGCTATCGACGCCAAGCTGGCCGCTGTCGACTTCCACCACCGCCGCCACACGCGGCTGGTTCAAATCGATCCCCAAACGCTGCGCCCATTCCACCAGCGCCGGCGTATTTTCTTCGGCCTGAATCAGGTTCATCACCAGCTCTTCGCGCAAACGGCTATCCTGCGCCAAAAGGTGCATTAACCGCGACTGCTCCAGCATCATTTCGGCAGTCATACACACCAGTTCGCCATATTTACGCAGATGCTCTGGTTCGCCGGTGAGGCCGATCACGCCGACAATTTCGCCCTCAAGACGTAAGGGAAGATTAATCCCCTGACGCACCCCGTGCAGGTGTCGCGCCACGGCGTCGTCGATATCCACAACCCGGCCCTGCGACAGCACTAACAGCGCGCCTTCGTGCAATTCACCAATACGTTCCCGATCGCCGCTGCCGATAATACGCCCGCGGGCATCCATTACGTTGATATTGGTATCGATGATGCGCATAGTGCGCGCCACGATATCCTGCGCCATTTTGGTATCAAGATGCCAGCCAGCCATAAATCCCTCCTGTGAGCAGAGCACAAGCATAAGGAAGATGACAGGTCTCGACATTGTGCAAATGCACAAAACGGTGCAAATAAGTATGGAGTTGTGGGGGGTTTCACAGAAAAGTGTTGCCCCCTTCCATGATGGAAGGGGGACAAAGGTGATTACTGCATCAGCAAATAAATAGAACTATCACCACGCTGAATATTCAGCGCCAGCACCGACGGCTTGCTGTCGAGAATCTTACGCAGCTCGGCGATATTTTTCACCGGCTGCTGGTTAGCGCCGATAATGACATCGCCTTTTTTGAGGCCAATTTGCGCGGCGGGTGAATTCGCTTTCACGCTGCTCACCACAACGCCTTTATCCTGGCCTTTATTGCTCATTTCAGCGCCTTCAATCCCGCTGAAGATGGTGCTGGAATCAACCTGACTCTGGCTGCTCTGCTGCAGTTCCAGATTAACCGTAATCGCTTTACCTTCACGCAGCAGACCGAGGCTGATTTTGCTGCCGACCGGCATAGTGCCGACCTGAGCGCGCAGCGCCGCAAAGCTGCTGATCGGTTTACCGTTCAGCGAGGTAATGACATCCCCGGCTTTGATACCCGCTTTCGCCGCGGACGAATTCGGCATCACCTGGCTGACGAACGCGCCACGCTGGGCGTCGACTTTCATCGCTTTCGCCAATTCGGAATTCAGCTCAGTCCCCATGATCCCCAGTTCGCCGCGTTTCACCTGGCCGTATTCCACCATCTGCGACGTCAGGTTTTTCACCATGTTACTGGGGATAGCGAAGCCAATACCGATGTTGCCGCCGTCCGGCGCCAGAATCGCGGTGTTAATACCGATCAGCTCACCGTTCAGGTTCACCAGCGCGCCGCCGGAGTTACCGCGGTTAATCGCGGCGTCGGTCTGAATAAAGTTCTCGTAATTTTCTACGTTCAGGCCGCTACGCCCCAGCGCCGAAACGATACCTGACGTCACCGTTTCGCCCAGACCAAACGGGTTACCAATAGCGACGGTATAATCCCCCACGCGCAGCGCGTCGGAGTCCGCCAGCTTAATCGCCGTCAGGTTCTTCGGATTCTGAATTTGAATCAGCGCGATATCAGAACGCGGATCTTTGCCCACCACTTTAGCATCGAATTTACGTCCATCGCTAAGCTGTACTTTAATCACGCTGGCGTTATCAACCACGTGGTTGTTGGTAACGACGTAGCCCTTTGCGGCGTCAATAATTACGCCGGAGCCCAGCGCCATGAATTTCTGTTGTTGACCGCCGTTGCCGCCGTTACCGCCGCCCTGGCAGAACGGAGAATTCTGGAACGGAGAACCGTCCTGACAGAACGGGGAGTCATCGCCAAAGAACTGCTGGAAATTACGCGGCATACGCGGCGTATTCACCGTGGTGCTACCTTCTACATTAATACTGACCACCGATGGCATCACTTTTTCGAGCATCGGTGCCAGGCTTGGCATCTGCTGGGCAGTCATTGCTGAAGAGGACGTTTCAGCCGCCGTGGCAGACAGAGGCGACAATGCCAAACCTAAACTCAGAGCCAGTGCACTCATTGCTAATGTGGTTTTTTTCATGTGTTTCAATCTCGATTAACAGGTAACGCAAAATTGCTGTGTACGTCAGATTCATTTTATAACGCGAAGTTCCGGAATAAAGTTTCTGGAAAAAGTAAAAATTTATTGTCCATCTTTACAAAAGTCCATTTACTGTTCGACCGCCATCAAACGCCGATATTCATCCCATGCGTAAAGGTCAGTCATCCCGCTGATATAATCCTGAATCAACCGACAGCGATAATAATATTCCAGTACCGGGTACTCCGCCGAATCCGTGGGTAATTTACTGACGACTTCCACGTAGGCCAAACGATGGCGCGTAGAAAGTTTCTGAAATAAGCGCGATTCTATGGGGAAGCGTTTCAACCGTTCTTTTTCCACCAGCTCGCGAAAGTCGTTAAGCGACAGGCTTAATAGCGGCTGATAGATATCTAATAATCCGCTGATCACCCGGTATCCCTGTAGTTCAAGCTGTTCTACATCCGGATGGCTAAACACATGTTCAACCGCCACATTCTTATAGAGTTCAAGCAGGCGGCTAAAACCGCTGGCATCTTCCAGTAACGCCTGATTGAAGGTACCGGCAAAAATCTGCGGCAAATTATCAATAAAACGCTGAGCGGCATAGGGCACCAGTTTATTTAATGTATTTACCCGTAAATACATAAAAAACTGATCTTCGGTACTGCGGCTTAATGTATTGGCGCGTGATTTTTCCCACGCATTTCCTACCACCAGCTCAAACAGCGAATCCTTCTCATGGTGGCCCCACGCGTGATATAAATGATGATAAAGCTGCTCAACGCTAAAGATTCTTTTCTCTACCGCGTCTTCAAGATCGGCGACACAATAAGAAATATCATCTGCGGCTTCCATAATCCACGTTAATGGAAAGCGACTGTAAGGCGCTAACTGCAGTTCTTTACGTAACCTCGCAATATACTTCTCTTCAGAAAGATAATAGCCCGGTTTCTTCATTAAATAGCGATGGGAATCCGGCACCGGCCCTCGCCACCATGCCGGACGGGTATATTTTAAAATTCCGCCAACCTGCGCCCAGGTAAGATTCATCCGCATGAGCGTATGCACCAGACGAATTCCCTGTGCATTGCCTTCAAAATGGCAGATATCCTGACGTACCTTGCGGCGAATATCGTTCAGATTTTCTTCACCTTCCTGTAACCGTAGCGAGGAAACCACACAGCGATCATGCGTGAGCGGCTGACTTTCCGCATCTTCCGGATGCAGCCGCTGACGAAACCAGTCATTGATCGCCGCCTCGCCAAAATGACCAAACGGCGGATTACCGATGTCGTGCATCAGGCAGGCCATTTCTACAATACTTTCAAAGGGACCGGTCAGCGCATCCAGACCGTACTCCTCCAGCCGGTTTTGCTCTTTCAGGCGGCTTAAAATCTCTTTCGCGATATAACGCCCTACCTGCTGCACCTCCATTGAATGCGTCAGGCGAGTACGCACCGCGGCATTGCGCTCCAGCGGGAAAACCTGCGTTTTTTGCTGCAAACGGCGTATAGCCGGAGAGTTGATAATCCGCCCGCGATCGCTTTCAAAAATCCGCAGGATCTCATGTTCCGTCTTTACGCCCTGCGGTGAACGATAACGACGATGCCAGTTAATTTTATTTCGGAAATCGATCGATGCCATATCCTCTCCCCGCCTGAGAAATGCGCTTCCCCATAAGCGCATGATAAACTATGCCCCCAAAACTGACTTATCGCGAGTAAATCTATGAAAATCGGCATCATTGGCGCAATGGAAGAAGAAGTTACGCTGCTGCGTGACAAAATTGACAACCGTCAGACGATTACGCTGGGCGGCTGCGAAATTTACACCGGCCAGTTGAACGGCACCGAAGTAACGTTGCTGAAATCCGGTATCGGTAAAGTCGCGGCGGCGCTGGGCGCAACGTTGCTTCTGGAGCACTGCAAGCCGGACGTGATCATCAATACCGGTTCCGCAGGCGGTCTGGCGTCCACGCTGAAGGTCGGCGATATCGTCGTCTCTGACGAAGCGCGTTACCACGACGCTGATGTGACCGCTTTCGGCTATGAATACGGGCAATTACCGGGCTGTCCGGCCGGATTTAAGGCCGATGATAAGCTGATCGCCGCCGCGGAATCCTGCATCAGGGAATTGAATCTGAACGCAGTACGCGGCCTTATTGTTAGCGGCGACGCGTTTATTAACGGTTCCGTCGGGCTGGCGAAAATTCGGCATAACTTCCCCGACGCGGTCGCCGTAGAGATGGAAGCCACCGCTATCGCACACGTCTGCTATAACTTCAACGTGCCGTTCGTGGTGGTACGCGCTATTTCTGACGTAGCCGATCAGCAATCGCACCTCAGCTTTGACGAATTCCTCGCGGTGGCGGCGAAACAGTCGACTCTGATGGTCGAAACGCTGGTACAGAAACTGGCGCATGGCTAAGCAAATGTTCAGGGCGCTGGTCGCCCTGCTGCTTACGCTCCCGGTGTGGCTTTACGCTGCGCCGCGCGTCATTACCCTCTCTCCCGCCAATACGGAGCTCGCTTTTGCCGCCGGGATTACGCCCGTTGGCGTCAGCAGCTATTCCGACTACCCGCCCGAAGCGCAAAAAATAGAACAGGTCTCTACCTGGCAGGGAATGAATCTGGAACGCATTGTGGCGCTGAAGCCGGATCTGGTCGTCGCCTGGCGCGGCGGTAATGCGGAACGCCAGGTAAACCAACTGACGTCATTAGGTATTAAGGTCATGTGGGTGGACGCGGTAAGCATCGAACAGATCGCCGACACGCTCCGCCAACTGGCCGCCTGGAGCCCGCAGCCGGAAAAGGCTCAGCAGGCAGCGCAGACATTGCTAAACGAGTACGCCGCGCTCAACGCCGAGTATGCCGGTAAAGCTAAAAAGCGCGTCTTTCTTCAGTTTGGCATGAATCCTCTGTTTACCAGTGGTAAAGGGTCTATTCAACATCAGGTTTTGACGACCTGCGGCGGAGAAAACGTCTTTGCTGACAGCCGCGTGCCGTGGCCGCAAGTCAGCCGTGAACAGGTGCTGGCAAGGCATCCCCAGGCCATTATCGTGGCCGGAAAAGCGGGCGAAATTCTCAAAATTGAACAATACTGGGGAAACCTGTTAAAAATTCCGGTTATTCCGCTTAACAGCGACTGGTTTGAACGCGCAAGCCCGCGTATTATCCTCGCCGCAAAACAACTCTGTAATGCGCTTTCACAGGTGAATTAGAGCCTGTCTTACCAGGCTCCCAGTGGGGATTCGACAATGCTCGTCTATTGGCTGGATATTGTAGGCACGGCTGTATTTGCTATCTCTGGCGTGTTGCTGGCCGGGAAATTACGTATGGATCCGTTCGGCGTCCTGGTGCTCGGCGTCGTTACTGCCGTCGGCGGCGGGACAATCCGCGATATGGCGCTGGATAACGGCCCGGTATTCTGGGTTAAAGATCCTACCGACCTGGTCGTCGCCATGGTCACCAGTATGCTGACCATCCTGCTGGTTCGCCAGCCAAGACGTCTGCCGAAATGGATGTTGCCGGTGCTGGATGCGGTCGGGCTGGCGGTGTTTGTCGGCATTGGGGTGAATAAAGCCTTCCTCGCTGAAACGGGGCCATTAGTGGCCGTCTGTATGGGCGTGATTACCGGCGTCGGCGGCGGGATTATTCGCGATGTTCTGGCACGCGAGATCCCCATGATCCTACGCACCGAAATCTATGCCACGGCCTGTATTATCGGCGGGATTGTTCACGCCACCGCGTTTTATACGTTTTCAGTACCGCTGGAAAGCGCCAGCATGATGGGTATGGTCGTCACGCTGTTCATTCGCCTGGCGGCCATTCGCTGGCATTTGAAATTGCCGACGTTTGCCCTGGATGAAAACGGACGTTGATATTGTTTTGCTCGATGGCGCTAAGCTTATCGGGCCTGGAACATCTTTCCTGTCGGCCGGATAAGACGCTCGCGTCGCCATCCGGCACAACGAACAGCAATCAAATACTGAAGGAAGAGCCACACCCGCAGGTACTTTTCGCATTCGGGTTGGTTACAATGAAGCGGGAACCTTCCAGGCCTTCGGTATAATCGACCGAACCACCCACCAGATACTGCAAACTCATCGGGTCAACCACCAGGCCAACGCCCTGTTTTTCGATGGTCATATCCCCTTCGTTAACCTGATCGTCAAAGGTAAAACCATACTGGAAGCCGCTGCAACCACCGCCGGTGATATACACGCGTAGTTTCAGATTCGGGTTATCTTCGTCAGCGATAAGACTTTTTACTTTATTCGCTGCTGCGTCGGTAAACTGCAGCGGCAGCGCTACGTCATCACTCATATTTTGCTCCAAACGACATCGGTAATTGGATAAATTTTCACCCAATATTGGCAGTCATTATCTAATACCCTGGTAATTCGTTCAAGTATTCTCGCCCGCAGGCGCATTCTGGTTTTTCGCCGCCTGTTCCGCATCCTGCTTCGCCAGAGTGCGCGCCAGGATGGTTGAGTATAACGGTTTCCCGCCCAAAAACTGGGCTAATAGTGTCGCGCCAAGACAGGTGATAATCATTGGCAAAATGAGCTGGTAGTTATCGGTCATCTCCAGCACCAGCACAATCCCCGTCAGCGGGGCGCGCACCGACGCCGCCATCAGCGCCCCCATCCCGGCAATCGCAAAGGTACCGGCCTCCAGGTGATACTGCGGGAAAAGCACTGCCGCCGCCATACCGAAGGCCGTACCAAGCAGCGTTCCCAGCGCCAGCATCGGGGCGAAAATGCCCCCCGGCGCGCCGGAAGAAAAGCAAAGCAGCGTTGTGACCACCCGGGTAATAAAGATGAACAGCAGTAGCCCGACGCTAAAATTACCTGCCGCGGCGATAGGAATAAGGTTAAATCCGCCGCCTGCCGCTTCCGGCTCAATCAACCCCAGAATACCGCACAGGCCGCCGATCGCGCCGCCCATAAGCACCCATTTTTTAATTTCGCCGCCATGAAAGCGCTGAAACATATCCTGGGTACGCAGCACCAACGAATTAAATACTGGCCCGACGCAGCCAAAAATAATGCCGAGGATAAGGTATAACCACAGCGTGTTAACCGGCGCATCAGACAGTTTGCCGACTTCAATAATCGGCGCTTCGCCGTTAAATATGCGGAACACAATGCTCGACATGATGACGCCGGTAAACACCGCTTTAATCGAAATCAGGTTGTAGCGAAACTGCGGGCGCATCTCTTCAATAATAAACAGGATACCCGCCAGCGGCGCGTTAAACGCCGCAGAGAGCCCCGCCGCCGCGCCGGTCGCCAGCAACGTATGCCGCGCTTCGGCGCTGCGCATACGAAAAACATCCAGCACCATGCGCCCCAGGTTGCCCCCGATTTGCACCGTTGGCCCTTCGCGCCCTAATACCATTCCTGCGCCCAACGTTCCCATCCCGCCGATAAACTTCACCGGCAACACGCGCCACCAGCGCACCGGACGTAACTCCTCCAGCGCGCCTTCAATTTCCGGGATACCCGAGCCGCCGGCTTCCGGCGCAAATTTTCGCACCAAAAAGTAGCCGACCATCGCCAGTAACGCCGAAAGGATAAAGGCCAGCGGCCAAAGCAAAAACGCATGGTCCGCGACCTGAACCAGCGCGCCAATGCGCATGTTTTGTACCCAGGAAACCGCCTTTTCAAAGGCGACGCCAACCAGTCCGGTAAGCGTGCCGACAACGGCCGCCATTAACAGGATGGCCAGCGGCGTTTTATCCCGCTGCATTAACCGGCGAATCTGATCTCTGCGCCGTAAACGCACAATTTGCTGAGCTAAAAAGGTGGAAGTGTCTGTTTTCATCAGAAGATCATTAATTGGTAATACAAATCTAAAGTCGGCATTCTACTCGCCAACGCCGTGAAAATCCCCTGCAAATCGTATTGTTTCAAATGCGTAAAACTTTCATAACCTTCTCTGAATAACTTAGAATAGCGGGTATTCACTTTTTCTACGAACCAGGAATCTTTCCATGAGTAAGTCTGAAAATCTCTATAGCGCGGCCCGCGAGCTGATCCCCGGCGGCGTGAACTCCCCTGTTCGCGCCTTCACTGGCGTGGGCGGCACCCCGCTGTTTATCGAAAAAGCGGACGGCGCGTATCTGTACGATGTCGATGGCAAAGCGTATATCGACTATGTCGGTTCCTGGGGACCAATGGTACTGGGGCATAACCATCCGGCTATCCGCAATGCGGTGATCGAAGCTGCGGAGCGCGGTTTAAGCTTCGGCGCGCCAACCGAAATGGAAGTAAAAATGGCGGAACTGGTGACCAACCTGGTGCCGACCATGGACATGGTGCGCATGGTGAACTCCGGCACCGAAGCGACGATGAGCGCTATTCGCCTGGCGCGTGGTTTTACTGGCCGCGATAAGATTATCAAATTCGAAGGCTGCTACCACGGCCACGCAGACTGTCTGCTGGTCAAAGCCGGTTCTGGCGCGCTGACGCTCGGTCAGCCGAACTCGCCGGGCGTGCCGGCAGATTTCGCGAAACATACGCTGACCTGCACTTATAACGATCTGACGTCAGTGCGCGCGGCGTTTGAACAATATCCGCAGGAAATCGCCTGTATCATCGTCGAACCCGTAGCGGGCAATATGAACTGCGTCCCGCCGCTGCCGGAATTTCTGCCAGGCCTGCGCGCCTTGTGCGATGAGTTCGGCGCGCTGCTGATTATCGACGAAGTGATGACCGGTTTTCGCGTAGCGCTGGCCGGAGCCCAGGATTACTACGGCGTCGTGCCTGACCTGACCTGTCTGGGTAAAATCATCGGCGGCGGGATGCCGGTAGGCGCGTTTGGCGGTCGTCGCGATGTAATGGATGCGCTGGCGCCGACGGGCCCGGTTTACCAGGCGGGCACCCTTTCCGGCAACCCGATTGCGATGGCGGCCGGTTTCGCCTGCCTGAATGAAGTCGCCCAGCCCGGCATTCATGAAACGCTGGATGAGCTCACCACCCGTCTGGCGGAAGGTTTGCTGGAAGCTGCCGAAGAAGCGAATATTCCGCTGGTGGTTAACCATGTCGGCGGCATGTTCGGGATTTTCTTCACCGACGCTGAGAGCGTAACCTGCTATCAGGACGTGATGGCGTGCGACGTGGAACGCTTTAAGCGTTTCTTCCACCTGATGCTGGAGGAAGGCGTATATCTGGCGCCGTCCGCGTTCGAAGCAGGCTTTATGTCCGTGGCGCACAGTGAAGAAGATATCAATAACACCATCGACGCCGCGCGTCGGGTGTTTGCGAAACTGTAAAAGAGAACGTCCAGAAACAACGTAGGCCGGGTAAGGCGAAGCCGCCACCCGGCTTTTTTTTGGTTCATACCAGGTTAGCGTGAATCTTCGCCAAACACCCAGCCCCCCCTAAAGCTCATCAATAATATACTGGAAGCTACAGGTCGACGTGAACTGCCCGGAGCCAATGTTGCGGGTGTTCACCGCTACATTAATGTCATGAAGCTCAACATCGGTTATCGGATGATCAACGGCGCTGGTCGTGACGCTCGACTGGTCGCAGCCCAGCACATTGAGCGTAATACCCGATGAGACAAAACGGCAATAAGCGCCACGGTTGTCAAATTTGCTGCCATCGCACAGTTTCCCCCCCTCCATCAAATAGGTATGTAACGTGCGATTCACCGTGCCACCAGTGGCATCAAGCATGAGGGTTGTTTTCTGTTTCGAAACGTTCGCATCCCAGGAGATATCAAAAGTATCAACGGGAACTTTCGGGCAAACTGAGCTGCGCGTATCCGGCGGGGAATACGTTTCGTTAGTGATAAAAGCGGTAGCAACGATATGGCTCGACGCCAGCCAGGGGCAACCATAATCATCGCTTTGTACCGTAATCTCCAGGGTAAAAGAACCACACCCCCTCCAGTTCGAGGGAAGATTCTTGCACGCAGATCGCGAAACAGTGTTATCAAAATCCTTCAATACAACCTTCGGCGCAGGTTCTGGCCCAGACCAGGAGTCTGCGGTTAGCGTTTCTCCTTTACGATGTCCCGAAAGGTTCCAGGAGCCATAGTACACCCCCTCCGGAGTCGCTATCGTCACCTCCGCCACAATAGATTTGTCGCTATTAGGGCCAATACCATAATACATCGTGGTGCTTGAAAACGTCGCTTTCAGCATGGGTCCCGCCGCTATTGAACGGCAACAAACGACCGCCAACAGTAAAAATAAAATCTGTATGCTTCTCATCATAAATACTCAAAGGTAACTAGTGCGCTTGCGAAGAACGTTCCCGGAACCAGGTCCTCGCCAGGAAGGCGTTGTACCCAGGCATTCAGGTTTAGCGCGTTATTCCCCGTCACCAGCGTGAATATCGCACCCTCTTTATCGTTCATGCCCACGGGAACGCCGGATAGCGTTTCAATACCAATCCCGATCCCAAAAGCACCTGAATGGCTATCGATGGCCAGGATACCGCGCATTCCGGTCGCTTCGGTTCCAGTGAAAGTCACCTGCACCCCGTTACTCAGCGCCGAATCGCAATCCGTGAGTTCAAACACCAAAGGCTTACGAGCAGACTGGCCGTCGGGAGTGAAATCAGAACTGTCAAGCGACGAAAAATCGACTTCGGCAATCCCCGTCCCCTGCATCGTGAGCGTGCAAGGACTGGCCACCAGGCTACCGGAAAAATGCAGGTTATCTGCCGCTGAGACCGGCAATATCAGCGCCCCACAGAGGATGCAGGCCGCGCCGTGTAATAACGCCTGTCTTTTAGCCATTACTGATAATCCACCTGTAATGTTGCCGTCGCATCGAAGCCGCCTTCTTTCAGCGAAGCACCGCTCTTTTTAACCGGTATGGCTTTCAGAACAGGTATCGATTGTTCATTCACCGTAATGGTGGACCCCAACGTAAAGGGTTGGTCGTTCTGCCTGAGTTCAATCCCCAGCCCCGCCACGCTGGTGTTTACCGCCGCCGGATTAAAATCACTCACGGAACCGCTTAGCGTCAGGGTCATCGCCATCGTCTCATCGCGCACCGTTGAATCACAGGTGATCTCATACGGAACATTCTGCGCATAACGCGTACCATCTATTTTATTAATCAGCAGGTTACCGAACTCAACGTCGATCGTCTGATCATTGTTAATCGTACAATTCGGCGGTGAAATTAATGTGCCGTGAAACTTAAGATTATCGGCTGCCTGTGCGGCAAGGCTGCCCCCCATTAACATCGTCAAAACTATTTTTTTCATTGGTAATCCACCACCAACGTGGCGCCTGCGTTAAACGCGCCACCTGTTAACGTTACGCCATTATTTTTGACGGGAATCGCCTCGATGGCCGGACCGCTGCCACCGCTGTATTGAAATGACAACCATTGCGTATTGCCGGGTGAAATCAGCGCGCCATCCGTGGCGGTTTGCAGACGGATCCCCAATCCATCGACATCGGTTTGCAATACCGACTCGCCATTGATAGTCACCGCATTCCCCTGAATCTGTAACTTCAGGTAATCGCTCACTCTGCCGTTACAGCTCAGGCGATAGCCCACCGCCTGCCGGTAATTCACCCCATCCACTTTCGTCGTCAACACATTGCCAAATTCCACCTCACCGCCGGTCACAGTACAGGGCGGCGCGGCATTAACGACTATCGTCAGCGTCATGTTGACCGTCTTACTTCCCGCTGCCAGCGGCATACTGACCGCACTCAGCATGGCCGCACACGTTACCGTGCCCAGCCGTAACCGCCATTGCCTCATCTTGCGTCTCCTTGTCGGTTACGACTTTCTGCTTTTTGCTTCATCTACCGCACAACTGTTGTCAGTACAGTTAAAAATCAGCGGTAACCGCGCGCCATAATCGTTGACGTAAGTCAGCACAGGCGAGTGACCTAATTCACTGGCGTCCCCTCCCAGCGTCACGTTGCTTTTTGGTGCAATCACTAAAGGGCTAAAGCCTCTGGCTGGTGTGCCGTCCATGCGGTTGCTGGCGTTGCTTAACACCACGTAGTAACCGGTCGGATTGCTCACCTGATAGCCATTGCCCTGACGCTGAAGGGTGATCTTGTATTGCCAGGGATGCTGCATATCGATTTTCGATAGCGCCTGCGGGCGGTAAAAAACTTTGATGCGCGTTTGCAGGGCGATTTGCAGCGTATTGGGCTTGTCGCTTTGCGGCGGAATTTCGCGCACGTTGTAATAAAAAAGGGTTTCCCGATCCTGGGGGAGCGACGCCAGCGCCGGCATCCCCTGAATTTTGACCTGTCCGATTGCCGACGGCTCAATGCGCTGGACCGGTGGGACGACGATTAAAGGCGAGGTGATTTTGACGCCCTTCTCATCTTCCACCCAGGACTGCGCCAGATAGGGCAGTTTGCTGTTGGCGTTTTTCAGATCGACGCTTATCGATTTATCTTCGCCGCGAAATACCAGGCGGGTGCGATCGGGCGCGATGGCGGCTTGAGCGCTACCGTAGCCGCCCAGCAAAAGCAGCAAAACAGCGGCCAGGTTATAACGTTTTAATGGCATCATGAATGCGGTTTCCTGAATCAATGTGTTGGATAACGAGAAGAGAGCGCTTCGGGTTGCGTTGAAGACGTCCGCCGCTGCGTATGAAGCTGGAGTAATGGTTTCTCTTCGGGCTGCGTTGCCTCAGGTGATGAAGCGTCGCCGATGCACGGCAGCAGCAGGCCGCTAAACAGATCGCCCGGCAGCGGATCGGGCAACGCCGCTTCACACTGCGTTTTACCTTCCCATGTCACCTGCAACCGCTCGCCGGGATTAATGCCGATCAGATAAACGCTGCCGTCTTCACCTACGATCCCTAACTGTTGCTGGCGACTGTTGTAAACCTCTGCACCGAAGGGCGGCGTGCCGCCATCGCGCAGGCGGATACTGGCCATGGCTTTTTTACCGCTGAGCACCTCCATGCGGCGATAACCGATCGCCCCTTCCGTCAGGGTCGCCTGAGCGATGGAGAGAGTTGCTTCCGCGTCTTCCGGCAACTGGGTAATGTCGATTTTCACCAGGTTGCGGTAGTAGTCGTTGACGTCGACAATGACGGCTTTACCAAACGCGTTGGTATATACCGGCGTGCTGTAGCCGGAGATGGGTACGTTCGCTTCATCGCCGACATCCACCAGCAGCCGCGAGCCGCCGTTGACGCTGGTGCGGTGCAACGCCCCGCCTTTAGCAGTCAGCGTCGCGCCGCCCTGGATGTTCAGTCCGCCGGAGGTATAGTCGCCTTCCTGATAGTTCGCACTGACGTCAATGTCGGCATAGCTCGCTTGATGACGGTAGTAGCCGTCGAGAGTCGCACCGTTATCCGCGCGACCAGCGTTGATCCGGTAGTTATTGCGATCGTCAATGCGCTCGTAATAGCCGACCTGATTGCTGTTGTTGTCATCGCTAAAGGAGCCGTTGTAGCTCAGCGTGCGGTTGTTGCCCCACGGAATACTGAGCGAGACGTACACGCCGTCATCACGCTCATTGTCATATTCGTTGCGAAAACCGTTCACCGACAGACTGATCCCGCGCACCTCACCGACATCGAAATAGTGCGACAGCGTCAGGTTATAGCTGTCCTGGTTAGGTTGATTCCAGTAGGTGCGATGGGTGTAGTTGATATAGGCGTTGACGTTTATTGCCGAAAAGTTCTGGCTGTACGTCAGGGTATACATCTCTTTATCGTGGCCGGTGCGCTGACGATCGTTATCGTCATTATGCGTATCGATAAACTCGTCCATCGTCATGTAGTTTTCTTCGGAAAAGCGATAACCAGCAAACGTCAGACGGCTGTCTATATCATCAAAATCTTTAGCGTAGCTGGCACGGAACGAGTTACCCTGAATGGTGCCGTCGCCGTAGGCGCTACCCTCTGGCAGCGTCGCACGGGAATGGGTGACATCGACGGAAAACGCGCCCAGCAGCGCCAGATCGCGCCCCAGTCCTAACGCCAGCGCCTGATAATCCTGCTCACCGATGGCACCGCCGTACAGCGACCAGCCGTTAGCGATCCCCCAGGAGGCTTCGGCTGAAGTGAAAAAGCCGCCTTCCATATTGTGATCCCAGTCCTGCGGTCGCCCGGCTGCCAACTTGTAGCGCACCTGGCCGGGACGGGTCAGAAACGGAATGGAGGCGGTGCTGACGTCATATTCCTGCACCTGACCGCTTTGTTCTTCAATTTTGACGTGTAGATCGCCGGATACCGTTTCATTAATATCCTGAATGCGAAACGGCCCTGCCGGAACCTGCGACTCATAAATCACCCGCCCGCGCTGGGTCACGGTGACTTTGGCGTTGGTGCGCGCCACGCCTGATATATCCGGGGCGTAGCCGCGCAGATTAGGCGGTAACATCTGATCGTCGGTGATAAGGCTGCCGCCAACATAGTTAAAGCCATCGAAAATATCGGATTCCAGCGATCCTTCGCCCAGCGTTAGCTGCGCCCGGAGCTGCGGGATCGCCCGCCAGGCGTAATAGCGGTTCCAGTCCCAGTTCTGTTCGGAACTGGAGCCAAAGTTGTCTTTATCTTCGCTGTCATTTTCGTGACGATAGTTAGCCTGCCAGTCCGCGCGCAAACGCCACGCGCCGAGGTTGGCACCCACCGTGCCGTTGCCGCTGATGTCATATTCATCGCCGTCATCATGTTCAGCATGTCGCCACTGGCTGTTAACGTTGTAGTCAAATAACACGCCGGGAATCCCTTCATCCCAGCGGGAAGGTGGATCCCACTCTTCATCGCTGTATTCCAGATACGCCTGCGGAATAATCACCGTCAGCGTTGACTGGCTTAAATCCGTTTGGGTTTCCATCCCTTCCAGTTGATCTGGTTGCAGACACTGACCGGCATTTATCCAGATCATTTTATCTGCTATTTCAGGTTTTAACCCCAGCAGCGATACCAGTTCAGGCGATAAACAGGGATAGGTGTTATCAGGATCGTTATTATCAACGGAATACGTAATAACATTATCCTGGGCAATTTGACTCTGATTGACCAGCACCTGGAGATGATAGCTCCCCGGCATAATGTAGCCTTTACGGGAAAAACGGGAGAGATCCAGGCTGGCATCATCTTTAACATCAAGAAATCGGGTATTAAATTGAATGGGCGCTTCCGCATAGCTATTTTCCGGACCGACAGCCAGAACAATACCCACCACGGCCGCAAGCGTGCTCAGACGAAATTTTTTATAGTGAGCCATCAGACAATCTATCCCTGAAATATATAATCTATTTTTTTACTTTAAGCATTATCCTGCGGCAGACTGCCGCAGGATGATATTTCACTTACAGATAGCTGATCGTGAAGTTTACGGTGCTGCTGAATTCGCCGGTATCGATAGTGGTGGCAGCGGAATCGCCTTTCACCCAGGCTTTGAAGTTAAGAGTCTGTTTCGCCGCCGCAACGCTGCCGTTCATCGTCAGATTTTCGCTGTAAGCGTCGCCCAATTTGATCGCGGAACCCAGGTGGTTGCCGATGACAATGCTGGAACCCGCCATTTCGCCGCCGCCGATACGCATCAGCGCAACGCTACCCGGATTAGCGCTGGATTCGTTACCGATGGCAGAGAAAACGGTAGACGCTTCTTTCTCAGTGGTGAATGCGCAGTTTTCCAGACCGATATGGAAATCGACTTTTGAAGATTCTTTACCGCCCATCAGAGAACCGGTACCGATATGGCCCAGGTTAACGGTCTGGTGTTCGTCGCCAACCACAATTGAACACGGTGAATCTTCAATAGTACCGGTAAAAGTCACCGTACCAGTATTACTGCCCGCAGCATTGGCAAAGCTGGAAACACCCATAACCAGTGCGGCAGCAACCGCAGCTTTTACTGCTGTATTCATTTTTCATCCTTATTAAAAGTTGGTGAGTATTTTTACGCTATTCACACGGAGTTATACTCAATACCCCATGTTTATATTAGTAGATATATATTATATGACGAGTTATGAAATTGCCGATGCAACATTCAAAAGAAGCAAACAACACGTTAATAAATAACATCCCTTAGGCGCGGTGAAGTATTTTCCATTAAAAACCCAAAGACAAGTGTTTTTTATTTAAAGGATTATCAGAATTAAATAATAAATATTTTTACCGTTCAAAAAACAAACAAAGCAAGCAAGACGGGAGAGCCAAAAAAGCAATAAACATGTCAAAATGAATAAAAAAAGATCAGAATTACAGTACTGAATATATAGCAATGACGCGTAACATTTATTTTTGGTATAAATTTCATTAAAAAAAACAAAAAATGCTAAATTACATTTTTTTTGTTTACTCGTGGCAATTAATTTATTTTAATAGAGTTGTTTTTTATTACTTCGATAAAAAAATAATATTTTATTATCGAAGTTTTATAATGAAAATTTATTATTAAATTAAAATTGATTTACGAGATGCATTAAAGATGCGGCATCCACATCTTAATATTTAAAAAGGCTTAATACCGAAACCGGTAATTCTTATTATTGAATAGATCATGCCGCAATTTATCATCAACGTTTCGGGCCTGGATATGTTGAAATTAGTCACCCTGTTCAGAAGACAGCAGCGCGCCACTGAAATAGCACATGACTTATCGATACAGAAATAACACCTGCTTCTTGCTGAAAATAAAAGCAGAATTCCCTCGATAAAACGTGACAGGACAGCTCTCGCACCTGATAGCGTTCAGCTATTTTTAGGTCTACAAAATATTGCCACAACATATTGATATTGTGTAATTTGTAGGTCGGGTTGAGCATGGCTGCCACCCGACATAAATGTGGCACAGCCTTTTTTTACCGGCTCTGTTTACGTAGCAAATAGATAAAATACGGCGCGCCAATAAAGCTTGAAAGCAGTCCCGCCGGGATCTGATACGGAAATAGCGCCATCCTGCCGCACCAGTCGGCAAAGACCAGTAAAACGCCCCCTGCCAGCGCCGAGATGACCATATGCGGCATCGTCCGGCGAAAACCGAGCATCCGCGCAATATGCGGCGCCATCAGTCCAACGAAACTCAGCGGCCCAATGGTCATCGTCGCGGTTGCTGTCAAACAAGCCGCCAGCGCCAGCAGCGCGATACGCGACGGCGTAAGCGCCATGCCCACCGCGCGCGCAGCATCGCCGCCCAGAGGCAAAATCGTTAACCAGCGGCGACACAACGGCACAAGTGCCAGCAAAATCACCATCACGATCGCGGTTCGCGTAACCTGCCCGCCAGTGGCGTTATAGGTAGATCCTGAGAGCCAGGTCAATACTTCCGCCATCCGCGGGTCGCCGCTCGCCTGGAGCATCATTAGCAGCATGGTAAACGCGGTGCTGAGCGCCATCCCCGCCAGCAACATCCGTTGCGGCGAGAAACCGCCGCGCCCGGCGGCTATCATAATAATCAGCAGTGTCGCCGCCGCGCCCAGGCTTCCGGCAGGCAGTAGCCAACCGAAGGCATTCCCCGGCACCAAAAACAGCATCAACACCACGCCAAACGCGGCTCCGGAACTGATCCCCAGCACTTCCGGGCTGGCCATTGGATTACCGGTCAGACGCTGAATAATGCAGCCCGCCACCGCCAGCATGACGCCCGCCATTAACGCCGCCAGTATCCGCGGCCAGCGCCACGGCATCAGTTCTTCAAGCAGCGTTCCGCTCGCCCACGTCCAGCCGTGCGCGTCGCGACCAAAAGAGAGGGCGACCCATGTTGCCAGCAGCAGGAGCGCGCCACCGGCAACGGCAAAAGCAAGAACGTGCCGACGTTCCGCTGCCACACGATCGCTGGCGTTCATATCCGGCGCGCTAATGCTTTTAAGCCGCGGCAGCAGACACAGGAGCAGCGGCGCGCCGATTAACGCCGTCACTGACCCGGTGGAAACCTCCATCCATACGCGGGTGAGCCAAAGGATAATCTGATCGGATAGCCACAAAATAAGCGCCCCAATGAGCGGCGCCAGCATCAGGCGCGCCAGCAGACGTCTTGCGCCAAGCATTTTCGCCAGCAGCGGCGCAAACAGGCCGATAAAACCGATAATGCCCACCGCGTTGACCAGCAGAGCGCTCAACACAATCGCCAGCGACAGCGCCGCCAGACGCGCTAACGACAGCGCCAGACCCAGATTACGCGCAACGCCGTCATCCAGCCCCATCAGCGTCATCGGGCGTAACAACAATAACGTGAGCATCACACCGCCCAGCAACTGCGGCCACAGACGCTGCACGCCGCTCCAGTCGGTTTGCGTTAGCGTTCCTGTGCTCCATAAAAACATGCTTTGCAACTGATCGTGGTGGAAAATCACCAGTAACTGGTTGATTGCGCCACAGTAAAGGCTGACCACCAGCCCGGCGAGGATCAGGGTCACTGGCGACAGGCGTTTGCCCCACGCCACGCCAAACACCAGCGCGCCGACGATGCAGGCTCCCGTCAGGGCGGCAAACTGCGTCGCCAGCGCGCCGGGAATCGCCCATAGCGTAGTCACCGTGATCCCCAATTGCGCGCCGGTCGCCACGCCCAGCGTGGTCGGTTCCGCCAGCGGGTTACGCAATACTTGCTGGAACAGGACGCCTACCAGCCCAAGCCCCGCGCCCACCAGCAGCGAAATCGCCAGTCTTGGCAGCAGGCTGTAATGAAAAATCATCTGCTCAATGATGTCGATATCCGGTGACCAGATAGCCTGTTGCCACTGGCTGCGCGGTAGCGCAACGGAGAAGTTAACCCATGTCAGCCAGCAGGCGGCAACAAACAGCGCCAATAACAGCAACGCCGGATGGCGGCTTCGCCTTATCCGGCCTACAAAGCGCCCGAACCGTAGGTCGGATAAGACGCTTTTCGCGCCGCCATCCGGCATTTCACGTTTTCTGCTCACGCTTTGCCTCCCAACACGTTATTCAGGATGCGGACAAAGTGCATCGTGGAGAGGGTCGCGCCATAGAACCAAACGGCGGGCACCCGGTGAAAGCGCCCGGCGCGGACAAACGGCATGGCCTGCCACAGCGGCGTTGCCATCAGCGCGTTCATATCGGTGTTATTCCCGTGATCGAAGCAGATCACATCCGCTTCTTTATACATCGCCAGCCGATCGATGCTAACCGCCGTACTGCCCCAAAAGTTGGTTTCACCCTGCCAGGCATTGACAATGCCATACTCGTCCAGCACCTCCTGGAACAGGCAATTCGGGCCGAGCACCAGCATATGCCGCGGATCGATAAGCGTCGTCATCAGTAACGGACGCCCCCCGCGGCGGATAAAATGCGGCTTCTGGCTGGCGATGAAGCGATCGTATTGCGCCAGATGTTTTTCTGCCGCAGCTTCCAGATTCAGCGTCTGCGCCAGTTCAACCAGCGAGCGTCGGGCCACCGCCAGCGGCTTTTTGCCGTCGCTAAAATCGAACCCGCGCCCCGGCGCGATCCGCGCCAGTTTCTCCGGCGAGGGGCCGTACCCTGCCGACCAGACCATAAACGACGGCTTCATCTCCGTCAGTAGTTCGAGATTGGGTTCAGTGCGAAGACCCACATCAATCACCGAATCCGGCAACGGCGGTTCGCTAACCCACAGCTTATAATTTGGCACATCCGCCACGCCATACGGCGTAACACCGAGCGCCAGCAGCAGCTCAACCGGCAGCCACTCCAGCGCCACAATCCGGCGGGGATCGCTAGCGGCAGCCTGCGCCGTATTCATTTGCCACAGCAGCGGCGAGAGCGCCATCGCCGTTAATAAACGGCGGCGAGTAAGAGGATATAAATCACGCATTAATACACAAAACTCACAGGTGCGGCGCCCGCCGGATGCGGAAGGATACCCATCGGGATACCGTAAATCTGTTCCAGCGTGTCACTGCGCATCAGTTCCGCAGGCGTTCCTTGCGCAATCATTTCACCGCCGCGTAGCGCGACTAAATAATCACAGTAGCGGGCCGCCATGTTGATATCGTGCAGCACCGCAACCACCGTCAGCCCGCGCTGCTGGCTTAAACGATGCACCAGCGCCAGCACGTCCACCTGATGGGCGATATCCAGCGCTGACGTCGGCTCATCCAGCAGCAGACAACGGCTGTCCTGCGCGACCAGCATGGCAATCCACGCGCGCTGGCGCTCGCCGCCGGAAAGACTGTCTACCAGACGATGCGCCAGCGGTTTTAAGCCGACCAGCGTAATCGCCTCGTCTACTTTTTCCCGGTCCGCGACGCCAAAGCGTCCCAGCGCGCCGTGCCACGGATAGCGGCCAATCGCCACCAGTTCGCGCACCGTCATTCCTTCCGCCTGTGGCAATTGTTGAGGCAGATAGGCAACTTTGCGGGCAAACGCCTTGCTGCTCCAGCTCGCCAGCGGCTGATTGTCGAGCAGAATATCCCCTTCGGAAGGCAGCTGATGGCGGCCCAGCATTTTTAACAGCGTGGATTTACCGGAACCATTATGACCGATAAGTCCGGTGACGCGACCTGCGGGAAACGTTAACGAGAGAGGGTGTAAAAGCGTGCGGCCCGGCACACGAAAGGCGACGCTTCGCAGCGCAAAGGTGGTATCGGAATGAATGTGGTTTTCCTGCATCGCAGCCAACTTGTAAAACGGGCACGGCAAGCCGTGCCCAAAAAGAAATTAGAAACGGAAGGTTGCCGTTGCAACGACCTGACGTTCTGCGCCCCAGAAACAGCCGTACGTCTGGAAGCAGCTGGCGACGTATTCGCGGTCGAGCAGATTATTAACGTTAACCGCAATGCTGGAGCCCGCCATACCAAAACGCGCCAGATCGTACTTGACGACCGCATCCATCACCGCTGCGCTGCCTACCTTGAAGCTATTAGCCGGATCGCCGTAACTGGAACCAATAAAACGACCGCCTGTTCCCAGCGTTAAACCTGACAACGGACCTTCGTTGAAGGTGTAATCGCCCCACAACGACGCCATGTGTTCAGGCACCTGCTCTGGCGTATTCCCTTTCAGATTAGTGTCTTTCGTGTATTCAGCATCAGTATAAGTGTAAGACGCCGTCATATTGATGTTAGCCGTCAATGCTGCTTTGGCTTCCAGCTCTACACCTCGCGCACGAATTTCGCCTGCCGGCACCTGCGCTAATGGGTTGGTTGGATCGGCGGTCAGGTTATTGGTTTTGGTCAGCTGATAAACGGCACCCGTAACAACAACCGGCATGTCTTTCGGTACATATTTCACCCCTGCTTCATATTGCTCGCCTTTTGACGGCTTGTAAGAAACGCGTGGGGTGCTCCACAAATCGAAGGCGCTTGGCTCGAAAGATTGGCTATAGCTGAAGTAAGGTGAAATTCCATTATCGAATACGTAGTTTACGCCACCGCGCCAGGTGAACTGGTGGTCATTACGTTCAATATATCCTTCTGTCGGCGTAGTGGAATTCTGACGCACCGTTGTCGCTTGTTTAGACCAGTCATAGCGGCCGCCGAGAGTAAATACCCACTTATTCCATTCCGCCTGATCCTGAACATAGAGGCCTGTTTGTTTACTTTCGTTCATCTGGTACGGCTCAGCGCCGCCGAAAGCAAAGTATTCAGGATGGTAATTGTTGTAGAGATCGATTGACGGCGCGCTACCAAACGTCGCGTTAATATCATTACGCATACGCATGAAATCGACACCCGTCAGCAACGTATGATCAATATCGCCGGTCGCGAATTTACTTTCCAGTTGTGTATCTACGCTGAAATTCTGTAAACGCTCGTTGTCAACGATAGTACCGCGGTTAAGCGTATGTCCGTCCGCCGCAATCCCCGTGCCATAGACGCTTTTTTGCGCGGTTTTCATTTCGACAAAACGTAAATTCTGGCGCACGGTAAAGGTGTCGTTGAAGCCATGCTCGAAACTGTATCCCACCATTTTCTCGTTACGAGAATAGGTGTTGTTTGACGCCCCTTCATTAAAATCTGTTGGCAAGCGTTTACCATTCGGTAACGGTTCAACCGTTCCTTCTTTCGGCAGCCAGCCGTAGTAGCCGGTCTCTGGTTCGTTCTGGAAATAAGAAAGGAACGTAAAATTCGTTTTCTCATCCGGACGCCAGGTAAAAGAGGGCGCAATCGCATAGCGCTGCGACTCAGAACCCTTTTGCTGCTCATTTGTCGAACGCGCCAGTCCCGTCAGACGATATGAGAACTCACCGTTGTCATCCAGGGAATCACTAAAATCAAAACCGGTCTGGAACAAATTGTCCGTTCCCATTTTGAATTGAATTTCTTTCAGCGGCTCAGTAGTCGGCCGCTTGCTAACCATCGAAATGATACCGCCCGGGTTGCTCTTACCGTAGAGGACGGACGTTGGGCCACGCATCAACTCAACACGCTCAAGCATGTAGGGATCAATAACCGCATCGTTGTAGAAGTTACCCTGCAATTTCAGGCCATCCAGATAGTTATTCTGGCTCAGGCCGACGGAAGAGAAGCCACGGATAATCACGAAGTCATAGGTATTGGAAGCGCCGCGACTGCTTACCGTTACGCCCGGCGTGTAACCCAACGCTTCTTTTACTGACTGGAATTGATGCATCTGCATCTCTTCGTTAGTGACCACCGAAACCGACTGTGGCGTTTTTTCGATAGGTGTATCAGTTTTGGTGGTAGTGGCGGAACGCTTCGCGGCGATGGTCGGAGCCGGTCCCCAGGCACTTTCCTGCGCGGCAGGCGCTGCGGTTACGGTAATGGTTTCTTCTTTCGGTTGAACCGCCGCCTGTGCATAGACAGACATGCCGCTAACCGCTGTGGCTACTACAACTGCGATTTTACGCAGTGAGGAGTTTGGCTGAGCAGTTTTAAGACGCGCCATTGGTATATCTCTGATGAAAGTGAATGATAACGTAAACGATAATTATTATTATAACCGCAGCATGATAGGCGAAATATCGTCGCAATGGCAAGCGATACGCGGCCCTACGAAAACTAAGGGGTTAAGAAATAACCAGATGAAAAGGAAGGGTTAATAAATTAGACTGAAATGTTATTTATAGGGGATTTGCCGGATGGCGACGTAAGTGCCTTATTCGGCCTACGTCGCACATAATGGGGTCGTAACGGTGTAGACCGGGTAAGCACAGCGCCACCCGGTACTATTACCGTGATTAATTGCCGCCGAACATCTCCTTAATCCAGCCGGCAACGCCGTCGCTCTTCTCTTCTTTCGGCGGCTGTTGCTGCGCAGGCTGCTGCGGCTGAGACGACTGATCGAACGGATTGCCTGACGGCTGCTGTTGCTGCTGCATCATCTCGCCCTGCTGGCACAGCGTATTTGGATCGTCCGTCCAGACCGGCAGAGTGCGCATACCGCCGCTACAGACAAAATTACCGTCGTAATCAACGCCCATATCCACCACATCTTCCGGCGGCGTCAGAACTAAAGGCGTCGGCGTCTGGTTCGCCAGATAGCGCTGGTAAATCGCCATCGCGCCGCTGGCGCCGTACAATTTCGTTGGCTGGTTGTTATCACGGCCTACCCAGGTGATAGTCACCTGGCTGCCGTCGATACCGGCAAACCAGGTATCGACATTGTTGTTTGTCGTCCCGGTTTTACCCGCCAGATGCAGACCCGGATATTTCGCGCCAAGCTGACGCCCCGTACCACGCTGGACGACCTGCTGCATTGTCCAGAGCGTCAGGTAAGCCGCCTGTGCCGGTACGGCGCGTTCAGCTTGCGGATAACTTTGGTACAGCACTTTACCATCTTCCGCAATAACCGAACGCAGCGCTGATAACGGCGCGCGATTTCCGCCGCTGGCGATAGTCTGGAACGCTTGCGCCACTTCGATCGGCGTCAGGTTCAGCGCCCCTAACAGCATCGCCGGAACCGGATTGAGCTGATCTTTCGGCACGCCGAGCTTCGTCCAGGTATCGGTTACCGCCGGTAAACCTAACGCCATCCCCAGATTGACCGTCGGTACGTTCATTGAGCGAGTTAACGCATCCACCAGCATCACTTTCCCGCTTTCGCTGTAGCGACGATCGTCGTTCTGCGGCGACCAGACCTGACCATTCGGCTGGCGCAGAGAAATCGGCGCATCGGCAATCCAGGTGTTCAGACGGTATAAGTTCGGCTGACTTAACGCGGTCAGATAGGTCGCCGGTTTCGCCAGCGACCCGATGGAACGGCGCGCCTGCATGGCACGGTTATAGCCGGCATACTGCGGCTCCGCCCCGCCAACCATCGCGCGCACCTCGCCGCTAAAGCGATCCACCACCACCATCGCGGTTTCCAGATCGCTCAATTTACGCTGCTTCTTCAACGCCGGAATACCTTCGACAACGGCTTTTTCTGCGGCATCCTGCGCCACGGAGTCAAAGGTGGTGAAGATCTTCACGCCGGAGAGATCTTTAATTTTATCCCCCAGCTTCGCCTGCAGTTCCTGACGAACCATCTGCATAAACGCTGGCTGCGGTGAAATAACGCCGCCGCGCGGCTGTACGCCAAGCGGACGCGCGCTCAGCATGTCATAGAGTTCCTGATCGATGATTTTCTGCTGCTGTAACAGGCGTAACACCAGGTTACGACGCTCCAACGCCAGTTTCGGGTTACGCCACGGGTTATAAATCGACGCCCCTTTTACCATCCCCACCAGTAACGCCTGCTGATCGAGGCTCAGTTCCTCTACCGGACGGCCAAAGTAATACAGGCTCGCCAGCGGAAAACCGCGAATTTCATTGTCCCCGCTTTGACCGAGGTAGACCTCGTTCATGTACAGCTCAAGAATACGATCTTTACTGTAACGGGCATCCATGATCAGCGCCATGTAGGCTTCATTCGCTTTACGCCAGTATGATCTTTCGCTGGAGAGGAACAGGTTCTTCACCAGCTGCTGGGTCAGCGTACTGGCCCCCTGCACCGTGCGTCCCGCCGTCAGGTTGGCCAGCACCGCACGCCCGATAGAGTAAAGACTAATGCCATCATGCTCATAGAAATGACGGTCTTCCGTCGCCAACAGCGTATCGACCAGCAGATCCGGGAAACCGCTGCGCGGGACGAATAAACGCTGCTCGCCATTTGGCGAAGAAAGCATGGTGATAAGCCGCGGATCGAGACGGAAGAAGCCAAACTGGCGGTTGTTATCCAGATTGACGATGGTTTCCAGACGCCCGTCACTGAACGTCAGCCGCGCGCGCACCTGCCCTTCTTTGCTGTCCGGGAAGTCAAACGGACGACGGATCATCTCAATGCTATTGGCCTGCACGGTAAATTCGCCGGGACGGGTCATCTTCGTCACCAGACGATACTGCGTCGCTTCCAGCAATTTCACCATCTCGTTTTTGCTGACAGGCATGTCTGGCTCAAGGTTCACCATCCGGCCATATACCGCCGCCGGAAGCTGCCAGACCTTGCCATCGATACGGCTGCGGATTTTTTGATCCAGATAGACGCCGTAAATGGCGAACAGCACCACAAAAACGATAAACAGTTTTAGCAATAGCCACAGCCAGCCGCGCTTGCCACGAGGCTTACGCCCTTTGCCCTTACCTTTACGCGGCATCGGTTCTTCATCCTCATAGTCATCATCATAATCGTCGTCATGCTGCCGACGACGGCTCACCTTTTGTTTCACAGGACGTGACGGTTTCCCCTTACGTCCAATCGGCTCGCGGTCATTCCCCGCCATGCTTTTTCTCCGCAACATACAGGCGCAAAGGCCCGATTCTCTATTCTCCCGCCAGACGACAGAAGAAGAAATCTCTCAATTTACCCTTTTGCCGGATGGCGATTAACGCCTTATCTGGCCTGGAGGCAACGTATAACACGTCACGAATACTTCTTCGTGCGCCGCGTTGGGGCCGTATTCGCCGGATCGTCCGGCCAGACATGTTTGGGGTAACGGCCCTTCATCTCTTTTTGCACTTCGCGATACGCCCCCTGCCAGAAAGCGCTTAAATCGCGCGTAATCTGTAGCGGTCGCTGCGCTGGCGAAAGCAGTTCCAGCACCAGCGGCACGCGGCCCTGAGCGATGGTTGGGGTCTTCGCTTCGCCAAACATTTCCTGCATTCTGACCGCCAGCGCGGGCGGGTTATCTTCATGATAACGAATCGTTATTCGGCTTCCCGTCGGCACAGTGTAATGCCCAGGCAGTTCACTATCCAGACGTTGCAGCATGGCATAGTCAAGCAGTCCCCGTAACGCCTGAGTCACATTCAGAGATTTCAGACTCCGTAACGACTGTACGCCTGTCATGTGCGGCAGCAACCAATTTTCCAGAGTCGCCAGCAGCGACGCCTCATCCACGGCAGGCCAGTCATATTCCGGCAGCCATTTCGCCGCACAGTGCAGACGCAGACGGAACTGCTCCGCTTCCGGCGTCCAGTTAAGGACGGACAGACCTTTATCGCGGATGCCGTTCAGCATCGCCTGATGAAGCTCCTCTTCAGACGGCTTCGCCAGTGGCTGAACGCTAACCGTCAACTGTCCAATACGCATTCTGCGCCATGCTTTCAACGTTCCCTGCGCCTCGTCCCATTCAACCGTGTCGGACTGGCGCAGTAAATCAGGACACGCCTGAATCAGCGAGGCAATATCCAGCGGCTGCGCCAACAATATTCGGGCGTCCGGCGAGGCGCTACCTTGCAGTAACAGCGGCGCGATCAGCCATTCATGACGTCCCAACGCGTCATCCGCATCTAACATCGCGCCCATACCATTGGCTAACTGATAGCGCCCTTCCTGACCACGACGCCGCGCGATGCGGTCGCTAAACGCTCTGGCCAACAGCGGCATAATAAGCGCGCTATCCGGCTCGCCATTACGCACCTGCAGCCGTTTTAAAAGCTGCTGGCTACGCTGCTGCCAGCCCGGCTGCCGCCGCGAAAATAGCCCGCTTAAATCCGTACCGCCGCCGCGCGGCGGGTCCTCAAGGATGGCCGCGAGCATGGCGGCGGTGGCGGCGCTGTCGCCCTCGTCGGCGTTGACTAACATCGCCGCCAGGCGCGGATCGTTACCCATTGCCGCCATTTTCCGGCCCCGCGCGCTTAACCGCTCGCCCTCCAGCGCGCCTAACATCAATAATAAACGGCGGGCGGCCTGAAGATTCACCTCCGGCGGCCTGTCCAGCCAGAAAAGCGATGTCGGATCGTGACATCCCCACTGCAACACCTCCATCAACAAACCGGAGAGGTCGCTGTGTAAGATTTCCGGATCGCTTTGCGCCGCCGCCCGCTCCGCCTGTTCTTTGGCCAGCAGATGTAAACAGATTCCCGGCGCCAGTCGTCCGGCGCGCCCCGCGCGCTGCGTCATTGATGCCTGACTGATACGCTGCGTAACCAGCCGCGTCAGTCCCGTTCGCGCGTCGAATCGCGCCACGCGCTCCTGAGCGCTATCGACGACCAGACGAATCCCTTCAATCGTCAAACTGGTTTCGGCAATGTTAGTCGCCAACACCACTTTACGCATCCCGGCGGGGGCGGGAACAATCGCTTTGCGTTGCGCTTCCAGAGACAATGCGCCATACAGCGGACAAAGCAGGACATCGCTCCCTACCCGCGACGCCAGATGTTCATGAACGCGCTGTATTTCGCCTACGCCGGGTAAAAATAGCAGCAGCGAACCGTTTTCATTGCGCAGCAGTTCCGCTGTCGCCATCGCGACGGCTTCATCAAAACGCAAATGCGCCGCGAGCGGCTGATAACGTCGCTCCACGGGAAACGCGCGCCCCTCCGAGACGATCGTCGGCGCATCAGGCAGTCGCTGACAAAGCCTGTCGTTATCCAGCGTCGCTGACATGATTAACAGCCTGAGATCGTCACGGAGCCCTTGCTGGATATCCAGCAACAGCGCCAACGCTAAATCCGCCTGTAAACTGCGCTCATGAAATTCATCCAGTATCACCAGCCCCACGCCGCGTAATTCGGGATCGCGCTGAATCATTCTAGTCAATACGCCTTCGGTCACCACTTCCAGCCGGGTACGCGGCCCCACGCAGCTTTGCGCGCGCATCCGGTAACCTACCGTTTCGCCAGGCTTTTCATTCAACGCTTCCGCCAGACGCTGCGCGACATTACGCGCCGCCAGACGACGCGGTTCAAGCAGAAGGATTTTTCCAGCAACCGGCCCCTGTTGCAGGAGTTGCAACGACAACCAGGTGGATTTCCCCGCCCCGGTAGGCGCGGACAACAAAACCTGCGGCGCGGTTTTTAGGGCTGTCAACAATTCAGGCAATACGGCGGCAACGGGCAATGACGTCACAAACGGCTCCACGGGGTTAACTTTCTTTGCGCCGCATTGTAGCATCGTGTTAATCCATAACCGAGTATCCCTATGTCTGAGCCAAAACGGCTGTTTTTTGCTATTGACTTACCCGACGACGCGCGCGCGCAAATCATCGCCTGGCGCGCCGCCCATTTTGCGTCTGAAGACGGACGCCCCGTGGCAGCGGCGAACCTACATCTGACGCTGGCCTTTTTAGGCGACGTCAGTAACGATAAGCAGCGCGCGCTTGTGCAACTGGCCGGACGAATTCGCCAGCCGGGCTTTACGCTACATCTGGATGACGCCGGTCAGTGGCTGCGTTCGCGCGTAGTGTGGCTGGGGATGCGCCAGCCGCCGCGCGGGTTGTTGCAGTTGGCTAATATGCTGCGCGCGCAGGCCGCCCGCAGCGGTTGTTACCAAAGCCCGCAGCCTTTTCACCCGCATATTACGCTGCTGCGCGACGCCAGCCATACGGTGGCTATCCCGCCGCCGGGCTTTTGCTGGTCATTTCCGGTCACATCGTTTGCGCTTTACGCCTCTTCGTATGGGCAAGGCCGTACCCGCTATGCCGAGCTGCAGCGCTGGACGCTGAGCGAATAATAATCAAGGAATGTCGATGCTATTCTCACCCCCTTTACAACGCGCTACGTTGATTCAGCGCTATAAACGTTTTTTAGCTGATGTGATCACCCCTGACGGTACGACGCTTACGCTGCACTGTCCTAATACCGGCGCGATGACCGGCTGCGCCACGCCTGGCGATACCGTCTGGTATTCGACATCAGAAAATACTAAACGCAAATATCCGCATACCTGGGAATTGACTGAAACGCAATCCGGCGCATTCATTTGCGTGAATACGCTGCGGGCGAACCAGCTAACGAAAGAAGCAATTCAGGAGAATCGCCTGCCGGCGCTGGCGGGGTACAATATTCTGAAAAGTGAAGTCAAATATGGCGCCGAGCGCAGCCGTATAGATTTTATGTTACAGGCAGATTTCCGCCCGGACTGCTATATTGAAGTGAAATCGGTCACGTTAGCGGAAAAAGAAAACGGTTATTTTCCCGACGCCATCACCGAACGAGGGCAAAAACATCTTCGGGAATTGATGGGCGTTGCGGCGGCAGGTCATCGCGCAGTGGTGGTGTTCGCGGTGCTGCACTCCGCCATTACACGTTTTTCACCCGCACGTCATATCGATATAAAATACGCGCAGCTATTGAGCGAGGCTCAGAATAAAGGCGTGGAAGTTTTAGCTTATAAAGCAGAACTTTCAGCCCAAAAAATGGAACTGAACGAACCAGTACCCATAACGTTGTAGTGGAATAACAGCCTGATTATTAAGTATTCTGGCCGCGTGCGTAAATACGCTTTTCCTCACAGGGTTGTCAAGTGTTACGTTTAGATAATTGCTATCCGGAAAAGCATCTGCTATTTATAGCGACCTGATTTTCCCCCGAACATGGGGATCGATAGTGCGTGTTAAGGAGAAGCAACATGCAAGAAGGGCAAAACCGTAAAACATCGTCCCTGAGTATTCTCGCCATCGCTGGGGTGGAGCCGTACCAGGAGAAACCGGGCGAAGAGTATATGAACGAAGCCCAGCTATCGCACTTCAAGCGTATTCTTGAAGCATGGCGTAATCAACTCCGGGATGAAGTCGATCGCACTGTGACGCACATGCAGGACGAAGCCGCCAACTTCCCCGATCCGGTCGATCGCGCCGCGCAGGAAGAGGAGTTTAGCCTGGAGTTACGTAATCGTGACCGTGAGCGCAAACTGATCAAAAAGATCGAGAAGACGCTGAAGAAAGTGGAAGATGAAGACTTCGGTTATTGCGAGTCCTGCGGGGTGGAGATTGGTATCCGCCGCCTGGAAGCGCGTCCAACAGCCGATCTGTGCATCGACTGCAAAACGCTGGCTGAAATTCGCGAAAAACAGATGGCGGGTTAATCCCGTTCGTTTCTACCCTATTTATGACAGGCGGGAGTTTTCCCGCCTTATTCTTTATTGCCCGCAGCATGACTGACTCACACTATATTGGCCGTTTCGCGCCGTCGCCATCCGGCGAACTGCATTTCGGCTCGTTAATCGCCGCCCTCGGCAGCTATCTACAAGCCCGTGCGCAACGCGGAATTTGGCGCGTTCGCATCGAGGATATCGACCCCCCACGTGAAGTTCCCGGTGCCGCAGCGACCATTCTGCGCCAGCTGGAACATTACGGCCTGCACTGGGATGGCGAGGTCTTATGGCAATCACAGCGTCATGAGGCTTATCGCGAGGCGCTGGCCTGGCTTCACGAGCAGGGACTGAGCTACTACTGCACTTGCCCCCGCTCGCGCATTCAACGTCTGGGCGGTATTTACGACGGCCATTGCCGGACGTTATGCCACGGGCCGGAGAATGCCGCCGTCAGAATTAAACAGCAGCATCCAGTGATGCATTTCCATGATGCCTTGCGCGGCGATATCCAGGCTGACCCACAGCTGGCGAGCGAAGATTTTATTATCCACCGCCGCGACGGACTGTTTGCTTATAATCTGGCCGTGGTGGTCGACGATCATTTTCAGGGGGTGACGGAGATCGTCCGCGGCGCAGATTTAATCGAACCCACTGTCCGACAACTTTCTCTGTATAAACAGTTTGGCTGGCGTGCGCCAGGTTACGTGCACCTTCCGCTGGCGCTCAACGAACAAGGCGCTAAACTTTCCAAGCAAAATCATGCCCCTGCGCTTGCGACAGGCGATCCGCGCCCGGTACTGGTCCAGGCATTGCGCTTTTTAGGCCAACGCGACGTCGTAGCGTGGCAGGAGATGTCTGTTGAGGAGTTGCTGCGCTTTGCGGTGACGCACTGGAGGCTTACAGCCGTACCCACATCGGCTAATGTAAATCCGGCATTCTCAAATGCGTCTCGCTGAGCTATGATTAGCCGCTATTTTTGCTCATCGTCTTTCGCATTGCTGCGGCGTTAATGATGCTTACAGCCCAGGTCGCGTTGCTCTCTTACGCCCGTCTGCCGTAATGCGAAAGACATAGAGTAAGTTGATCTTATTAATGTATGACACTACCGAGGTGCGCTATTTTTACCCGAGTCGCTAATTTTTGCCGTAAGGTGTTAAGCCGCGAGGAGAGCGAGGCAGAACAAGCCGTCGCCCGTCCACATATGACGATTATCCCGCGTGAACAGCACGCTATCTCCCGCAAAGATATCAGTGAAAATGCCCTCAAGGTACTGTACAGGCTGAACAAAGCGGGCTATGAAGCCTACCTGGTCGGCGGCGGCGTCCGCGATCTCCTGCTCGGTAAAAAGCCGAAGGATTTCGACGTGACCACCAACGCAACACCGGATCAGGTACGGAAATTATTCCGCAATTGCCGTCTGGTGGGGCGTCGTTTCCGCCTGGCTCACGTGATGTTTGGCCCGGAAATTATCGAAGTGGCAACGTTTCGTGGTCATCATGAAGGCAGTGAAAGCGACCGTACGACCTCCCAGCGTGGGCAAAACGGTATGCTGCTGCGCGACAACATCTTCGGCTCTATCGAAGAAGATGCCCAGCGCCGCGATTTCACCATCAACAGCCTTTACTACAGCGTAGCGGATTTTACCGTGCGCGATTACGTCGGCGGGATGCAGGATCTGCAAGAAGGCGTGATTCGCCTGATCGGCAATCCGGAAACGCGCTACCGCGAAGATCCGGTTCGAATGCTGCGCGCCGTGCGTTTCGCTGCGAAGCTCAATATGCGTATCAGCCCTGAAACGGCTGAGCCAATCCCGCGTCTGGCAACCTTGCTAAACGACATTCCTCCCGCGCGCCTGTTCGAAGAGTCGCTGAAGCTGTTGCAGGCGGGGAACGGTTACGAAACCTATCAACAACTGCGGGAATACCACCTCTTCCAGCCGTTGTTTCCTACCATTACGCGTTATTTCACCGAAAACGGCGACAGCGCAATGGAACGCATCATTGCGCAGGTGTTGAAGAATACGGATAACCGCATCCGTAACGAGATGCGCGTTAACCCGGCATTTTTGTTTGCCGCCATGTTCTGGTATCCGCTGCTGGAGATGGCGCAAAAAATCGCTCAGGAGAGCGGCCTTGCCTATTACGATGCTTTCGCGCTGGCCATGAATGACGTGCTGGATGAAGCCTGCCGTTCACTGGCGATCCCGAAACGCCTTACCACGCTTACCCGTGATATTTGGCAGCTTCAGTTACGCATGTCGCGACGTCAGGGCAAACGCGCCTGGAAACTGATGGAACATCCCAAATTCCGCGCCGCGTTTGATTTGCTGGAGTTGCGCGCCCAAGTGGAAAATAATACTGAACTGCAACGTCTGGCGCAGTGGTGGGCCGAGTTTCAGGCTTCCGCGCCGCCGGAACAAAAAGGGATGCTCAACGAGCTGGACGACGATCCTGCTCCACGCCGCCGTCGTTCACGTCCGCGCAAACGCGCGCCGCGCCGCGAGGGCACCGTATGACGATCGCGTATATCGCGCTTGGCAGTAATCTGGCCTCTCCGCTGGAGCAGGTCAATGCCGCCCTGAAGGCTATCGCCGACATTCCCGATAGCCGTATCGTCGCGGTTTCTTCGTTTTACCGCACGCCGCCGCTTGGCCCACAGGATCAGCCCGATTACCTGAACGCTGCGGTGGCGCTGGATACCGCTCTCGCCCCCGAAGAATTGCTTAACCATACCCAGCGCATTGAGCTGCAACAGGGCCGGGTGCGCAAGGCCGAACGCTGGGGGCCGCGCACGCTGGATCTCGACATTATGCTGTTTGGCGATGAAGTCATTAACACCGACCGTCTGACCGTGCCGCACTACGACATGAAAAATCGCGGTTTTATGCTGTGGCCGTTATTCGAAATCGCTCCTGATCTGATCTTTCCGGATGGTATCAGCCTGCATCAGCATCTCACCCATCTTGGTGCTGCAAAACCCGCCCACTGGTAAAACATCGCCTCCCCTTTAGCGTTTACTGCTTTAGCGCCAAACGATTGCTTAAATCAATTGCCCCCCTGAATATGACTGTTAGAATGCCGGGAAATATAACTTTTACCATCAGGAAACGTTATGAAACCCACCACCATTTCACTGCTGCAGAAATGCAAGCAAGAGAAAAAACGCTTCGCGACAATTACCGCCTACGACTACAGCTTCGCTAAGTTATTTGCCGACGAAGGTATCAATGTGATGCTGGTTGGCGACTCTCTGGGCATGACAATTCAGGGGCACGACTCCACCCTGCCGGTCACCGTGGAAGATATCGCCTACCACACCCGCGCGGTACGCCGCGGCGCGCCCAACTGTCTATTGCTCTCCGACCTGCCGTTTATGGCTTACGCCACCCCGGAACAGGCATGTGAAAACGCGGCTATCGTGATGCGTGCGGGGGCCAATATGGTCAAAATTGAAGGCGGCGCCTGGCTGGTTGATACGGTGAAAATGCTCACCGAACGTGCCGTGCCGGTTTGTGGTCATCTGGGGTTAACGCCCCAGTCGGTGAATATCTTCGGCGGCTATAAAATTCAGGGCCGTGGAGATGCAGGACAAGTGCTGCTGGATGACGCGCTGGCTTTAGAAGCCGCTGGCGCTCAACTGCTGGTGCTGGAATGCGTGCCGGTTGAGCTGGCGAAGCGCGTCACGGAAGCGCTGTCGATTCCGGTGATCGGCATCGGCGCGGGCAACGTCACCGACGGTCAGATCCTGGTGATGCACGATGCGTTTGGCATCACCGGCGGCCATATTCCCAAATTCGCGAAAAATTTCCTTGCTGAAGCAGGCGACATGCGCGCCGCCGTACAGCAGTATATGGCTGAAGTGGAGTCCGGCGTTTATCCGGGCGAAGAACACAGCTTTCACTAATTTTTCTGACCGTGCCGGATGGCGACGCGACGCGTCTTATCCGGCCTACAGATCCTCAACGGATGTAGGCCTGATAAGCGCAGCGCCATCGGGCAGGATCATCAAGCAACTCAAGGAGTTTTGTTGTGCTAATCATTGAAACCCTGCCGCTGCTGCGCCAGCATATTCGTCGTCTGCGTCAGGAAGGTAAACGCGTCGCACTGGTTCCCACCATGGGCAACCTGCACGACGGCCATATGAAGCTGGTCGATGAGGCAAAAGCCCGGGCTGATGTGGTGATCGTCAGCATTTTCGTCAATCCGATGCAGTTTGATCGGCCGGACGATCTGGTGCGTTATCCGCGCACGCTGCAGGAAGATTGTGAAAAGCTGAACAAACGCAAAGTCGATTATGTCTTTGCGCCAGCCGTTGAGGAAATCTACCCACAGGGGCTGGAAGGCCAGACGTACGTTGATGTTCCCGGCCTCTCCACCATGCTGGAAGGCGCCAGCCGTCCGGGCCACTTCCGCGGCGTCTCGACTATCGTCAGCAAGCTGTTCAACCTGATCCAGCCGGATATCGCCTGCTTTGGCGAGAAGGATTTCCAGCAACTGGCGCTGATCCGCAAAATGGTGGCGGATATGAGTTATGACATTGAGATCGTCGGCGTGCCGATTATTCGCGCTAAAGACGGTCTGGCGCTCAGCTCACGTAACGCTTATCTGACCGCAGAGCAGCGCAAAATTGCGCCGGGTCTATACAACGTGATGAATAGCATCGCTGAAAAACTGATTGCGGGTAATCGTGAGCTGCAAGAGATTATTGCCATTGCCGAACAGGAACTGAATGAAAAAGGCTTCCGTGCCGACGACATTCAAATCCGTGATGCCGACACGCTGCTGGAGCTGACGGAAACCAGCAAACGCGCAGTGATTCTGGCTGCCGCCTGGCTGGGTCAGGCGCGTCTGATCGATAATCAAAGCGTTACATTAGCCCAGTAGACAGGGGTTAAAAATCGGGCAATACTGCCTGAGAATTTCCAAAGCAGGCCACAAGCGCCTGCTTAGCCAAGGTAAACGACAGGGTAAAGAAGTTATGATTCGCACCATGCTGCAAGGCAAGCTCCACCGCGTAAAAGTCACGCAGGCGGACCTGCACTACGAAGGTTCTTGTGCCATTGACCAGGATTTCCTTGATGCCTCCGGTATTCTGGAAAACGAAGCGATTGATATCTGGAACGTAACCAATGGGAAACGTTTCTCAACCTATGCGATTGCGGCTGAACGCGGCTCCAGAATCATCTCGGTGAACGGTGCGGCGGCGCACTGCGCTGAAGTTGGCGACATTGTGATTATCGCCAGCTTCGTCACCATGTCTGATGAAGAAGCGCGTACATGGCGTCCGAAAGTGGCCTATTTTGAAGGCGACAACGAAATGAAGCGCACCGCGAAAGCTATTCCGGTACAGGTTGCCTGATAGTCCTTATCCCTGCGGCTGGTTGCTGATCAGCCGCGACATGGTTTCCAGCGAATCCGTGCGCAGAATATACAGCCTTTTGAGCAGCATCGGATTATCTCCCGGCTTCACCTTCCCTCTCACCGTGGTGACCGCCAGATGGAAACCGGCGTCTTTTGCTGCTTTGATCGCGGTCGCGTTATAGCCGCCAAAGGGATAAGAAAGATAAAATACGTGCGGAGTAAACTGTGTGAGCGCCCTCCGCGAACGTTCAAAATCAAACAGAATATTATGGTAGCTGCGGCTATATAAAATCGGGCGGCGATGCCCGTCTACCCGGTGTAAAAAATGGGTATGCGACTGAAAATCAAAAACATCGCTTATCTTGCGCAATTCGGACACGCTCATAAATTGCAGCGACCTGGGATTCCATTTTTGCGGATGGCGCTTAATACGCGATGAGATAATAAATGCCGTCGCTTTCATATCGTACTGCTTTAATACCGGATACGCATAGCGACTCACCGATTTAAGGCCATCATCAAAGGTGATAGCCACCGCGCGCGCCGGGAAATTAGCGCGGTTATAGATGTAATCCTCCAGTTGGTACATCGTCAACGTGGCATAGCCGCGATCGCGAAGCCAGGTCATTTGGTTGCTGAATGCCCGAACCGAAGTCGTGGTGGACGTATGGCGAAAACGAGTATTCTCTTCATCACGTAAGATGTGATGATAGGTCAAAATCGGAATGCCGTTGTCTTCCTGCGCATCCATGGCGCTGACATAAGCCAGCCTGTCGCCAATACGGATCTGATACCAGGTTTGATGTAGCCGGCCTTTCAGCTTGCTAATAATGGGGTAACGCAAATTATCCACCAATACGCCAAACGGGGCGCTACTGATGTCCGGCGCGTTATACACCGGCGTGTCCTTCCAGGTCACCAGATTCTGATTGCTGAGCGGCTTGTTAAGATCGCCCAGGCCATCTTCCACTTTTTGTTTTCCCTGCACGGATTCCAGATGGCCTTTATCGATAAAGCCCACACCGAAGCCGAATTTAAAGGCATAATAATCAGCCGCAACAGGCGTTACGGAAAGAATTTGTCCGGCGCGGATATTCCCTACGGTCACCATTTTGTCGCCAATCTGCGACCAGATGGCGGCATCTTTCGTCGTTTGCATATAACGAGCGGGCAAGGCAGCCAACACATTACCGGCGAAAAAGAACAGCAAGATAAGAACAACGCGCATAACCATATATCATAACCGAGGCGAAAAAACGCCGTCATTGTAGCAAAAGCGTCGTCAATGGTATTGATCAAAACTCATACGAATCATGCAGCAATACAAAAGGCGGATTTTTCTGCTGCTGATGCCAGAGACTGGTGACATCCGGCGCGCCAAGCGCGACAATCTGGTCGCGAAATGCTGAACTGCTCATTGACTCTCGCCAGGTAATCATTTCCTCCATCAATGAATAGCTAACACCGGAAATAACTTCACATTGAGAATGTTTATGGCTCATCAGCGACGCTACACGATAAGGCGCCGCGCCGGAAATGTCGGTTAAAAATATCACGCCTTCACCGGAGTCGGTGGCATGGAGGGCGTCACACATCATGCGGCTGAGCATATTTACGCTTAACCCACGCCAGAAATTGACCGCCCGACACTGCGCCAACGGCCCATACTTCTTTTCAAGACCTTCGAGCATTTCCTGCGCCCGATCGTCATGACAGGAAATGACCCATCCCAGCATAACTTCTCCTCCATTGAGCTCCAATCCTGCATGATGTCAGCATGTTTTTTTGGCCGACAACACACTATGACCACGATCATTTTTTATTCAAAAAAATTTGCATTATTTTTAAAATTGTTAGCAGCCTTCATAGAATCTGGCCCATTAAAGGGTAATCACGGCGATTCAATTAAACAAACACTCACCAAAATAATTGATTAAATATATATTATAAATATTTCATATTTATGTATTCTGAATTTTTCTTCTCGCCGTAAAAATCATCGGACATTATATTTACTCATTCGGGAATAAAAAGAACAATAACTTTCCACACTATAGATATTGTTACTATGTCAATATTTATAATATCTTAAAGGATCAAAGATAATGAAACTCTCCTTAAAAACACTCACTGTGGCACTGGCCGCCATCACCCTCTCCCCCGCCGCGCTGGCAGACACCGCCAAAGACGGCACCGTACATATCACCGGCCTCATTAAGCAAAACGCCTGTACGGTAAAAACGGATTCAGTAGAGGTGACATTACAGGAAGAATTTGCCTCTCTTTTCACTGCCGCAGGGCAGACGGCAGGGGATACAGACTTCACCATCGAACTCGAAAACTGCGACGCAAACGTCTACAGCAGTGTACAGGCGCGCTTTGAAGGCACACTCGACGGAACCGATGCGACCATCCTGAAAAATGAGGATGATGCTGAGAATATTGGCGTGCAAATTCTTGATAAAACTAGCACCCCTATGACCTTTAACGATCTTCAGGCATGGTCTGCCCCAGTCAACCTCCCTACAGCAGAGGGGGTGACGGAACTCTCAATGCCTTTCACCGCCCGCTATATCGCCACCGCGGTTCCCGTTAAGTCGGGAACGGTCGATGCAACCGCAACATTCTATCTGCAATATAACTGATCCTGGCGGCCAGCGTCGGCTGGCCCCTTTGTTTATTGAGGTCATCAATGAATTCATTGGCTAAAGCAGGGTTGCTTTGTTGCCTGTTGTGCGGTTCGCTGGCGCATGCCGCAGGGATAAACATCGGCACAACGCGGGTTATTTTTCACGGCGATGCCAAAGATGCGTCCATATCGATAAGCAATAACGACAACGTTCCCTATTTAATTCAGTCCTGGGCGCAATCGATCAGCGAAACAGGGGCGAGCGGCGATGCGCCGTTTATGGTCACCCCGCCGCTTTTTCGCCTTAATGGCGGGCAAAAGAACGTACTACGAATTATCCGTACCGGCGGCAATTTGCCGGAAGATCGCGAGTCGCTGTACTGGCTGGATATTAAATCGATTCCCAGCAGCAATCCGGACAATAAACACAACACACTCATGCTGGCCGTTAAAGCGGAATTTAAGCTGATTTACCGGCCAAAAGCGTTAACCCAAAAACCAGAAGAGGTTGCCGATCGGTTAACGTGGTCGCGTCAGGGTCGCACGCTCACCGTGAAGAACCCCACGCCCTATTATATGAACTTCGCCACCCTTTCCGTTGGCAGTCAAAAAGTGAAAGCCCCGCGCTATGTGGCGCCTTTCGGCAACGCGCAGTACACGCTGCCTGCCGCCGCCAGCGGCCCGATTGTCTGGTCTATCATCAACGATTTTGGCGGTACTGGCCCCGAACATAAACAAACGCCTTGAGAAGAGTGACAGGGATGAGAGTGCCGATGCGCAAAAGGCAACACCGGGTATTTTATTTATCGCGCTGCGCTGTGTGTATCGCGCTGGGCAGCACGTTCGCACACGTTGCATGGGCGCGCGACTATTTCAATCCGGCATTTATTGAAAACCATGGGCAGGCGAGTCGCACAAGCGTCGATCTGTCGACATTTGATAACGACAAAAGCCAGCTGCCTGGCACCTATTACGTCACTATCAATATCAATAAAACAGAAATCGGCGCACGAAACGTTGATTTTCAACTCGCGACGCTCAGTGACGGTCAACAGGCATTACAGGGCTGTTTACGGCTCCAGGAACTAAAAGATAACGGCGTCAAAACCGACCTTTTTCCAACGCTGGAGAGTGAAAAAGGCTGCGTCGATCTCAGCGTTATCCCCGGCGCCAGCCAGCGGTTTGATTTTCAGCAACAGGCATTATCAGTAAGCATCCCGCAACTCTACATCGCCAACAACGCACGCGGCTACGTACCGCCGGAAAAGTGGCAGGAGGGGATTACCGCGCTGATGCTGAACTACAGCTTCAGCGGCTATAAAGAGTACGGTTCCAGTGAGGATTCCGACGATGCGGAATCGAAGTATCTCGCTCTCCAGCCGGGTTTTAACCTCGGGCCGTGGCGTTTTCGCAACTACAGTAACTGGAGTTCAAATAACGGCGAGAGCGGTAGCTGGAACAGCGTTTATAACTATTTACAGCGCGACATTATCGCGCTGAAAAGCCAGTTTACCGCCGGAGACAGCAATACGCCATCCGACGTGTTCGACAGCGTACCTTTTCGCGGCCTCCAGCTCACCTCTGACGATCAAATGCAGCCCAACAGCCAGCGTGGTTACGCCCCGACGATTCGCGGCATCGCCCGCTCAAACGCGCAGGTTATCGTGCGGCAAAACGGCTATATCGCCTATCAGACCGCCGTTTCGCCGGGCGAATTTGAAATCAACGATATGTTTCCCACCGGCAGCAACGGCGACTATGACGTGACGGTAAAAGAAGCCGACGGCAGCGAACAGCATTTTATCGTGCCCTACTCTTCGCTGCCGATTCTGCAGCGCACCGGACGGGCAAAATATAGCGTGACCGTGGGTAAATATCGCGATTATAACAACCACACGCTGGACGACTTCGGCCAGGCGACCCTGCTGTACGGCCTGCCGTGGGGCATCACCCTGTACGGCGGCAGCCAGATTGCCGGCGATAAATACCAGTCCGTCGCCTTCGGCGTCGGGCAAAATATGCAGATGCTGGGGGCCATTTCCCTGGACGGCATCTGGTCGCACGCCAAATTTGACGATGGCCGCAAAGAAATCGGGCAATCCTGGCGCGTCCGCTACAGCAAGGGCGTCGTCAGTACGGGCACCACGTTTTCGCTGGCCGGCTATCGTTACGCCAGCGAAAACTACAATTCGCTGAGCGAGGTGATCAACCCGGACGATGATTTTTATGATAACTACGGCAAGCGCCATAATCGTTTCGAAGCTTCGGTCAACCAGCAAATTAGCAATACGCTCGGTTCCTTAACGCTAAGTTGGGTCAAAGAAGATTACTGGTACAGCGCGCAGCAGATGGAATCTCTGAGCGCCAGCTACAACAATAGCTGGGGTCCGGTGAGCTATACGCTGAGCTACAGCTATAACAAAAACACCTACCAGTACCGATCGGACAATGACAATGACAATGACGATAACGACGACGATCGTTATAACCAGAACGATCGGCTGTTCACGCTGTCGCTGCACGTTCCGTTTACGGTGTTCGATTCCAGGCTATACGCCAGCTATATGCTGAACACGCGTAAGCACGATGCCACGGTGAACAGCACCACCCTTAGCGGCACCGCGCTGCGTGACAGAAACCTGAACTGGTCGTTACAGCAAAGCCACAGCACACAAGACGGTGATTCCGGCGGGGTAAACGCCAGCTATAAAGGCACTTATGCCAACCTCAACGCCGGTTACAATCAGTCGCCAGATAGCCAACAGGTCAGCTACGGCATCAGCGGCGGCATTCTGGCGCACGAAAACGGTATTACCCTGAGCCAGCCGATTACCGGCGCGGCGATTTTAATTAAAGCGCCCGGCGCCAGCGGCGTTTCGGTTGAAAACCAGACCGGCGTCGCCACCGACTTCCGGGGTTATACGGTGATCCCCAACGTCACGCCGTATTATCGCTACGATATCTCGCTCGACAGCAGCACGTTTGCTGACAACGTGGATATTCCGCTCAACAACCAGACCGTCTACCCGACGCGTAATGCGGTGGTGCGCGCGGCGTATGACACGCATAAGGGCTATCGCGTGTTGTTAACGCTGACGCGCAGCAATGGCGAGCCCGTGCCCTTTGGCGCGACGGCAAGCGTCGATGGGCAGGATGCGAACCTGGCCAGTATCGTCGGCGATAAAGGCCAGGTCTTCCTCAGCGGCCTGCCGGAAGAGGGCCTGCTGCTGGTGAACTGGGGAAGCGCCTCTTGCCGCGCGGATTACCGCCTGGATATCAGCAAAAATATGAACGGCATAGTGATGGCGAACGCCGTCTGCCAGTGAGGAACACAATGAAGAATTTATGGATGCTGCTGGCGCTGTCGCTATTTTCAGGCCATGCGCTGGCAGACGGAACGATGGGCAACGGAAGCGGCTGGTGTCAACCCACCAGCGGCACGCATAATTTCTTTTTTCCCCTTGACCAGACCATTACCGATACGGATGAGAACCAGGCAGGGAAAATAGTCAAAGAGAGTTGGTCGGTCGGCGGCGAATACAGCGCCAGGTGCGACTGCGATAATAAAGATTATCAGGGCGTTAACTATTTCACCGCCACGACCGGCGATTTAACACAAAAAGGAACGTACAGCGAAGCGGGTAGCAATGGGCAACAGATGGATTTTTATGTTCTGGTCGCGGGTAAGCTGGAGATTGGTACGGAAACCTACATCGTCGGTAACCTGAAACAGTATATCCCCGTTCCCTTTTCAGCGATCAGTAATCAGGACCCCACCGCAGGCGGGTGTACGGGCGCGGACATAAACAAAATGTCCGCAGGGAATAAGGGTAACGTGCGTATTTATATTACTCACCCATTGGTAGGTGAAATCACCATTCCTGAGACGACGATTATGAATCTCTATTTGTCAAAAACGCCAGGCAGCAGCGGAGATAATATTCCCCCTTCCGTTCCACCGATGGCGCACGTCACCATGTCCGGGACCATTACCGTGCCGCAGTCCTGCTCCATCAACGCCGGGCAGGTTATCGAGGTCAGGCTACCGGATATTGAGGGCAAAGATATTCGTCACCTCGGCGACAGTCCGCAGAACTCGCACGTCACCACTCAGGTAAACTTTACCTGTAGCAACGTGGCGGACGGCACCAACCTGTCGATGTCATTAAATGGCGTAACCGATCCGCACAACCCGGACTACCTGAAAACTGACAATGAGAATTTGGGGATACGGATTTCCGATAAATACGATAATACCATCGTTCCCGGCAGCAGCGCCGAATTGCCGATTGAAGATTACACTGACGGTAGAGGCAGCACCGAGTTCACCGCCGCGCCGGTCAATACCACCGGACATGTTCCCCACACCGGAGAATACCAGGCCACCGCCACGCTGGAGATTCAGATTCGCTGAGAGAAGCGTTGGGTTTCGACAAGCCTCACCTACCGACCCGTAACCCATTGATATTACGGACCCGTAGATGAAGTGAAGCGAAGCGCAACCCAACGCCCCATCTCCCCAGTCAGCGCTTAACTGCGCAACCCGCGCCCGCGCTGGATCAGCGACCAACACAGCAGATAGAAAGCAGCGATAAAGATCACCAGTACGCCAAACGTCGTCACCAGCGGCACATCATGGATACCCAGAAAACCATAACGGAAACCGCTGATCATGTAGACGATCGGGTTCAGGTGCGACAGCCCTTGCCAGAACGGCGGCAGCAGCGTCAGCGAGTAAAATACCCCGCCGAGGTAGGTCAGCGGCGTCAGCACAAAGGTCGGGATCAGACTGATATCGTCAAAGGTTTTCGCAAACACGGCGTTCAGCAGTCCGGCCAGCGAGAACAGAATCGCGGTCAGAATCAGCGTTAGCGCGACAAATACCCAGGAATGCACCTGGAAAGGCACGAAAAAGAGCGAAATCGCCGTCACCAGAATCCCTACGCACAGCCCGCGCGCTACGCCGCCGCCGACAAATCCGGCGATGATCACGTGCGTTGGTACCGGCGCGACCAGCAGTTCCTCAATATTGCGCTGAAACTTGGCGCTAAAAAATGACGACGCGACATTCGCGTAGGAGTTAGTAATGACCGCCATCATAATCAGGCCCGGCACAATAAATTGCATATAGCTAAAACCATGCATTTCGCCGATGCGCGAACCAATCAGGTTACCGAAAATAATAAAATAGAGCGTCATGGTGATGACGGGCGGCACCAGCGTTTGCACCCAGATCCGCATAAAGCGGTGGATCTCTTTCGCCCAGATGCTTTTAAGGGCAACCCAGTAAAGCTGCATCATGCGCGATCTCCTTGTTTTTCATGCACCAGCGACACAAACAGTTCTTCCAGACGGTTGGCTTTATTACGCATACTTAATACCTGAACCCCCTGCTCGCTCAGTTGGCTAAAGACGCTGTTAACCCCCTGCTCGCGTAACACTTCCACCTCCAGAGTCGAGGTATCCACCAGACGATATTGATAACCCGTAAGCTTAGGTAGCGGGCTTTTTGGCGCTAAATCCAGAATAAATGTCTCCGATTTCAGCTTTGAAAGCAGATTTTTCATGGAAGTATTTTCCACCAGCTCGCCGTGCTGAATAATACCGATATTGCGGCACAGCATTTCCGCCTCTTCCAGATAGTGGGTGGTGAGAATAATGGTGGTGCCTTTGGCGTTTAAGTCTTTCAGGAATCCCCACATCGAGCGACGCAGTTCGATATCAACGCCCGCCGTCGGCTCGTCGAGAATCAATAGTTTAGGCTCATGCATCAATGCGCGGGCGATCATCAGGCGGCGTTTCATCCCACCGGACAGCATCCGCGCGCGTTCATGACGTTTTTCCCACAGATCGAGCTGTTTTAAATACTTTTCGCTACGTAAAACCGCCTCTTTATGTTCCACGCCGTAATAACCCGCCTGATTCACTACGATCTGTTGCACCGTTTCAAACGGGTTAAAGTTAAACTCCTGTGGCACCAGTCCAAGCTGTCGCTTGGCGTTAACCACGTCTTTTTCCAGGTCGTAACCAAAAACGTTAACGCGCCCGGACGTTTTATTAACCAATGAGCTGATAATACCGATGGTGGTCGATTTCCCTGCTCCATTTGGCCCCAGAAGCGCGTAAAAATCCCCCGCTTCGACCTGCAAATCTATGCCGCGCAACGCCTGAACGCCGCCGGGATAGGTTTTTTTAAGTTGTTGAAGTTCCAGCGCAATGGTCATAAATTCTCACTTACTTTACGTTCTTACACTTTATATATGGTTTAAATAATTACGGAGTTGCCCTATATTAGCCCAACGCACTTATTTGGTTACAGGTCGTTAACTTCCATGAAAGACATAGATACACTCATCAGCAACAATGCACTATGGTCAAAAATGCTGGTGGAAGAGGACCCCGGATTTTTTGAGAAACTGGCGCAAGCGCAAAAACCGCGCTTTCTATGGATTGGATGTTCCGACAGCCGCGTTCCCGCAGAGCGTTTAACCGGGCTTGAACCGGGCGAATTGTTTGTTCACCGTAATGTGGCTAACCTGGTTATTCACACCGATCTGAACTGTCTCTCCGTGGTTCAGTATGCGGTAGATGTTCTGGAAGTTGAGCATATTATCATTTGCGGCCACTCCGGTTGCGGCGGTATCAAGGCTGCGGTAGAAAACCCTGAGCTGGGCTTGATTAATAACTGGCTGCTGCATATCCGCGACATCTGGCTTAAACATAGCTCGCTGTTGGGAAAAATGCCCGAAGAGCAACGTCTGGACGCGCTCTATGAATTGAACGTCATGGAACAGGTCTATAACCTGGGGCATTCCACCATTATGCAGTCAGCGTGGAAACGCGGTCAGAATGTGACCATTCACGGCTGGGCGTACAGTATCAATGATGGCCTGCTGCGCGATCTTGACGTCACCGCCACCAACAGAGAAACGCTGGAGAACGGCTATCATAAGGGTATTTCCGCCCTAAGTCTGAAATACATTCCCCACCAATAAGCCATTAGCTATAGGCCGGATAAGTCGCTTTAGCGACGCCATCCGGCATTTCTGCGCTTACTCGTCCAGCACCACCACTTTACCAACATACGGTAGATGGCGATAACGCTGAGCGTAGTCGATACCGTAACCGACTACAAATTCGTCCGGAATCGAAAAGCCAACGAACTCAACCGGCACGTCCACTTCGCGGCGAGAAGGTTTATCCAGCAGCGTACAAATCGCCAGCGATTTCGGCTCGCGCAGGCCCAGGATTTCACGGACCTTCGACAGCGTATTACCGGAATCAATAATGTCTTCGACAATCAGCACGTCTTTACCACGAATATCTTCATCCAGATCTTTGAGGATTTTCACGTCGCGTGTGGTGGACATGCCGCTACCATAACTGGAGGCGGTCATAAAATCGACTTCATGAGGAACCTGGACTTCACGGCACAGGTCCGCCATAAACATAAATGAGCCACGCAACAGACCTACCAGCACCATTTCACTGCCGCTGTCTTTATAACGTTCGGTAATCTGACGACCCAGCTCGGCAATACGTGCTTTGATCTCCGCTTCGGGGATCATGACTTCAACAGTATGTTTCATATTTATAACCATATGATTTAAAAACAAATCACTCAATGCCGGTGACTAATAACGCCGCATTGACGCGCAAGGCACGCAGTATAACAGCAAACGTATTCATTCGCGGCATTTGATAAGAAAGCTCATTTTGTGATGACGATCACACATGTTAATTCCTATACTTAATTGCTACTAAAAAATTAACAATTTGGGATGGTGTCTTTTTATGGCAGAAAATAACGCACGATCGCCACGATTACTCGTGACGCTGACGGCCCTCTTTGCAGCACTTTGTGGGCTGTATCTTCTTATCGGAGGTGTCTGGCTGGTTGCTATTGGCGGTTCCTGGTACTACCCCATCGCGGGCCTCGTGATGCTGGTTGTGGCCGGATTGCTATGGCGCAGTAAACGTGCCGCACTGTGGCTGTATGCCGCCCTGCTGCTGGCGACAATGATTTGGGGCGTGTGGGAAGTCGGGTTCGACTTCTGGGCGCTCACGCCGCGTAGCGATATTCTGGTGTTTTTCGGCATCTGGCTAATATTGCCGTTTGTCTGGCATCGGCTGGTGGTTCCTTCCAGCGGCGCAGTGGCGGCGCTGGTCGTGGCGCTGCTGATTAGCGGCGGCATTCTGACCTGGGCTGGCTTCAACGACCCGCAGGAGATCAACGGTACGCTTCGCACCGACGCCACGCCCGCCGCAACAAGCTCGTCGATCGCCGACGAAGACTGGCCGGCCTATGGACGTAATCAGGAAGGCCAACGCTATTCGCCGCTGAAACAGATCACTGCGGATAACGTTCACCAACTGAAAGAAGCGTGGGTCTTCCGCACCGGCGATCTGAAACAACCCAACGATCCGGGCGAAATCACCAACGAAGTGACCCCGATTAAAGTCGGCGATACGCTTTATCTGTGTACAGCTCACCAGCGTCTGTTCGCGCTGGACGCCGCCAGCGGTAAAGAGAAGTGGCATTTTGATCCTCAGTTGAAGACCGATTCGTCTTTCCAGCATGTGACCTGCCGCGGCGTCTCTTATCATGAGGCCAAAGCGGATACCGCCTCGCCGGAGGTCATCGCCGACTGTCCGCGCCGTATTATCCTCCCGGTCAACGACGGTCGCCTTTTCGCGGTGAATGCCGAAACCGGCAAGCTGTGTGAAACCTTCGCCAACAAAGGCGTCCTGAATCTGCAAACCAATATGCCGGATACCACGCCGGGACTGTATGAACCGACGTCGCCGCCGATTATCACCGATAAAACAATTGTCATTGCCGGTTCGGTCACGGATAACTTCTCTACCCGCGAAACGTCCGGCGTTATCCGTGGTTTTGATGTTAATAGCGGTAAACTCATGTGGGCCTTCGATCCGGGGGCGAAAGATCCGAACGCGATTCCAGCCGATGAGCACGCTTTTACCTTTAACTCGCCGAACTCCTGGGCGCCTGCCGCCTATGATGCGAAACTGGATCTGGTCTATCTGCCGATGGGCGTGACCACGCCGGATATCTGGGGCGGTAACCGCACGCCGGAGCAGGAACGTTATGCCAGCTCCATCCTGGCGCTGAATGCCACCACCGGGAAACTGGCCTGGAGTTATCAGACCGTCCATCACGATCTGTGGGATATGGACCTGCCGGCACAGCCGACGCTGGCGGATATTACCGTTGACGGTACTACCGTTCCGGTTATCTATGCGCCAGCGAAAACCGGTAATATCTTTGTGCTGGACAGACGTAATGGCGAGCTGGTCGTGCCCGCCCCGGAAAAACCGGTCCCGCAGGGCGCGGCAAAAGGCGATTACGTCGCCAAAACTCAGCCGTTCTCTGATTTAACCTTCCGCCCGAAAAAAGATCTCTCCGGCGCGGATATGTGGGGCGCGACCATGTTCGACCAACTGGTGTGCCGCGTCATGTTCCACCAGTTGCGCTATGAAGGTATCTTCACCCCGCCGTCCGAGCAGGGAACATTGGTATTCCCTGGCAACCTGGGGATGTTTGAATGGGGCGGTATTTCCGTCGATCCAGACCGTCAGGTCGCTATCGCTAACCCGATGGCGCTGCCGTTTGTCTCGAAGCTGATCCCACGCGGCCCGGGTAATCCAATGGAACCGCCGAAAGACGCGAAAGGTACTGGTACAGAAGCGGGTATTCAGCCACAGTACGGCGTACCATTCGGCGTCACGCTGAATCCGTTCCTTTCGCCGTTTGGCCTGCCGTGTAAACAACCGGCCTGGGGCTATATTTCCGCGTTGGATCTGAAGACCAATGAAATCGTGTGGAAGAAACGTATAGGGACGCCGCGCGACAGTATGCCGTTCCCGATGCCGGTTCCGGTGCCGTTCAACATGGGGATGCCCATGCTGGGCGGGCCAATCTCAACCGCCGGTAATGTGCTGTTCATTGCCGCGACCGCCGACAACTACCTGCGCGCTTATAACATGAGCAACGGGGAAAAACTGTGGCAGGGACGTTTACCCGCCGGAGGCCAGGCAACGCCGATGACCTATGAGGTAAACGGTAAGCAGTACGTGGTCGTTTCTGCCGGAGGCCACGGTTCGTTTGGTACGAAGATGGGCGACTATATCGTGGCCTATGCTTTGCCTGACAACGCGAAATAACCATTAATGCCCGGCGTATGCCGGGCATTGTGCCGGGTGGCGGTTTCGCCTTACCCGGCCTGCGTCACAGACATCGGTCAGACCGTAAATCCTAACATCATTCCCGTATCTTCATGTTCTAACAGATGACAGTGCGCCATATAGGCATGTTCCTTCGGTGCGTCGTGATCGAACTTGACCAGCACTTCGCTGATCCCCCCCTCAACGCGTACCGTATCCTTCCAGCCCGTTCTGTGCGCCGCTGGCGCTTTGCCATTCTCTGACAAAATACGGAACTGCGTGCCGTGAATATGGAAAGGATGCAGCATCATGTCACCCACGCCGGAAATCACCCAACGTTCATGTCGGCCTTTTTGCGCCGCGAACATCGGTTTGTTCATATCGAAGACCTGGCCGTTGATAAAGTTAGCGTTATGGAAGTCGAATTTTCCGCCGTGATTCATATTGCCCATCGCGCCATGATTCATCCCGCTGTGATCCATGTTGCCATGATCCATTTCGCCATGCCCCATATTGCCGCCCTGCATATGCGCGTTCATGCTGTCATGATCCATGCCGCTCATCGCCTGAGCGCCATATTTCTTCATCAGCATTTGCATCCCCATCATATCAAGACGCGGGTCCATCGACAGTTTCAGGTTGCGCACCGTCAGCCCTTCCAGCGACGGCAGCGCCGGCATCGTCGTCAACGTATCCGGCAGCGTACCGGAGGCGGTAATCCGCAGCGGCTGGATACGCATCACCGGATGCGGTTTATCAAACGGAGCGATCGCCATTCCCATCTGGCTGACCGGCAGGGTCACCAGATCAAAGGCTTTCCCGTCGCTGATATCCACCAGCACTTCAAAACGCTCGCCCATTAATAACGGCAGTTCGGTGACTTTCACCGGCTCCGCCAGCAGGCCGCCGTCGCTGGCGATCACATAAAGCGGGCGATTATCGCTGGCGGCGATATTCAGCGAGCGCGCATTACAGCCATTTAGCAAGCGCAGACGTAGCCAGCCTTTCGGCGCGGAATGCTGCGGATAGATAGCGCCATTGGTCAGCAGCGTATCGCCAAACCAGCCGACGGCGGCGGTCATAATATCCAGTTGATAATCAATCTGGCCATCGGCGGAGAAGCGTTTGTCCTGAATGATCACCGGCACATCGTCGATGCCCCACTGTTTCGGCAGGCGCAATTTGCGAATCTCGTCATCTTCAATCAGCACCAGCCCGGCAAGGCCCATCGCCACCTGGCGCCCGGTTTTGCCGTGTTTGTGCGGATGAATCCAGCAGGTCGCGGCGCGTTGCTCCGGCGTAAACGTCACCGTGCGGGTTCCGCCTGCGGGAATAATCCCCTGCGGGCCGCCGTCGACGATGCCCGGAATCTCCAGACCATGCCAGTGAAGCGTCGTGTCTTCGGCCAGTTGGTTATGGATATCAACGGTCACGCTTTTTCCTTTGTGAAGCTGTACCGCTGGCCCCAGCAAATTACCGTTGTAGCCCCAGGTTGTCGCGTTCTTACCGGCGAATGTCGACTGTCCGGCTTTAACAATTAACTGCATACGGTTGCTCGCATCTGCCGTTAGCAGGTCAGGAATAGGCAACGCGGGACGTTCGGCGGCAAAAGCGGCGCGGCTCCACAGCGGCAGCGCTGATGCAACCCCCAGCGCCACTGAATATTTTAAGAAATCACGGCGTAACATAATCATTTCCTTATAATGAACAGGCGGGTGTCTAAGCTTAGACCCTGCCCTAACGGGAAGGTCAAGCCAGCAACACGTCTTTACCATTCCTGACAGCAATACAATAAGAATGAAAACGCCGCGGCCAATCCTGATAATAAAAGTCGTCGCTACGTTCTCAGTATGCTAACGTTGACTTTCCCTGATGCCGTGGTAGAAGCAATGAAGACGTTTTTCAGACCCGTGTTGTTTGGCAGCCTGATGGCCTTATGCGCAAATAGCTATGCGCTTACTGAATCCGAAGCTGAAGATATGGCCGATTTAACGGCGGTTTTCGTTTTTCTGAAAAATGACTGTGGTTACCAAAATTTACCCAACAGTCAGATTCGCCGTGCGCTGGTCTTTTTTGCCCAGCAAAATCAGTGGGACCTGAGTAACTACGACACCTTCGATATGAAATCGTTGGGCGAAGACAGCTACCGCGATCTTAGCGGCATCGGTATTCCGGTCGCTAAAAAATGCAAAGCTTTGGCCCGCGATTCTCTGAGCCTGTTAGCCTACGTTAAATAATCCTCCGTGATCCTATTGCTGAAATAATGACCGTGCATCCACGGTCATTGTTAGCTATGATGTTGCGCCCTTTTTTTACGGGTGTTAACAATGGAGGTATCAGCCAATGGCCGAAAATACGATGTGGCATGAAACGCTACACGACCAGTTTGGTCAGTACTTTGCCGTAGACAACGTTCTGTATCATGAAAAAACCGATCACCAGGATTTAATCATCTTTGAAAACGCCGCTTTTGGCCGCGTGATGGCGCTGGACGGCGTGGTACAGACCACCGAACGCGACGAGTTTATTTATCATGAAATGATGACCCACGTCCCGCTGCTGGCGCACGGTCATGCGAAACACGTTCTGATTATCGGCGGCGGCGACGGCGCAATGCTACGTGAAGTTACCCGGCATAAAAACGTCGAAACCATCACCATGGTAGAGATAGACGCTGGCGTAGTCTCGTTTTGCCGCCAGTATTTACCCAACCACAATGCCGGCAGCTACGACGATCCGCGCTTTACGCTAGTGATCGACGACGGCGTGAATTTCGTCAATCAGACCCATCAGACCTTTGATGTGATCATTTCCGACTGTACCGATCCGATAGGCCCCGGCGAAAGCCTGTTTACCTCCGCCTTTTATGAAGGCTGTAAGCGTTGCCTGAATCCGGGCGGCATTTTTGTCGCCCAGAACGGCGTGTGCTTCCTGCAACAGGATGAAGCGCTCGACAGCCACCGCAAGCTGAGTCATTACTTCAGCGATGTCGGCTTCTACCAGGCGGCGATTCCGACCTATTACGGCGGCATTATGACCTTCGCCTGGGCGACGGACAACGGCGCTCTTCGTCACCTGTCGAGCGAAATTATTCAGGCGCGTTTTCATGCCGCCGGCCTTAAATGTCGCTATTACAACCCGGCTATTCATGCCGCTGCATTTGCGCTACCGCAATATCTACATGACGCACTGTCCGCACAGTGACGTTAAGGAGGTGATAAAAATTGAAAAAGCTGAAACTGCATGGCTTTAACAATCTGACGAAAAGCCTGAGTTTTTGTATTTACGATATCTGCTACGCCAAAACCGCAGAAGAGCGCGATGGCTATATCGCCTATATCGATGAACTCTATAACGCCAACCGACTGACCGAGATCCTGTCGGAGACCTGCTCCATTATCGGCGCGAACATCCTGAACATCGCCCGTCAGGATTATGAACCCCAGGGCGCCAGCGTCACGATTCTGGTGAGCGAAGAGCCAGTCGACCCGAAACTTATCGACCAAACCGAACATCCCGGCCCGCTGCCGGAAACCGTGGTGGCGCACCTCGATAAGAGCCATATCTGTGTGCATACCTATCCGGAAAGCCATCCGGAAGGCGGGCTATGCACCTTTCGCGCCGACATCGAAGTGTCAACCTGCGGGGTGATTTCACCGCTAAAAGCGCTCAATTACCTGATCCACCAGCTAGAGTCCGATATCGTCACCATCGATTACCGCGTGCGCGGCTTTACACGCGACGTCAACGGTATGAAGCACTTTATCGATCATGAGATTAATTCTATTCAGAATTTTATGTCGGAAGATATGAAGTCGCTGTATGACATGGTGGATGTAAACGTGTATCAGGAAAATATTTTCCATACCAAGATGCTGCTTAAAGAGTTCGATCTTAAGCACTACATGTTTCACACCAAACCGGAAGATCTCACTGAAACCGAACGCCAGGAGATCACCGCCGCGCTGTGGAAAGAGATGCGCGAGATTTACTACGGCCGCAATATTTCTGCGGTCTGATTCACCACTGGCAGCGCCTGACGGCGCTGTCACTCCGGCTGCACCAGCGTTAGCGCAAAAGCGCGCCCTTTCAGTTCAACCTGCGCTGACGGCGGCAGATTGACGTCAGTAATCACATCATTAAAGCGCTCAAGCGGCACCACATTAAAGAGCGAATGCGCGCCATACTTACTGCTGTCCGCCAGCAACACTTTGCGCTGCGCATTAGCAATAATCTCCTGTTTAAGCCCGGCTTTATCTTCCGTTGGGGTCGTCACGCCCGTTTTTACCCCCCATGAATTACAGCTCATAAACGCGATGTTCGGATACACGCTGCGCAACAGCTTACGCCCATGCTCACCGATACAGGACTGACTGCTGTCATCGATACGACCGCCGACAATCGTCACTTCAATTTGCCGGAACTCAGCTAAAAACAGCGCAATATGCAGATCGACGGTGATGACCCGCAGCGGAAGATGGGTTAAGCATTTCGCCAGTTCCATCATTGTCGTACCGGCATCCAGCACGACGGCATCGCCAGCATTCACCAGCGATGCGGCAACGCGTGCGATCGCCCGTTTTTCAGCGGGCGATCGCAGTTGTTTTTCATTGGTGGTGGGCTGGGCGGGTTCAAAACGCCGCAGCGCCACGCCGCCATGACTACGGCTGATCACGCCCTGCTCATCCAGCTTGATCAAATCGCGACGGATAGTGGCTGGCGATGCGTCAACCGCCTCAACCAGCTGTTCTACCGTAACCAGCGTATGGTTTTTCAGATACGCCACAATGAGATCCAGACGGTGTTGTCCTTTCATAACAGGGAATTATGCCAGTTGCATTGCCAGTTTGATCGATACGGCCATGCTCTCAGATTTTGCTTTTCCCGTCCAGGCGATATCAAATGCGGTGCCATGATCGGCAGAAGTCCGAATAAACGGCAGCCCCGCGGTGATATTCACGCCATCATAAAAGCCAAGCAATTTCAACGGAATATGCCCCTGGTCATGATACATCGCCACCACCATATCATACTGCCCCTCATAAGCCTGGAGAAATACAGTATCCGGCGGGCACGGCCCATAAACGTCCATACCTTTTGCGCGGGCATCGGTAATGGCTGGCGTCAGGATACGCGTCTCTTCATCGCCAAACAGGCCATTCTCGCCCGCATGAGGATTCACGCCTGCCACGGCGATACGCGGTTTAACGTAACCCACACGCTTGAGGAAAGTATCAGCAATGCCAATCACCGTTTCGACACGCGCAGTACTTAACGTATCAAGGAATTTACGCAGCGCGATATGCGTTGAAACGTGAATCACTTTTAGTTTATCGGTGTAAAGTACCATCGCGTAATCGCGGCTATGGGTCAGGGTCGCGAGCAGCTCGGTATGGCCCGGATAGTTGTGCCCCGCCAGGTGCAGCGCCTCTTTATTCAGCGGCGCGGTAGCGATAGCCTGTACGTCGCCCCGTAACGCTAACTCGGTGGCGCGCTTCACGCAGCGATACGCTAAATCCCCCGCCTGCGCCTGAACTTTCCCGGCCTCCAGCGCCTCCGGCTGCGCCAGCGGCTCATCAATCACATGAATGATGCCGGGCGCAAAACGCGCTTCGGCGACCCGTTCAATGGCCCGTAACTCGACGTTCGGCGTGATGCCCTTCGCCTGTAAACGTTTCAACGTTGCGAGGCATCCAATAACCACCAGCGGCGCGCCGTTGAGACCGTCTTCGCTTAGCGCTTTAACAATAATTTCCGGCCCAATGCCCGCTGGATCGCCCATGGTAATGGCAACGGTTTTAGTCTCCACAATACATCTCCTCAATATAATAAAGCGCGTCACACAACGTACTGTCTGAACCGAATCCGCCCGCTTTGGTAATGACCGGCAGATCGTCAATTTCGCTGTTTACAAACGTTCCACAGGGAATACAGGGCGCCACCTCGCTCTGAATGCGATAACCTTCAGCGCCAAGCGCGCCGGCGACGGCGGTAGCGATATCGCCGCCGGTCAGAAACAGCCCGCCAATCCGCGCCTGCTCGATAATGTTTAACGTGACGACGCCAAGCCGCTGGCTCAGTCGCTCGCCCAATTGCTGACGGCTCATCGCGGATTTTTCGCACAACGCGTCGATTAACTGTCGATCTTCTGCGCGACGGCTGGTGCGTAAAATCGTATGTCGATGCTGACTTAACAGCGCGCAGGCCTGCTCTACGACAGACGCGATTTCCTGCTCCGCGCTATCCGACACCATGCGCGCGGCATCAATATCCACGACCTCCGCACGTCCCCGGCACAGCGCATTATCCACCTGACGTCGCGTGGCTTCGCTCATCGAACCGGCCACCACCAGTACCGGCAGCCGCTGCCGGTCTTGCATAAAAAGTTCAACCGGCAACGCATTCGCCAGACCTGCTGCGCCGACGAGCAGCGGCATCGACGGTTGTTCGCACGCCGCTTGCGCAATCAACGTCAGGTCCCGCTCTTCCACCGCATCCACGACGATAATCCCTTCGCCCTCAGCCGCATAAGCCGTAAGTAAGGCGCTTAACCCGCCGCGTCGGACATCCTGCAAAAAGACTTCATACACAGGGATCTCACTTTGCAACGCCACTATCTCGGCAATGCGGGAAGAGACAATGGGCGTTTTCGGATCGCTGGCAAATTCGGTTTCCAGTAGCGGGACGCCATTAACCAGACATTTTCCTTCAAGCGTCGTGCGTCCGGCCGCAGGGATCGCGGCGGCGATAACGGCCAGTTTTCGCTGACTGGCGCGCATGGCCGCCGTCACTTCGGCGCCGATATTGCCGCGAAATGTGGAGTCGATTTTTTTGTACACCAGCGGCGCTGGCGATGTCTCACACCACGGGGAAAGCGCGGCATAAACGGCAGATGCCGCCTGATCTGCGGGCATCGCCCGGCTTTCGGTGTTAATGACTAACACATCGGCGCGGCGGGACGGTTTTTGCGACGCGCTCAACATGACTTCCGTTCTCGCCCCCTTCTTCGCCAACTGGACGCCGGTATCATTCGATCCGGTAAAATCATCGGCGATAACCATCATTTTCATGCGTTTTTCTCCAAAGAAGCCTGACGCGCCTGTTTTTTCGCAACCCAGGAGGTCAACACTGGCGTCAGGATTGCCGTGGTGATCACCGAGGCGGCAATCAGCGGAGCGGCAGCAGCGGCCACCTCGGCGAGCGAAGGGTCGGCCTGCGCAATAGCCAGCGGCGTCGCAACGGCATTACCCGCGGTGCTGGAGGCCGCCGCCCCGGCAATGCCAGTTCCGCCAACCAGACGATCTGCGCGAATATTAAAGAAACCGCCAACGAACGTTGTCAGCACGCCGAGCAGAATTCCGGCAAGTCCGCCTTGCAGTAACATTTCCAGATTGATGCCCGCCCCCAGCGCAAAAGCAAAGAAAGGAATGAGCAGCGGGCCGCCTTTGGTCAAAAAATCGCGCATATGAGGATCAAGATTGCCGAGGATCATGCCGACAACCAGCGGAACCAGCACCGCCACCAGCGCCATAATGGGAATGTTCGCCATCCCTGCCGCGCCCAGCGCAATCATCGTAAAGAAAGGGCCATCATTAAGAGACAAAATAGAGATAGCGCCGACGTCGCGCTCATTGCCGAATTCGCCTACCAGCGCAGCATAAAGTCCGCCATTTGAATTGCTCATCGCCGCGATAATCGCCACGCCGCTCAGGCCAAAAATACCCTCCGCGCCGAAAAGATGCTCCACGCCCAGGCCAATGCCGATGGCGACAAGCAACTTAGTGAGCGTAATCGTCCCGCCCTGCAATAACGCCTGGGGCGCAGCTTTCACACTGATACCGGCTCCCATACACAGCAGAAAAGCGCCAATTAGCGGCGCCGCGCCGTTTTTAAATAAGGCGGTGGTAAAACCGCCGATCTCAAGCGCCTGCGGGGCGAAGGTGTTAATGACTGCGCCAATAACGAGCGGTACGACCATCATGCCGCCGGGTACGCGCTCTATTGCTTTTTTGATGTTCATGGTCTTACCGCCTGTTGCTTGTTGTGATTGAATAAAATCATAACGATTATATTCAATCAAATTAAGATCACAAACGCGTCAGATCACAGTTTTAAAATGATTAATAAAAATCAAAAAATCATTCTGCTATAAAAAAGCCGGGATACTCCCGGCTGGAATGTTTGGCGACTTCGTTTCCACTACCGCCCCCAACTGTCCGTCGACTGGCGTTGTGGGACAATAACGAAGAGAGGGTCAGGCTTTACTGACGAATTCCCGATACGCGGCGACGACCCGCAGAAAATCCTCCATGCCGCACAGGGATAAACTCTCTTCATCGTAATAACTCATCCCCTCTTCCATCTCATCGCCGGAAAAATCCAGCTGATTGGCGCGAATCATCACTTCTTCGCCGTCCATCCAGATCGTGTATTCATGCCCTGCTCGTTGCCAGGAACGTTCGCTGCCTTTGACCGTACGCGCGGCTTGTTCTACTTCATCCAGTAGCGAGAGGTTGTCTTTAACCTCTTCATTAAACCAGTGACCGACCACCTCGTGGCCCATCGACATTCGTACTTTTACCCCTCCGGTAACGTCGCGCAGAAATTCGTAATCCATAATTGTTTTCCTCTGCCCTGGCAATGCGCCAATACCGCATTGCGCCTTAAGGTAATTATCGCAGCACGGTGAAAGAAAAACAGCGGGGCGCACAAAAGATAAAATAAAAATGCCAAAACAGTTTATTATTCATACAGAAAGTCACTCTAGCGCTTCAATATATCTACACGCACTCCGACAAAGTGCTACGTGCCGCACCGTGGGGTATTAAGTCTCCACGATTCACACACTCGCCGTTAGCGAAGCGCGATCTGGAAGAGTATTTATTTAATGAATGTGCTTTTCATATGCAGCCGAAATCAATGGCGCAGCCCCACGGCGGAGCAGGTGTTCCGCCGCTATCCTGGCCTTAGCGTCCGTTCCGCTGGCACCAGCCGCAACGCCAAAAAAAGCGTGTCGTGCGGGTTACTTCAGTGGGCTGACGTTATCTGCGTTATGGAGCAGAAACATAAAGACCGGTTGATGGCTGAATATCGTCGTATTATTGAAAATAAGCCCCTGCACGTACTCGATATCCCCGATGACTATCGCTATATGGACCCTGAACTGGTCAGGCAACTGGAAGAGCTGGTGCCGGAAGTGCTGGGGATATAGGCGTTGCCGCAAGGAAATGTCCATCATCGATCACGATTACATTCACTTACTCTCCGTTAAGCGAAAACTCGACGACAAATTTCACATCAGGCAGCGCGCCGTTTAGATGACCTTTTATTATGCGCCGGAAGAGAGCAGTCATTAAAAACGGCTGCCCCTCATCCAGCTATAGCATTACCAGCCCGGCGTCCCTCTGGCGTTTTTTCAGAAATCATCAATACCCTGCCCACGCCGACGCCTGCTAGTCTTTCAGACGCTTCCTTATCATCCGGGTCGTTGTCATGAAATTGTTGGCTACTTGATAAGCACTTTTCAACTGAACTCCAGCAATGGGCGATATCAGCAGAGAAGCCGTAGTGAGTTGTATTTTTTGTCAGACGGTTGAAGGAAAATTAAGGAAGGATACATTATGTCTGTATTTCGACGAATAATTTATCATAGCGGTTGGTTTATTCTGCTTGGGCCGTTAATAGGCGCAGCCACCGCGATAGGTGTCATAAACTATTCACCCGCCATTATTGGCGGACCAGACTCATTTTTGTTCTGTTTCTACAGAACAATACCAGCATTAGTTATTATTACCGGCTGGATATACAGTCTCCTCCCCGCATGGTTAACCGGTGTCGCCTGCGCGCTGATACCCCTGAAATTATATCAAAAAATAATTAACAGGATGATCCTTTGCGCCATTGCAGGCGGTCTGATCACGACGTTGTTTAATTTGGTGCGATATGGTTTTGACATAAGCATACTACCATTAATATATGGTGAAGTATTGATTATGCTTATTCCAGCGATTGTAGCCGGGGCAATAATGGGCGGGGTAATTACGTATTTGCCGGGGCTACGGGAAGTGAAGCGTAATAATAAATAAGAAGCGCCATTCGGGCCCGGAAATCCGGGCCCGTCTCTGTTACACCGCAGTCTGGAAAATCACGCCGTCCGCTTTCTCGGTGTACTGAGAAAGCTGGTCAAAGTTCAGATAACGGTAAGTATCCACCGCCGTCTTATCTACCTGCGCCACAAAGGTCTGGTACTCTTCCGGCGTCGGCAGTTTGCCGATAAGCGCTGCCACCGCCGCCAGCTCCGCAGAAGCCAGGAAGACGTTCGCACCGGTACCTAAACGGTTCGGGAAGTTACGGGTAGAGGTGGAGACCACCGTCGCGCCGTCGGCCACACGCGCCTGGTTACCCATACACAGGGAACAGCCCGGGATCTCGATACGCGCCCCGCTCTTACCAAACACGCTGTAGTAGCCTTCTTCGGTGAGCTGCGCGGCGTCCATACGAGTTGGCGGCGCCACCCACAGGCGGGTTGGCAACTGGCCTTTGTGGCTATCCAGCAGCTTACCAGCCGCGCGGAAGTGGCCGATGTTGGTCATGCAGGAACCGATGAACACTTCGTCGATCTTCTCGCCCTGCACGTCAGACAGCAGACGCGCGTCGTCCGGATCGTTCGGCGCACAGAGGATTGGCTCTTTGATATCCGACAGATCGATGTCGATCACCGCCGCGTACTCTGCGTCAGCATCGGCTTCCAGCAGTTGGGGGGCCGCCAGCCATTTTTCCATGCCCTGGATACGGCGTTCCAGCGTACGACGGTCGCCGTAGCCTTCGGCGATCATCCACTTCAGCAGGACGATGTTGGAGGTCAGGTATTCAACAATCGGCTCTTTGTTCAGCTTGATGGTACAACCGGCAGCGGAACGCTCGGCGGAAGCATCGGTCAGCTCAAACGCCTGCTCCACTTTCAGATCCGGCAGACCTTCGATTTCCAGGATGCGGCCAGAGAAGATGTTTTTCTTGCCTTTCTTCTCAACGGTCAGCAGGCCCTGTTTGATGGCGTACAGCGGAATCGCATGAACCAGATCGCGCAGGGTGATGCCCGGCTGCATTTTGCCTTTGAAGCGCACCAGCACGGATTCCGGCATATCCAGCGGCATCACGCCGGTCGCGGCAGCAAACGCCACCAGACCAGAGCCCGCCGGGAAGGAGATACCGATCGGGAAACGGGTATGGGAGTCGCCGCCGGTACCCACGGTATCTGGCAGCAGCATACGGTTCAGCCAGGAGTGAATCACGCCGTCGCCCGGACGCAGAGAGACACCGCCACGGTTCATAATGAAGTCTGGCAGCGTGTGGTGCGTGGTGACGTCAACCGGCTTCGGATAGGCTGCGGTGTGACAGAACGACTGCATGACCAGATCGGCGGAGAATCCCAGACAGGCCAGGTCTTTCAGCTCATCGCGGGTCATCGGGCCGGTAGTATCCTGAGAACCGACGGAGGTCATTTTCGGTTCGCAGTACGCGCCCGGACGGATACCTTTCACGCCGCAGGCGCGACCGACCATTTTCTGCGCCAGCGAGAAGCCACGGCTGCTTTCCGCCACGTCTTTTGCCTGACGGAAAACGTCTGAGTGCGGCAGCCCCAGCGCTTCACGCGCTTTGGTGGTCAGGCCACGGCCGATAATCAGCGGGATACGACCACCAGCACGCACTTCGTCGATCAGCACGTCGGTTTTCAGTTCGAAGGTTGCCAGCAGTTCATCGGTTTCATGATTGCGCACTTCGCCTTTGTACGGGTAGACGTCAATCACATCGCCCATATTCAGGTTAGAAACGTCAACTTCGATTGGCAGTGCGCCCGCATCTTCCATAGTGTTAAAGAAGATAGGCGCAATTTTGCCACCGAGGCACAGACCGCCGCCGCGCTTGTTCGGCACGTTCGGGATGTCATCGCCCATGAACCACAGCACGGAGTTGGTCGCGGATTTACGGGAAGAACCGGTGCCCACCACGTCGCCCACGTAGGCCAGCGGGTAGCCTTTTTTCTGCAATGCTTCGATTTGTTTGATGGGGCCGACAACGCCTGGCTGATCCGGCTCAATGCCTTCACGGGCGTTTTTCAGCATCGCCTGCGCATGTAACGGGATATCCGGTCTCGACCACGCATCCGGCGCCGGAGAGAGATCGTCGGTATTCGTTTCGCCGGTCACTTTGAAAACGGTGACGGTGATTTTTTCCGCCAGCGGCGGACGGCTCAGGAACCATTCGGCGTCGGCCCAGGATTGCATCACCTGTTTGGCATATTCATTGCCCGCTTTGGCTTTCTCTTCTACGTCGTAGAAGTTATCGAACATCAGCAGGGTGTGGGACAGTGCTTTGGCAGCAATCGGCGCCAGTTTCGCATCGTCCAGCGCATCAATCAGCGGATGAATGTTGTAACCACCCTGCATGGTGCCCAGCAGTTCAATGGCTTTTTCTGGGGAGACCAGCGGGGAGGTGGTGTCGCCTTTCGCGACAGCAGCGAGAAAACCGGCTTTAACATAAGCGGCTTCATCTACGCCAGGAGGAACGCGGTTGATCAACAGGTCTAACAGGAATTCTTCTTCGCCCACAGGCGGGGTCTTCAGCAGCTCGACAAGCGCAGCCATTTGGGTTGCGTCTAAAGGTTTTGGCACAATCCCCTGGGCAGCACGCTCAGCTACGTGCTTACGGTATTCTTCTAGCACGACGATATCTCCTCGCTCTCATTGTCATAATGCGGCGCTTTTGTTGATGGGCGATTCTCTTCACGCTCCTGTGAGACAGTAGTTAGTAGGGTAAATGCCCGGTACCGCATAAGGCACAATAACAGGATTTTCTTTAAGTGTTAATCTGTTTACAAAAAAGCAACATAAAAAAGTGGCTGAATCGTTAAGGATGGTCTAATGCTCTACTGAGACGGGAGCTGCAGCCATAAATGCTTACCTCATTTCGTGCTTTGATCGTCATGTAACGTTACCGATCCCAACATTAGCTAAAAATTAAACTATCGTCCCTTTATACTCACGCCAAACTGCACCCCGTCGGCGGCAGGCATAATGACCATAGCGATTCTCTGGAACCGGGAGAGATAAAATGACGTTGCCCTTTAAACCCCATCTCATTGCCCTTGTGTGCAGTGCCGGGTTATTTGCCGCTTCGGGCGTACTGTATGTTAAAAGCCGCGCTCCCGAAGCGCCCGCGCAGGCGGCAGCTCCCGCCCCTGAGCCAACGCAGACCGCTGTGCCCGCGCCTGTCGCGAAAACGACCTTTACCACTGCGCAAATAGATCAATGGGTCGCGCCTGTCGCGCTTTATCCCGATGCCCTGCTTTCGCAGGTGCTCATGGCCTCCACCTACCCGGCGAACGTAGTTCAGGCCGTCCAGTGGTCGCGAGATAACCCCACGCTGCAGGGCGATGCCGCTATTCAGGCGGTGGCCAGCCAACCGTGGGACCCCAGCGTCAAATCGCTGGTCGCCTTTCCCCAGTTGATGGCGCTTATGGGCGAGAATCCTCAATGGGTGCAAAACCTGGGCGATGCGTTCTTAGCCCAGCCACAGGATGTGATGGATGCGGTGCAAAGGCTGCGCCTGCTCGCTCAACAAACCGGTTCGCTAAAATCCACGCCACAGCAAACCGTCACCAGCGTGCCGAAGTCCAGCGCTTCTACCGCCGTCACGACGACAACCACCACATCCGCCAGTACGCCAGCGACACCGTCGACCGTTATAAAAATTGAACCCGCGAATCCGCAGGTGGTGTACGTGCCGAACTATAACCCCGCGACGGTGTATGGCGCCTGGCCCAATACCGCTTATCCGCCGGTGTATTTACCGCCCCCTCCGGGGCAGCAGTTTGCCGACAGTTTTGTTAAAGGTTTTGGTTATAGTCTGGGCGTCGCCACCACCTATGCGTTGTTCAGCAGCATAGACTGGGATGATGACGATCATCACCACCATGACGACGACCACCATGATGATGATTACCATCATGGTGGTAACGGTTATCAACATAATGGCGATAATATCAACATCAATGTCAATAATTTCAACCGGATATCCGGGCAAAACCTGCCGGGCCAAACGATGGGCTGGCAGCATAATCCCGCCTGGCGCAATGGCGTCCCCTATCCGAATAATACCGTTGCGCAACGGTTCCATCCCACCAATGTTAGCGGCGGGTTAAGCGCAACGCAGCAAGCGCCAGTGTCTCGCGACAGTCAGCGCCAGGCGGCCATGACGCAATTTCAACAGCGCAGCCATACATCACCCGCTAACCTGTCAGGCGAGACATCCCGCGACAGACAGCGCAAAGCGGCATCGCAGCAGTTAAATCAAATTGCCCAGCGTAATAATTACCGTGGCTATGACGGAACACAAAACAGCAGTCGTCGCGAGGCGGCGCAGCAGACACTGAATAAATCCACCACGCAGCAGCATCGTCCCGAGCTGAAGGCTAAAGCCCAGCAGCACCCTGTTTCACAACAGCAGAGAGACACCGCCCGCCAGCGTATTGAATCCTCTACGCCACAGCAGCGTCAGGCATTTCGCCAGAATATGCACGCCAATGTGTTTAGCGGGAACGACAGTCGATCGCCGTCATGGCAATCGCAACAGCTACGCGGCCTGGAAAGCCGTCGCGGCAGTCACTTAAACACCGAGCAACGCGCCGCCGCGCGGGAACATTTTTCTGAACATCATGAATTTCATCGCCGTTAACCGGAGCAGATAATGAAAAAGGTTATGTTAAGCGCTCTGTTACTGTCGTTACCCTTGCTGGGCTACGCGCAGGAACGGTTCCCCTCCCCGGAAGCGGCCGCCAGCGCCTTCGCCGCGGCGGTAGCCGGAAAAAACGAAACGCAGCTTACCGCGCTACTGGGCGATGACTGGCGGCAATTTCTGCCGCCGGAAGGTGCCGATCCCGAGGCCGTGGCCCGCTTCAATCGTGACTGGCGCGAAGGCCATCGCATTGTACAAAAAGACAATACGGCGTACCTGAATGTCGGACGAGAAGACTGGCAGCTCCCGGTGCCCATGGTGAAAGAGACTGGCGGCTGGCGCTTTGATATGGCGGCAGCCGGGAATGAGATCCTCACCCGTACTATTGGGCGAAATGAACTTTCTACCTTACAGGCCATGCATGCTTACGTTGATGCGCAGCAGGATTATTACTTACAAAACCATCGCTGGGCGCACAGGATAATCAGTAGCGAAGGCCAAAAAGATGGCCTGTACTGGCCAACCAAAGCAGGCGACGTCCCCAGTCCGTTAGGCCCAAACTTTAGCCCCGCAGCGCCAGACGAGGGTTACCACGGCTACCATTTCCGTATTATCAGCGATAACGACGGTCACGGCGCGGCGCTTCTGGCCTGGCCGGTGCATTACGGCGAAACCGGGGTGATGAGTTTTATGGTCAACCAGGACGATCGTATTTATCAGGCGGATTTAGGCAAGGAGACGGAGAGTAAAGTTCAGGCTATCACGCGTTTTGCGCCAGACGCGCAATGGCAGGTCGCCGAATAACCCGTAAGCGCCTGGCGTTATCGCCAGGCCGTGATCATTAGCCCTGATGCGGCATTAATTCCGGGTGGCCTTGTACCGGCGGCTTGTTGCTGGTCAGCGCGGCTTCATCAGCCTGAATGCTGCCGGAATTAGCCGCCCATACGCCTTCATGCGTGTGGGTGATCTGCTGATGCTGCGCATTCAAATCCTCGCCCATTGCCGCAATATGCGTGCTTTCCGTACCGCCGCTGTTAGTCGCCCAGGGGATGACGGGATCGCTGGCAAATGCCATGCCGGAAACCAACGTCGCGGTTAGCGCTGCTGTTGTCAGAAAAAGTTTCATATATCAAACCTCATAATTAGCTCGCTATTATTTTATAGCGTTACCAATTTCAGGATAATGACAAAGTAAGGAGAGGTATTTCTTATGAAACAATTAGTTGGTCGAAAATGACAGACAAAGGCACTACCGACGGCATAAGCTTTGAAAAACGTACTGCTGCGGAAACGATAAATTTTGCGGTTTCGTTATCCTTCGCCATCATTTGACACATCTGATTTGCCATGCATAAAAAAAGCGGCTGTAAAGCCGCTTTTTTGTATCGGGTGGCGCATTGCCACCTACAGAAGATTATTTCTTCTTCGCTTTCGGGTTCGGCAGGTCGGTAATACTACCTTCGAACACTTCAGCAGCCAGACCGACGGACTCGTGCAGCGTCGGGTGCGCATGAATGGTCAGCGCGATGTCTTCCGCGTCACAGCCCATTTCGATCGCCAGACCGATTTCACCCAGCAGCTCGCCGCCGTTGGTGCCGACAATCGCCCCGCCGATCACGCGGTGAGATTCTTTGTCGAAAATCAGTTTGGTCATACCGTCTGCACAGTCAGAAGCGATAGCACGGCCAGAAGCTGCCCACGGGAAGGTGGCGGTTTCATAGCTGATGCCTTTTTCTTTCGCTTCTTTCTCGGTCAGGCCAACCCATGCCACTTCTGGCTCGGTGTACGCGATAGACGGGATAACTTTCGGATCGAAGTAGTGTTTCTTCCCGGCGATAACTTCAGCGGCAACGTGGCCTTCGTGAACGCCTTTATGCGCCAGCATCGGCTGACCGACGATATCGCCGATAGCGAAGATGTGCGGCACGTTGGTGCGCAGCTGTTTGTCCACGCGGATAAAGCCACGGTCGTCAACTTCCACGCCAGCTTTGCCCGCGTCGAGGTTTTTACCGTTCGGCACACGACCGATCGCTACCAGCACGGCGTCGTAACGCTGCGCTTCAGCCGGGGCTTTTTTGCCTTCCATCGAAACGTAGATACCGTCTTCTTTCGCTTCAACGGCAGTCACTTTGGTTTCCAGCATCAGGTTGAATTTCTTGCTGATGCGCTTGGTGAAGACTTTAACGATATCTTTATCAGCCGCCGGGATAACCTGGTCGAACATTTCAACCACGTCGATCTCTGAACCCAGCGCGTGGTATACGGTACCCATTTCCAGACCGATGATACCGCCGCCCATGACCAGCATACGCTTCGGTACTTCTTTCAGTTCCAGAGCGTCGGTAGAATCCCATACGCGCGGGTCTTCATGCGGAATAAACGGTAATTGGATCGGACGAGAACCCGCCGCGATGATCGCGTTGTCGAAGTTGATCACGGTTTTGCCATTTTCGCCTTCCACTTCCAGGGTGTTCGCCCCGGTGAATTTACCCAGACCGTTGACCACTTTCACTTTACGGCCTTTGGCCATACCCGCCAGACCGCCGGTCAGCTGCGTGATCACTTTCTCTTTCCAGGTACGAATCTTGTCGATATCAGTTTTCGGCTCACCGAAGACGATACCGTGTTCAGCCAGCGCTTTGGCTTCTTCGATAACTTTTGCTACGTGCAGCAGCGCTTTAGAAGGGATACAGCCGACGTTCAGACAAACACCGCCAAGGGTGTTGTAGCGTTCTACAATTACGGTTTCCAGACCTAAATCAGCGCAACGGAAAGCGGCAGAATAGCCTGCCGGGCCCGCCCCAAGTACCACGACCTGAGTTTTGATTTCAGTACTCATCATGACCTCTTTATTTGTATCCGGCGGTCCGGGGTACTTGATCGCCCATCATCCACCGGGTCGTTCTATCCGCCCGTATCTTACAAAATTGTTAACAATTTTGAAACAACAAACGGATCACGAATTATCGCTTTCGCTAATAACCTCACAAAATACATGAGATTATCAAAAAAAAGCCGGCCGTCGGGCCGGCTTTTTCGCTTACATCACCAGACGGCGAATGTCAGACAACATATTGTTGATAATGGTAATGAAACGCGCACCATCAGCACCATCGATCACACGGTGGTCGAAAGAAAGAGAGATAGGCATCATCAGACGCGGCACAAACTCTTTCCCATTCCACACCGGTTCCATCGCCGACTTAGAAACGCCGAGGATAGCCACTTCCGGCGCGTTGACAATCGGCGCAAAGTGGGTAGTTCCCAGGCCGCCGATGCTGGAGATAGTGAAGCAACCACCCTGCATTTCGCCAGCGGTCAGCTTACCATCACGCGCTTTTTTGGAGATGGTGGTCAGTTCACGAGACAGCTCGGTCACGCTCTTCTTATTCACGTCTTTAAAGACCGGAACCACCAGGCCATTCGGGGTATCAACCGCCACGCCGATGTTGATGTATTTTTTCAGGGTCAGACGCTGACCGTCTTCGGACAGAGAGCTGTTGAAGCGCGGCATCTGTTCCAGAGCAGCGGCAACCGCTTTCATGATGAAGACCACTGGCGTGTATTTCACATCCAGTTTGCGCTTCTCAGCTTCGGCGTTCTGCTGTTTACGGAACGCTTCCAGATCGGTGATATCGGTTTTGTCGAAGTGCGTAACGTGCGGGATCATCACCCAGTTACGGCTCAGGTTCGCGCCAGAGATTTTCTGGATACGGCCCAGTTCCACTTCTTCAACTTCACCAAACTTGCTGAAGTCCACTTTCGGCCACGGCAGCATACCCGGGATACCACCGCCCGCAGCAGCCGGCGCAGCTTCCGCGCGTTTGATTGCGTCTTTCACGTAAGCCTGAACGTCTTCGCGCAGAATACGGCCTTTACGACCGGTGCCTTTCACTTTCGCCAGGTTGACGCCAAACTCGCGCGCCAGACGGCGAATCAGTGGGGTAGCGTGAACGTAAGCGTCGTTTTCAGCGAACTCAGATTTGCCTTCCGCTTTGGCAGCCGGAGCCGCTGGCTTCTCAGCTTTCGCCGCCGGAGCCGGTGCCGCCGCTTCCTGTTTAGCCGGAGCGGCCGCAGGCGCTGCGCCTTCTACTTCGAAGACCATAATCAGAGAACCGGTTTTCACTTTATCACCGGTGCTGATTTTGATTTCTTTCACGGTGCCCGCGAACGGCGCAGGAACTTCCATAGAGGCTTTGTCGCCTTCCACGGTGATCAGCGACTGTTCAGCGGCAACTTTATCGCCGACTTTGACCATCACTTCGGTGACTTCAACTTCGTCGCCGCCGATATCCGGTACGTTAACGTCTTTCACGCCCGTCGCTGCTGCTGGAGCAGCCGCAGCCGGAGCGGCTTCCGCTTTCGCTGGTGCTGCTGCGCCTGCTTCACCCGCCACTTCGAAGACCATAATCAGAGAGCCGGTAGAGACTTTGTCGCCGGTGTTCACTTTGATCTCTTTCACGGTACCTGCAAACGGAGCAGGAACTTCCATAGAGGCCTTGTCGCCTTCGACGGTGATCAGCGACTGTTCAGCTTCAACGGTGTCGCCCACTTTCACCATCACTTCAGTCACTTCAACTTCGTCACTGCCGATATCCGGAACGTGAACGTCTTTCGCCGCTGCCGCAGCAGGTGCTGCTGCCGGAGCCGCTTCTTTCTTCTCTTCTGCCTTAGCAGGTGCAGCGTCAGCTGCACCGTCGGCGGAATCGAAAATCATGATAAGTGCACCGGTCTCAGTTTTGTCGCCGACAGAGACTTTGATCTCTTTCACGACGCCAGCCTGCGGAGACGGGACTTCCATAGAGGCTTTGTCGCCTTCTACGGTGATCAGCGACTGTTCAGCTTCCACTTTGTCGCCCACTTTGACCAGAATCTCGGTGATTTCAACTTCATCTGTCCCGATGTCCGGTACTTTGATTTCGATAGCCATTATTCTTTTACCTCTTACGCCAGACGCGGGTTAACTTTATCTGCATCGATGTTGAATTTGGTAATCGCATCCGCTACCACTTTCTTGTCGATTTCGCCACGTTTAGCCAGTTCGCCCAGCGCTGCGACAACCACATAAGAAGCATCAACTTCGAAGTGGTGACGCAGGTTCTCACGGCTGTCGGAACGACCGAAGCCATCCGTACCCAGTACGCGATAGTCGTCAGCCGGTACGTAAGTACGAACCTGCTCGGCGAACAGTTTCATATAGTCAGTAGATGCCACTGCCGGAGCGTCGTTCATCACCTGAGCGATGTACGGTACGCGCGGGGTTTCCAGCGGGTGCAGCATGTTCCAGCGCTCACAATCCTGACCATCACGCGCCAGTTCGGTGAAGGAGGTTACGCTGTACACGTCAGAACCTACGCCGTAGTCTTTCGCCAGGATCTGTGCCGCTTCACGCACGTGACGCAGGATAGAACCGGAGCCCAGCAGCTGAACTTTACCTTTGCTACCTTCAAGGGTTTCGAGTTTGTAGATACCTTTACGGATACCTTCCTCGGCACCTGCTGGCATGGCCGGCATGTGGTAGTTTTCGTTCAGGGTGGTGATGTAGTAGTAAACGTTCTCTTGTTTCTCACCGTACATACGCTCCAGACCATCATGCATGATGACAGCCACTTCGTAAGCGTAAGCCGGGTCGTAAGAGATACAGTTCGGGATAGTCAGCGACTGAATGTGGCTGTGACCATCTTCGTGCTGCAGACCTTCGCCGTTCAGCGTAGTACGACCGGAAGTCCCGCCGATCAGGAAGCCGCGAGCCTGCTGGTCGCCAGCCTGCCAGCACAGGTCGCCGATACGCTGGAACCCGAACATGGAGTAGTAGATATAGAACGGGATCATCGGCAGATCGTTGGTGCTGTAAGAGGTCGCCGCAGCCAGCCAGGATGCGCCTGCGCCCAGCTCGTTGATACCTTCCTGCAGAATCTGGCCTTTCTCGTCTTCTTTGTAGTAAGCAACCTGCTCACGGTCCTGCGGGGTGTACTGCTGGCCGTTCGGGCTGTAGATACCAATCTGACGGAACAGACCTTCCATACCGAAAGTACGCGCTTCGTCGGCGATGATCGGCACCAGGCGATCTTTGATCGACTTGTTCTTCAGCATCACGTTCAGAGCACGCACGAAAGCGATAGTGGTGGAAATCTCTTTGCTTTGCTCTTCCAGCAGCGCGCCGAAATCTGAAAGTTGAGGCAGCTCTAACTTCTCGGTGAAGTTCGGCTGACGGCTTGGCAGGTAGCCATGCAGCGCCTGACGGCGTTCATGCAGGTACTTGTGTTCTTCAGAACCTTCCGGGAAGGTAATGTACGGCAGTTTTTCGAGATCAGCATCGGCAACCGGCACGTTGAAACGATCGCGGACGTAACGCACGCCGTCCATGTTCATTTTCTTAACCTGGTGAGCGATGTTTTTACCTTCCGCGGTGTCACCCATGCCGTAACCTTTAATGGTATGGGCCAGGATTACGGTCGCTTTGCCTTTGGTTTCCTGCGCTTTTTTCAGTGCCGCGTAAACTTTCTTCGGATCGTGACCACCGCGGTTCAGCGCCCAAATCTGCTCGTCAGTCCAGTCAGCCACCAGCGCGGCGGTTTCCGGATATTTACCGAAGAAGTGCTCACGTACGTAAGCGCCGTCTTTGGATTTGAAGGTCTGGTAGTCACCGTCAACGGTTTCGTTCATCAGCTGGATAAGCTTACCGCTGGTGTCTTTACGCAGCAGTTCATCCCAACGACCGCCCCACATGACTTTGATCACGTTCCAGCCAGCACCTGCAAAGATGCCTTCCAGTTCGTTAACAATCTTGCCGTTACCGGTGACCGGGCCATCAAGACGCTGCAGGTTACAGTTGATAACAAAGACCAGGTTGTCCAGTTTTTCACGGGTGGCGATGGTGATCGCGCCTTTGGATTCCGGCTCATCCATCTCGCCGTCGCCGAGGAAGGCGTAAACGGTCTGTTTAGAGGTATCTTTCAGGCCACGGTGTTCCAGATATTTCAGGAATTTCGCCTGGTAGATAGCACCGATTGGGCCCAGCCCCATAGAGACGGTCGGGAACTGCCAGAATTCCGGCATCAGTTTCGGGTGCGGATAGGAAGAGAGGCCATTGCCGTGAACTTCCTGACGGAAGTTATCCATCTGTTCCTGGGTCAGACGACCTTCCAGGAACGCGCGAGCGTAGATGCCCGGAGAGATGTGGCCCTGGAAGTACACCAGGTCGCCGCCATCCTGTTCGTTGCGCGCACGGAAGAAATGGTTGAAACAGACATCATAGATCGTGGCGGAAGACTGGAAGGACGCCATGTGGCCGCCCAACTCAAGGTCTTTTTTAGACGCGCGCAGCACGGTCATGATGGCGTTCCAGCGGATCGCAGAACGAATGCGACGTTCCAGCTCCAGATTGCCCGGGTATTCCGGTTCGTCTTCAACGGCAATAGTGTTGATGTAATTACTGGCCCCTGCGCCTGCCGCGACTTTCACGCCGCCTTTACGAGCTTCAGAAAGCAGTTGGTCAATCAGATACTGAGCGCGCTCAACACCTTCTTCACGGATGACCGATTCGATCGCCTGTAGCCAGTCGCGAGTTTCGATCGGATCCACGTCATTTTGGAAACGTTCTGACATGGGGGTATTCCTTATCTATCTAATACGTTGAGTTATCTGGAACCTGTCCCATTAAACTTTCGTGAGAAAGCTTAATAAGACAGGTTCTGCGTTTAGTTGCCGCGCACATTTTTGCGCGTTATTCACAACATCTTCTGGTTAACGTTCTGCCAGAAAAAACTAATTCTTGCGCTGTTCCAGGCGGCGTAAAGCGCGTTCACGACGGCTCTCCTCACGGCTTCTGTCCAGCATAATCTCTTCGATAAACGCCAGATGTCGGTGTGACGCTTCACGCGCTTCTTCTGGTTTTCCGGCCATAATGGCTTCAAATATACGGGTGCGATGCGTACTCACCAGCGGCAGCATCTCCCGACGCGCATACAGCAATTCGAAGTTCTGCCGCACGTTTTGCGCCAGCATCGGCTCCATACACCTTAGCAGATGAAGCAATACCACGTTGTGCGCCGCTTCGGTGACGGCGATTTGATACTGGAGCACGGCTTCGGACTCGGCATCCAGATCGCCGGACTCTTGCGCCAGCTCAATAGCATGGTGCAGCTCGCGAATACGGTCTTTATCTTCATCGGTGCTGCGCAGCGCCGCGTAATAAGCCGCAATGCCTTCCAGAGCATGGCGCGTTTCGAGCAGGTCAAACTGGGATTCAGGGTGATCGGAGAGCAGTTCCACCAGCGGGTCGCTAAAGCTCTGCCACAGGCTGCTCTGCACGAAGGTTCCGCCGCCCTGACGACGAAGCAACAATCCCTTCGCTTCGAGACGTTGAATCGCCTCGCGCAAGGAGGGACGGGAGACGTCGAACTGTTTTGCCAGTTCACGTTCCGGTGGGAGTTTTTCTCCGGGACGCAATGTTCCCTCAAGGATTAAAAACTCCAGCTGCTGCTCGATCACATCGGAGAGTTTTGGTTGGCGGATTTTGCTGTAGGCCATGATTTCCTGTCTTAAGCCATTTGCCCGGAGTCAATTGGTCTTACCAATTTCATGTCTGTGACGCTAAAGTAACAAAGTATTCACCTTCTGTCCATACAGGTTTTGATTGAAATCAGTAAAGGAGGCACATTTTAACAATTTTACAGAAATCATGTTTCAAAACTGTAACTGTGCACAAATGTTAAATTTACCCACCTGGAGGTAGATTTAACGTATTTGAAACGATAAAAAATCTCATCTGAACCGATTCAACAGTAGATTAAATGCATTTTTATGCATAAATAATGAATAAAAACAAATTAACATCTGTAAGGGAAAATAAAAGGAGGTATTTACAAGTGCTTTCTTTTTACGCAACTCGTCATCACCCCTGCACAAAGCAGGTGCATTCGCGGCCACATACCATTATTCTGATCAAGACGAAAGAGTTGAAGTGACATTTAAAAAAACGAATCTGTAAATAAATCAATACAAAAAGCGGAATTGCAAACTTACACACGCACTACTGCATCGTTCAAAATAAGCGCGTTATGAATAAACCGCGCCCGATACACGAGGTTTTATAATGGACAGTCAGCAGCACGGCGAGCAGCTCAAGCGCGGCCTGAAAAACCGCCATATTCAGCTTATCGCATTGGGCGGCGCGATAGGGACAGGCTTGTTCCTGGGAAGCGCCTCCGTTATTCAGTCGGCGGGGCCAGGAATTATCCTGGGCTATGCGATTGCAGGCTTTATTGCCTTTCTGATTATGCGCCAGCTGGGGGAGATGGTGGTTGAAGAACCGGTCGCCGGCTCTTTTAGCCACTTCGCCTATAAATACTGGGGCGGCTTTGCCGGATTCGCTTCCGGCTGGAACTACTGGGTGCTGTACGTATTAGTTGCCATGGCGGAACTGACCGCAGTGGGTAAATATATCCAGTTCTGGTATCCGGAGATCCCCACCTGGACTTCTGCGGCAGCCTTCTTTGTGATTATCAACGCCATCAACCTGACCAACGTTAAAGTGTTCGGTGAGATGGAGTTTTGGTTCGCCATTATTAAAGTGATCGCCGTCATCGCTATGATTCTGTTCGGCGCGTGGTTACTCTTCAGCGATACCGCTGGTCCGCAGGCCACCGTGCGCAACCTGTGGGAACAGGGCGGCTTTCTGCCGCATGGCTGGACCGGGCTGGTGATGATGATGGCCATTATTATGTTTTCGTTCGGCGGACTGGAGCTGGTAGGGATCACCGCCGCTGAAGCCGATAACCCGGAACAGAGCATCCCCAAAGCCACTAATCAGGTTATCTATCGCATCCTGATTTTTTATATCGGCTCGCTGGCGGTTCTGCTTTCGCTGCTGCCATGGACTCGCGTCACCGCCGATACCAGCCCATTTGTCCTTATCTTCCATGAGCTGGGCGATACGTTTGTCGCCAATGCGCTGAATATCGTGGTTCTCACCGCCGCGCTATCGGTTTATAACAGCTGCGTTTACTGCAACAGCCGTATGCTGTTCGGTCTGGCCCAGCAGGGAAATGCGCCGAAAGCGCTGCTGAACGTCGACAAACGCGGCGTGCCGGTGAGCTCCATTTTGGTTTCCGCCGTCGTGACGGCGTTGTGCGTGCTGCTCAACTACCTGGCCCCAGAGTCCGCATTCGGACTGCTGATGGCGCTGGTGGTCTCCGCGCTGGTCATTAACTGGGCGATGATTAGCCTTGCCCATATGATGTTCCGTCGCGCGAAACAGCAGCAGGGCGTGAAAACCCGCTTCCCGGCCCTGTTTTATCCGTTCGGCAATGTTCTCTGCCTGCTGTTTATGGCGGCGGTATTGATCATTATGCTGATGACGCCAGGTATGGCGATCTCCGTGTGGCTGATTCCGGTATGGCTGCTCATCCTGGGCGTCGGCTACCTGTGTAAAGAAAAAACGGCAAAAACGGTGAAAGCCCACTGATCGTGACGTTACTTTTCCGCCCTCCCCGTCCGGGGAGGGTGTTATCTGCCTCACAGTTTCCCACGTATAACCATTTTATCCATATCAGCGGCGTGATCCTGCTACGCAAAAAAAAGCTCGCAGGCGAATAATTACCGCCATCATCTGATGGGGAGAAGTCTCAATGGATAAGGGCAGACTTTCGGTAAGAGAGAAAATCGGGTATGGCATGGGTGACGCCGGATGTAACATTATTTTTGGCGCTATCATGCTGTTTGTTAATTATTTTTATACGGATATTTTTGGTCTTGCCCCGGCGTTAGTCGGTGTTTTACTCCTTTCAGTACGCGTTATCGATGCCGTTACCGATCCGGTGATGGGCGCGCTTGCCGATCGTACCCAAAGTAAATATGGTCGTTTCCGCCCCTGGCTACTGTGGATTGCATTTCCCTACGCGCTGTTCAGCGTGCTGATGTTCACGACGCCGGACTGGGGCTATAACAGCAAAGTTGTCTATGCTTTCGTCACCTATTTTCTGCTTTCCGTGACCTACACCGCCATCAATATTCCCTATTGCTCACTGGGCGGCGTGATCACCAACGATCCAAAAGAGCGCGTGGCCTGTCAGGCTTATCGCTTCGTGTTAGTCGGCATCGCGACGCTGTTGCTATCGTTAACGCTATTGCCGATGGTGGACTGGTTTGGCGGCGGCGACAAAGCCAAAGGCTATCAGTTGGCGATGACCGTGCTGGCGATTATCGGCATGGGTATGTTTCTGTTCTGCTTTGCCAGCGTCCGCGAACGCGTCCGCCCTGCCGTTCCGACGCACGATGATATGAAGAATGATTTCAAAGATGTGTGGAAAAACGATCAATGGGTACGCATTCTGCTATTGACCTTATGTAACGTCTGCCCGGGGTTTATCCGTATGGCGGCGACCATGTATTACGTCACCTGGGTGATGGGACAAAGCACCCATTTCGCTACGCTTTTTATTAGTCTTGGCGTGGTCGGTATGATGATCGGCAGTATGCTGGCAAAAGTCTTAACCGATCGCTGGTGTAAATTGAAGGTATTTTTCTGGACCAATATTGCGCTGGCGATTTTCTCCTGCGCGTTCTATTTCTTTGATCCGAAAGCCACCGTGATGATAGTGGCGCTCTACTTCCTGCTCAATATTCTGCATCAGATCCCTTCCCCGCTGCACTGGTCGCTGATGGCGGACGTCGATGATTACGGCGAATGGAAAACCGGCAAACGCATTACCGGTATCAGCTTCTCCGGTAACCTGTTCTTCCTCAAGCTGGGCCTGGCGATTGCCGGGGCGATGGTCGGCTTTTTGCTCTCCTGGTACGGTTATGACGCCAGCGCTAAAGCGCAAAGCGCCTCGGCGATGAACGGTATTATGCTGTTGTTTACCGTTATCCCCGGCGTTGGCTATCTGATTACCGCAGGCGTGGTACGTCTGCTGAAAGTTGACCGTGAACTGATGAAAAAAATCCAGGACGATTTGGAAAAACGTCGCACTAATTACCGCGAATTGAGTGAGTTGCAGGAGCTCAACGCCGCTGAAAGCGTAAGGAAAGCCTGATGGCAAACTGGCCAAACCCGTTTATTGAACAACGTGCCGATCCGTTTATTTTACGCGACGGCAGCGATTACTACTTTATTGCCTCCGTACCGGAATATGACAGGCTGGAAATCCGCCGGGCTGATTCGCTGGAAGGGTTGCGCGCCGCCGACCCCGTTGTCGTCTGGCGCAAACCGGAAAGTGGCCCGATGAGCCAGCTCATCTGGGCACCGGAAATGCACCGCATCAACGGCAAGTGGTACATCTATTTTGCCGCTACCCATACTCAAGCGCTTGATAAGCTGGGAATGTTCCAGCATCGCATGTTTACCCTGGAGTGCGCCGATGCCGACCCACTCACCGGCAAGTGGACGGAGAAAGGTCAAATTAAAACACCGTTTGATACCTTCGCCCTCGATGCCACCACTTTTTATCATCAGGGAAAGCAGTGGTATCTGTGGGCGCAAAAAGCGCCGGATATTGCCGGTAACTCAAATATTTATCTGGCTGAACTGGAAAATCCGTGGACGATTAAAGGCGAGCCGGTAAGACTCAGTAAGCCAGAGTACGACTGGGAGTGTCGGGGTTTTTGGGTTAACGAAGGTCCGGCCGTCGTGGTGCATGGCGACAAGCTGTTTATTAGCTATTCGGCCAGCGCCACCGATGAAAACTACTGTATGGGATTACTGTGGATTAACGTAAACGACGATCCGCGCGATCCGGCCAACTGGCATAAATCACCGCGCCCGGTCTTTACCACCAGCTATGAAAATCGCCAGTATGGGCCGGGACACAACAGCTTTACGCAAACGCCGGAAGGTGAAGATGTACTGGTGTACCACGCGAGAAATTACACCGAAATTGAAGGCGATCCGTTGTACGATCCCAACCGCCATACGCGTCTGAAACGGGTGCGCTGGGACGAAAACGGGATGCCTGATTTTGGCGTGCCGCCAGCCGATACGATCTAAGCCGTTGCACTGCCCGGTGGCGTTAACGCTTACCGGGCCTACAGATTTTTCCATTGTAGGCAGCATAAGCGTTAGCGCCATCGGCACAACATTACACTAATGCCCCATAAATGGTGAGCAACGCAATAATCACCACCACCACAAACGAGGCCTTCTTCGCCATCGACACCGCCGCTTTGGGGGTTTCTACTTTGTCAGTATGCGGTTCGCGCGCCAGTGAGAACTGCGCCAGACGTGTGAGCACCTGATATTGCGAAGTATGCAGATCCGCCAGCGAGGCAAACCAGGCCGGCAACGCTTTCTCGCCATGCCCCAGTAATGCATACACTACGCCCGCCAGACGTACCGGAATCCAGTCCAGCACATGAAGAATAGCGTCAATGCCGGATTGCAAACGCTGGTGCGGCGTCTGATAGCGCGCCAGCCAGGTCTGCCAGGCCCGTAAAAACGCATAGCCCACCAGCGTTACCGGCCCCCACGGACCGCCAACGATAAACCAAAATAGCGGTGCGAGGTAAAAACGGAAATTTATCCATAACAACGCATTTTGCAGCTCACGCAAAAATTCACGCTCATTACAATCCGGCGGCACGCCGTGAATCAGCGTAAGCTCGCTGGCCATCGCCTCGCAAGGATGCGGATCGTTACGGGACGCCGCTTTCAGCCAGGCGTGATAATGTACTCGCACTTTGCCCGCGCCGATACACAGCACGCCCAGGAGAATCCACACCACCAGCGTCGGCACGTTAAATAGCAGCCCTTTTAGCGCCTGGAGCAGTAGAAAAGTCACCACCATCGCGATCGCCGTCATTCCCATCGTGCGCAACATCGAAAAATGCGTAATCCGACGGAATAGCGCCTCCAGCCGATGATCGAGCTGCCAGTGCTCGCCCAGCTTAAACAGGCGCTCGACAATCAGCACCAGTAATGTCGTAAACAGCGTCATGTCATCTCCTTGTGCGACGAGAGGGCTACCAAAGCGCGAAAGCGCGGCCAGTCAAAGGCAGGGCCAGGGTCCGTTTTGCGGTCAGGCGCAATGTTGCAGTGTCCGGTCATATTGTCGGCGATCGCCGGATAGCAAGCGATAAGCGTGCGCGTCACGGCGGCTAGCTGCTGATACTGCGCATCGGTATAAGCCAGCGTATCCGTCCCCTCCAGCTCAATACCAATGGAGAAATCATTACAACGTTCCCGCCCCTGATAGTTTGATACGCCCGCATGCCACGCACGCTTATCAAAAGGCACATACTGGACAATTTCACCGTCGCGACGAATCAGACAATGGGCCGAAACACGAAGATGAGCGATTTCTGCAAAAAAAGGATGGGCGTCTGGATCTATCGTTCCGGTGAATAATGCATCGATCCACGGACCGCCAAACTCGCCGGGGGGCAGGCTAATATTATGCACCACCAGCAAGGACGGTTTTTCGTCATCCGGACGGCAATCATAATGCGGAGAAGGGACGCGTCGCGCCTCTACCAACCAACCCTTATCTGGCAACATGCGGAGTCTCCTTTTGAGTGGTGCTTATAGCTGCTTCAGAGTAGCATGTTTCTACCTTATGATTCGTTAGCAATTTGGAGTTTTATCATGCCGCCTCGCCGTTATAACCCAGACGACCGACGTGACGCGCTACTGGAACGCATTAATCTCGATATCCCTGCCGCCGTTGCTCAGGCGCTGCATGAAGATTTAGGTGGAGAAGTCGATGCTGGCAACGATATCACCGCGCAACTTTTGCCGGCAGATACGCAAGCCCATGCCACGGTGATCACTCGTGAAGACGGCGTTTTCTGCGGCAAGCGCTGGGTTGAAGAGGTCTTCATCCAACTGGCGGGCGATGATGTGCGCCTCACCTGGCATGTCGATGACGGCGACGCCATTCACGCCAACCAAACAGTGTTTGAACTGAACGGCCCGGCTCGCGTATTGCTGACCGGCGAGCGCACGGCGCTAAACTTTGTCCAGACCCTTTCCGGCGTCGCCAGTGAAGTACGCCGCTACGTTGGACTGCTGGCTGGCACCCAAACCCAGTTGCTCGACACGCGTAAAACGCTGCCGGGTCTGCGCACCGCGCTCAAATATGCGGTTTTATGCGGCGGCGGCGCCAATCATCGTCTGGGCCTCACTGACGCGTTCCTGATTAAAGAAAACCATATTATCGCCTCCGGTTCGGTTCGTCAGGCGGTGGAAAAAGCGTTCTGGCTACATCCGGACGTGCCGGTAGAAGTCGAGGTCGAAAATCTGGATGAACTGGACGATGCGCTGAAAGCAGGCGCGGATATTATCATGCTGGATAATTTCAACACCGACCAGATGCGCGAGGCGGTGAAACGCGTCAACGGCCAGGCGCGGCTGGAAGTATCCGGCAACGTCACCGCGGAAACCTTACGCGAATTTGCTGAAACCGGGGTGGATTTCATCTCCGTTGGCGCGCTGACCAAGCACGTACGCGCGCTCGATCTCTCCATGCGTTTTTGCTGATCCTCTCCGCCCGATGGCGCTGCGCCGTCGGGTCTATAAATCACCTGTCCGTAGATCCGCGTCGTGATTCGGTAAAATATTCGTAGCGCCTCGCAATAACGTTGCCGTGTCATGTAACGCAGCAAAAATCTTCAGAATCCGCCTTCCCGTTTTACCTTTTGCCGCTCGCCCGCTCTTTCCTCGTTTGCCACAGTAGCGCCAGCTAACTCAAGGAGCGAACAATGGAAAAACAACGCGGTTTCACGCTTATCGAATTGATGGTCGTTATTGGCATCATCGCCATTTTAAGCGCCATCGGCATTCCGGCTTACCAGAACTATCTGCGTAAAGCGGCGCTGACGGATATGTTGCAAACGTTTGTCCCCTACCGTACCGCCGTCGAACTCTGCGCTCTGGAACATGGTGGGACGAGCACATGCGATGCGGGCGTCAACGGTATCCCCTCGCCCGCCATCACCCGTTATGTTTCGGGCATGAGCGTGGAAAAAGGCGTCATCACGCTTACCGGCCAGGAGAGTCTGAGCGGGCTTAGCGTCATCATGACGCCCGCCTGGGACAATGCTAACGGCATTACCGGCTGGACGCGTAACTGCAATATTCAAAGCGACAGCGCGTTACAACAGGCTTGTGAAGATGTCTTCCGTTTTGACGCCAACTAAGGAGACAAGATGAAAGACGCTCAGCTCAACACCTTGTGTCAACGTCATCAGGCTGTACTGATCAATAGCGCCAGCAACAGTATCACTGTTGCGGTGGTCGACGCGCCCTCTCATGCGTTACTGGACGCTCTGCATTTCGCCACGCAAAAACAGATTGATATTGTGTGCTGGACTCGCCAGCAAATGGAAAATCATCGGCATAAGCCGGATCAGGCACCCTCGGCAAACGCCGCGAAAGGCGGAGAAACCGCAGCCCAGCTTCTCAATCAGACATTACGCTCGGCGATGGCGAAACGCGCCTCTGATATCCATCTCGAACCCGGCGCCAGCCGCTACCGAATAAGACTCCGCATCGACGGCGTTCTTCATATTCTGCAGGACATCGCCAAAGAGACGGGGCTTGCGCTGACGGCCAGATTGAAAGTCCTGGGAAATTTGGACATCGCTGAACATCGACTGCCGCAGGACGGGCAATTTACCGTTGATCTGTCGGGAGACAGCATCTCTTTTCGTATCGCCACGCTTCCCTGTAAAGAAGGCGAAAAAGTCGTCTTACGGTTGTTGCATCAGGTTGAACAAACGCTGGATCTGGACACGCTGGGCATGTACGGGGCACAACTTACCGCTTTTAGACAAGCCCTACAGCAACCTCAGGGGCTGGTACTGGTGACTGGCCCCACCGGTAGCGGAAAAACGGTCACGCTATACAGCGCGCTACAAACCCGGAATACGCCGGGTATCAACCTCTGTAGCGTTGAGGATCCGATAGAAATTCCACTGGATGGGATTAACCAGACGCAGATCCATCCCCGCGCCGGGCTCACCTTTCAAAATGTGCTGCGTGCGCTATTACGCCAGGACCCTGACATCATCATGGTAGGTGAAATTCGTGACGGCGACACCGCAGAAATCGCCATTAAGGCGGCACAAACGGGCCATCTGGTACTTTCAACGCTACATACGAACTCCACCAGTGAAACCCTGATACGTTTGCAGCAAATGGGCGTAGCACGCTGGATGATCTCATCGGCGCTTACGCTGGTGGTAGCGCAACGCCTGGTAAGGAAGCTTTGCCCGCACTGCAAACATCGCCTGAGCGATCCCGTGGTACTATCGCCCAATCTTTGGCCCAGCGCGCTACCGCGCTGGCAGGCAAGCGGCTGTCAGCATTGCTACCACGGCTTTTATGGCCGAACCGCGTTATTCGAAGTGTTAACTGTTACCCCGGCATTACGTCAGTTAATTGCGAGCGGCGCATCGGCGCAAGCACTGGAAGCCCACCTCCAACAGACCGGTACAGGGACGCTTTTTGAAAATGGCTGTCGCGCCGTTGAGCAAGGCATGACGTCCTTTGAAGAGATACTGCGCGTTCTGGGAATGCCCCATGAGCGTTAAACAGCTCTGGCGCTGGCAAGGCGTTAACGATAAAGGTCAACTGGAACAAGACGTTGTATGGGTGGACAATCGTCTGGCGCTGATCATCACCCTGCAACATCAGCGCATTATGCCGCTTCGCATCAAGCGCATAGGCGTTAATGCCGCACTGTGGAAAGAAGAGCAAAGCGCTGAAATTATTCATCAGTTGGCCACGCTCATTCATGCCGGGCTGACGCTTTCTGAAGGGCTGGAACTCCTTGCGAAACAGCATCCCCACCGACAATGGCAAGCGCTGTTGCGCACGCTGGCTCACGAGCTTGAACAGGGCGTCCCTTTTTCCAGCGCATTAGTCTCCTGGCCGCAGGTATTTCCGCCGCTCTACCAGACGATGATCCGCACCGGAGAACTGACCGGCAAACTGGCCGAATGCTGCTTTGAACTGGCTCGTCAGCAAAAAGCGCAACGGCAGATTACGGTTAGCGTGAAAAAGGCGCTGCGCTATCCCGCCATTATTCTGACAATGGTCGCCCTGGTCGTTTTCGCCATGCTGCACTTTGTCCTGCCGGAATTTGCCGCCATTTACCGTAGCTTCAATACCCCGCTTCCTCTTCTGACACGCGGTATTATCGCGATAGCGCAATGGGGGTCGGCATGGGGTTGGCTCATCTTGTTCCTGACGATGCTCGTTGCTATCGCTCACCGCAGGGTAAAACAAAAGCCGTCCTGGCAAGCGCAGCGGCAGCGTCTTCTGCTACGGCTTCCCGTTATGGGTCGCCTGATAAGAGGCCAGAAACTAGCGCAAATATTCACCGTACTGGCATTAACCCAAAGCGCAGGTATTCCTTTTCTTCAGGGACTGGAAAGCGCTATCGATAGTCTCGGCTGCCCTTACTGGTCACAGCGTTTAACGCAGGTACATCAGGAGATCGCCGCGGGCAATCCGGTCTGGTTGGCGCTAAAAAATACCCAGGAATTTAGTCCGCTATGCCTGCAACTGGTCAGAACGGGCGAAGCGTCCGGTTCACTCGATATCATGCTGCATAACCTTGCCCGTCACCACAGTGAAACTACGCTGGCGCTGGCCGATAATCTGGCGTCGCTGTTGGAACCGGCGTTATTGATCATCACCGGCTTAATTATCGGTACGCTGGTGGTGGCGATGTATTTGCCGATTTTTCATCTGGGAGACGCGATGAGCGGGATGGGATAAGGCTGGCGCACATTTACGCCAGCCAGAATATTAGAGGCTATTGAAAATGCGGTTTTCTTGTTCCTGCACCCGAATAAAGGTGGTGCGTTTGGTCAACTCTTTCAGGCGAGACGCGCCGACATAAGTGCAGGCTGAGCGTAGACCGCCCAGGATATCGCGGGCGGTATTGCCCACCGGCCCACGCAGCGGCAATTTAACCGTTTTACCTTCTGCCGCGCGGTATTTCGCAACGCCGCCGACATGACGGTTCATCGCAGATTCCGAACTCATGCCGTAGAACAGCATGAATTTCTCGCCATTCTCTTCTACCACGCTGCCGCCGCTCTCTTCGTGACCCGCCAGCATACCGCCCAACATAACGAAATCCGCGCCGCCGCCGAAGGCTTTTGCTACGTCGCCTGGCATGGTGCAGCCGCCATCGCTGACGATCATGCCGCCCAGGCCATGCGCCGCGTCAGCACATTCGATAACCGCCGACAGTTGCGGATAACCGACGCCGGTTTTTACACGCGTCGTGCATACGGAGCCGGGACCAATTCCCACTTTCACGATATCGGCGCCGGAGAGGATAAGCTCTTCGCACATCTCGCCCGTTACCACATTGCCTGCGCAGATTGTTTTTGTCGGCCATGCTTCACGTGCTTTCGCGACGAACTGCACAAAATGTTCTGAATAGCCATTGGCCACATCAATACAGACAAAGTTCAGCGCAGGATTCAGCGCCAGAATCTGCACGGTTTTTTCGAAATCAGCATCAGAGGTCCCGGTGGAAACCATCACATGCTTCAGAACATCAGCCGAAGCCGTGTTGATAAAAGCTGCCCACTCTTCAACGGTATAATGTTTATGTACAGCAGTCAGAATATCAAACCCGGCCAATGCTTGCGCCATTTCAAACGTCCCGACGGTATCCATATTGGCCGCAATAATCGGTACGCCAGACCAGGTCTGACCTGAGTGTTTAAAGGTGAATTGACGTTCCAGTTCGACATCGGAACGGCTTTTGAGGGTAGAACGCTTAGGACGGATAAGAACGTCTTTAAAACCTAACTTCAGATCTTCTTCAATACGCATGTACGGATTCCTGGGGTTAATGGCGAAAAATCGAAACTCACAACTCCAGTGACGCTATCATACGCACTAATCATGGCCGTACAAGACTGCGAAATTCTCTTTTTTTACGTTACAATCCCATAAATTTACCTGGCGAATAGTAGGTTAATGCTCAGAGCGTATCGTCTTTGCATGCTTAAAATTTAACCTTTTGATTGTCAAACTAAAATTCCGGAAGCTGGAGATATGAGGTATACCGTAGCCTTAACCGGCGGTATTGGCAGCGGTAAAAGTACCGTCGCTGATGCCTTCGCTGACCTCGGAATAACCGTCATCGACGCGGATATTATTGCGCGCCAGATGGTTGAGCCAGGGCAGCCCGCCCTGAACGCAATAGCGGAACATTTTGGTTCTGAACTTATCGCCGCCGACGGCACGTTACGTCGCCGGGCGCTGCGTGAGCGTATTTTTTCGCATCCGGAAGAAAAAGCCTGGCTTAACGCCCTGCTTCACCCCTTAATTCAGCAGGAAACCCAACGACAGTTTCAACAGGCTACGTCGCCCTATGTGTTATGGGTTGTGCCTCTGCTGGTTGAAAACAGGCTGTATCAAAAAGCCAACCGCGTACTGGTGGTTGACGTGACGCCCGAAACGCAGCTCATACGCACAATGCAGCGTGATGATGTTACGCGCGAGCATGTTGAACACATTCTCGCTGCGCAGGCGACGCGTGAAGCGCGCCTTGCCGTGGCGGACGATGTTATTGATAATAACGGCGCACCGGATGCTATCGCATCAGATGTGGCCCGCCTGCACGCCAGTTATCTTAAGCTCGCGTCGCAGTTTGTCTCACAGGAAAAACCGTAATGCACACCCAGGTCCTATTTGAACACCCTCTCAATGAGAAGATGCGTACGTGGCTGCGCATAGAGTTTTTGATCCAACAGCTCTCCATCAACCTGCCAATTGCAGACCATGCTGGCGCACTGCATTTTTTCCGTAATATCAGCGATCTACTGGATGTGTTCGAACGGGGCGAAGTCCGTACCGAACTGCTGAAAGAACTGGAGCGCCAGCAGCGTAAATTACAGGCCTGGGTTGAGGTTCCCGGCGTCGATCAAGACCGTATTGAAGCCCTGCGCCAGCAGTTAAAATCGGCGGGCAGCGTGCTGATCTCCGCCCCGAGGATTGGCCAGCAGCTACGCGAAGATCGCTTGATTGCCCTTGTGCGTCAACGCTTAAGTATTCCTGGCGGCTGTTGCAGTTTCGATTTACCCACTCTGCATATCTGGTTGCACCTACAACAGGCGCAGCGCGACGCCCAGATTGAAACCTGGCTTGCCAGCCTGAATCCCCTCACCCAGGCGCTGACGCTGGTGCTTGATCTGATCCGTAATTCAGCGCCTTTCCGTAAGCAAACCAGCCTGAACGGTTTTTATCAGGATAACGGGGACGACGCCGATTTGCTGCGTCTTATGCTGACGCTCGATTCACAACTTTATCCGCAAATTTCCGGCCATAAGAGCCGTTTTGCCATTCGCTTTATGCCGCTGGATAGTGAAAATGGTCTGGTGCCGGAGCGTCTTGATTTTGAACTGGCCTGTTGCTAAGGAGTAAAAATGTCTGACGTGACCGTCGTAAACTGTCCGACCTGCGGTAAACCGGTCGTCTGGGGGGAAATTAGCCCCTTCCGCCCATTTTGTTCTAAACGCTGTCAGTTAATTGATTTGGGCGAATGGGCCGCCGAAGAGAAACGAATCGCCAGCAGCGGCGACCAGTCTGATAGCGACGACTGGAGCGAAGAGCGCTAACAGTGATGGCTCTGTTGAGATGGCAATATCGCCTTATGACAAAAATAATCAATAAATACGCGTAGTTTTGGCGCCATATGCGCGCGGCCGGGATAATACAAATAAACCGGCGAGATTAGGCTATAACAGAAACGTAGCCGCCACTGCGCCAGGGTGGATGAAAACCTCGGCGCGTTATCACTGACCCTAAGCCCGCAGGAGCTGACGGCAATTGAGGCGGTTTTTCCTCACGACGCCGCGGCCGGCCCCCGCTACTGGCCGGAAATTATGTCGACATTAAATCGCTAATAAGATCGATGGGGATCGTGTTGCGATCCCCCACTAAAGCGCAAATTGGCGTAATTTACGAATAATCGGTTCATTGGCCGGCGGAAAATCGTCCGTACTCAACGCGTTCTGCGCGATCCACCGTCCCGGCTGTCCTTCTTTCCCCCACGGTTCGCCATCCCAGCGTTCAACCAGCCAAAACCACAGCGTAATGTGTCTATCCGGGAATTGATATTCCAGAGTGTCGAATAATGTCACCTGTGTTGGCGTAATCCCCACCTCTTCCTGTAGCTCCCGGATCAACGCCTGCTCTGGTGTTTCGCCGGCTTCAATTTTTCCGCCGGGAAATTCCAGCTTGTTCGCCATATGCGCATCAGCGGCGCGTCGGGTAATAAAAATTTCGTCGTTCGGGTTGCGGATAATCCCAACCGCGATTTGCAGTTTTTTCATCTTGTTGCATCCATAAAAAAGGCGCAGTCGCCTGCGCCTTTTTATCTGTGTTCAATGCCAGGCCGAATAAGCGTAGCGCCCTTCGGCAATAATGCCAGCACCGACCTGATGGCAACACATTATGTCTTATCAGGCCGGTAAGTTTATCGCATTAGCTCAGGCGACCGTGACACTGTTTGTATTTCTTACCGGAACCGCAAGGGCAAGGATCGTTACGTCCAATCTTACGTTCGCCGGTTTGGGCGGCCAGATCGGCAGCCACGGCGGCATCGTCATCCTGATGGCTTAGCTGCTGCATCTGCGCCAGGCGCTCCGCCTCTTCGCGACGCTGCATTTCCATCGCTTCGACCTCTTCCGGCATACGTACCTGGACTTTGCTCAGGGTACTGATCACTTCATATTTCAGCGATTCCAGCATCGCGGCGAACATAGCGAAGGATTCGCGCTTGTATTCCTGCTTCGGATCTTTTTGCGCATAGCCGCGCAGATGAATACCCTGACGCAGGTAATCCATCGCCGCCAGGTGCTCTTTCCACAGGGAATCGAGCGTTTGCAGCATCACGCCTTTTTCGAAATGACGCATCATTTCAGCGCCAACCACCTCTTCTTTACGCTGATACACCTCGATGGACTGCGCCAGGATGCGCTCACGCAGCGTCTCCTCATGCAGCTCCGGCTCTTTATCCAGCCATTCGGCAATCGGCATCTCCAGGTCGAAGTCGTTTTTCAGGCGTTCCTGCAAACCCGGGATATCCCACATCTCTTCCAGCGACTGCGGCGGAATGTAGGCGTCGATAGTCGCCTTAAAGACATCTTCGCGAATGCTGTTAATGGTGTCGCTCACGTCAGACACATCCAGCAGTTCGTTACGCTGGGTATAAATTGCACGACGCTGATCGTTCGCCACATCATCATATTCCAGCAGTTGCTTACGAATATCGAAGTTACGGCTTTCTACTTTACGCTGCGCGTTAGCGATAGCTTTCGTCACCCACGGGTGCTCAATCGCTTCGCCCGGCTTCATCCCCAGTTTACGCATCATACCGGAGACACGATCGGAGGCGAAAATACGCATCAGCGCATCTTCCATCGACAGGTAGAAACGGGAAGAACCCGGATCGCCCTGGCGACCGGAACGGCCACGCAGCTGGTTGTCGATACGGCGGGATTCATGGCGCTCGGTGCCAATGATATGCAGACCGCCGGCAGCCAGAACCGCGTCATGGCGTACCTGCCAGTCCGCTTTAATCTGCGCAATCTGTTCTTCCGTCGGCGCTTCGAGCGCGGCGACTTCCGCCTGCCAGCTACCACCCAGCATAATATCGGTACCACGACCCGCCATGTTGGTAGCGATAGTGACCGCCGCTGGATAACCAGCCTGCGCAACGATGCCTGCTTCGTTGGCGTGGAATTTTGCGTTCAGTACGTTATGTTTGATGCCCGCTTTGGTCAGCTCTCTGGAGACCACTTCAGATTTCTCGATAGAAATCGTCCCGACCAGCACTGGCTGACCGTTCGCGGTACGTTCTTTAATATCTTCGATAATGGCCTGGATTTTTTCCGCTTCGGTCATGTAGACCAGATCCGGCAAATCTTTACGGATCATCGGACGGTTGGTCGGAACAACGACGGTGTCCAGCTTATAGATAGAGCTAAATTCGAAGGCTTCAGTATCCGCCGTACCGGTCATACCGGCCAGCTTTTCATACAGACGGAAGTAGTTCTGGAAGGTGATAGACGCCAGCGTCTGGTTTTCATTCTGAATTTCAACGCCTTCTTTCGCTTCTACCGCCTGGTGCAGACCGTCAGACCAGCGACGCCCCTGCATGGTACGACCGGTATGTTCATCAACAATGATGACTTCGCCGTCTTTCACAATGTAATCCACGTCACGGGTAAATAGCGCGTGCGCGCGCAGCGCGGCGGTGACGTGATGCATCAGCATAATATTGCCAGGCGAGTAGAGCGACTCGCCCTCATCCATAATGCCTTCTTGCACCAGTAGCTCTTCAATCAGCACCAGACCGCGTTCGGTCAGGTTAACCTGGCGCGCTTTCTCATCAACGGAGAAGTGGCCTTCGCCCTGGAAAGTGTCAGAATCTTCTTTCTCCTGACGAATCAGGTGCGGAATGATTTTGTTCACTTTTTTGTACATTTCCGAGCTATCTTCCGCCGGGCCGGAAATGATCAGCGGCGTACGCGCTTCATCGATCAGGATGGAGTCGACCTCATCCACCAGCGCATAATGCAGTTTACGCTGTACGCGCTCTTCCGGGCTGAACGCCATGTTGTCGCGCAGGTAGTCAAAACCGTATTCGTTGTTAGTGCCGTAAGTGATGTCGGCAGCGTAAGCTTCACGTTTGGCTGGCGCAGGCATACCTGGCAGGTTGATACCAACGGACATACCGAGGAATTCGAATAGCGGACGGTTGTTTTCGGCGTCACGCTGCGCCAGATAGTCGTTCACGGTTACCACATGAACGCCTTTGCCGGACAACGCGTTCAGGTAGGCTGGCAGCGTTGCGGTCAGCGTTTTACCTTCACCAGTACGCATTTCGGCGATACAGCGATCGTTGAGCACCATACCACCCAATAGCTGAACGTCGAAGTGACGCATCCCAAAGACGCGTTTACTGGCTTCACGCACCACCGCGAACGCTTCCGGAATCAGGCTCTCTACGCTTTCGCCTTTTTCAATACGGGCACGAAATTCGTTGGTTTTCGCTTTCAGTTCGTCATCGGAGAGTTTTTCCATCTCCGGTTCCATCGCATTAATAAGGCTGACGGCCTTACGCATACGACGCAGCGTACGATCGTTACGGCTACCGAATACTTTGGTTAATAATTTGATTAGCATAATAAAGTCTCAAATGCCCCGCGCCGCGGAGCTACAAATAAAGTAAAAGGGTCTTTTTTCGTTAGCTGAGACGTTGCGGACCGGCGCGGATACCCTGCGCCTGACTTATCCAGGCCGGGATGCTAAATGCGGTTTGTGGCGCAAAATACGCCAGGGAGAGGCGACGAACAATCGCCGGCGGCGTGCCCTCCAGCGTGAGCATCGCGCTGAGCGTATTCAGTAAGGCGATATGATGCGCCTGTAATGGCGACGGCGCGTCGGCAACGGGCAGCGTTTGCGGCGCCATTGCAAAAGAAAGGTGGCGAATCACCGTGCGAATAGCGTGCTGATGCCAGTAATCTACGGTGAAATTGGGACGACGGTTAGAGGCTTCTAACAGCGCAAGATGGCTAAAGTTAACTTTAGACGCGGTGCTGGCGGTCGTCCTTGCAGGCGTATTGGTTTCAGCGGCGTTACTGAGCGCGGGCAAACCAAAACTCGCCGCGACCATCCCTAATAAGAGATGCGGCCAGAAGTATCGTCTGCCTAACTGTCGCCAGCGCGTCAGTATTCCACTCACGTCATTGCCACCTGATATGCCCCTCATGGGCTTACGGAATCAAAACAATTTGCGCACAAATCTTATCATTAAAGCGTACGCGCTACAGCAGTAATGACGAGAAGCTAAGGTGAAAATCGGCTAAGAAAACAGCGAACGCGCCGTGTTTCCATTTAACCCTGTCAAAATGGCTGTATTAAGGAAAGCGCAGATAAAGGATAGTAAAAAAAACGACTGGCTCGCCTGGCCGGAGAGAGTGCCAGGTTAACCAGTCGAATTTTATACGACAGCGTATGTCGTTATGCCAGTACCGTCGAAGGCGCTTTGAAAGCCAACGGCAGTTCTGCGTCGTCCTGGAAGGTCACAAATTCCCAAGCTTCCTGTTTTGCCAGGACTGCCTGTAACAATTTGTTATTCAATGCGTGACCGGATTTATACGCGGTAAACGCACCAATAATATTGTGACCACACATGAACAAGTCACCGATCGCGTCGAGCATTTTGTGACGAACGAATTCATCTTCAAAACGCAGGCCGTCTTCGTTCAATACGCGATAATCGTCAACAACGATGGCACAATCGAAGCTGCCGCCCAGGCACAGGCCGCGGGACTGCAGATATTCGATATCACGCATAAAACCGAAGGTACGCGCACGGCTGATCTGGCGCATGAACGCATCCGCAGAGAAGTTCATCGCGTAGCGCTGGCTGCTGGAATCGATCGCCGGATGGTTAAAGTCGATGGTGAAATCCAACGTAAAACCATTGTACGGTCTGAATTCAGCCCATTTATCGCCATCTTCAACCCGAACAGTCTCTTTGATGCGTACGAATTTTTTGGCGCAGTTCAGTTCATCAATACCGGCATCAAGCAGCAGGTAGACAAACGGAGCGGCACTGCCATCCATGATCGGGATTTCCGGGGCATTAACCTCAATAACGATGTTATCGATACCTAAGCCCGCCAGAGCAGCGTTCAGGTGCTCAACGGTTGAAATCCGTACATCATGCTCATTCACCAGACACGTACAGAGCATGGTATCACGCACAGATTTGGCATCGGCCGGGAAATCTACCGGTGGATTCAAGTCGGTGCGACGATAGATGACCCCGGTATTGGCCGGCGCAGGGCGTAATGTCAGGGTGACTTTTTTGCCGGTGTGTAAACCGACGCCAGTCGCCTGAACGATACGTTTAAGTGTCCTTTGTTTGATCATCGTATAATCTCGCCAAATTACCTATCCAACCGAAGTGTACTATACATTCGGCGGGCCAGTTTAGCACAAAGAGCCCAGAATCCCAAATTCCAGCTAATTCTTAATCAGCTTGCTTACGCAGGAATGCGGGGATATCCAGATAATCCGGCTCTTTCGCCGCCTGTGGTGTATTGTCGTTAACCACTTTCGCAACCGTTTTTTGCTCCTGCGTCAGCGGCGCCATACCGTGCTGCTGATAACGATCCAACACCGGCTGCTGCACCTGTTTATTGGTGACCAGAGTGATTTCAGGACGCTTGTCCATACCAATTCCAGTGGCAACAACGGTCACGCGCAGTTCGTCGTTCATATCCGGGTCCAGAGAAGTACCGATAACCACGGTGGCGTTATCCGATGCAAAGGCACGGATGGTGTTACCGACGGTTTCGAACTCATCCAGACGCAGGTCGAAGCCCGCCGTAATGTTGACCAACACGCCGCGCGCGCCGGACAGGTCGATATCTTCCAGCAGCGGAGAAGAAATAGCCATTTCAGCCGCTTCTTCCGCACGGTCTTCACCGCTCGCCACGCCGGAGCCCATCATTGCGTAGCCCATTTCAGACATCACGGTACGCACGTCAGCAAAGTCGACGTTCATCAGGCCCGGGCGGGTGATCAGCTCTGCGATACCCTGAACCGCGCCTTTCAGCACGTCGTTAGCCGCGCCGAACGCGTCGAGCAGGGAGATACCACGACCCAGCACTTTCAGCAGCTTGTCGTTCGGGATGGTGATCAACGAGTCCACATGCTTGGACAGCTCGGTAATACCCTGCTCCGCAAATGCCATGCGCTTTTTGCCTTCAAAATTGAAAGGCTTAGTCACCACGGCAACGGTCAGAATACCTAAATCTTTTGCCACTTCAGCAACCACTGGCGCCGCGCCGGTTCCGGTACCGCCGCCCATGCCTGCCGCGATAAATACCATGTCTGCGCCTTCAAGCGCCGCACGCAGCGCTTCACGGTCTTCGTCCGCCGCGTTACGACCGACTTCCGGGTTAGCGCCAGCGCCCAGACCTTTGGTAATGCCGCTACCAATTTGAATGGTCTGGCCAACCGCCGTTTTACGCAACGCCTGAGCGTCGGTATTCACCGCGAAGAATTCAACACCTTCGATGCGCTCGCGCACCATGTGTTCAACAGCGTTACCGCCGCCACCACCGACGCCGATGACTTTAATCACCGCGTCGTTGGTTAGTTCCATAGGTTCAAACATAATCTCTCTCCGTCATGTGCCTGTCGCCTGAGGCCGTAATATCTGGCGGCCTCATAAAAATTAAAACTCTTTTCGCAGCCAGCTATTAAGTCGCTTGATCCACGAGCCAACTGATGCCGTAACACGTTTTTCCACTTCTGCTTCACCGTTTAAGTGGGACTCTTTCCCGTAGTGAAGCAATCCCACCGCCGTTGAGTAATACGGCTCCTGGGCATAATCCGTCAGACCGGTGATATTCAGCGGCGCGCCGATACGCACCTGCGTATGAAACACGCGCTGAGCGCAAGCAGCAAGCCCTTCGATTTGCGCCGCGCCGCCGGTTAACACAATCCCCGCCGCCAGGTGATGTTTTACCCCTTGTTGGCGAAGCTGTTCCTGTAATTGCAATATCTCTTCGTTGACCAGATTGAGCAGCTCGGTGTAACGCGGCTCAATCACTTCCGCCAGCGTCTGACGTTGCAGGCTGCGCGGCGGACGCCCGCCTACGCTCGGTACTTCAACGCTTTCGTCTTTACCGACAATGGAGCCCAGCGCGCAACCGTGGCGGACTTTAATGGCTTCAGCATCGCTCGGCGGCGTACCAAAGGCATAAGCGATATCGCTGGTCACCACGTTCCCCGCGTAAGGGATCACTTTGGTATGACGCAGCGCGCCGCCAGTATAAACGGCGATATCCATTGTACCACCGCCGATATCCACGACACAGACGCCCAGTTCACGTTCATCTTCCGTTAACACGGAATAACTGGCCGCCAGTCCGGCAAATATCAGTTGGTCAACTTTCAGACCACAACGTTCAACAGCTTTGACAATGTTTTTTGCCATATCGTTGTGGCAGGTAATCAAATGTACTTTCGCCTGCATACGCACGCCGGAAAGACCGACCGGATTTTTAATGCCTTCCTGGTAGTCAATGGCGTACTCCTGAGGAATCACATGCAGCACGCGATGTTCATCGCGCACGCGCACTGACTTCGCAGTATGCACGACGTTTTCCACATCTTCCTGCGTCACTTCCTCTTCGGAAATGGGCACCATACCAATTTCATTCTGACAGCTAATATGTTTGCCGGAAAGCGCCAGATATACCGAGGAGATCTGGCAATCAGCCATCAATTCCGCCTGGTCAATGGCGCGCTGAACGCATTTCACCACTGACTCAAGGTCATTCACCCCGCCTTTATCCATACCCCGCGATGGGCAACTGCCCACGCCAATGATATTGACCATACCGTCGGGCAGAACTTCCCCTACTAAAGCGGCAACCTTCGCGGTGCCAATCTCCAGTCCTACTACCAGTTTTCTGTCCGTCGCCTTGATCATTGTTGTTCTGCCTGTGCCTGATTCTGTTGCTGATTAGATTCCTCAGGGGGGAGCGGCGCCCAGCCAACTGCCGCACCTGAGTCATAACGCAAATCAACGTAGCTAATCCGTTTGCCATCGGTTTGCGCCTGCTGCTGTAAAACCGGATAGAGTTCTACAAAGCGAGCCAACCTTTTCATCGTATCGCCCCTGCCGAGATTGAGCTTAATGCCGTTATTAAGCGTCAATTGCCAGGAGCGACGTGCGGTCATCGCCGCTTCCTTTAGAGTGAATTTATCCTTAGCCAGCACCTGCCCCATCTCGCGGTATCCCTGCAACACTTCACTCGCGCTGCCTTCCGGGCCATACAACATGGGTAAAACCTGTTTGCCGATGCGGTCTGACGGCACGCTGAAGGTGTTCCCTTCAGCATCGACCATATGTTGATCATTCCAACGCGCAATCGGCACATATTCAACCAGATGAATCTTCAATTCATCAGGCCACTGTTTTCTGACGCTGGCCTGTTTAATCCACGGCAAACGCTCAATCTGGCTCTGGATAATGTTCACATCCTGCGTCATGAAGGTTCCCGGCGCGCCCAGAGCCAGTATCGCCTGACGGATATCATCGTTACGCGTATAGTGACGCTCGCCGGTTAATACCAGCTTTGATAACGGTAAACGCTGCGCATCTTCCATCCACCCTAACACGACCCACCCGCTAACAAACACGGTGCACAGTACCGTCAGCAGAAATAAAATACCTGCAAGACGCGTTCCATTATTGCGGCGTGAAGAAGGCGTCTCTTCATCACTGTTTCGCGTGTTCAGCGCAGCCTGCGACATATCAGTCCGCCAACTCCAGAATTCGTACCACTAACTGCGAGAAGCTCATTCCCGCCTGACGCGCCGCCATCGGCACCAGACTATGGCTGGTCATCCCCGGAGAAGTATTGGCTTCCAGCAGATAAAACTGACCATCGCTGTCCAGCATGACGTCAATACGCCCCCATCCCGTGCAGCCTAAAGCTTTCCATGCCTGCAGGACGAGAGACTGTAGCGCGGCTTCCTGGGACGCTTCTAAACCGGCAGGACAGAAATACTGAGTCTCATCAGAGAGATACTTCGCCTCATAATCATAGAAGGTTCCTGCCGGTTGGATACGAATTGACGGTAAAATTTCTTCGCCAACTATCGCCACCGTAAATTCCGGACCGCACAGCCATTTCTCAATCAGTATTTCGTCATCATGCTGAAAAGCCAATGATAACGCACTCTGTAAAGCATTTTCTTCTACTACTTTCGTCATACCGACGCTGGAGCCTTCACGGCTGGGTTTGACGATCAGCGGTAAACCCAGCGCCGAAATTCGCGCTTTTTGTTCTTCGCTAAGGCCTTTTTCAAACTCAGCGCGCGTCAGCGCGACCCACGGCGCAACCGGTAAGCCTGCGCCCTGCCACAGCAATTTACTGCGCAGTTTATCCATGGAAAGCGCCGAGGCCATCACGCCGCTGCCGGTATAAGGCAGGCCGAGCAGTTCAAGCATTCCCTGTAAGGTGCCATCTTCACCGCCACGGCCATGCAACGCAATAAAGACCTTCTGAAAGCCCATTGCTTTAAGCTGCGCGACATCGACCTCTTGCGGATCGACGGGATGCGCATTAATGCCGCCTTCACGTAGCCCGGCCAACACTGCCGCGCCGGAATTTAACGAAACGTCCCGCTCCGCAGAGGTTCCGCCCAACAGGACCGCGATTTTATCAGCCATGTTGCTCTTCCTCCTGGATTTGCGGCTTCAGCTTGATTTCAGATAAGTAACGCGCAATTTTGCCAACATTTCCTGCGCCTTGCACTAATATCAAGTCGTTACCCGTCAGCACCGGCGCTAACATTGTCGCAACCTGAGCCGGATCGGAAACCAGAATCGGGTCAATTTTTCCCCGATTACGAATCGTACGACATAAAGAACGGCTATCCGCGCCCGGAATCGGCGCTTCACCCGCCGGGTAAACGTCCAGCATCAGCAGCGCATCGACCTGGGTCAGCACATTGGCGAAATCGTCATACAGATCGCGCGTGCGCGTGTAACGGTGCGGCTGAAACAGCATCACCAGGTTTTTATCCGGCCACCCTGCTCGCGCAGCTTTAATGGTGGCGTCTACTTCGGTCGGATGATGGCCATAGTCATCCACCAGCATCGCCGTCCCGGCTTTACCATTCACCGGCTCAAGCGGGAACTCGCCGAGGAAGTCAAAACGACGCCCGGTCCCCTGGAAGCTTTCCAGCGCGCGCAGGATAGCGTCATCGGCGATGCCTTCTTCGGTCGCTACCGCCACTGCCGCAGCGGCATTCAGGGCATTGTGGCGACCCGGCGCATTCAACGTGACATGCAGATCCGGCATTCCCTGGCGCAACAGCGTAAAGTGCCCCTGCGGCCCTATCTGCTGATAATCTTCTACGCGGACGTCAGCATCCTCGCTAAAGCCATACGTCGTGGTCTGACGCCCCACCCGCGGCAGCAACTCGCGGATGACCGGATCGTCGACGCACATTACCGCGCGACCATAGAACGGCAGGTTATGCAGGAAGTTAATAAACGTCTGCTTTAAATTTTCAAAGTCGCCATGATAGGTATCCATATGGTCGGCTTCGATGTTGGTGACGATCGCGACCATCGGCTGCAAATGCAGGAAAGATGCGTCGCTCTCATCTGCCTCGGCAATCAGGTAACGACTATGGCCCAGACGCGCATGAACGCCTGCGGCTTTCACCAGTCCGCCATTCACGAAAGTCGGGTCCAGCCCCGCTTCGGCATAAATACTGGACACCATCGCGGTCGTTGTGGTTTTTCCGTGCGTCCCGGCAATGGCGATGCCGTGGCGAAAACGCATCAGTTCCGCCAGCATTTCCGCACGGCGAATAACCGGAATACGCGCTTCATGCGCCGCGACAATTTCCGGGTTATCCGCGGAAATTGCGCTGGAAACGACGACCACGCTGGCATCACGCACATTTTCCGGACGATGGTTAAAGAAAATCGTCGCCCCCAGGCTCGTCAACTGCTGGGTCACCGGATTCGGCGCTAAATCGGAACCACTGATCTGATACCCTTCATTGGCCAGAACTTCGGCAATACCGCCCATACCAGCACCACCGATGCCGACAAAGTGAATGTGCCGAACGCGACGCATTTCGGGCACGATGGAACGCAGTTTTGCCAGTTGTTGTGTATTCATTCTTTACGCCATTAACTCCAATACCCGCCATACTTCAAATTGCAGATGCGTTGGCTTGCCTGCAACCCAAATTATTGAGGGTAGAAAAACCCTGCGATGCAAAAGGCACCGCCACAAATTATGTCCGGGCAACCCGGCTGACTTCACTGGCGACGCGTTCGGTAGCATCCGGAATGGATACCGCGCGGGCACGCTCCGCCATGGTTAACAACGCCTCGCGCGACCACCCCGCCAGGGTGTCGGCGACAGCCTCTACAGTAAACTGCGGCTGCTCAAAAATCTTAGCTGCGCCGGCGTTTTCTAACGGCAGCGCATTCCAGTACTGCTGCCTGTCTTTATGCTGAAACGGCACGAATATCGCCGGTAATCCGGCGGCGGCGATCTCGCTCACCGTTAAAGCGCCGGAACGACATACCACCACATCCGCCCACGCATAGGCGGCGGCCATGTCATCGATAAATTCCGTTACCTTATGTTGCGGTTGTCCCGCCCCGGCATATGCCTGCTCTACCGTGAGCTGCGCGCCTTTTCCGCTTTGATGCCAGATTGTAACCGTATCGCCCAGTCTGGCGGCAACCTGCGGCATCGTCTGGTTCAGGACTCGCGCCCCCTGAGAACCGCCGACCACCAACACGCGAATCGGGCCGTCACGACCGGCCAGACGCACCTGCGGCAACGGCAACGCCAGTACGTCGGTACGCACCGGGTTACCCACCACTTCCGCGTTCGGGAACGCACCGGGAAACGCCTGCATCACCGTGGTCGCGATTTTGGCCAGCCACTGATTGGTTAGCCCGGCGATACCGTTTTGCTCATGCAAAACGACCGGAATACCCAATGACCAGGCGGCAAGACCGCCGGGGCCGGAAACATAACCGCCCATTCCCAGCACGACATCCGGCTTAAACCGCTTCATGATCGCCCGCGCCTGCCGCCAGGCGTTAAAAATCCGCAGCGGCGCCGCCAGAAGCGCTTTTACGCCTTTACCGCGCAGACCGGAGATCCGAATAAAGTCAATGTCGATGCCATGCTTCGGCACTAAATCCGCTTCCATACGATCGGCGGTACCCAGCCAGCGAACCTGCCAGCCCTGGGCCATTAAATGATGCGCAACGGCCAGTCCCGGGAACACGTGCCCGCCGGTACCGCCCGCCATCACCATTAACCGCTTCGGTTGACCACTCATCGAGAACCTCGTGTAAACGCCTGCGCTTTTTCCAGACGCGTTTCATAATCAATACGTAATAAAAACATAATGGCCGTCGACATAATCAACAGACTCGACCCGCCATAACTGATCAGCGGCAGCGTAAGGCCTTTGGTCGGCAGCATCCCCGCGGCCGCGCCAACGTTTACCAGCGCCTGGAAACTAAACCAGATACCGATAGAACACGCTAAAAATCCGGAAAAACGGTGGTCAATCTCCAATGCCTTACGGCCAATCGACATCGCGCGAAAAGCGACGAAGAATACCATTAAAAGCGCCAATACCACACCGATATAACCCAGTTCTTCCCCAATAATGGCGAAGATGAAATCGGTGTGCGCCTCCGGCAAATACTCCAGTTTCTGCACCGAATTCCCCAGCCCTTGCCCCCATATCTCACCGCGACCAAAAGCCATCAGCGACTGCGTCAGCTGATAACCGCTGCCGAACGGATCTTCCCAGGGGTTCCAGAACGAGGTAACGCGGCGAATACGATACGGTTCGGCGAGGATTAACAGAATCACCGCCGAGATGCCCATCCCGATAATGGCGATGAACTGCCATAATTTCGCCCCGGCGAGAAACAGCATCGCCAGCGTGGTGACAAACAGTACGACCACCGTCCCGAGGTCAGGCTGCGCCAGCAGTAACACCGCCAGCACCAGAATCACGCCCATTGGTTTTAAAAAGCCGCGCAGGTTATTTCGCACCTCATCAACCTTACGCACCAGATAGTTCGCGAGGTAGCAGAACAGCGACAGCTTGGTAAACTCCGCAGGCTGAATACGCAGCGGCCCCAGCGCAATCCAGCGCGACGCCCCGTTGACCGAGCTCCCGACGACCAGCACAATAAGCAGCATAATGATCGACGCAATCAGCATCGTCGTGCTGTATTTTTGCCAGAAGGTCATGGGCAAACGTAGCGTGACCATCGCCAGACAAAATGCCAGGAAGATATAGAGCGCATCACGTTTGGCAAACAAAAACGGATCGTTCGCCAGGCGCTGCCCGACTGGCATGGAGGCCGACGTCACCATGACAAAACCAATCGCCGCCAGCCCGAAGGTCAGCCATAGCAGCGTGCGGTCATACATGATCAGACTGTCGGCGTCTTTATCGCGCGAAGCCATCACCCAGCCTTTAAGCGCCGCAAACAGCCAGGCCAGGAGGCCAAAGCCTGGTACGCGCGGCATTCTCAGACGGGGGAGAGATAAACGCATCAACCTAACTCCTTCGCCAGACGGGTAAAGACATCGCCCCGTTGCTCAAAATTTTTAAACTGATCGAGGCTGGCGCAGGCGGGCGACAGCAGCACCATATCTCCCGGCTGAACGCGCGGCGCCAGCAAACGCATCGCCTCTTCCATCGTCTCAGTCTGTTGGGCGATTTCCGGACGCAGCGCGGCAAGCTGCGCGCCATCGCGCCCAAAGCAATACAGGCGGATACGGTCGCCGGTCAGATAGCGCGCCAGCGGAGAAAAGTCTGCCGACTTACCGTCGCCGCCCAGCAGCAGATGCAGCGTACCGTCCACATGCAAACCGTTTAGCGCCGCTTCGGTACTGCCGACATTGGTCGCTTTCGAGTCGTTGATCCAACGAACGCCGTTATGCTCCAACGCCAGCTGGAAGCGATGCGCCAGACCGGTAAATGTCGTCAACGCCTTCAAACTGCTGGCGCGCGGCAGACCTACGGCATCCGCCAGCGCCAGCGCCGCTAACGCATTGGTATAGTTATGCTGCCCGGAAAGCTTCATCTCTTTCACGTTCAGCACCTTCTCGCCTTTGACTCGCAGCCAGGTTTCGCCCTGCTGACGATTAAGGTGATAATCGCCCATATTGACGCCAAAGCTAACGCAGCGTTCATCGGCCCCGCGTACCGGCATCGTCAACGCGTCATCGGCATTCACTACGCACACTTTCGCCTTCTCGTAGACGCGCAGTTTCGCCGCCCGGTACTGTTGCAAACCAAACGGATACCGGTCCATATGATCTTCAGTGACGTTGAGCACCGTTGCCGCCGCCGCTTGCAAACTTGAGGTAGTTTCCAGTTGGAAACTGGATAATTCCAGCACGTACAATTCGCGATCGGCATCCAGCAGCATCAGCGCCGGAAGACCGATATTGCCGCCAACGCCGACATTGACGCCCGCCGCTTTCGCCATCTCGCCCACTAAGGTGGTCACGGTGCTTTTGCCGTTCGAGCCGGTGATGGCCACAATCGGCGCCTGCGCTTCGCGGCAAAACAGTTCGATATCGCCGACAATTTCCACTCCAGCGCTGGCGGCAGCGCTAAGAGAGGGATGTGCCAGAGCAATACCAGGGCTGGCGACGATTAAATCCGCCGCTAAGAGCCACTCGTCGTTCAGGCCGCCAACGTGACGCTCAACCTCTTGCGGCAGCTTATCCAGACCCGGCGGCGTCACGCGAGTATCCATCACCCGCGGCGTCACGCCGCGGGCGAGAAAAAAGTCCACGCAAGAGAGTCCGGTTAAGCCCAGACCAATAATGACGACGTTTTTGTCCTGGTAATCAGCCATGATTAACGTACCTTCAGCGTTGCCAGGCCAATCAGCACCAGCATCAGCGAAATAATCCAGAAGCGCACAATCACGCGCGGTTCCGGCCAGCCTTTCAGTTCATAGTGGTGATGGATAGGCGCCATACGGAAAATACGCTGTCCGCGTAGTTTAAAGGAGCCCACCTGCAGGATGACCGACAGAGTTTCCACCACAAAGACGCCGCCCATGATCACCAGCAGAAATTCCTGACGCAGCAGCACGGCGATAATGCCCAACGCACCGCCCAACGCCAGCGATCCGACATCGCCCATAAAAACCTGCGCCGGATAGGTGTTAAACCACAAGAATCCTAATCCCGCGCCGACAATCGCCGTACAGACAATCACCAGCTCGCCCGCATGGCGTAAATACGGAATATGCAGGTAATTGGCGAAGTTCATGTTCCCGGTCGCCCAGGCCACCAGCGCAAAGCCGGCGGCAACGAAAACAGTCGGCATGATCGCCAGGCCATCAAGCCCGTCGGTCAGGTTTACGGCGTTACCCGTACCGACGATAACAAAGTAGGACAGCAGAATGTAAAACAGCCCCAATTGCGGCATAACATCTTTAAAGAACGGCACCACCAGTTGGGTCGCGGGCGTGTCTTTCCCGACGAGATAAAGCGCAAAGGCCACGCCGAGCGCGATAACCGACATCCAGAAATATTTCCAGCGCGCAATCAGCCCTTTGGTATCTTTCCGCACCACTTTGCGGTAGTCATCGACAAAACCGATAATGCCGTAGCCAATCAATACCACCAGCACGCACCAGACGTACGGGTTAGACGGGTAAGCCCATAACAGAACGGAAATCACAATCGCCGTCAGGATCATGATGCCGCCCATCGTTGGCGTACCGCGTTTACTGAAGTGCGATTCCGGGCCATCGTTACGTACCACCTGGCCAAAAGAGAGTTTTTGCAGACGAGCGATCATACGCGGGCCCATCCATAAAGAGATGAACAGCGCGGTCAACAGGCTGACGATGGCGCGAAACGTCAGATAAGAAAAGACGTTAAAGCCGGAATAATATTTGACCAAATGCTCGGCCAGCCAAACTAACATGAACCTTTCTCCTGTAACGCATGAACCACATCTTCCATCGCGGCGCTGCGTGATCCTTTCACTAAAATAGTCATCATTGGTTGCTCCTGAAGCAGAGCGTGTAAACGCGCAATGAGCGCGGCTTTATCGGCAAAATGTTCGCCGACGCCGCTGGCGTGGCTGATAGCCTGACTGAGTTTTCCGGTGCTTAACACGCGATCAATACCCGCCGCTTTTGCGGCCTCGCCAACCTGGATGTGGCACGCTTCGCTTTCTGCGCCCAGCTCGGCCATATCGCCTACCACCAGCACGCGGTAGCCGGGCATTTCAGAAAGGACCTGCACTGCGGCGGTCATCGAACCGACGTTGGCGTTATAAGCGTCATCCAGTACCAGTTGGTTTTCACTTAGCTGAATCGGGAACAGACGCCCGGGTACGGCTTTTAACGCCGCCAGCCCTGCTTTAATCGCCGACAGCGTCGCCCCCACCGCCATTGATAAAGCAGCGGCCGCCAGCGCGTTGGCAATATTGTGCCGCCCCGGCAACGGCAGCAGCACATCAATGCTACCCATCGGCGTTTGCAGGGTAAATTCGGTACCGTGTGACGTCACGTGGATATTCGCAGCGGTAAAGTCGCTGTTTGCCGCATTCGGCGAAAAGCGCCACACCTGACGATCGCCAATAATGCTTTGCCAGTTCAGCCAGTCATTATTATCGGCATTCATAATCGCAATACCGTTCTCAGGCAAACCGGTATAGATTTCGCCTTTCGCTTTCGCCACGCCGGCCAACGAGCCGAAACCTTCCAGATGCGCCGCCGCCAGGTTATTGACCAGCGCCGCTTCCGGGCGCGTCAGGCTAACGGTCCAGGCGATTTCTCCCTGGTGATTAGCGCCTAACTCGATTACCGCATAGTCATAATCATGGTTTAAGCGCAGCAGCGTTATCGGCACGCCGATGTCGTTGTTAAAATTGCCTGCGGTATACAGAGTATTTCCGCACTGGCTAAGAATCGCGGCGGTCATCTCTTTGACCGAGGTTTTGCCGGACGAACCGGTTAACGCCACCACCCGCGCCGGTACCTGCATACGTACCCAGGCGGCCAGTTGGCCAAATGCCTGACGCGTGTCTTTTACAATCACCTGCGGAAGATCGATATCCAGAGGACGACTGACCAGCAGGGCGCCAGCGCCGTTCGCTTTTGCTTTATCAGCAAAATCATGCGCATCAAAGCGTTCCCCTTTCAGCGCCACGAACAGGCATCCCGGCGTCACTTTCCGTGTGTCGGTAATGACCGTATCGAGCGTGAGATCCGCCCCGCGGTGTTCGGCGCCAAGGACATCGGCAATTTTGCTGAGCGTTACGCTAATCATGCGATCACCCCCAGCAAACGCGCTGCGGTCACGCGGTCTGAATAATCAAGACGCTGCGTGCCGACAATCTGGTAGTCCTCGTGCCCTTTACCTGCAATCAGCACGACGTCATTGTCTTTTGCCTGCATAATGGCATTGGTTACCGCCTCAGCGCGGCCTTCCATTACCCTGACCTGCCCGGCGTCCAGCATTCCGGCCAGAATATCGTTGATAATGGCGCGCGGCTCCTCGGTACGCGGGTTATCGTCAGTCACCACGACGATATCCGCGAATTCTTCGGCAATGGCCCCCATGAGTGGGCGCTTACCTTTGTCACGATCCCCGCCACAGCCAAAGACGCACCACAATTTTCCGGCGCAGTGCAGGCGCGCCGCCTGCAACGCTTTTTCCAGCGCATCCGGCGTGTGCGCGTAATCCACCACCACCGTCGGTTTGCCTGGCGCAGTGAACACTTCCATACGCCCGCAAACTGGCTGCAAACGCGCGGCGGTTTTCAGCAAATCCGTTAACGGATAGCCCAGCGCCAGCAGCGTCGCCAATGCCAGCAGTAAGTTGCTGACGTTAAACGCGCCCATCAGGCGGCTTTCGATTTCGCCTTCACCCCAACTTGAAGCAAAACGAATCGTCGCTCCGCGGTCGTGGTACTCCACCGCCTCCGCTTTCAGCCAACGACCGTGACAGTTAGGGTTGATATGCCCTTCCATTGATACCGCGACCGCATCGGGTAGCGACGCCAGCCAGCGGCGTCCAACTTCATCATCGGCGTTGACGATTGCCTGACCGTGATGGTGGGTGGAATAAAGCATCCATTTTGCCGCCTCGTAATGCGCCATATCGCCATGATAGTCGAGATGGTCGCGGCTCAAATTAGTAAACACGGAGGCGGCAAATTTCAGCGCCGCCACGCGATGCTGCACCAGGCCGTGAGAAGAGACTTCCATCGCGCCGAAGGTCGCGCCCTGCGCAACCAGACTGGCCAGCACATGCTGAACATCCACTGCGGAACCGGTTGTGTTCTCCGTCGGGATCACTTTACCCAACAGTCCGTTACCTACCGTCCCCATCACTGCGCTGGTTTCGCCGAGCAACTGGCTCCACTGCGCCAGTAGTTGGGTGGTGGTGGTCTTGCCATTGGTGCCGGTCACCGCCACCAGACGCATGTTTTCAGATGGCTCATGGTAAAAGCGGCCCGCCAGCGCAGATAAACGCTCATTGAGCTGGCTGAGATAGACGACTGGTACGCCGTGCATTTCGCGAATCTCACCGTCGCTCGCCTCGTCTTTCGCCTCTGCAATAATGGCAGCTACGCCTTGCGCTATCGCCTGCGGGATATATCGACGCCCGTCCGCCTGATGACCCACCACTGCCACAAAGAGATCGCCCGCCGCAGCCACACGGCTGTCGAGCGTCATCTCTCGCAGTTCTCGCGCGGGTAGTCCAGCCACCCACGGAGCAAGAAGGTCGCGCAAATTACGATCTGCCACCTGTTCCCTCGCCTTGATTAATTACGAATTCATTTTTTTCGCCCGTTGCCAGCGCGTCCGGTTCGATGTTCATGGTGCGCAGAACGCCGCCCATGATGGCACCAAATACCGGCGCGGAAACGGCGCCGCCGTAGTATTTACCCGCCTGCGGATCGTTGATGACAACCACCAGCGCGAAGCGCGGCTGACTCGCAGGCGCGACGCCTGCGGTGTAAGCAATGTATTTGTTGATGTAGCGACCGTCCGGCCCCACTTTTTTCGCCGTACCGGTTTTAATCGCGATACGGTAGCCTTTAATCGCCGCCTTCACGCCGCCGCCGCCCGGCAGCGCCACGCTTTCCATCATATGCACCACGGTGCGTACGGTGGATTCAGGGAAGATGCGTTCGCCGGGTACAGGCGGATCAACTTTGGTAATCGACAGCGGGCGATAAATGCCATAGCTGCCGATCGTTGCATAGACTCGCGCTAATTGTAACGGCGTTACCATTAGCCCGTAGCCGAAAGAGAAGGTGGCCCTCTCTATGTCGGACCACCGTTGTTTTTGAGGATATAAGCCACTGCGTTCTCCGACCAACCCCAAATTGGTCGCCTTTCCTAGCCCAAAACGTGAGTAAGTATCTACTAACGCTGAGGACGGCATCGCTAACGCCAGCTTGGATACACCGACGTTACTCGACTTCTGTAGAACCCCGGTCAGGGTTAATTCGCTGTAGCGCGCCACGTCTTTAATTTCGTGGCCGTTAATTCGGTATGGAACGGTATTCAACACCGTATTTTCGTTGACTATACCGCGCTGAAGCGCAGTCATCACCACCATCGGCTTAACCGTAGAACCTGGTTCAAACACGTCGGTGATGGTACGGTTACGCATCGCGTCTTTCGGCGTACCGGCAAGGTTGTTGGGGTTATAGGAAGGGCTATTCGCCATCGCCAGTACTTCACCGGTATTGACATCGACCAGCACCGCGCTACCGGATTCCGCCTTGTTAAACGCCACCGCGTTGTTCAGTTCGCGGTAAACCAGCGCCTGTAAGCGTTCATCAATGCTTAACGCCAGGTTGTGCGCTGCCTGACTATCAGTGGAGGAGATATCTTCAATCACGCGGCCATAGCGGTCTTTACGCACGATTCGCTCGCCAGGCTGACCGGTAAGCCACTTATCAAAGCTCTTTTCAACGCCTTCAATCCCCTGACTGTCGACGTTGGTAAAACCGATGAGGTGAGCGGTTACTTCTCCTGACGGGTAGTAGCGGCGGGACTCTTCACGCAAATGAATGCCCGGCAGTTTGAGTTTTTTGATGTAGTCCGCCATGTCAGGATTTACCTGGCGCGCCAGATAAATAAAACGCCCTTTCGGGTTGGCGTTGATACGGGCGGAGAGCTGATCGAGTGGAATATTGAGCGCAGTAGAAAGCGCTTTCCAGCGATCGCCAACGCTGATGCCGCCGGCGTCATGAACTTCTTTCGGGTCGGCCCAGATCGCCTTAACCGGTACGCTGACCGCCAGTGGACGCCCGGAACGGTCGGTAATCATACCGCGTGAGGTGGAGACTTCCTGAACACGCAGCGAACGCATATCGCCCTGACGCACCAGCATATCCGGGGCGATAATCTGTAGCCACGCCGCGCGTCCAAGTAAAAAAACCAGCGCCAGTAAAATACAGCCGCACAGCAACGCAAAACGCCAACTGATGAAGTTGGTCTGTTCTTCCTGGCGTTTCGATTTTTGCGTTTTTGCCGCTGCTTTCATGCGTCGCGTTTATCCTTATTTTTGCACTACGATATTTTCTTGGGACGGATCAACATGCTGCATTTGCAGCTTTTCCGTTGCGATCCGCTCTACCCGGCTGTGATCGCCGAGCGCATTTTCTTCAAGGATCAGGTTGCGCCATTCAATGTCCAATGCATCGCGCTCCAGAACCAGTTGTTCACGCTGCGCGGTGAGTAAACGAGTATGGTGCGCCGTCGTGACCACCGTCACCGCCGTTAAAATGATGCAAATGAACAAGCAGAGTGGCAGCTTCCCGAACCGCAAAAGATCGTCACCGATCACGCCAGGCAAGGCATGGCGCTCGTTGCTTCCTATCGATCCCTTCACTTTGCTTAGGGCTTCTGTCACTCTGCTGATCATGCGTTCGTCCTCTCTGCGATACGCAGAACTGAACTACGGGCCCGAGGATTTTCAGCTACCTCTTTTTCACCCGGCATCAACTTGCCTAACGCTCGTAACTCACGACCGCCCAGTTTTTTGAGCTGCGCTTCCGTCATCGGTAATCCCGCCGGTACCTGCGGACCGCGGCTTTGCTCACGCATAAAGCGTTTCACAATACGGTCTTCCAGCGAGTGGAAACTGATGATTGAAAGCCGCCCGCCTGGGGCCAGTACGCTGAGCGAGCTTTTTAGCGCCTGCTCTATCTCCTCCAGTTCACTGTTTACCCAGATGCGCACCGCCTGGAAGGTACGGGTCGCGGGATGTTTGAATTTGTCTTTTACCGGGGTCGCCGCCGCAACCACTTCCGCCAGCTCTTTGGTGCGGGTCATCGGCTGTTCGCGATTGCGCTCAACAATGGCGCGAGCAATACGTTTGGCAAAACGCTCCTCGCCGAATGTTTTCAGCACCCAGGCGATATCCGCCTCCTCCGCCGTTTGTAACCACTCGGCGGCAGACTGGCCGCGCGTCGGGTCCATTCGCATATCCAGCGGACCGTCGCGCATAAATGAAAAACCGCGCTCCGCATCGTCAAGCTGCGGAGAAGAGACGCCAAGATCGAGAAGGATCCCGTCAATCTTGCCGGTAAGCTCGCGCTCGGCTACATAATCAGCCAGCGCGGAAAAAGGTCCATGAATGATGGAGAAGCGAGGATCATTAATGGTCTGCGCAACGGCGATCGCCTGCGGATCGCGATCGATCGCCAGCAAGCGCCCCTCTTCGCCCAGTTGCGAGAGGATCAGGCGCGAGTGGCCGCCGCGACCAAATGTGCCATCAATATAGATACCATCCGGACGAATATTCAGCCCATTAACAGCTTCATCCAACAGTACCGTAGTGTGTTTAAAATTTTCCATCATCTTATAGAGACAAGTCCTGCAGCCGCTCCGATAACGTTTCGGTAGCTGACTGTTCAGCGTCGATATCTTCCTTGACCTGTTGATACCAGGTCGTTTCATCCCACAGCTCAAATTTGTTGAACTGTCCAACCAGCATCACTTCTTTCGTCAGTCCGGCATGTTGCCGCAGAACTGGCGCGATCAGTAATCGACCTGCACCATCCATCTGACATTCGCTGGCATGGCCCAACAGTAAACGCTGTACGCGACGTTCTACCGGGTTCATGCTCGACAGACGAGATAACTTTTGCTCAATAATTTCCCATTCAGGCAGGGGGTAAAGCAGCAGGCATGGGTGATGGATGTCAATGGTACATACCATTTGACCGGTAGCGCTCTCGATCAGTTGCTCCCGATAACGGGTCGGCACGGTCAGGCGCCCTTTACTGTCGAGATTGACTAACGTTGCCCCCCGGAACATGCCAGTCTCACCCCTTCTTACCACTTTATCCCACAAATTCCCACTCGAAGGAGTTTACGGAGCGGAGGAAAAGCTTGTCAAGCAAGTCACAACGCTTACCTAAGTAAAAAAGCCAATGTTTACGGCGAATATCTGCGTTGATTAATTTCCGCCCAGCGTGCAAGCCAAATTAACGTTATGAATATTTGTAAGAAAAAAACCAAAGGCCCACCGCCGTTTAAAACGGACTCAATATAATCCGAGAAAAATATAAAGTGTCAGTTTGCGACGCGAGCGGCATTTTAGGACATATTGCACCGTGTTAACAGTGCCTGTTTAACGTGTGCGGTGCCTGCTATACCAGCGCCTACGAGCGACTGTCGCGCCAAAGACAAAAAGTGGCTGTTAATTCGACGATTTCTTGCCTGCTTGTAACAAAACAATACAAAGGAAAAGACTCGTTACGTCTTAATTAGTGGAATGTGGACGATTTCGGACAAAAGAAAGGTAATAAAAAAGAATTTTCGGATAATTTTAAGGAATAATCTTAATTATTTAAGGGATATTTTTACTGATACGCATTTGTTTGACGGCGGCAGAAGAGAGAGTCTTTTACCGCCGGTCCTTTAGCTACGGCTCAGAATGCCGCGACGATACAGGTTTCGCCGAATACGCGTTAAGCCGGGTTTCGGTTTACGCGGTTCATCAAGACTTGCCAGCACAATCTCCAGCACGCGTTCCGCGACATCACGATGACGCTGCGCCACCGCCAGCACCGGGCATTGCAGAAAATCCAGCAGCTCATGATCGCCGAAGGTCGCAATCGCCAAATCCGAGGGCAGTTTTCCATCGCGCCGCAGCGTTACGTCCATCACGCCCTGTAATAGCGCGAACGATGTCGTAAAGAGCGCCTGCGGCATAGGATGCGTTTCCAGCCATTTCTCAAACAACTGCGCGGCGGCTTCGCGCTCATAGCTGTTGGCATATAAGAAATTCACCTCCCGCGGATCGTCTTTCCATGCGGTGCGGAAACCCTGCTCGCGCAGGAAACTGACGGACAACTCCGGCAGCGCGCCCAAATAAAGCACCGTTTCTGCCGGGAATTTACGCAGCTCTTCCGCCAACATCTCGGCATCATCCTGATCGGCGCCGACCACGCTGGTGAAATGTTCGCGATCCAGCGCGCGGTCGAGCGCGACGATGGGGAACGGATCGTTGGCCCAGCGCTGATAGAAGGGATGCTCCGGCGGTAACGAAGTTGAAACAATGATTGCATCCACCTGGCGTTGCAAAAGGTGCTCAATGCAGCGCATTTCGTTATCCGGCTGATCTTCAGAACAGGCGATCAGCAGTTGGTAGCCACGCTGGCGTGCCTGGCGCTCAAGATAGTTTGCGATACGGGTGTAGCTCGTGTTTTCAAGGTCCGGGATCACCAGACCAATGGAACGTGTGCGTCCAGCACGCAGCCCGGCAGCCACAGCGTTAGGATGGTAATTGTGCTCACGCACTACCGCCATGACTTTTTCTACGGTTTTGTCGCTCACGCGGTATTGCTTTGCTTTACCGTTTATAACGTAGCTTGCAGTTGTGCGCGAGACACCGGCCAGCCGAGCGATTTCATCCAGTTTCACAATTGCCCCTTGTGTAAATTGTACAAACCATAACCTTTATGTCGGCATGGGTTAAAATCGTTAACATCTAAGCGCAGTTTGATCACTCCGGCAACCGCTTTTATTCCGGGTTACCACGGATTTCGCAAAAAAAAGCCCAACCGGTGATATTGGGTTGGGCGATAATTCCTGTTGGCTGATATCCGGCAAACCTGCCTGATGGCGCTACGCTTATCGGACCTGGGCCAGATATCAGCCTGTAGACCGGATAAAACGCAAGCGCGTCGTCATCCGGCGAATCAGCTCAGCGCATAATCTTATCGCCGCGCGAAAGCCCGACGACGCCTGAACGCGCCACTTCAACAATTTTCGCCACGTCGCGCAGCGAGGCCAGAAAAGCATCCAGTTTATCGCTGGTGCCCGCCAGTTGAACGGTATACAACGTTGGCGTAACGTCAATAATCTGACCACGGAAAATTTCCGTATTACGCTTCACCTCTTCCCGTCCGTAGCCGCTGGCCTGGATTTTCACCAGCATGATTTCCCGCTCAACGTGCGCTCCCTGTCCCAGCTCGCTGACGCGCAGCACATCAACCAGCTTGTGCAGTTGCTTTTCAATTTGCTCAAGCACTTTTTCATCGCCTACCGTCTGGATAGTCATGCGCGACAACGTCGGATCGTCTGTCGGCGCGACGGTCAGGCTTTCAATATTATATCCGCGTTGCGAAAAGAGGCCGATAACCCGCGATAACGCCCCAGATTCGTTTTCCAGTAATACCGATAAAATCCGGCGCATCATCAGGTCCTCTCCGTTTTGCTTAACCACATTTCGTCCATCCCGCCCCCGCGAATCTGCATCGGATAGACATGCTCGCTGCCATCAACGGTGACATCGACGAACACCAGTCGGTTATTACGCACATGCTCAAGGGCTTCGCTGAGTTTACTTTCCAGCTCATCCGGGTGGTTAATCTGCAGCCCGACATGGCCATATGCTTCCGCCAGGCGCACAAAATCCGGTAACGACTGCATATAAGACTGAGAATGGCGACCGGAATAGATCATATCCTGCCACTGTTTTACCATCCCCAGATAACGGTTGTTCAGGTTCAAAACCAGTACCGGCAGTTCATACTGTAAGGCTGTCGACAGCTCCTGAATGTTCATCTGTATACTGCCATCGCCGGTCACGCAGACCACCATTTCTTTCGGCAGGGCCATTTTAACGCCCAATGCAGCCGGTAGGCCAAAACCCATCGTGCCGAGCCCGCCGGAATTAATCCAGCGACGTGGCTTATCGAACGGGTAATAGAGAGCGGCAAACATCTGGTGTTGTCCTACATCGGACGTCACGTACGCATCGCCCTTCGTCAGACGCCAGAGGGTTTCAATCACCGCCTGGGGTTTAATGCTTTCGCTTTCCGCGTCATATTTCAGGCACTGACGGGCGCGCCAGCTCTCTATCTGCTGCCACCAGTCGCGAATATCATCCTGCGGCTGAGACGGCGCATCCTGCGCCAGTAGCTCCAGCATTTGTTCCAGTACCAGGCGGGCATCGCCCACCACCGGGATATCAGCGTTAACCGTTTTGGATATGGACGTCGGGTCAATGTCGATGTGTAATACCGTCGCGTTCGGACAATATTTAGCGAGATTATTCGTCGTGCGGTCGTCAAATCGTACGCCAACAGCGAAAATCACGTCGGCGTTATGCATGGTCATATTGGCTTCATAAGTGCCATGCATTCCCAGCATTCCTAACGACTGGCGATGAGTAGCAGGAAACGCGCCCAGTCCCATTAATGAAGAGACCACCGGCAGGTTAAAGGTTTCAATGATGTGGCGCAACGGCGCATAGCAGGCCGCGCTTATCGCCCCTCCCCCAACGTAGACCACCGGTTTTTTTGCCGACGCCAGCGTTTGCAAGGCACGCTTAATTTGTCCTTTATGTCCTGATGTTGTGGGATTGTAAGAGCGCATACTGACCGTTTCCGGCCAGGCATACGGCATTTTTTTCGCCGGATTCAAAATATCTTTCGGCAGATCCACGACCACCGGCCCAGGACGTCCGCTTGCCGCCAGCCAGAAGGCCTTTTTAAGCACCTGGGGAATATCTTCCGTCTGTTTGACCAGGAAGCTATGTTTGACCACCGGTCGGGAAATCCCCACCATGTCGCACTCCTGAAAGGCATCATAGCCAATCAATGAGGTGGCGACCTGGCCGGAAAGAATCACCAGCGGAATGGAATCCATATAGGCCGTAGCAATCCCGGTAATCGCATTGGTCGCTCCCGGTCCGGAAGTCACCAGCACCACGCCAACGTCGCCAGTGGCTCGCGCCAGGCCATCCGCCATATGCACCGCGGCCTGCTCATGACGCACCAGCACATGATCGATCCCTCCAACGGTATGTAGCGCATCATAAATATCAAGCACTGCGCCTCCAGGATAGCCGAACACCTGCTTTACGCCTTGATCGATAAGCGATCGGACGACCATCTCGGCTCCAGACAACATCTCCACGGCTTGCCTCCACTTTATACCTGTCATCACGGTTTGACGGACACCTTAACCGCTCGCTATCACGCCTGGCAATTGGGTGGAATGACGTAAAGATGGGAAAGGTTAGAATAATCAGGAGGCAAGAAGAGAAGAAATGGAGAAATACTCCGTCTGAATCACACCAGGTAATAAATAATCGCTTATAAATGCAGACTTACAGCAATTCATCTATTTTTCACAACGACGAAAAGCATCGCTCACCGTTAATTCAGCATAAAATTTTTTATATACGCTAAAAAGCAGAATAAACCAGAATTTGTTTCTGATTTATTCTGCCCGGTTTTATCGCTTACAAACAGAAACTAATAAATCTTCCATCCATTGGTGCCCTTTATCACGCCCAGCCGCTTCATGCCAGGAAAGGTAGCATGTCCGGCTATTCAGTTTTAAAGGCAACGGCAATATTTGCAGATCCAGCGATTCCGCAAACTCTTCCGCCAGCCAGCGCGGGGCAATAGCGACCAAATGCGTCTGCGAAACCACGTTCAGAACGCTGATAAGCGCCATGCCCTGATAAGCCACGCTCGACTGTTTATCCGGCGTGTCATACCACGGCTGACTAAATGACGCATAACGATCGAGAGAAACAACCGCATGTTGTTCATTATAAACATCGCCTTCCAGTAGCGGGCCGCTAATACGCGGGTGTTTTCGGCTGGCGACTAAAACCATTTCATCTTTAAATAGCGGTACGCTGGTAAACTCAGGACGACGGAATTCTTCATAACTAATAACGAACTCGGTTTCCTGATAGCGTAACTGATGCTCAGTATTCTGATTCAACGACGCTTTAAAAACGACATGAATATTTGGCGCAATTTTTTCTACACGATTATAAATCTGTGACGTAAGGATATTATCCAGCGGACTGCACACGCAAAGATTGAATACACGTTCGCTGCTGGTCGGCTCAAACCCCGATCCCGGCAATTCATTTTGCACCAATTGCAACGCCTGACGGACTGAACCAAATAACTGAAATGCACGGGCAGTCGGCTGAATTCCTCGTCCATATCGAACAAAAAGTTCGTCATTAAACATAACCTTCAGACGCGCTACGGCGTTACTGACCGCAGGCTGCGACATTCCCAGCGTGTGGGCGGCGCGCGTAATATTCTGCTCTTGCATTACCGCATCGAACACAGTCAATAGGTTCAAATCAACCATGCGAAGCTGTGGTTTGCCCATATCTAAAAGATGCGGCTTTTCGGTTTTGACCTCTGGCATATTTAACTCCACTGTCACGCTTAACTCCCTTTTTCTGGCTGAAGGCAGAAATAATTCCTGAAAATATGATTTACCATGCATATAAAATAAGAAAAAGGGAAAGCGTTAAAATTCGGAAAACATAAAGACGCTGACAGAGACAAATAGAATGCCAGCGCAAGCGTAATGTGTCCTGAGTCACACCATTGCGATTCATAATGTTTAAATTACGCAAGCAATATAACCATAACTATGGCGAATACACAATCATACACCAAGTGAATGATCATTTAAGTTTCAATTAAATGTTTATATTATTAATAGCTAAAAAGTTAACATTAATTTATCAATAACTTTATCCTTATCCATTAAGTAAACAAGGTTATTTGTTAAAATATAAAACAAATCAAAAAGATAAACCAAACCTTTAGCATACCTTTAACAGGCCATTCCCCTAACCAATTTGCAAACAAAAATGCCTAAATATTTCAAACAATGAAAAGTATGAATGTCCACTCGTTCTTTTATCCTTTATTGGACGCGCAGCCCAGCACAATTAGCTAAAGTACGTATCCGGATATCGTCAACAAAATGCAATGGCGACAGAAAATAGAGTTGACATTAAACGGCATATCCAGTACCACTAAAAGCATAACGCATTCGCTGGAGCTGAATTAATGTCACATATCGTTCGTTTCACTGGGCTACTACTACTCAACGCATTTATTGTGCGCGGTAGACCGGTGGGCGGCATTCAACATTAAGTCAGCTCGAAGTCAAACAAAACCCGCGCCGTTGCGCGGGTTTTTTTATGCCTGACGCAAGGCGCCCCTGGAGACAAGGACCACATCATGAGCCAGCAAGTCATTATTTTTGATACGACCTTACGCGACGGCGAACAAGCGTTACAGGCCAGCCTGAGCGCGAAAGAGAAGCTGCAGATTGCCCTGGCCCTTGAGCGCATGGGTGTTGATGTCATGGAAGTAGGCTTCCCGGTCTCTTCTCCGGGTGATTTTGAATCCGTCCAAACCATCGCCCGCACCATTAAAAACAGCCGCGTTTGCGCCCTGGCGCGTTGTGTAGAAAAAGACATCGACGTCGCGGCACAGGCGCTGAAGGTCGCCGACGCGTTTCGCATCCATACTTTTATCGCCACCTCGCCAATGCACATCGCCACCAAGCTGCGCAGCACGCTGGATGAGGTCATCGAACGCGCGGTATACATGGTTAAGCGGGCGCGTAATTACACTGATGACGTGGAATTCTCCTGCGAAGATGCTGGCCGGACGCCTGTTGACGATCTGGCGCGCGTGGTGGAAGCCGCTATAAACGCCGGCGCGAGAACCATTAATATTCCCGATACCGTGGGCTATACCATGCCGTTTGAGTTCGCGGGAATCATTTCCGGCCTGTATGAACGTGTCCCCAATATCGACAAGGCTATCATCTCCGTTCATACCCACGACGATTTAGGGATAGCAGTAGGCAACTCGCTGGCGGCAGTATATGCGGGCGCGCGTCAGGTTGAAGGCGCGATGAACGGTATCGGAGAACGTGCCGGTAACTGCGCACTGGAAGAAGTGATCATGGCGATTAAAGTGCGCAAAGACATCATGAACGTACACACCAACATCAATCACCACGAAATCTGGCGCACCAGCCAGACCGTCAGCCAGATCTGTAACATGCCGATCCCGGCCAACAAAGCGATTGTCGGCAGCGGCGCTTTTGCCCACTCTTCCGGCATCCACCAGGATGGCGTCCTCAAGAACCGCGAAAACTATGAAATCATGACGCCAGAGTCCATCGGTCTGAACCAGATACAGCTGAACCTGACCTCCCGCTCTGGCCGTGCCGCCGTGAAACATCGCATGGAAGAGATGGGTTACAAGGACACAGACTACAACATGGACCACCTGTACGACGCGTTCCTGAAGCTGGCGGACAAAAAAGGCCAGGTGTTCGACTATGACCTGGAAGCGCTGGCGTTTATTAATAAACAGCAAGAAGAACCAGAGCATTTCCGTCTGGATTACTTCAGCGTGCAGTCCGGCTCCAGCGATATCGCCACCGCTTCCGTGAAGCTGGCCTGTGGTGAAGAGATCAAGGCCGAGGCGGCGAACGGCAACGGCCCGGTCGACGCCATCTATCAGGCGATTAACCGCATCACTGGCTACGACGTTGAGTTGGTTAAATACGACCTGAATGCCAAAGGCCAGGGCAAAGATGCGCTGGGTCAGGTCGATATCGTCGTGAACCATCATGGTCGCCGCTTCCACGGCGTCGGGCTGGCGACGGATATCGTCGAATCCTCCGCCAAAGCGATGGTGCACGTACTGAACAATATCTGGCGCGCCGCCGAAGTTGAAAAAGAATTGCAACGCAAAGCTCAAAATAAAGAGAACAACAAGGAAACCGTGTAATGTCGAAGAACTATCATATTGCCGTACTGCCGGGCGACGGTATCGGCCCGGAAGTCATGGCGCAAGCCCTGAAAGTTATGGATGCGGTACGCAGCCGTTTTGATATGCGTATCACCACCAGCCGCTATGACGTCGGCGGTATTGCTATCGACAATCATGGCCATCCACTGCCGAAAGCCACCGTTGAAGGGTGTGAGCAGGCGGATGCCGTTCTGTTTGGCTCCGTCGGCGGCCCGAAATGGGAAAATTTGCCCCCGGAAAGCCAGCCAGAGCGCGGCGCCCTGCTGCCGCTGCGCAAGCATTTCAAGTTATTCAGTAACCTGCGTCCGGCGAAACTGTATCAGGGACTGGAAGCATTTTGCCCGTTGCGCGCCGATATCGCCGCTAACGGTTTCGATATCCTGTGCGTGCGCGAGCTGACCGGCGGGATCTATTTCGGTCAGCCAAAAGGCCGCGAAGGCAGCGGTCAGTACGAAAAAGCCTTTGATACCGAAGTTTATCACCGCTTTGAGATCGAGCGCATTGCCCGTATCGCCTTTGAATCGGCGCGTAAACGCCGCCGTAAAGTCACCTCTATAGATAAAGCCAACGTACTGCAAAGCTCTATCCTGTGGCGTGAGATCGTCAATGATGTCGCGAAAACGTATCCCGATGTGGAACTCGCGCACATGTATATCGATAACGCCACCATGCAGTTGATTAAAGACCCGTCGCAGTTTGACGTCCTGCTGTGCTCTAACCTGTTCGGCGACATTCTGTCCGACGAATGCGCCATGATCACCGGCTCAATGGGGATGTTGCCCTCCGCCAGCCTGAACGAGCAAGGGTTTGGCCTGTATGAACCGGCTGGCGGCTCCGCGCCGGATATCGCCGGGAAAAATATCGCCAACCCAATTGCGCAGATCCTGTCGCTGGCGCTGCTGCTGCGCTACAGCCTGGATGCCAACGATGCGGCAACGGCCATTGAACAGGCGATCAATCGCGCATTAGAAGAGGGCGTTCGCACCGGCGATTTAGCCAGGGGCGCTGTCGCAGTCAGTACCGATGAGATGGGCGATATTATCGCCCGCTATGTCGCAGAAGGGGTGTAATCATGGCCAAAACGTTATACGAAAAATTATTTGATGCCCACGTGGTCTTTGAGGCGCCAAACGAAACGCCGCTGCTGTACATCGATCGCCACCTGGTGCATGAAGTCACCTCTCCGCAGGCGTTTGACGGTCTGCGCGCGCACCATCGTCCGGTACGTCAGCCAGGGAAAACCTTCGCCACGATGGATCACAACGTCTCGACGCAGACTAAAGACATTAATGCTTCCGGTGAAATGGCGCGTATCCAGATGCAGGAGCTGATTAAGAACTGTAACGAGTTCGGCGTCGAACTGTATGACCTGAATCACCCATATCAGGGCATCGTCCATGTGATGGGGCCGGAACAGGGCGTTACCCTGCCGGGTATGACCATCGTCTGCGGCGACTCCCACACCGCTACCCACGGCGCGTTTGGCGCGCTGGCCTTCGGCATCGGCACTTCTGAGGTAGAACATGTACTGGCGACGCAAACCCTGAAACAGGGGCGCGCTAAAACCATGAAGATTGAAGTCACGGGCAACGCCGCGCCGGGCATTACCGCCAAAGACATTGTGCTGGCGATCATCGGTAAAACCGGTAGCGCCGGCGGCACCGGACACGTGGTTGAATTTTGCGGCGACGCTATCCGCGCGCTGAGTATGGAAGGCCGCATGACGCTGTGCAATATGGCGATTGAGATGGGCGCCAAAGCCGGTCTGGTCGCCCCGGATGAAACCACTTTCAACTACGTAAAAGGGCGTTTGCACGCGCCGAAGGGCCGCGATTTTGACGAAGCCGTCGAGTACTGGAAAACGCTGAAAACCGATGACGGCGCGACCTTTGATACTGTCGTCACCCTGCGAGCAGAAGAGATCGCGCCACAGGTGACCTGGGGCACGAATCCGGGCCAGGTGATTTCCGTCACCGACATCATCCCCGATCCCGCCTCTTTTAGCGATCCGGTTGAGCGCGCCAGCGCCGAAAAAGCGCTGGCTTATATGGGCTTACAGCCGGGCGTACCGTTAACGGACGTTGCTATTGATAAAGTCTTTATCGGCTCTTGTACCAATTCGCGTATTGAAGATTTGCGCGCGGCGGCGGAAGTCGCCAAAGGGCGCAAAGTTGCGCCTGGCGTGCAGGCGCTGGTGGTGCCGGGTTCAGGTCCGGTGAAAGCGCAGGCGGAAGCGGAAGGTCTGGACAAGATCTTTATCGAAGCAGGATTTGAATGGCGCTTACCAGGCTGTTCCATGTGCCTGGCCATGAATAATGACCGCCTGAACCCGGGCGAGCGCTGCGCCTCCACCAGCAACCGTAACTTTGAAGGCCGTCAGGGCCGCGGGGGTCGCACTCACCTGGTTAGCCCGGCGATGGCCGCCGCTGCCGCCGTTACCGGCCACTTCGCCGACATTCGCAGCATCAAATAAGGAAACTACCATGGCAGAGAAATTTACCCAGCATACCGGCCTGGTTGTCCCACTGGATGCCGCCAACGTCGATACCGATGCAATTATCCCTAAACAGTTTTTGCAGAAGGTTACGCGCACCGGTTTTGGCGCCCATCTGTTTAACGACTGGCGCTTCCTGGACGAAAAGGGCCAACAGCCAAATCCGGAATTCGTGCTGAACTTTCCGGAATATCAAGGCGCGTCGATACTGTTGGCGCGGGAAAACTTTGGCTGCGGCTCTTCACGCGAACACGCGCCGTGGGCGTTGACCGATTACGGTTTTAAAGTGGTGATCGCGCCAAGCTTCGCCGACATCTTCTACGGCAACAGTTTCAATAACCAACTGCTGCCGGTGAAATTAAGCGACGAACAGGTCGATGAGCTGTTCAGCCTGGTGAAAGCCAATCCGGGCATTCATTTTGAAGTGGATCTGGAAGCACAGGTGGTGAAAGCAGGCGATAAGACCTACAGCTTTAAAATCGACGACTTCCGCCGCCACTGCATGTTGAACGGTCTGGACAGCATCGGGCTGACGCTGCAGCACGAAGACGCGATTGCCGAGTACGAAGACAAGCAGCCTGAGTTTATGCGTTGATACCAAAACGACCAGCAATAAGCGATACTCATCGCTTATTGCTGGTATCTATCTTATTTTAATCCCAGAGCCTGTTTAATCTGAACCATTGACGCCAGAGCCTGCTTACACGCAGCATCCTGGTCAGATGCAGCTACAGTTTCCAACTGTTTTTTTGACGCTTCGAGTTGAGGCTTCATCGCGTCAAATTGCTGTTTTGCCTGTTCACTCGTTGCTGCAGCCTGCTCAACCAGGGCATCAATATCATTAAAATATTGCTGACAACTTTCAGCCATTGCCGCGAAAGAGGAGTTGGACATAGCAAAAAGCGCTGCAAGCAAAAAAACCTTTTTCATTATCATTCCTTTGTACTAAACACGTTAAAGCACCATGCGATAACGCGTATAAGATTAGCGATGATAAAAATAAAAAAAAGTCTGTTTCAGTACCATGCAAAATGGCGCTTGTCACGCAACATTACACGTCTTTTACTCGCCCGCTCACCACCTGCGTGACCACAGAGACCGCCGTATAAATCCCGTTGAGACGCCGTCCCATCGTCGTCATCCAGAAACAGCCGAAATAAAAAAAGCCAGCAGATATTATCTGCTGGCGGGTGATTTTAGGCTATCGCCTACACCAATACTCAGTCACACATGATGTCTGCAATTGGCTTCAATCGGTCGCCTCCCACTGCATCAGTTCCGCGAGCATTTTTAAGCGCTGCGGCGCGCTCAGGCAAGCCAGCCAGGACGTTTTTTCCGTCGCGGCAAAATATCTCAACCAGAACTGGCGCATAGTGACCTCTTCCTCTTGCTTCATCGAAAGATATTATTGGCCTAATATAGGGATAATAAAATTGCTGAGTTTTTCATCGGAGTTCCCCTTTTATGCCCTCAGGTCGCCTGCAACAACAATTTATCCGTCTCTGGCAATGTTGTGACGGTAAAACGCAAGACACCACGCTTAATGAGCTGGCGGATCTGCTGAACTGTTCGCGTCGCCATATGCGTACGCTGCTAAATACGATGCAGGCGCGCGGTTGGCTAACATGGGAAGCCGAGGTTGGACGCGGAAAGCGTTCGCGTCTGACGTTCCTGTATACCGGACTGGCGCTGCAACAGCAGCGGGCGGAAGACCTGCTGGAACAAGATCGAATCGATCAACTGGTACAACTGGTCGGCGATAAAAGCGCTGTCAGGCAAATGCTGATTTCCCATCTGGGACGCAGCTTCCGCCAGGGGCGGCATATTCTGCGGGTTCTTTACTATCGTCCGATGCACAATCTTCTGCCGGGAACCGCATTACGTCGCTCGGAAACTCATATTGCCCGGCAAATTTTCAGTTCGCTCACGCGGGTAAATGAGGAAAACGGGGAACTGGAAGCGGACATTGCGCACCACTGGCAGCAAATTTCCCCTTTACTGTGGCGCTTCTACCTGCGCCCCGGCATTCATTTTCATCATGGCCGCGAGCTGGAGATGGAAGATGTCATCTCCTCGCTGACGCGTATCAATACGCTTCCGCTTTACTCGCACATCACAAAGATAGACTCCCCTACCGCGTGGACGCTGGATATTCATCTTTCCCAGCCGGATCGCTGGTTGCCGTGGCTGCTGGGCCAGGTCCCGGCGATGATTTTGCCGCGGGAGTGGGAAACGCTGGCTAATTTCGCCAGCCACCCTATCGGCACCGGGCCTTATGCCGTGCGGCGTAATACGCCAAACCAGCTCAAGATACTCGCCTTTGATGACTACTTCGGCTATCGGGCGTTGATAGACGAAGTGAACGTCTGGGTACTGCCGGATATCAGTGAAGAACCGGCCTGCGGCTTGATGCTGGAAGGGCCGATACAAGGCGGTGAAAAAGCGATAGAAAGCCGACTGGAAGAGGGGTGCTATTACCTGCTATTCGACGCCAGGACGCCGCGCGGCGCGCATCCGCAGGTCAGAGAATGGGTAAGCCACGTCCTCTCCCCCACCAATTTACTCTATCATGCCGATGAACCGCTACAGCAGCTCTGGTTCCCGGCCTATGGGCTTTTACCGCGCTGGCACCACGCCCGTCCAGGCCCGGGCGAAAAACCCGCCGGGCTGGAAACCCTCACGCTGACCTTCTATCGCGAACACATTGAGCACCGGGTTATCGCCCATATCATGAGCGCGCTTCTGGCTGAACATCAGGTGCATCTGCATATTCAGGAGATCGACTACGATCAATGGCACGCCGGCGAGATCGAAAGCGATATCTGGCTCAATAGCGCTAACTTTACGCTGCCGCTGGATTTCTCGCTGTTCGCGCACTTGTGCGAAGTACCGCTCTTGCAGAACTGCATTCCGCGCGACTGGCAGGACGACGCCGCGCAGTGGCGCGCTGGCGAGATGAACCTGGCGAACTGGTGCCAGCAACTGCTGGTCAACAAAGCGATTGTGCCGTTGATCCACCACTGGCTGATTATCCAGGGACAACGCAGTATGCGCGGGCTGCGCATGAATACCCTCGGCTGGTTTGATTTTAAATCGGCGTGGTTTGCGCCGCCAGATCCTTAACGCCAGCTCTTGATTGCTGCCCGGCAACAAAATCACTACACTAACGCCGAACTCAACGGGGTGCCGCGCTCATGCGCGCGCTGAGAAAATACCCGTCGAACCTGATCCGGATAATGCCGGCGAAGGGATTTGAGGTTACCTCTCAAGTCCTTTGCCACTCTTTAACTGAGGTGCAAAGTGTTAAAAAAATATCTTCCGCTTTTACTCCTGTGCGCGGCGCCTGCTTTCGCCAAACCCGTTCTCACCGTCTATACCTACGACTCGTTCGCCGCCGACTGGGGGCCAGGCCCGGCGGTGAAAAAAGCGTTTGAAGCCGATTGCAACTGCGAGCTGAAACTGGTGGCGCTGGAGGATGGCGTTTCACTGCTCAACCGCCTGCGGATGGAGGGGAAGAACAGCAAAGCCGATGTGGTGTTGGGGCTGGACAACAATCTGCTGGAAGCGGCCACGCAAACTAAACTCTTTGCCAAAAGCGGCGTGGCGAATGAGGCGGTCAAGGTGCCCGGCGGCTGGAAAAACGACACATTTGTGCCGTTCGATTACGGCTATTTCGCCTTTGTCTACGATAAAAGCAAGCTGAAAAATCCGCCGAAAAGCCTGAAAGAACTGGTCGAGAGCGATCAAAAATGGCGGGTGATTTATCAGGACCCGCGTACCAGTACGCCAGGGCTGGGGCTGTTACTGTGGATGCGCAAAGTCTATGGCGATAACGCGCCGCAGGCCTGGCAAAAACTGGCGGCCAAAACGGTGACGGTGACGAAAGGCTGGAGCGAGGCCTACGGTTTATTTCTGAAAGGTGAAAGCGATTTGGTGCTCAGTTACACCACCTCTCCGGCGTATCACATTATTGAAGAGAAGAAGGACAATTACGCCGCCGCGAACTTCAGCGAAGGCCATTACTTACAGGTAGAAGTCGCGGCGCGTACCGTCGCCAGTAAGCAGCCGGAACTGGCGGAGAAATTCCTCAAATTTATGGTTTCTCCGGCGTTTCAGAACGCCATACCCACCGGCAACTGGATGTACCCGGTAGCGGACGTCGCCCTACCAGCAGGGTTTGAATCATTGGCAAAACCCGCCACAACGCTGGAATTCACGCCGCAACAAGTGGCAGCACAACGCCAGGCATGGATTAGCGAATGGCAACGCGCCGTCAGCCGTTAATTCCCGGCTGGCTGATTCCGGGGCTGTGCGCCGCCGCGCTGATGATAACCGTCTCGCTGGCGGCCTTTCTGGCGCTTTGGCTGAACGCGCCGTCGGGCGCGTGGTCGACAATCTGGCGGGATAGCTACCTGTGGCATGTGGTGCGCTTCTCATTCTGGCAGGCGTTTCTGTCCGCAGTGCTGTCTGTGGTCCCGGCGGTTTTTCTCGCCCGCGCGCTTTATCGACGCCGTTTTCCTGGACGTCTGGCGCTGCTGCGTCTGTGCGCCATGACGCTGATTCTGCCGGTACTGGTTGCCGTGTTCGGTATTCTTAGCGTGTATGGCCGTCAGGGCTGGCTGGCCTCGCTGTGGCAGATGCTGGGGCTTCAGTGGACATTCTCCCCCTACGGCTTGCAGGGCATTTTACTGGCGCACGTCTTTTTTAACCTGCCAATGGCGAGCCGTTTGTTGCTGCAATCTTTGGAAAGCATTCCCGGCGAGCAGCGCCAGCTCGCCGCCCAGCTCGGTATGCGCGGCTGGCATTTTTTCCGTTTTGTCGAATGGCCGTGGCTGCGCCGCCAAATTCCGCCCGTCGCGGCGCTGATTTTTATGCTCTGCTTCGCCAGTTTCGCAACGGTTCTGTCGCTCGGCGGCGGCCCGCAGGCCACCACTATCGAGCTGGCTATCTTTCAGGCGCTCAGTTATGACTACGATCCCGCCCGCGCGGCGATGCTGGCATTAATCCAGATGGTCTGCTGCCTGGCGCTGGTACTGCTAAGCCAACGGTTGAGCAAAGCGATTGCGCCGGGGATGACGCTGACGCAGGGTTGGCGCGATCCTGACGATCGTCTCCACAGCCGTCTGACGGACGCCTTATTAATCGTGCTGGCGCTGCTGCTGCTGCTTCCGCCGCTGGTCGCCGTGGTGGTCGATGGCGTCAACCGCAGCCTGCCGGAGGTGCTGGCGCAACCCATTCTGTGGCAGGCTGTCTGGACATCGCTACGCATTGCGCTGGCGGCGGGCGTTCTGTGTGTGGTGCTGACCATGATGCTACTGTGGAGTAGCCGCGAGCTACGCCAACGCCAGCAACTATTCGCCGGACAAACGCTGGAACTCAGCGGGATGTTGATCCTCGCGATGCCGGGGATCGTGCTGGCGACAGGCTTCTTTTTACTGCTCAATAACAGCGTTGGCTTACCGGAATCCGCCGACGGCATCGTGATTTTCACCAATGCGCTGATGGCAATCCCCTACGCGCTAAAAGTCCTGGAAAACCCAATGCGCGATATTACCGCCCGTTATGGAATGCTGTGCCAGTCATTGGGAATTGAAGGCTGGTCGCGGTTAAAGGTCGTGGAACTGCGGGCGCTGAAACGTCCGCTGGCGCAGGCGCTGGCGTTTGCCTGCGTACTTTCTATCGGTGATTTTGGCGTCGTCGCGCTTTTCGGCAATGACAATTTCCGCACGCTGCCGTTTTATCTGTATCAGCAGATCGGCTCCTACCGCAGCCAGGACGGCGCGGTGACCGCGCTGATACTGTTGCTGCTCTGTTTTACGTTATTTACCCTCATAGAGAAACTACCGGGCCGACATGCTAGAACTGATTGATATCACCTGGCTTTACCATCATTTGCCGATGCGTTTTACGCTGGAGGTAGAACGCGGCGAGCAGGTGGCGATTCTTGGCCCCAGCGGCGCGGGGAAAAGCACGTTGTTGAATTTAATTGCCGGTTTTCTTGCGCCTGCCAGCGGTACGTTACTGATTGCCGGTGAAGATCATACGCTTACGCCGCCCTCACGCCGTCCGGTCTCAATGCTGTTTCAGGAGAATAATTTATTCAGCCACCTGAATGTGCAGCAAAATATCGGTCTGGGGCTAAATCCTGGGTTAACGCTCAACGCCAGCCAGCGGGAAAAACGGGACGCTATCGCACATCAGATGGGCATTGAGAGTCTGATAACGCGTTTACCGGGCGAACTGTCCGGCGGCCAGCGTCAGCGGGTAGCGCTGGCGCGCTGCCTGGTACGTGAACAGCCGGTACTGCTGCTGGATGAACCGTTCTCCGCGCTCGATCCCGCGCTGCGCCAGGAGATGCTGACGTTGGTCAGCGATATCTGCCGCGAGCGACAGCTCACGCTGTTGATGGTCTCGCACAGCGTGGAAGATGCGGCGCGAATTGCGCCCCGGTCAATCGTCGTGGCCGACGGACGCATTGCGTGGCAAGGCAAAACAGACGAGCTACTAAGCGGTCAAGCCAGCGCCTCAGCGCTATTGGGCATCAAATCCCATATTTTGTAGGCCGGATAAGGCGAAGCCGCCATCCGGCAAAGGAATCGTTAGTAACCCACAACTTTGCGCAGAATATCGATATATACCGGCATCAGCGGGTGGCGAACCAGCACCACCAGCGCGACCACGCCGATCCCGAGCGTCAACGGCGCCAGATACAGCAAACGGCTGCGGGGGAAATACGCGGTTAAACGATCGACTGCCGCTTTGCCGCTGCGCCACAGCCGCCAGCATAGCCAGCCTCCGACCCACAGCAGCAACGCCGTCGCCAGCAGCAGCCATTTGAAATCTCCGCTCTGCATATCGGAAGGAATATCGATTGCCGCTCCCGCCAGAATGCCCGGCAGGAAATAAAACGGCGGCCACAGCAAACAGCCAATCAAGTTCGGCCCAATAAATTTCGCTACGGGAAGATCCAGCATCCCTGCCACCATCGGCACCAGCGGCCTCGTCGGACCGACAAAACGTCCGACCAGGATCGTGAACATACTGTGCTGATGCAGCGCGTGTTCGGTTTTATCCAGCAGCGACTTGTTCTTTTTCATAAAAGACCAGCGGTGTAGCGGCTTTTTAAAGCGCCACCCCAGCCAGAACGAAATCCAGTCGCCCATCAGACAGCCGATAATACCCACCAGCCAGGCATGCCAAAAATTGAGCTCGCCGCTGCCGATAAGCGCGCCCAGCCCCGCCATCAGTACCGTGCCGGGTAAAATCAACCCCACCAGCGCCAGCGATTCCAGGAAGGCGACCAGCAACACGGCGATGAGCGAATACAGAGTGGATTGGGTGATAAAATGTTCCAGCAGTGCTTGCATAGTGTGTCCGTCAGCGTGATGAAGCAGGGATTCTGCTTACCCCGACCCCCTTCGTCAAGCCGTCAATTATCCGAATAGTTACGGCTTATGACATCTTTGTGGACACATCATTCACTTTTTATTCACATCCGGCCCTGAACTCGCTAGGACTTGCCCCGGTGCATTTTTTAAATACCCGCGAAAAATAGAGCTGATCGTCAAATCCAACATTGCGCCCAACGGTCGCTATCGGCATTCGCGTGGTGCTAAGCAGGAGTTTCGCCTGGCTGATACGCTGATCTTCGCGCCAACTCAATACGCTAATGCCTAACTGCTGGCGGAACAGATGCGATAACCGGGAGGGCGACAGGCAGACATGCTGGGCGACGCTGGCGATATCAAAATGGCTGTCCGCCAGATGGTCGCTGATATACTGGCAGGCATCGCGCACACGGCTATCCATCGGCGGATGCAACGACTCATTAATTACCGCCATACGTCTGAGCAACAGCTGCTCCAGCAGATTGATCGCCAGTAGCTCAGAATAGCGGCCTTCCCCTTGCCCGGCGCTGATGATCTGCCCGAACAGTTCGCTGAAATGCGGCTGGCGCGCCTCGTCCGGGCGGAAAAATCCTGTCTGGGCAAAGATTGTCGGCCAGGTCAGCCACTCCTGCCAGTAGGCGCGAGGCCGGAAATAAACCCACTGGTGATACCACTCGCTGGCGTCCGGATGCCGTCCATAGTGATGAATCTCGCCCGGCGGAAACAATAATATATCGCCAGGCCGACAGACAAACTGCTCGCCATTATTATTAATGACGCCCTCTCCGCGGATGGTCAGGTTAAGAATATATCCCTTCATGCCCAACGGACGATCGATAAAAAAATCCAGATATCCATTCGCTTCAATTGGCGTCAGTCCGGCGACCAGATGGGCATTAAATGAATATCCCGGCAATAGCGGATCATTTTGCGTTTCAGCCATGATTTCTCTACCCCCCGATGTTCAGAGAAGAAACAAATTGTCCATATTGACCAGGACGACAGTGCTTACGTCTCCGCAAGACCTTGCGCTTGATGAAAGCACGTATCAACCCCGCTTGTGAAAAGCGCTTTGTAACAAAAGCGTACAGTTCAGGCGATAAAATTAAGTAACAGAAGTGTCTATAACTATGGCTGGAATGTCCACATTGAATATTTGCACAGCGTCACACTTTGCAAAGCATTAGCATTTTTGTCCATAAGATTAGCGGATCCTGCCTGACGGTTTTTGCCGCGACTCTCTACTGTTTCTCCATACCTGTTTTTCTGGATGGAGTAAGACGATGGCAATTGCAATTGGCCTCGATTTTGGCAGTGATTCAGTGCGCGCTCTGGCAGTGGACTGCGCCACCGGCGACGAGATCGCCACCAGCGTAGAGTGGTATCCGCGCTGGCAAGAAGGCCGTTATTGCGACGGCCCGAACAACCAGTTCCGTCATCATCCGCGCGACTACATGGAGTCAATGGAGGCCGCGCTGAAAGCCGTTCTGGCACAATTAAGCGCCGCGCAACGCGCAAATGTCGTTGGCATTGGCGTTGACAGCACCGGCTCTACGCCAGCGCCGATTGACGCCGACGGTAACGTCCTGGCGCTGCGTCCAGAGTTCGCCGAGAACCCGAATGCGATGTTTGTGCTGTGGAAAGATCACACCGCCGTGGAAGAGGCCGACGAAATCACTCGTCTGTGCCATAAGCCAGGCAAGGTCGACTACTCCCGCTATATTGGCGGCATTTACTCCAGCGAATGGTTCTGGGCGAAGATTTTGCACGTCACCCGCCAGGATAGCGCCGTCGCGCAGGCCGCCGTCTCGTGGATTGAGCTGTGTGACTGGGTGCCGGCGCTGCTTTCCGGCACCACTCGCCCGCAGGATATCCGCCGTGGCCGCTGCAGCGCCGGGCACAAAACACTGTGGCATGAAAGCTGGGGCGGTCTGCCGCCCGCGAGCTTCTTTGATGAACTCGATCCGTGCATTAACCGTCATCTGCACTACCCGTTATTTAGCGAAACCTTCACCGCCGATCTGCCCGTGGGCACCCTGTGCGCCGAATGGGCGCAGCGCCTCGACTTGCCGGAAAGCGTAGTGATTTCCGGCGGCGCGTTCGACTGCCACATGGGCGCGGTCGGCGCGGGCGCACAGTCCAATACGCTGGTAAAAGTCATCGGCACGTCTACCTGCGACATTCTGATTGCGGATAAACAGAGCGTCGGGGATCGCGCCGTGAAAGGCATTTGCGGTCAGGTTGATGGCAGCGTGGTGCCGAACTTTATCGGTCTGGAAGCGGGGCAATCTGCTTTCGGCGACATCTACGCCTGGTTTAGCCGCGTGTTGAGCTGGCCGCTGGAACAACTTGCCGCGCAGCACCCGGAACTGAAACCCCAGATTAACGCCAGCCAGAAGCAGCTACTGCCAGCGCTCACCAACGCCTGGGCGAAAAATCCGTCCCTGGATCACCTGCCGGTGGTGCTCGACTGGTTTAACGGTCGCCGCACGCCAAACGCTAATCAGCGTCTGAAAGGCGTCATTACCGATCTCAATCTCGCCACCGACGCGCCAGCGCTGTTTGGCGGTCTGGTCGCTTCGACCGCCTTCGGCGCGCGCGCCATTCAGGAGTGTTTTACCGAGCAGGGTATCGCGGTCAATAACGTGATGGCGCTTGGCGGCATCGCCCGTAAAAATCAGGTCATTATGCAGGTCTGCTGCGACGTACTGAATCGTCCGTTGCAGATCGTCGCTTCCGACCAGTGTTGCGCATTAGGCGCCGCTATCTTTGCCGCCGTCGCTGCGAAAGTCCATGCCGATATTCCTGCCGCCCAGCAAAGCATGGCAAGCGCGGTAGAACGCACTCTGCGTCCCCGCCCTGAACAGGCGCAACGCCTCGAACAGCTTTACCGCCGCTACCAGCAGTGGGCGCTAAGCGCAGAACAACATTATCTTCCGACTGCCGCGCCGGCGCCAACGACCCCGGCCAATCAGGCAATCCTGACTCATTAAGGACACGACAATGACGATTTTTGATAATTATGAAGTATGGTTTGTGATTGGCAGCCAGCATTTGTATGGCGCAGAAACCCTGCGTCAGGTCACTCAACATGCCGAGCATGTGGTCAACGCGCTGAATACCGAAGCCAAACTGCCATGTAAACTGGTATTAAAACCGCTGGGCACCTCGCCGGATGAGATTACCGCTATTTGTCGTGACGCCAATTATGACGATCGCTGCGCAGGGCTGGTGGTCTGGCTGCACACCTTCTCCCCGGCCAAAATGTGGATCAACGGGCTGAGTATCCTTAACAAACCACTACTGCAATTCCATACCCAATTTAACGCCGCCCTGCCGTGGGACAGCATCGATATGGACTTTATGAACCTGAACCAGACTGCGCACGGCGGCCGCGAGTTCGGGTTTATCGGCGCGCGGATGCGCCAGCAGCACTCGGTCGTCACTGGCCACTGGCAGGATAAAGAGGCCCATACGCGTATCGGCGCCTGGATGCGCCAGGCGGTCTCTAAACAGGATACCCGCCAGCTAAAAGTCTGCCGCTTCGGCGACAATATGCGTGAAGTCGCAGTGACTGACGGTGATAAAGTGGCCGCGCAAATCAAATTTGGCTTTTCGGTCAATACCTGGGCGGTCGGCGATCTGGTGCAGGTGGTGAACGCAATTAGTGACGGCGATATCAACGCTCTGATTGACGAGTATGAAAGCAGCTATACCCTGACGCCCGCCACCCGGATCCACGGCGATAAACGCCAGAACGTGCGGGAAGCGGCGCGCATTGAACTCGGTATGAAGCGTTTCCTGGAACAGGGCGGATTCCACGCCTTTACGACGACATTTGAAGATTTGCACGGCCTGAAACAACTTCCGGGTCTGGCCGTACAGCGTCTGATGCAACAGGGCTACGGCTTTGCGGGCGAAGGCGACTGGAAAACCGCCGCTCTGCTTCGCATTATGAAAGTAATGTCAACCGGTCTGCAGGGCGGCACCTCATTTATGGAGGATTACACCTACCACTTCGAGAAAGGCAACGATCTGGTGCTCGGCTCGCACATGCTGGAAGTGTGTCCCTCCATCGCGGTGGAAGAGAAACCGATCCTCGACGTCCAGCACCTCGGCATTGGCGGCAAGGAAGATCCGGCGCGTTTGATTTTCAATACCCAAACCGGCCCGGCGATCGTCGCCAGCCTGATCGACCTCGGCGATCGTTACCGCCTGCTGGTCAACTGCATTGACACCGTAAAAACGCCGCACTCCCTGCCGAAACTGCCGGTGGCTAACGCGCTGTGGAAGGCGCAGCCGGATCTGCCGACCGCCTCCGAAGCATGGATTCTGGCTGGCGGCGCGCACCATACCGTCTTCAGCCACGCGCTGGATCTGAACGATATGCGCCAGTTTGCAGAAATACACGATATCGAAATCGCGGTGATTGATAACGATACCCGTCTGCCAGCCTTTAAGGACGCGCTGCGCTGGAACGAGGTGTATTACGGGTTCAAACGTTAATTGGTGAAACGAATTGCCCGGTGGCATTTCATTTACCGGGCCTACGGTCCTGTAGGCCGAATAAGGCATTTATGTCGCCATCCGGCACACCGTCGCTCGTAGGCCGGATAAGCGAAGCGCCATCCGGCAGGGAGAAAACAATGTTAGAAGATCTCAAACGCCAGGTACTGGAAGCCAATCTGGCGCTGCCAAAACACAACCTGGTCACCCTTACCTGGGGTAACGTCAGCGCCGTCAATCGCGAACGCGGCGTACTGGTGATTAAGCCGTCCGGAGTCGATTATAGCGTCATGACCGCTGACGATATGGTGGTGGTCAGCCTGGAGACCGGTGAAGTCGTTGAAGGTCATAAGAAACCGTCGTCCGATACGCCAACTCACCGTTTGTTATATCAGGCATTTCCGACTATCGGCGGCATCGTACACACCCATTCGCGCCACGCGACTATCTGGGCGCAGGCGGGTCAGCCGATTCCGGCGACGGGCACCACCCACGCCGACTATTTCTACGGTACGATTCCCTGCACTCGCAAAATGACCGAGGCGGAAATTAATGGCGAGTATGAATGGGAAACGGGCAATGTCATTGTTGAAGCCTTTGAAAAACAAGGCATTGACGCCGCTCAAATGCCCGGCGTGCTTGTCCATTCGCACGGCCCGTTTGCCTGGGGTAAAAATGCCGAGGATGCAGTGCATAACGCCATCGTGCTGGAAGAAGTGGCCTATATGGGGATCTTCTGCCGCCAGCTTGCGCCGCAGTTGCCCGACATGCAGCAATCCCTGCTGGATAAACACTATCTACGCAAACATGGCGCAAAAGCCTATTACGGGCAGTAATGCCTCTAAAAACGCGTCCCATGGGGGGCGCGTTGATGAGTCTGGTCGGTGATATATTCAGCAAATGCGCTTTGATAGACGTAATGATCAGAACTCACATATTCAATAATATTATCATAATATCCCTGCAACACTTTTCCTTCCAGCGCATGGAAGAAAATATAATCCTCGATTGTTGACTGCCAGCGTTGCCCATTTAACAGATAATTAATAATGGTATCCCGATGTCCGTTTTTTCTGTCGTGTCCTTGCCAGTGAAAAAAAGCATTGCCGTTTTCAATAATTTCGGTACGCCAAATCTGTTCTGTCCATGTTTTATACTCAAAAAATCGACTCACGGTTTTTATGGAAGGGTTAGCGCGTTGAGTATTGACGAAAAGATAACGGTCGCTCCCTACCAGACGCACCTGCATACTCACATTCATAAAAGATCATTCCCGAATACCACAAATTTTGATAAAAACACCCGCACCTGAAAGTCAAAATAAAATTATATTCTAAAATAAAAATTAAATTATGCAGAGAGTTCCCGACGAATTCGCACTGTAATCCATTTTTATTTAACCATAGCGGCCAATTGGAATATTATATTTCTACCTGACGGTGCGGATGTTCCAAATGAAATTGTTACACTTTTCATTAATTAAAACAAACAAAAAATATCGCTTTTTTGTTAATCCGAGAAATAAGTAACAGATTCGAACAAGCGCCTTTCTGAAAAATACTGAATGTATGAAAACAGACTTGACACAAAACGGCTAATACATGGGTAAAAACTGTAAATAAACATGATTCAAAATTAGCAGTTATAGGATAATTATATCTGCTGTCTACACCAGCATCATTATACCCTTCATACTTCGAGTTGCTTATGTGTTGGCTACGGATTACTCGGCCCATCCATGGGCCTTGCCCTGACGGGCCGTCGCACGCGACGTTCAAATCTGCTCCCGGCAGATTGGTCGCTCACCCCAGTCACATAGTTATCTATGCTCCTGGGGACTCACTCCCTTGCCGCCTTTAAGCAACTCGAATTATTTTGGGTATATATTGATAAATATACGTCAGCAAAAATATCTGACGCTAAAAGCCCTTTTATCGTTAAAATATCCATTACACCCGTCACGGGGAACGAACTCATTCATGAAATATCGCTACATCACCAGAATCGCGGCAGGCATAATTCTTATTATGGCCACGGTGTTTATCCATAACGCTATCGCTATTTATCAGTTCAGTCAGCAAAACCAGACGCGCGTAGCTGACTGCGCGATTGTCGCAGGAGCAGGCGTTAGCGGAAAAACGCCTTCTCCCGTTTTTCAGGCCAGACTGGATCATGCCATCTGGCTTTACCAACAACACATTGTCCGCGCGTTGGTATTAACCGGCGGCTACGGCGCTGGCGCAACGGTTTCCGACGCGGCGATAGCCCGTCAATACGTTCTGGAAAAAGGCATTCCGGCTAAGGCGATTTTTATTGAAGAGCGCTCTACCGTGACGCGCGAAAATATTCGTTACGCAAAACAGATACTGCGACAACAACAATGGCGCACAGCGTTACTGGTCAGCGATCCGCTGCATATGCTGCGTCTGAAAACTATCGCTCAGGATAATGGTATCGATAGCCGCTCATCACCCACGCGATCCACCCGCTATAAATCCTGGTGGGCGCAAACCCGCTTCTTACTGCGAGAAACTTTTTATTACAGCGGATATCGGCTTTTACGTTATATGCCTGTACAAAATAACAGTATTACCCCCTAAAACAGGTTATAATTAGCGTGAATTTTTTAGACAGGTAATCATCGTGGCGCAGGCAGGTTTCATTTTAACCCGGCACTGGCGGGATACGCCGCAAGGAACGGAGGTCTCTTTCTGGCTGGCGACAGACAACGGCCCTGTGCAGGCGACGCTGGCACCGCAGGAATCCGTGGCGTTTATTCCGACCAGCCAGACCTCCCGCGCCGCCTCGCTGCTACAGGCGGAAAAAGACTATCGCCTGACGCCGCTCCAGCTGCGAGACTTTCATCGTCAGCCGGTATCCGGTCTGTATTGCCGCACTCACCGCCAGCTTATGCGGATGGAGAAACTGCTGCGCGAAAGCGGCGTCACCGTTTATGAAGCGGATGTACGCCCGCCGGAACGTTACCTGATGGAACGTTTTATTACGTCGCCCGTTTGGGTAGACGGCGAGATGCGCAACGGCGTTATCCTCAATGCGCGTCTTAAACCCCACCCCGACTATCGACCGCCGCTAAAATGGGTCTCGCTGGATATCGAAACCACGCGACACGGCGAACTGTATTGCATTGGTCTGGAAGGCTGCGGCCAGCGTACCGTTTATATGCTGGGTCCGGCGAATGGCGATGACCGCCAACTGGACTTCGAGCTTGTGTATGTCGCCAGCCGCCCGCAGTTGCTGGAAAAACTCAACGCCTGGTTTGCCGAACATGATCCTGACGTCATCATCGGCTGGAACGTGGTGCAGTTCGACCTGCGTATGCTGCAAAAACATGCCGAACGCTACCGTATCCCTTTACGGCTGGGGCGAGACAATAGCGAACTGGAGTGGCGCGAACATGGCTTCAAAAACGGCGTTTTTTTCGCCCAGGCCAGAGGGCGAGTCATTATCGATGGTATCGACGCGCTTAAATCCGCGTTCTGGAATTTTTCGTCTTTTTCGCTGGAAGCCGTCTCGCAGGAACTGCTCGGCGAAGGAAAATCCATTGATAATCCCTGGGATCGTATGGATGAGATCGATCGCCGCTTTGCCCAGGATAAACCCGCCCTCGCCACCTACAACCTGAAAGACTGCGAGCTGGTCACGCGCATTTTCCATAAAACCGAGATCATGCCGTTTTTGCTGGAACGCGCGACGATCAACGGTCTGCCGGTCGATCGCCACGGCGGTTCGGTCGCCGCATTCGGGCATCTTTACTTTCCGCGAATGCACCGCGCCGGCTATGTCGCGCCCAATCTCGGCGAAGTGCCGCCGCTGGCAAGTCCCGGCGGCTACGTAATGGATTCACAACCCGGATTATACGATTCAGTACTGGTGCTGGATTATAAAAGCCTGTACCCGTCGATTATCCGCACGTTTTTGATTGATCCCGTCGGGCTGGTCGAAGGCATGGCGCAGCCGGATCCGGAACACAGTACCGAAGGTTTCCTTGACGCCTGGTTTTCACGAGAAAAGCACTGCCTGCCGGAAATTGTTAGCCAAATCTGGCACGGGCGCGATGAAGCCAAACGTCAGGGCAATAAACCGCTCTCGCAGGCGCTTAAAATCATTATGAACGCCTTTTATGGCGTACTCGGCACCACGGCCTGCCGCTTTTTCGATCCCCGTCTGGCGTCGTCAATCACCATGCGCGGTCATGCGATTATGCGCCAGACCAAAGCATTGATTGAGGCGCAGGGTTATGACGTGATTTATGGCGATACCGATTCCACTTTCGTCTGGCTCCGGCGTGCGCATTCAGAAGCCGACGCGGCGGAAATCGGGCACAGGCTGGTGCGTCACGTGAACGAATGGTGGGCGCAGACGTTACAACAGCAAAATTTGACCAGCGCGCTGGAGCTGGAGTTTGAAACCCACTTTTGCCGTTTTCTGATGCCGACCATCCGCGGCGCGGATACTGGCAGTAAAAAACGCTACGCGGGCCTGATTCAGGAAGGCGACAGCCAGCGCATGGTATTTAAAGGTCTGGAAACGGTGCGGACCGACTGGACGCCGCTGGCGCAGCGCTTTCAACAGGAGCTGTATCTGCGTGTTTTTCGCAATGAACCTTATCAAGACTATGTGCGTGAGACTATCGATAAACTGATGGCGGGCGAACTGGACGCACAGCTGGTTTATCGTAAGCGTCTGCGTCGCCCTTTACATGAGTACCAACGTAACATCCCGCCGCACGTTCGCGCCGCCCGGCTGGCGGATGAACAAAACCTGAAGCAGGGTCGTCCGGCGCAGTATCAGAATCGCGGCGCCATAAAATATGTCTGGACTGTTAACGGCCCCGAGCCCGTGGATTACCAGCAGTCGCCGCTGGATTACGAACACTATCTTACCCGCCAGCTACAACCCGTGGCGGAAGGAATTCTTCCCTTCGTTGAAGATAATTTTGCTACACTACTGACCGGGCAACTGGGGTTATTTTGACGCGTGACGAAAGCGCCGCCTTCCAGTACCATAGCGCCCTTTCCATTCCTGGACCTAATTAACGCCACTACCACATTAGCCTGGTAGCGGGGTCGTATACTCGCAATTATCCAGTGCTGTCGCCTGGGAATGGCGAGTAATGCCTGCAATTAAAGATATAGAGCCGAACACATATGCCTTTTACACTTGGTCAACGCTGGATCAGCGATACAGAAAGCGAGCTGGGACTTGGAACCGTTGTTGCGATGGATGCGCGAACCGTCACCTTACTTTTCCCGTCCACGGGGGAAAACCGCCTGTATGCGCGCAGTGATTCTCCCGTGACCCGCGTCATGTTCAACCCTGGCGATACGATTACAAGCCATGAAGGCTGGCAGCTACATATCGATGAAGTAAAAGAAGAAAATGGCCTGCTTGTTTATGTCGGCACCCGCCTGGATACCGAAGAGACCAATGTGACGTTGCGCGAGGTTCTGCTCGACAGCAAGTTGGTTTTCAGTAAGCCCCAGGATCGTCTGTTCGCCGGTCAAATCGATCGAATGGATCGGTTCGCGCTGCGCTATCGCGCCCGTAAATTTCAGAGCGAGCAGTACCGGATGCCATACAGCGGCCTGCGCGGTCAGCGGACCAATCTGATCCCGCATCAGCTTAATATCGCTCATGATGTAGGTCGTCGCCACGCGCCGCGCGTACTGCTGGCGGATGAAGTGGGCTTAGGTAAAACCATTGAAGCCGGGATGATTCTGCATCAACAGTTATTATCCGGCGCGGCGGAACGCGTATTGATCATCGTTCCGGAAACCCTGCAACACCAGTGGCTGGTAGAAATGCTGCGCCGTTTCAACCTGCGCTTCGCGCTGTTCGATGACGAACGCTATACCGAAGCGCAGCACGACGCGTATAACCCGTTTGAAACCGAACAACTGGTGATCTGTTCGCTGGATTTCGCCCGCCGTAATAAGCAGCGTCTGGAACATTTGTGCGACGCCGAGTGGGATTTGCTGGTGGTCGACGAAGCGCATCATCTGGTGTGGAGTACCGATGCGCCGAGCCGTGAATATATGACCATCGAACAGTTAGCTGAACGCGTGCCGGGCGTGCTGCTGCTGACCGCCACGCCAGAACAGCTGGGGATGGAAAGCCATTTCGCCCGTCTGCGCCTGCTCGATCCGAACCGTTTCCACGATTTCGAACAGTTTGTCGAAGAACAGAAAAACTACCGCCCTGTCGCCGATGCGGTGGCCATGCTGCTGGCGGGCAATAAACTCAGCAACGACGAACTGAACAGGCTGGGCGATCTGATCGGCGAACAGGATATTGAACCGCTGTTACAGGCCGCTAATAGCGATCGCGACGACGCGCAGGCCGCCCGTGATGAGCTGGTGTCGATGCTGATGGATCGCCACGGCACCAGCCGCGTTCTGTTCCGCAACACCCGTAACGGCGTCAAGGGGTTCCCGAAACGTGAACTGCATACGGTAAAACTGCCGCTGCCGACCCAGTATCAGACCGCCATTAAGGTCTCCGGCATTATGGGCGCGCGTAAAAGCGCGGAAGATCGCGCCCGCGATATGCTCTATCCGGAACAAATTTATCAGGAGTTCGAAGGCGATACCGGCACCTGGTGGAACTTCGACCCGCGCGTTGAGTGGCTGATGGGCTATCTGACCAGCCATCGTTCGCAAAAAGTGCTGGTGATCTGCGCTAAGGCGACCACCGCGTTACAGCTGGAGCAGGTGCTGCGCGAACGCGAAGGCATCCGCGCCGCCGTGTTCCATGAAGGCATGTCGATTATCGAACGCGACCGCGCCGCCGCCTGGTTCGCCGAAGAAGATACCGGCGCGCAGGTACTGTTATGTTCCGAAATCGGCTCTGAAGGACGTAACTTCCAGTTTGCCAGCAATCTGGTGATGTTCGACTTGCCGTTTAACCCGGATCTGCTGGAACAGCGTATTGGTCGTCTGGATCGTATCGGCCAGGCGCATGATATCCAGATCCACGTCCCGTACCTGGAAAAAACCGCCCAGTCGGTGCTGGTTCGCTGGTATCACGAAGGGCTGGACGCCTTTGAGCACACCTGCCCGACCGGTCGCGCGATTTATGATTCAGCCTACGCCAGTCTGATTAACTATCTGGCCGCGCCTGAAGAAACCGACGGGTTTGACGATCTGATCAAATCCTGCCGCGAGCAACATGAAGCGCTAAAAGCCCAGTTAGAACAGGGCCGCGACCGCCTGCTGGAGATCCACTCCAACGGTGGTGAAAAAGCCCAACAACTCGCACAAAGCATTGAAGAACAGGACGACGACACCAACCTGATCGCGTTCGCCATGAACCTGTTCGATATCGTCGGCATTAACCAGGACGATCGCGGCGACAACCTGATCGTGCTGACGCCGTCCGACCACATGTTGGTGCCGGATTTTCCCGGCCTGCCGGAAGACGGCTGTACTATCACGTTCGAACGTGACGTAGCCCTGTCTCGCGAAGATGCGCAGTTTATTACCTGGGAACATCCGCTCATCCGTAACGGACTGGATCTGATCCTCTCCGGCGATACCGGCAGCAGCACCATTTCGCTGTTGAAAAATAAAGCGCTGCCAGTCGGCACGCTGCTGGTCGAACTGGTTTACGTCGTGGAAGCGCAGGCGCCGAAACAGCTACAACTGAACCGCTTCCTGCCGCCGACGCCGGTACGTATGCTGTTAGATAAAAACGGCAACAATCTGGCCGCCCAGGTCGAGTTTGAAACCTTCAACCGTCAGCTCAGCGCCGTGAATCGCCACACCGGCAGCAAACTGGTTAACGCCGTGCAACAGGACGTCCATGCCATTTTGCAACTGGGCGAGACGCAGATTGAAAAGTCCGCCAGAGCGCTGATTGATAACGCGCGTCGCGAGGCGGATGAAAAACTGTCCGGGGAACTGTCGCGTCTGGAAGCGCTGCGCGCCGTCAACCCGAACATTCGCGACGACGAACTTGCCGCTATCGACAGCAACCGTCAGCAGGTGCTGGAAAGCCTGAATCAGGCAGGCTGGCGTCTGGACGCGCTGCGTCTTATCGTCGTCACGCACCAATAACGGAGCCGTACATGGGGATGGAAAACTACAATCCGCCGCAGGAACCCTGGCTGGTTATCCTGTATCAGGATGAGCACATTATGGTGGTCAATAAGCCCAGCGGCCTGTTGTCCGTGCCGGGGCGTCTGGAAGCGCACAAAGACAGCGTTATGACGCGTATCCAGCGCGACTACCCGCAGGCAGAATCGGTGCATCGTCTGGATATGGCCACCAGCGGCGTGATTGTAGTGGCGCTGACCAAAGCCGCGGAGCGGGAGCTAAAACGCCAGTTCCGCGAACGTGAGCCGAAAAAGCAGTATGTGGCGCGCGTATGGGGGCATCCCTCCCCGGCGGAAGGACTGGTTGACTTACCGCTTATCTGCGACTGGCCGAACCGGCCAAAGCAGAAAGTGTGTTATGAAACCGGCAAACCGGCGCAAACGGAATATAACGTGGTGGAGTTTGCGGCGGATAATACCGCCCGCGTGGTGCTCAAACCGATCACCGGACGTTCGCATCAGCTTCGTGTGCATATGCTGGCGTTAGGCCACCCGATTTTAGGCGATCGGTTTTACGCCTCGCCGGAAGCGTTGTCGCTGGCGCCGCGTTTGCAGTTACACGCCGAAATGCTGACCATTACCCATCCCGCTTACGGTAACAGCATGACGTTTAAAGTCCCGGCAGATTTTTAAATTCAGAGCCAATTTATGCCGGGGCGCTTCGCTTGCCCGGCCTACATTCATTAACGTAGGCCGGATAAGGCGCTAGCCGCATCCGGCAATTCAATCACTTGAAGCCTTTCTGTTCTTTGATTAGCTCATACGCTTTCTGAATTTCCTGCGCTTTTTGCTTCGCCATTTCCATCATTTCCGGCGGTAAACCTTTCGCGACCAGTTTGTCCGGATGATGCTCGCTCATCAGTTTGCGATAAGCGCGTTTAATGGTGGTTGCATCGTCGGTGGTTTTAACCCCCAGCACATTACAGGCATCTTCCAGCGTCGGGCCGCGCTGCGCCTGCTGCCAGCCGCCGCCGGACTGTTGATGATAACCGCCGCCAAACTGCGCGCCGCCCTGCATCATGCGCAGAAACTGATCGAACTGTACGCGGGAAATACCTAACTCTTCCGCAATCACATACAGCACTTCCCGCTCATTAGGATGTAGCGAGCCATCGGCAAACGCCGCCTGGATCTGAATTTCCAGAAACATCCGGATCAGATCAAAACGCCCGAAGCAGACGCTACGAAACTGCCGCATCTTTTCACGTAATGGGTAATTATCCGCTTTTCCGACCCGAAAGGCGTTCTGCGCGGCAGTACGTGAATCGCCGTGTAAATTCATACGATCCATCAACTGACTGGCGATATGAATATCCGCTTCCGTCACCCGTCCTTTTGATTTGGTTAAGTGGCCCATCACCTCAAAGGTGGTGGCAAAAAACAGCGCCTGCCGTTCCCGCTGGTTGGCAAACCACGCCATTTTTCGGCTGCGGGCTTTGTCGAACATATGGCCCACCAGCAGACCCAGGACCACGCCCCAAAAGCCGCCGCCCATCATCAGGGCTACGGCGACGCCAATTATCTTTCCCCAGTACTGCATAGACTCCCCAAAACGTTACGCTATCGGTGAGGCTATCTCCCACAAAATAAGGTGCTTTTCTGCGAATGAAGGCTACGGTCAATTGTGGGACATCGCCTATAATTTGCATTATCATACCTGTCATTCAATGCCGTGCCTAACACCACAGACGCTAAACGGCAGGATTAACACTGGCGCAGCGAAGATGAGTAAGTTAGGCTGTGACCGTTTGTCACGCGCAACGCTACCGATGATGGAACAATAAATACAACGTATGAAAAAACGTATTCTCACTCTTCTGGCCACCATGATCGCCAGCGCCCTTTATAGTCATCAGGGGCTGGCAGCCGATCTCGCCTCACAGTGTATGTTGGGCGTGCCGAGCTACGATCGTCCTCTGGTAAAAGGCGATACCAACGATCTGCCGGTTACTATCAATGCCGATAACGCTAAAGGTAACTACCCGGACGATGCCGTTTTTACCGGCAACGTGGACATTATGCAGGGGAATAGCCGCCTGCAAGCGGATGAAGTGCAGCTTCATCAGAAGCAGGCGGAAGGTCAGCCGGAACCTGTACGCACCGTCGATGCGCTGGGTAATGTGCATTATGATGATAATCAGGTCATCCTTAAAGGGCCGAAGGGCTGGGCGAACCTGAACACCAAAGACACGAACGTCTGGGAAGGCGATTACCAGATGGTGGGCCGTCAGGGGCGCGGTAAAGCCGATCTCATGAAGCAGCGCGGCGAAAACCGCTATACCATTCTGGAAAACGGCAGCTTTACCTCCTGTCTGCCTGGCTCCGATACCTGGAGCGTGGTGGGGAGTGAAGTCATCCATGACCGTGAAGAACAGGTTGCGGAGATCTGGAACGCCCGGTTTAAAGTAGGTCCGGTTCCGATCTTTTATAGCCCCTATTTACAGCTACCCGTCGGCGACAAACGTCGCTCAGGTTTCCTGATCCCGAACGCGAAATACACGACCAAGAACTATTTCGAGTTCTACTTACCGTATTACTGGAACATCGCGCCCAATATGGACGCCACCATCACCCCGCACTATATGCACCGCCGCGGCAATATTATGTGGGAGAACGAATTCCGTTATCTCACGCAGGCAGGCGCCGGGTTGATGGAATTAGATTATCTGCCTTCTGATAAAGTCTACGAGGACGATCATCCCAAAGAGGGCGATAAGCACCGCTGGTTATTCTACTGGCAGCACTCAGGCGTGATGGATCAGGTGTGGCGTTTTAACGTCGATTACACCAAAGTCAGCGACTCCAGCTACTTTAACGATTTCGACAGTAAGTACGGTTCCAGTACCGACGGTTACGCAACGCAGAAATTCAGCGTCGGCTACGCCGTACAAAACTTTGACGCTACGGTGTCGACCAAACAATTCCAGGTCTTTAACGATCAAAACACCAGCAGCTACTCTGCGGAGCCGCAGTTAGACGTTAACTACTACCATAACGATCTCGGGCCGTTTGATACCCGGATTTACGGCCAGGCGGTGCACTTTGTTAACACCAAAGACAATATGCCGGAAGCGACCCGCGTCCACCTGGAGCCAACCATCAATTTGCCGCTCTCCAACCGCTGGGGCAGCCTGAACACCGAAGCGAAGCTGATGGCGACGCACTATCAGCAAACGAATCTGGACAGCTATAACAGCGATCCAAACAATAAAAATAAGCTGGAAGATTCGGTTAACCGCGTCATGCCGCAGTTTAAAGTCGACGGTAAGCTCATCTTCGAACGCGATATGGCGATGCTGGCGCCGGGGTATACCCAGACGCTGGAACCACGCGTGCAGTACCTGTATGTGCCGTACCGCGACCAGAGCGGCATCTATAACTACGATTCTTCTTTGCTGCAATCCGACTATAACGGCCTGTTCCGCGACCGCACTTATGGCGGTCTCGACCGTATTGCTTCCGCCAACCAAGTCACGACCGGCGTCACAACACGCATTTATGATGATGCCGCCGTTGAACGTTTTAACGTTTCTGTTGGTCAAATCTACTATTTCACGGAGTCTCGCACCGGCGATGACAACATTAAATGGGAGAATGACGACAAAACCGGTTCGCTGGTTTGGGCAGGCGACACTTACTGGCGTATTTCAGAACGCTGGGGGCTGCGTAGCGGAGTGCAGTACGATACCCGTCTGGATAGCGTCGCTACCAGCAGCAGCAGCCTCGAATACCGTCGGGATCAGGATCGTCTGGTACAGTTGAACTACCGCTATGCCAGCCCGGAATATATTCAGGCTACGTTGCCTTCGTATTATTCCACGGCAGAGCAGTATAAAAACGGCATCAACCAGGTGGGCGCGGTGGCAAGTTGGCCGATTGCCGATCGCTGGTCGATTGTCGGCGCGTACTACTTCGATACCAATTCGAGCAAACCTGCAGACCAGATGCTCGGCTTGCAGTACAACTCTTGCTGCTATGCGATCCGCGTCGGATACGAACGTAAGCTGAACGGTTGGGATAACGATAAACAACACGCGATTTATGATAACGCGATTGGCTTCAACATTGAGCTGCGCGGTTTGAGCTCTAACTACGGCCTCGGCACGCAAGAAATGTTGCGTTCGAACATTCTGCCGTACCAAAGCTCTATGTAATCTGATTGATTTACAACGTAATCCGCATTGCGGTTAATTGAAATGGAAAAAGTATGAAGAACTGGAAAACGCTGCTTCTCGGTATCGCCATGATCGCGAATACCAGTTTCGCTGCCCCCCAGGTAGTCGATAAAGTCGCAGCCGTCGTCAATAATGGCGTCGTGCTGGAAAGCGACGTTGATGGCTTAATGCAATCAGTCAAACTCAACGCGGGTCAGGCAGGTCAGCAGCTTCCGGACGACGCCACGCTGCGTCACCAGATCCTGGAACGTTTGATTATGGATCAAATTATCCTGCAGATGGGTCAGAAGATGGGGGTGAAGATCACGGATGAGCAGTTGGATCAGGCCATCGCCAACATCGCCAAACAAAACAATATGACGATGGATCAGATGCGCAGCCGTCTGGCTTACGATGGGCTGAACTATTCAACCTACCGTAACCAGATTCGTAAAGAGATGATTATCTCTGAAGTGCGCAACAATGAGGTTCGTCGCCGTATCACCGTTTTGCCGCAAGAAGTTGACGCGCTGGCAAAACAGATTGGCACCCAAAACGACGCCAGCACCGAGCTGAACCTGAGCCATATCCTGATTGCTCTGCCGGAAAACCCAACCTCCGAACAGGTTAACGACGCGCAGCGCCAGGCGGAAAGCATTGTTGAAGAAGCGCGTAACGGCGCAGATTTCGGCAAACTGGCGATTACCTACTCTGCCGACCAGCAGGCGCTAAAAGGCGGTCAGATGGGCTGGGGCCGTATCCAGGAGCTGCCGGGGATTTTCGCCCAGGCGCTGAGCACCGCGAAGAAAGGCGACATTGTCGGCCCGATTCGCTCCGGCGTCGGTTTCCACATTCTGAAAGTAAACGACCTGCGCGGTCAGAGCCAGAGTATCTCCGTGACCGAAGTTCACGCTCGTCACATTCTGCTTAAGCCGTCGCCGATCATGAACGATCAGCAGGCGCGCCTGAAGCTGGAAGAAATCGCGGCTGACATTAAGAGTGGTAAAACCACATTTGCCGCTGCGGCGAAAGAGTACTCTCAGGACCCGGGCTCCGCTAACCAGGGCGGTGATTTGGGTTGGGCTACGCCAGATATTTTCGATCCGGCGTTCCGCGACGCGCTGACGAAGCTGCATAAAGGCCAAATAAGCGCGCCGGTACACTCCTCTTTCGGCTGGCATCTGATCGAATTGCTGGATACGCGTAAGGTAGACAAAACCGATGCGGCGCAGAAAGATCGCGCTTATCGTATGCTGATGAACCGTAAGTTCTCAGAAGAAGCGGCGACCTGGATGCAAGAACAGCGCGCCAGCGCTTACGTTAAGATTTTGAGTAACTAATGAGCAGTGCGCAACGCGTTGTTATCACTCCCGGCGAACCCGCCGGGATTGGCCCCGATCTTGTCGTCCAACTGGCGCAACGCGCGTGGCCGATTGAACTGGTCGTCTGTGCGGACGGCGCGCTCCTGACGGAGCGGGCCGCCATGCTCGGCCTGCCCCTCTCGCTTCTCCCTTACTCGCCTGATGTCCCCGCTGCGCCGCAGCCCGCGGGAACGCTGACCCTATTGCCGGTCTCGCTGCGCGCGCCTGCCATCCCCGGTCAGTTGACGGTAGAAAATGGCCCCTACGTGGTAGAGACGCTGGCGCGAGCGTGTGATGGCTGTCTGAACGGTGAATTTGCCGCGCTGATCACAGGCCCCGTGCACAAAGGCGTTATTAACGACGCAGGCATTTCGTTTACCGGTCATACCGAGTTTTTCGAAGAGCGTTCGCAGGCGAAAAAAGTCGTGATGATGCTGGCAACCGAAGAACTTCGCGTGGCGCTGGCGACCACGCATCTGCCGCTACGGGCGATTGCAGACGCCATCACCCCTGCGCTTTTGCACGAAGTGATTGCTATTTTGCATCACGATTTGCGGACCAAATTTGGTATTGCCGAACCGCGCATTCTTGTCTGTGGCCTGAATCCGCACGCGGGCGAAGGCGGTCATATGGGCACGGAAGAGATAGACACCATCATTCCGGTGCTCGACGAGCTGCGGGCGCAGGGGATGAAACTCAACGGGCCGCTACCTGCTGATACGCTGTTTCAGCCCAAATATCTCGATAATGCCGACGCGGTGCTGGCAATGTACCACGATCAGGGCCTGCCCGTGCTAAAATACCAGGGATTCGGTCGGGGAGTGAATATTACGCTCGGCCTACCTTTTATTCGAACCTCCGTTGACCACGGCACCGCGCTTGAACTGGCGGGCCGTGGAAAAGCGGATGTCGGCAGTTTTATTACGGCGCTTAATCTCGCCATCAAAATGATTGTTAATACCCAATGAATAATCGAGTCCATCAGGGCCATTTAGCCCGTAAACGCTTCGGGCAAAACTTTCTCAACGATCGGTTTGTGATCGACAGTATTGTTTCTGCTATTAATCCGCAAAAAGGCCAGGCGATGGTTGAAATCGGCCCCGGTCTGGCGGCGCTGACGGAGCCGGTCGGCGAACGCCTGGATAAGCTCACGGTCATTGAACTTGACCGCGATCTGGCGGCGCGTTTGCAAACCCATCCGTTTTTAGGGCCGAAGCTGACTATTTATCAGCAGGACGCCATGACCATGAACTTTGGCGAACTGTCTGCGCAGTTGGGCCAACCGCTGCGTGTGTTCGGCAATCTGCCCTATAATATCTCCACCCCGCTGATGTTCCATCTCTTTAGCTATACTGATGCCATTGCCGACATGCACTTTATGTTGCAAAAAGAAGTGGTAAATCGTCTGGTTGCAGGGCCGAACAGCAAAGCGTATGGTCGTTTAAGCGTGATGGCGCAATATTACTGTCAGGTGATCCCGGTGCTTGAAGTGCCGCCATCCGCCTTCACGCCGCCGCCCAAAGTGGACTCCGCCGTGGTGCGTCTGGTTCCACACGCAACAATGCCTTACCCGGTTAAAGATATTCGCGTGTTGAGCCGTATTACCACCGAGGCCTTTAACCAGCGCCGTAAAACGATCCGTAACAGTCTCGGCAATCTTTTTAGCGTTGAGACGTTGACGGAAATGGGTATTGACCCGGCAATGCGCGCGGAAAATATCTCTGTCGCGCAGTACTGCCAGATGGCCAACTATCTGTCGGAAAACGCGCCTTTGAAGGAGAGTTAAACATGATCAATTCGCCCAGAGTGTGTATTCAGGTGCAAAGCGTCTACATTGAGGCGCAATCCTCACCTGACGATGAACGTTACGTTTTTGCCTATACCGTAACCATCCGCAATCTGGGTCGGGCGCCAGTGCAGCTATTGGGCCGCTACTGGCTAATTACCAATGGTCATGGCCGTGAAACCGAAGTCCAGGGCGAAGGTGTGGTTGGCGTCCAGCCGCGCATTGCGCCTGGCGAAGAGTATCAGTACACTAGCGGCGCGGTAATTGAAACGCCGCTGGGCACCATGCAGGGTCATTACGAAATGATCGATGAAAATGGCGACGCCTTTACCATCGACATTCCCGTGTTTCGACTCGCCGTCCCTACACTCATTCACTAAAATTATAACAATGGCAACTTATCTCATCGGCGACGTTCACGGTTGCTACGACGAACTGATCGCCTTATTACAGCAAGTGGAATTTACGCCAGATACAGACACTCTGTGGCTGACTGGCGATTTGGTCGCCCGCGGTCCCGGTTCGCTGGACGTGTTACGCTACGTCAAATCGCTTGGCAATAGCGTGCGTTTGGTGCTGGGGAATCACGATTTACACCTGTTGGCCGTATTCGCCGGGATTAGCCGCAACAAACCTAAAGACCGGCTGACCCCGCTTCTTGAAGCGCCGGACGCCGATGAGCTGTTGAATTGGTTACGCCGTCAGCCGCTGTTGCAGGTAGATGAAGAGAAAAAGCTGGTCATGGCGCATGCGGGTATTACCCCGCAGTGGGATTTGCAGACGGCAAAAGAGTGCGCCCGCGATGTTGAAGCGGTGCTGTCGAGCGACTCGTACCCGTTTTTCCTCGACGCGATGTATGGCGATATGCCGAATAACTGGTCGCCGGAGTTAAGCGGTCTGGCGCGGCTACGCTTTATTACTAATGCTTTTACCCGTATGCGTTACTGCTTTCCTAACGGTCAACTGGATATGTACAGTAAAGCGTCGCCGGAAAATGCCCCTGCGCCGCTGAAGCCGTGGTTCGCCATTCCGGGACCGGTGAGCGAGGCTTACAGTATTGCGTTCGGGCACTGGGCGTCGCTGGAAGGGAAAGGGACGCCGGAAGGTATTTACGCGCTGGATACCGGCTGCTGCTGGGGCGGGGAGTTAACCTGTTTACGTTGGGAAGATAAACAGTATTTTGTGCAGCCGTCAAACCGCCAGATGGATATGGGCGAAGGCGAAGCGGTCAACGCCTGATAGGTTTATGCCTGATGGCGCTACGCTTATCAGGCCTACATCCGGCTACATCTGGCTCAAGAGTAGGCCGGATAAGGCGTTTCGCCGCCATCCGGCACTACAGCGTTAACGACGTTCCAGAATCTCGAAACAATAGCTGTGAGAATTCTGCGCGTCGGCATCGTGAAACTCACTGAATACCGATTCCCAGTCATCCGGTTCATAATCCGGAAAATGGGTATCGCCTTCGACTTCCGCATCAATATGCGTCAGATAAAGCTTCTGCGCCTTTGGCAGGAACTGCTCGTACACGCGCCCGCCGCCAATGACCATAATTTCCGGCGCATCGCCGCAAGCGGCAATCGCCTCATCGACAGACTTCACCCACTGCACGCGATCGTCGGTGCCCGGCTGGCTGCTGATAACAATATTTTTACGTCCCGGTAAGGGGCGTCCGATGGACTCCCAGGTGTGACGTCCCATGACGACAGGTTTATTTAACGTGTTACGTTTAAACCAGGCGAGATCGGCAGGCAGGTTCCACGGCATGGCGTTTTCCATACCGATGACGCGATCCACCGCTAACGCCGCAATCAGACTGATCATTAATTATTTCCTGATACAAAAAAAATTGCCGCCACTATACGTAAAGCGCAATCTTTCGTCGACTGACGAAAAGAGGATGAGCACGAAAATTTTTCGTTCTGCTGGCGACGCCACTCATTTGATGTGGAGCGCCAGCATTACAGTAGTTCAAAAACAGCCAATTAGCAGTAAAGTTTGCAGAACATCACATTTTTTACTTTAGATTGACGGTTTGACCTCGGGTTCATCAGCGGCCTCCCCGGAATGTTTGCCCTCAGCCGTTCCCTGCCAGCCGTGGCGCTGAATCAACGACAGATGCTCCCGGTCCTCGGTAATAATTTCGCTCAACATCGCGCTGGTACGTTTATAGGCGGCGGCGCGAGATAACGGATCGTTTTCCCCTTTCGCCATCTCTTCCACCATCCGGGTATTAAAATGACGGAACAGATCCGCGCGCTCGCGGGCTTCATAACGCCCCAGCCCCAGCGCTTCCAGCGCCTGTCGCCCGCTTTTGAGCGCGCCTTCGAAGGTTTCACGTTCTGGCATCGCCACACCAGCCTGGCGCAGGCGAATGTAATGATCGACATCACGGGCGCGGGCGATAATCTGCAGATGCGGGAAATGCGACTTCACCAGTTCACTCAGTTGCAAATTGGTTTGCGGATCGTCAATGGCGTTAATCAATACCTCCGCTTTCGCCGCTCCGGCAGATTCCAGTAAATCCATACGCGTCGCGTCGCCATAAAAAACCTTCATGCCGAATTTACGCAGCGTTTCGATATGATCGGGGTCGTGATCGAGCACCACCATCTTCACCCCGCTCGACAGCAGCAAACGCCCGGCTATCTGACCAAACCGTCCAAACCCGGCCACAATAACCCGCGGCTGCTCTTCGTCGATTTCATCCGCCTCGCGCGCTTCCCCCTTCTCGGTCTTTTCCATGCGCGTCAGCAGCATCAGAAAAATCGGCGTTGCCGCCATCGACAGCGCGACCGCCAGCGTCAGCGCTTTTGCCCATTCCGGCTCAAGTACATCCGCCATTTGCGCCGCGCCAAAAACCACAAACGCAAACTCACTTCCCTGGCCTAATAAGACGGCAAACCAGCGACGCTGTTTTGCCGGTACGCCCAGCGGCCTCGCGACCAGCCACAGCATGACGATTTTGATTGCCAGAAAACCGGCCAACAACAGCAGAATGCGCAGCGGATTCTCCACCAGCGTGCCGAAATCAATCGACATGCCGACGCCAATAAAGAACAGCCCCAGCAGCAACCCCTTAAAGGGTTCAATATCGCTTTCCAGCGCATGACGGTATTCCGAACTCGCCAGCAGAACGCCCGCCAGGAACGCGCCCATCGCCATTGACAGCCCAACCTCTTCCAGCAACAGGCCGAAACCAAACACCAGAAATAGCGCCACGGCGCTGAACACTTCCCGCAAACCAGAACGCGCGACAAAGCGCAGCGCCGGGCGCGTAACGTAGCGTCCCAGCAACACCACCAGCGCCAACGCGCCTGCGACTTTCAACGCCGATAGCGCAAACGCGCCAAGCGTGGTGGATGCGCCGCTGGCGGCCAGCAGCGGAATCATCGCCACCAGCGGGATCGCCGCGATATCCTGGAACAAGAGCACTGCAAATGCGCTACGCCCTACTTGTGAAACGGTCAGGTTACGCTCATTCATTGCCTGCATGGCGATAGCCGTGGACGAAAGCGCCAGCGTCATGCCAATCAGTTCCGCCACCTGCCAACGCAGGCCAAGAAACATGCAGAACAGACCAATCAGTCCGCCGCAGACCACCATCTGTAACGCGCCGCCGCCAAATACCGAGGCGCGCAGCTTCCATAACCGTTGCGGGTCCAGCTCAAGCCCAATAACAAACAACATCAGCACGACGCCGATTTCCGCAAAATGCAGAATAGATTCGGCGTCCGTCACCAGCCGTAGCCCCCAGGGGCCGATAATGCAACCCGCAATCAGATACCCCAGCACCGATCCTAAGCCCAAACGTACCGCAATCGGCACAATCAACGCCGCCGAACCAAGATAGATCAGCGCCTGCAGTAGAGTATGGCTATCCATGATTCACCTCCTGCCATGCCAGTAAACGCTGTTTATATTGACGCGCCTGCGCCTGTAAGGTGTCGTCATCGCAAATGAACGTGCAGTGCATGGCAAACGGCGGCAGCCATTTGAGGCCGCAATAGAGCGCCGTCGCCTGTAGCGGCTGAGAAAGGACGTCAAATCCGGGATGGGAGCCGATAGCAAAGTGGTTTTCACCACCGCCGGTCGTTACCGCCCACAGCAGATGTTTACCATGCAATGCCGTACCGCCATGACCGTAAGCCCAGCCGTGGGTGAGGACTTTATCCATCCATAATTTGAGTAAAGGAGGGACGCTGTACCACTGCATCGGATGCTGCCAGACGATAAGACTCGCGCGCGACAGCGCCTCCTGCTCGGCGGCAACGTCAATATTGAAATCGGGATAGAGGTGATAAAGCGAACGTATTTCGACGTTTTCCAGCGTCCCTGCCTGTTCAAGCATCCGTTTATTCGCATGAGAATGATGCGGATACGGATGCGCATAAATAATGAGGATCATGATTAGCCTGTGATGATCTGTTTTTTATTACAAAGTGTAGTGACAAATTCGCCAGGCTAATAGTGAATATTATTGAGCGGCTAATCAGAAAAAATTGAATTAACGCCAGCCAGGAGTTGACGCCATCCTGCCCCCAGAAGACGCTCTCGAAGGGCCGCAGGCGTTTGCGGAAAAGCGCGATCCGGTGTGGAAAGGTCGGTGATGATAGCAGTCTTAAATCGCTGACAAATCGGTTTAAGGCCTTCTTGTCGGGCGGCGCTGCGCTAAATTTGCCTGTAATGACTGTAATATCAATCCATTACATGATGACACAGGCCCAATAAGCGCAGCGCCAACAGCATCTGAACCTCCAGACACGGTGGATGCCAGATCGCCGATGCATAAAATAGCCTAATGGGTCAGGTACTTAGAGCCTGGCCCAGTAGGCGTAATTGTTGAAGCCAGTTTGGGGCCGACCAGCGCGCAGAAACCGGAGCGTACACGTAGTACGTGAGGATTTTGAGCACTGCCCGGACCCAAAATGGCGAATAAAATAGCCTAATGGGTCAGACACTTAATCTTTCGCTATGCGGTTAAATTGCTCAATAGTAAGATCCCACGGCTCATGGGCCGCATCCGGCATAAAACTGCCGTCATCCACGCCAATTTCGTCTTTGATAATTTTATTCAGTTTTTCATTCATCGTAAGAATGAGATCCTGATATTTCTGTTTATCAGCAGCAAGGTTATGGTTCTCATCGGGATCATTTTTAAGATCGTAAAGTTCAAGATCGTTGTACTTAATAAGATCCTCCCAGGTTTCCGGCGTATTATGCTCCCTTAGCGAGAAATAACGCGCAAACTTATAACGGCCATCGTTAATCATCCGCGTCCCTGAACGATGGCTAAAATCAGGATGCAAATGGGATATTTCCTGCTTGATTTGCGCCACCGTTTTTTGTTTATCTCTTTGTAGCGCGATAACGCGGTGGAGATAATGGGCATCGGTATACAAGATCATGCCATAGCAATATAAGCTGGCATTTCTCACCGCATTAACCGCAACGCCCTCCGGGTTTTTTAGCAATCCGCTAAAATTAACGCCTTTGCGGTTGCCTAACGCCTGGTGCTGTTTTTCTTCCGGCAAACCGGTCAGTCCAACTAATGTCGACGCGATATCAAGATGACAGGTCAACGCCTGACATTTCTTATTACCGGGGTACGCCGGGTGGGAAATAATCATCGGTACATGGATCTGTTCTTTATAAACGGAAGCGCCTTTACCGTGCATCTGATGGCTTCCGCCTAATTCGCCATGATCGGCAGTAAATACAACAATCGTTTTATCAGTTAACTTGAGGGCATCCAGTTCATTTAATATCCGGTCAAGGTGAGTATCACAATCGCGGATACAGTTGAAATAGTAGTCAAGCAGTTTACGCCAACGACGATCTTCATCAGGAAACTGCCCTTCCAGCGCAGCGCGCGCCGTCTGGTATTCAAGATGCGCCGGCGGTCTTCCCTGCTCATTGAATGACTGATGCCTGTTTGCCGGCAGCGGATAGTTCGGCCAGCTTGCCTGATAAAGCTCGTTTTCCGGCGGCTGCGTGGGCGCCAGGGTATTATCATCCTGATCCAACTCGCCACGCCACTGTACCTTTTCTCCCTCTTTATCGGTATCAATAAACATGACGTCATGAGGATTAACGAGGTTAACGGCCAGGAACCAGGGCTTGTGTTGGTCATTCAAGGGCTGCCCCTTGCATCTTAACCAATTTATAGTCTGAGCCGTGGTGGTTGAATCATAAAAATAGCCGCCTTTACTATGGCCTATAATATCGCCGATGCCGTGATAGTCAGCAAAACCATATTTTTCCATAATTTTATGTAATTCTGGTTCAGGAATATCCCCGACATCAATATCCTCATCTTTTTCGTCAGGCAAAGGCTTCTCCAGTTTTTCTGTAAGATGCCACTTACCTTTATAGGCCGTATAGTATCCCAGTTCCCGCATCATATGGCCTGTGGTTCCAAGAGCGGGGTCAAGGTCATAAGGCATCCAGGGTAAGCCCAGATTATCAAACATTTTTGTCTGGGGCATATGTAAGCCGGTATACAATACGGAGCGGGAAGGCGTACAGACATTACTGGTATTCTGATGATTACAGAATGTCACCCCCGTTTTCATGAGCCGCTCTCTGCCGGGTACCGGGAAAGGAAACGTAGGAAAAAAACGCTCCTGGTCGGTCACGACTAACAGAATATTATATCCTTCTGGCAATTTTTCCGGGATTTCGCCAGTAAACGGTTTATCCCACGCCGGTTTCGCCTTGACGGCGCATTTTTCATCAGCCTTTACCGCGCCGGATAACATACCGCCTGCGGCAAGAATACCGGCACTGGTTAACAGTTTCCTACGCGTAAGATCCGTCTCTTCTGCGGACAGATTTTTTTTATTACTCATATTATTATACCTGTAGTCAGTAACTTTATCACATATTCATTTATTACTGTACGAGGAAGCGTGGATATGTATCAATGCCTTCCGGGTAAGAATATGTGTTATAAATTGATTTGTATTTCAAATTAGAAATATATTAATAAATAACCATAATTCACTGAAAAATTATTTAGATGAAAAGTTCATTTTTTTATTTTAGAGATACAACTGCAGACATTACTTCATAAAAAAATACATTATTAAACATACTCTATAGCTCTGTGTTCGCGCCTTTTCCCTTCAGCTACGGTGATTACCCTATGCCGCTACAATAAAATCCCCCCGAAAGAAACACTATCAGTAACAGGCCGCGTAACCATAGACATACAACCGGTAATATCACTCTGTGAAATTAAAACATAACTCAATTCTGTTATGTTGCTTATGAATAAAACTAGCGTATTGCCGTGTGATTCAATAAAAATTCCGTCATTACAAGAAATAATATAAAAATTATTATTTACAGGGGGTTAAGTTTCTTTTTAACTGGCAGCGCATTATTTTACATTGACAACAACATAAATAGGTGACTATAACAAGATATAAGACGGTCACACCAAACAAGGCTATTTTCAGATAATCAACCGAGGTTATTACCCAAAATAATTCGAGTTGCTTAAAGGCGGTAAGGGAGTGAGTTACCAGGAGCATAGATAATTATGTGACTGAGGTGAGCGACAAATCTGCCGGGAGCAGATTTGAACGTCGCGTGCGACGGCCCGTCAGGGCGAGGCCCATGGATGGGCCGGGTAATCCGTAGCCAACCCGTAAGCCACTTGAAGTATGAAGGGGATAAATAATTTCGTTACGGATTACTGATATTGCGCAAACCTTATCATCAATGCAACAGGAACAGAACCATGAAAAAATGCATTATTGCCGCCGCATTACTGGCAACGGTTGCTTCATTCAGCACGCTTGCGGCAGAGCAGGTCTCTAAGCAAGAAATCAGCCACTTCAAACTGGTTAAGGTCGGCACCATAAATGTGTCCCAGAGTGGCGGGCAGATTTCCTCACCCACTGATTTACGCGAAAAACTGTCAGCATTAGCCGATGCGAAAGGCGGAAAATATTACCATATTATCGCTGCACGTGAGCATGGTCCGAATTTTGAAGCCGTTGCCGAAGTTTATAACGATGCGACGAAATAAAGCTCTGATTGCGCCATAACGAGGGCACAGGCATGAAATAATAAGAGAGCGCCAGCAAGGTGCCATGTGACGTCACAATCCACTCAGGGCCGTCTGGAAACAGATGCTGGCCCTCTTTTTTATCAACAGTTCATCCGGGGCAGGCAAGCCGTTGGAATGTGCGCGCGCAGGCAGTAAGCCCTTCGTGAATAAGACGGTTTTGCGGGCTGTTTTAAGGTAATATTTAGTGCGCTTTTACCTGCCTGAACCAGTAATTTTCCATTTTCGTTATCCATTTCCCCTTTTTATTTTTCGGTATTACGCCAGCCCAAAGTAATTGCAGCTGTCGGTTATAGGTTCCAATAGCGTGTCCACCATACGCCCCTTCAAATGCTATCACCATGGGTCCCTGCCCTTTTACCCCCTCTTGTCCTTCATGGCAATAAAGCGCGTTGCGGTGAGTCACGTCAAGTTCATACTGCACGTTCAGTTTCACACATTTTTCCCCGCAGCCTTCTACTGGCGGCAATATTGTCATGGTATAAGGCGGGTTATCTGCCGTGGTTTTCCATGTTCCGATCAGGTCTTTGCAGGCGTTTATCTCCGTAGCCCCGGAGGCGGCAGAAAATAGCGCGAGAAAATAAAAAGGTATTAGTTTCAGTTTCATTACAGACTCCTGTTCCTTATACCTCATCATTTATACCTAATCATAAGGATAAATGCCCTGCGATATGTTTTTTTCCGGGAAATGTTGAGCCGCTGTTCAGAGAAATGTCGATGAGTGTAACCTCATGTAAGCGGACAGCGCGGTGGGGAAAGCGGGAACACGGGCGAATGGTCTAACGTATTTCGACGTTTTCCGGCGTCCCTGCCAGTTCAGGCATCCGTTTATTCGCATGGGAATAAATGGATGCGCATAAAGAGAAAATATTATTGCGCGGCTAACCAGAAAAGATTGAATTAATTATCCAGCTCGCTCATATTTTTCAGCTGATCGCGGTTAATCTGTTCGGTTTTCCCGGTGGCGGCGTTTTTGTAAGACACCATACCGGTGTCGTTATCGACCTCGGGTTTCCCGTCGGTGACAATAGTTTTGCCATCCGTGGTTTCAACCGCCTGGTTAGAAGAGCATCCTGCGACGGTGAATAGTGTTGCTGCGGTAAACAGTGCGGTCATAAGACGTTTTTGCATGGTGTTCTCCCTGCTTTTCAGTTGTTTTAGCATGTGACTGTTAACTGTAGCGTTATTGGCGAAAAGCAGGGAGAAATGCAGAACACTCTTAACGAGGGTTATCCGATGGCGTTCCGCGCAAAGTCATGTTTCCGGTCTGTGTTAGCGTCAAGCCGCGAGTTTCCGGGGCAAACATCACCGATACGCCAAGCCCGACTAACGAAATCAACGCGCCAATCAGCATGACGTTATTAATACCGTAACGAGTAATAAAAATCGGTAATGCCCAGGTGGAGACAATGGTTCCGATGCGGCTTAATGACATGATGACCCCCACGGCCGAAGCGCGAATATCCGTCGGGAAGAGTTCATTAGGATAAAGCCATTGCAGTATGCCCGGTCCGCCGGAAAAGAAGGCGTATACCGCAAACGCCACCACGACCAGTATGATGCCCAGATTTGACACCAGCCCCAGCAGCGCCAGCGCGATAGTCATCATGGCGAAGCTGCCAATAAGCAGAGGGCGACGGCCAATACTGTTTAGCCAGAACATCGCCGGTATACAGCCCAGCATAAAAAAGAGGCTAATGACCACATTGCCGAGCGCCGCGTTGCGCCCCTGCTCCCAGCCGAGTAACCCGACGATCTGCGGCCCAAAGGTATAGATAGCGAACATCGGGATCACCTGACAGGTCCAGATAGCCGCAACGAACAGTACAAACGGGAAATGACGGCGGTTAAACAGCTGCAGGAAGCGGGTCTCCTGCGGCGGCTCATCGTCAAAGCAGACCGGTTCGCCGAACAGTTTGATCATCATTTGTTCGCACTCTTTTACCCGTCCTTTTCGCAATAGCCAGCGTGGCGATTCCGGCAGGTCAAAGCGGCCAATCAAAATGATTAAGCACGGGATAAAGGCGCTGCCAAGCATCCAGCGCCAGCCGCCTTCCATGTCATACAGCCAGTAACCCACCAGGTTGGCGCAGGTCGCGCCGACGTACCACATCGCGGCGATAAAACCGATGGAGAACGCGCGCTGGCGGGTGTTGGAAAACTCCGTAATCATGGAAGTGGCGATAGGGTAATCCGCGCCGATAACAATGCCAATTAAAACGCGCATCACCAGTAATTCAAGCGGCGTGGAAACAAACATGGTCGCCACGGAGATAACGCCGATAGCGATAATATCAAGCAGGAACATTTTACGCCGCCCGACTTTATCGCAAATATAGCCAAACAACGAGGTGCCGATAAACAGTCCGGCAAGCGTAGCCGCGCCGAGCGCGCCAATCCATTCAGCATCAAGGTGCAATAGCGGCGTCAGTTGTTCCAGCGCCACGCCAATGATCACCAGCACGTAGCCATCAAGGAACGGGCCGCCGCTTCCCCACAGCATAATTCTGCGATGAATGGAGGAGAATTTAAGGTCATCAAAGTTCCTGGGCTGCTGCATGGTGATGTCCTGTTTCAACACGGGCAAAGCGCATCTGTAGGCCGGATAAGGCGTTTCCGCCGCCATCCGGCATTGGCGCCACATGATTGCCGGATGGCGACGCTACCGCATCTTATCCGGCCTACGGGGGCACAACTTCGTACTTATTAGCCGTAGCGGAACTCCACGCCAAACGTCCCGCGCGGGTATTCCCATTTTTCCAGCGCCGTATCAAGGCCGAGGATCCGGCACGTTCCGCACTCCAGGCACCCGGCGTAATCAAAACGAACGCTGCCGTCGTCCTGCTTTTTATACAGTCCCGCCGGACAGGCCTTAATCAGCACCTCCAGCGCCTGTTTATCAGGATCGGTTTTGAGAATGATGTGTGGGCTGTCTTCATCCACATTGAACTTATTGACGCCCAGTTTGACGTCCACATTGACGGGAGATGTCATAATACGGTCACTCCTTTCAGGCCATCTTTCATCAGGTTGATGAAGCCCACTTTCTTCGCATGGCGCAGGATTTTTTTACGCATGGGCACCGGAGCGGAGCCATCCACGGTGAACAGGTCGCGCGCGATACTGACCGCCATTTCGGGATAAGCGGTAAACATGCGGGGATTATCAAGAAAAGCTGGCAGTTTCTGATACATACACATATCGCGCATCGGACCTTCGTCCAGATGCTGACGGTATTCCCCCAGCGACTGCTTGCTAAAATCGTCGCGCTTCATCGCCGAAAGCACCGTCTTCGCCGCCGCTTCGCCTGCGGATATGGCGAGATCCATACCACGGATGGTAAAGCCGAGGTTCATACACATGCCGGCAGCGTCCCCGGCAATCAGAACGCCATCGCCCACCAGTTCAGGCTGCATATTCATTCCCGCCTCGGGTACAACGTGCGCGGCATATTCCACCAGCTTGCCACCGGCGATCAGCGGCGCAACTGCCGGATGCTGTTTGAAATCTTCCAGCATTTGCGGGATCGATTTTTTCGCGTCTTTCAGATGATGAAGTCCACAGACCAGCCCCAGGGAAAGGGTTGTTTCATTCGTATACAGGAAGCCACCGCCCATCAGACCATCGGTTGGCGCCCCGGCAAACAGACAGGCGGCACCTTCGTTGCCCTGTAACTGGAAACGATCTTCAATGACCGACTTCGGCAATTCGATCAGTTCCTTCACGCCGACAGCAACATGCGATGCCTCAACACGCTTTGCCATGCCCAGCTTTTCAGCCAGCAGAGAATTCACCCCATCAGCGAGGATTACGACTTTGGCTTCCAGAATATCGCCATCGGCTTCCACGCCCACGACTTTGCCATCACGCTGAACGACATTATCCACGCGAATACCGGTGATCAGTTGCGCCCCCGCCTCTTCGGCCTGCTCCATCAGCCAGGCGTCAAATTTACTGCGCAAAACGGAATAAGAAACTTGCGACGATGCGGCGTCCTCGCCGTTGCAATAATCCATCGTCATCGCCCCTTTGTCGGTCATAAAGGCGAGTTTTTCGTGGGTGATCATGCGTTCAATGGGGGCCTGATCCGCAAAGCCGGGAATGATGCGTTCCAGGCTATGTGCATACAGACGCCCACCGGTGACATTCTTCGCGCCAGCAGAATTGCCACGCTCGATAACCAGCACCTGTGCACCTTCGCGAGCAAGCACCAGCGCCGCAACCGAACCGGCCAGACCTGCACCCACGATGATGGCATCAAAGATATCTTCGGACATACGTACTCCTGTCAGCGGCAGGATACCTTCGTATCCTGCCCGAAATGGTTTATCGCGCTAAGGCAGCCGTCAGCGCAGGCAGGATCTTCAGCGCATCGCCAACGATGCCAAAATCCGCATACTGGAAGATTGGCGCGTTTTTATCTTTGTTGATGGCGAAAATCGTCTGCGCGCCGTTGGCGCCGACCATGTGTTGGATCTGCCCGGAGATCCCCACAGCCAGATACAGTTCAGGTTTGAGCATCAGGTTGGAGATACCGACGTAGCGCTCGTGCTCCATCCACTTCTCGTTTTCCGCCACCGGGCGGGAACAGGCCAGCTCGGCGCCAATCGTCTGGCACAGCGCTTCGGCCAGCGAGATATTCTCTTTGCTGCCGATGCCGCGTCCCACGCTGACCACCAGACGCGCTTTGTCGAGGTCAACGCTGTTGCTCTGACGCGCCTGGGTTGCGGTGCGGGTCACGGTAATGGCCGGAGCCTGCCACTGCACGGTATGCATCTCGCCGCTGCGAGAAGTGTCCGGGTCTTGTGCGTCAAACGTTCCGCTGCTAAGCGTGATCACGGCAAACGGCGAAGCGATGGTTTCCGCTCCTATCGCCAGACCGCCGTAGACCATATGTTTAACCGCCGCTTTTCCATCCTGCAGGGCGACTTCGCTGGCGTCGTTGGAAACCGCAGCCGACAAGCGATAGCCCAGTTTTGCTGCCAACAGCTTGCCTCGACGCGTATTCGGCAGCAGCACCGCGCCGCCCTCGCTATGCTGACGAATAGTCTCAGCCATCGCATCAGCGTAGTCTTCGATCATGCGGTCTTCTGGTTTGCCGCTGAGCAGCCAGACATGATCCGCGCCCAAATGACATGCTGTCGCGCTGTCTGCTTCGTTCAGTACGAACGCGTTAACTTTTTCACCTACAGCCTGCGCGCCACTCATCAGTTCGGGCAGACGAGAAGGGGTATCGCTGAATACCCAGACACTGGAAAATTTGTTCATAACATCCCCTGATAATTAAATGATTTTGCGCAGATTCTCGACAAACGCGGCGATTTGTTCTTCACCGTCACCTTCAATCACCACACGCTGACGCTCGCGCTGCTTCGGTGCGGCAACCTGTTGTGCGGAATACGCGGGTACGCTGTGCAGCCCGATATCCGCAGGCGACCAGACCTGAACCGGTTTTTTCGCCGCGCCAAGAATGGCTTTCATCGAAGGGATTTGTGGGGTGTTAATGTCGGTGGAAACCGCGATCACCGCCGGGAGCGGGATGCTCAGCGTTTCAACTTCATCTTCCAGTTCGCGTTCTACCGTCAATGTGCTGTCGGTAAGAGAGAGGATTTTACTCACGCCGTTAATCGCCGGAATGTTCAGCGCTTCGCCCACCAGCAAACCGACCTGCTGAGCATAAAGATCGGAAGAACCGTCGCCGCAGATAAGTAGATCGAAACCTGATTTTTGCGCCGCGGCGGCCAGCGCGCTGGCAGTTTGTTGCGGCAGCGCCTGCTCAAATTGATCGTCAATGACCACAATCAGTTCATCAGGGCCACGAGAGAGGACATCTTTGCGCCCTTTTGCATTAGTCAGCGCTTTGCCGCCAACGCTCATGGCGACAACCTGAGCGTCTCCCAACTGCTGTTTTAACTGGCAAGCAGCTTCAATTGCATTCAGATCATATTGGCTGATTTTGCTATCCGCTTTGCTGAAATCGAGTGTTCCGTCAGCATTATTAATCGCAATATCCTGCTCATCAGGTACGCATTTGTAGCAAGTAATTATCTTCATTGCATCTCCAGAAATCATGAAGGAAACGTATTTATATCGGCGGTGTTAAATACAGATATCACGCTCTTTAATTCGGAAATAAAACCTTAATCACCAATATTGAAAATGTCACACATTGATATTCGTAACTTTCAATAGTGTTACGCACCTCACCAATATTGAAAGAAATATGCCAAATATGAAAATTTTCAATATTGTTTGCTGGCTCAACAATATTGAACGTCAGATACTTAAAAAAGTTAAAAAACCACAACCAATCAATTGATAAATAAAGCAAAAATCAAAATTTAAACACAAAATAATCAACGCAAAAAAGTGTGACGAAGATAACAGAATCACCCGAAGTGAATACCCATCATGAGTTACTCATTGAGGCGTCCCAGAGGTTAAAAACTTATCAACAAATCATTAATAATAAATAAACAAACGTTCATGGACTGGCACGCTAAATAAATTTCGTTTTCACACTGGAATTCACTTATGAAAAATGAAAAGAAAAAATCGGGAATTGAACCGAAGGTTTTTTTTCCGCCATTAATAATTGTCGGGATACTTTGCTGGCTAACAGTCAGAGATCTTGATGCCGCTAACGTCGTTATTAATGCGGTATTCAGTTATGTCACCAACGTCTGGGGTTGGGCATTTGAATGGTATATGGTCGTCATGCTCTTCGGCTGGTTCTGGCTGGTTTTTGGCCCCTATGCCAAAAAGAGATTAGGTGACGAAAAACCGGAGTTTAGCACCGCCAGCTGGATTTTCATGATGTTCGCCTCCTGTACATCCGCTGCGGTTCTGTTCTGGGGCTCTATTGAGATCTACTACTATATCTCCACCCCGCCGTTCGGCCTGGAACCAAATTCCACGGGCGCGAAAGAGATAGGCCTGGCGTACAGCCTGTTCCACTGGGGGCCGCTGCCGTGGGCAACCTATAGCTTCCTTTCCGTGGCCTTCGCCTACTTCTTCTTTGTACGCAAGATGGACGTCATCCGCCCCAGCTCCACGCTGGTACCGCTCGTCGGTGAAAAGCATGCGAAAGGGTTGTTCGGTACCATCGTCGATAACTTCTACCTGGTGGCGCTGATCTTCGCGATGGGCACCAGCCTCGGTCTGGCTACCCCGCTGGTCACCGAGTGTATGCAATGGCTGTTCGGTATTCCGCATACGCTGCAATTGGATGCCATCATCATTACCTGCTGGATCATTCTGAACGCGATTTGCGTGGCCTGCGGCCTGCAAAAAGGGGTCAGAATCGCCAGCGATGTGCGTAGCTACCTGAGCTTCCTGATGCTCGGCTGGGTGTTTATCGTCAGCGGCGCCAGCTTCATCATGAACTACTTCACCGACTCCGTCGGGATGCTGTTAATGCACCTGCCACGGATGCTGTTCTATACCGACGCCATCGGTAAAGGCGGCTTCCCGCAGGGCTGGACCGTTTTCTACTGGGCGTGGTGGGTTATTTACGCCATCCAGATGAGTATCTTCCTGGCCCGTATTTCCCGTGGTCGTACCGTACGTGAGCTGTGCTTCGGGATGGTGATGGGTCTGACCGCGTCTACCTGGATCCTGTGGACAGTGCTGGGCAGCAACACGCTGCTGCTGATGGATAAAAACATCCTCAACATTCCGCAACTGATTGAGCAACACGGCGTGGCGCGCGCCATTATCGAAACCTGGGCCGCCTTGCCGCTCAGCACCGCCACCATGTGGGGCTTCTTCATCCTCTGCTTTATTGCCACCGTCACGCTGATTAACGCCTGCTCTTACACCCTGGCGATGTCGACCTGTCGTGAAGTTCGCGATGGTGAAGAGCCGCCTCTGTTAGTGCGTATCGGCTGGTCGGTGCTGGTCGGCATCATCGGTATCGTTCTGCTGGCGCTGGGTGGGTTGAAACCGATTCAGACCGCGATTATCGCCGGAGGATGCCCGCTGTTCTTCGTCAACATTATGGTGACGCTGTCCTTTATTAAAGACGCCAAAGTGCACTGGAAAGACAAGTAATTCTTATTAACCCAATTGATCAAGAGGCTGAAAGATGGATTTCAACTTAAATGACGAACAGGAGCTGTTTGTCGCCGGTATTCGCGAACTGATGGCCAGTGAGAACTGGGAAGCTTATTTTGCCGAGTGCGATCGTGACAGCGTCTACCCTGAGCGTTTTGTAAAAGCGCTGGCGGATATGGGTATTGATAGCCTGCTGATCCCGGAGGAACACGGCGGTCTGGAAGCGGGTTTTGTTACCGTCGCCGCCGTCTGGATGGAGCTGGGACGTCTTGGCGCGCCAACTTACGTGTTGTACCAATTGCCGGGAGGTTTTAACACTTTCCTGCGTGAAGGAACTCAGGAGCAAATTGATAAAATCATGGCGTTCCGGGGCACCGGTAAGCAGATGTGGAACTCTGCTATCACTGAACCGGGAGCGGGATCGGATGTTGGTAGTCTGAAAACCACTTATACACGCAAAAATGGTAAGGTTTATCTTAATGGCAGTAAGTGCTTTATCACCAGTAGCGCCTATACCCCGTACATCGTGGTCATGGCGAGAGACGGTGCATCGCCGGATAAACCGGTTTACACCGAGTGGTTTGTGGACATGAGCAAAGCGGGTATCAAGGTCAACAAACTGGAGAAACTCGGTCTGCGCATGGATAGCTGCTGTGAAATCACCTTTGACGACGTTGAACTGGACGAGAAAGACATGTTCGGTCGGGAAGGTAACGGCTTCAACCGCGTGAAAGAAGAGTTTGACCATGAACGCTTCCTCGTCGCGCTGACCAACTACGGTACCGCAATGTGCGCTTTTGAAGACGCTGCGCGTTACGCGAATCAGCGCGTGCAGTTTGGTGAAGCTATTGGCCGTTTCCAGCTGATTCAGGAGAAGTTTGCGCATATGGCGATCAAACTGAACTCCATGAAAAATATGCTGCTGGAAGCCGCGTGGAAAGCGGATAACGGCACCATTACCTCCGGCGACGCGGCAATGTGCAAATACTTCTGCGCCAACGCCGCGTTTGAAGTGGTAGACACCGCCATGCAGGTACTGGGAGGTGTTGGTATCGCGGGCAACCACCGCATCACGCGTTTCTGGCGTGACCTGCGCGTTGACCGTGTTTCTGGTGGTTCTGACGAAATGCAGATCCTGACGTTGGGTCGTGCGGTACTCAAGCAATACCGCTAATCGATCTCTTGCAGGCCTGATAAGACGCGGGGCGTCGCCATCAGGCAATCATGCCGGATGGCGCTGTGCTTATCCGGCCTACATACCGCAAAAAATGCCAGGAGAAAAATGATGAATCATTTACCAATGCCAACCTTTGGCCCGCTTGCTGGGGTACGCGTTGTTTTTTCGGGAATCGAAATCGCCGGTCCGTTCGCCGGACAGATGTTCGCCGAATGGGGCGCCGAGGTTATCTGGATTGAAAACGTCGCATGGGCCGATACCATCCGCGTACAGCCTAACTACCCGCAGCTCTCACGCCGCAACCTGCACGCCCTGTCGCTGAATATTTTCAAAGATGAAGGTCGGGAAGCGTTTCTGAAACTCATGGAAACCACCGATATTTTCATTGAAGCCAGTAAAGGCCCGGCCTTTGCCCGCCGCGGTATTACTGATGAAGTGCTGTGGGAGCATAACCCGAAACTGGTGATAGCCCACCTTTCCGGCTTCGGCCAGTATGGTACCGAGGAGTACACCAATCTTCCGGCGTATAACACCATCGCGCAGGCATTCAGTGGTTATCTGATCCAAAACGGCGACGTTGATCAGCCGATGCCAGCCTTCCCGTATACCGCCGATTACTTCTCTGGGATGACCGCGACGACAGCCGCGCTGGCAGCCCTGCACAAAGTACGCGAAACGGGTAAAGGTGAAAGCATCGATATCGCCATGTACGAAGTGATGCTGCGCATGGGTCAGTACTTCATGATGGATTACTTCAACGGCGGCGAAATCTGTCCACGTATGACGAAAGGGAAAGACCCCTACTACGCCGGCTGCGGCCTGTATAAATGCGCCGATGGCTACATCGTCATGGAGTTGGTCGGCATCACGCAAATCAACGAGTGTTTTAAAGATATTGGTCTGGCCCATATTCTCGGTACGCCGGAAGTTCCGGAAGGCACGCAGCTCATCCATCGCGTGGAATGCCCTTACGGCCCGCTCGTCGAAGAGAAACTGGACGCCTGGCTGGCAACACACACCATCGCCGACGTTCAGGCGCGTTTTGCTGAGCTGAATATCGCCTGTGCGAAGGTGCTCACCATTCCGGAACTGGAAGGTAACCCGCAGTACGTTGCCCGCGAATCCATTACTCAGTGGCAAACAATGGACGGCCGCACCTGTAAAGGGCCGAACATCATGCCGAAATTTAAAAACAACCCGGGGAAAATCTGGCGTGGCATGCCGTCACACGGCATGGATACCGCCGCCATTCTGAAAAACATTGGTTATAGCGAAGCAGATATTAAGGAACTGGTCGGCAAAGGCCTGGCCAAAGTTGAGGATTAAACGCGATGCGCTAATCGGTTTTCCGGTTAGCGCTCACGCCTGATTTCAGTGGATAAAGCAATATGGATATCGTTGGCGGACAAAACTTACGTCAGATGTGGGACGACCTGGCCGGGGTGTACGGAGATAAAACGGCGTTAATTTTCGAATCCTGTGAGGGAATCGTTCGGCAGTTTAGCTATGCTTCGCTCAATGAAGAGATTAACCGCACGGCGAACCTTTTTTATTCCTTAGGGATCCGCAAGGGTGATAGGGTCGCGCTGCATCTGGATAACTGTCCGGAATTCATCTTTTGCTGGTTTGGACTGGCAAAAATCGGCGCCATTATGGTGCCGATTAATGCCCGCTTACTGGGCGAAGAAAGCGCCTGGATCCTGCAAAACAGCCAGGTGAGTCTGCTGGTTACCAGCGCCCAGTTTTATCCTATGTACCGTGAAATACGCCAGGACAATAGCACTCCGCTTAATCATATCTGTCTGATTGGCGAGCAGCTTCCGGCTGACGACGGCGTGAGTCACTTTACCCAACTGCAATCCCGCCAGTCCACCACGCTGTGCTATACGCCCGTGTTATCCACTGACGATACGGCGGAAATTCTGTTTACCTCCGGTACCACCTCGCGTCCAAAAGGGGTGGTGATTACCCACTATAACCTGCGTTTTGCAGGCTACTACTCTGCCTGGCAAATCGCCCTGCGCGATGATGACGTGTACATGACGGTGATGCCCGCTTTTCATATCGACTGCCAGTGTACCGCCGCAATGCCAGCCTTTTCCGCCGGCAGCACCTTTGTGCTCCTGGAAAAGTACAGCGCCCGGGCATTCTGGGATCAGGTACGTAAATATCAGGCGACGGTGACCGAGTGCATTCCGATGATGATCCGCACGCTGATGGTCCAGCCCGCCGCGCCAACGGACAGGCAGCATCATCTGCGCGAAGTGATGTTCTATCTCAATCTATCCGCGCAGGAAAAAGACGCCTTTACCGAACGCTTTGGCGTCAGGCTGCTGACCTCTTATGGTATGACTGAAACCATTGTCGGAATTATTGGCGACCGTCCCGGAGACAAACGGCGCTGGCCTTCCATTGGTCGCGTGGGTTTTAGCTATGAAGCTGAAATTCGCGACGATCAAAATCGCCCGCTGCCCGCCGGAGAAATTGGCGAAATCTGTATTAAAGGCATCCCCGGCAAGACTATCTTCAAAGAGTATTACATGCAGCCGGAGGCAACCGCCAGGGCGCTGGAACCAGAGGGCTGGTTACATACCGGTGATTCGGGTTACCAGGATGAGGATGGCTATTTCTATTTTGTCGACAGACGCTGCAACATGATTAAACGCGGCGGGGAAAATGTCTCCTGCGTCGAGCTGGAAAATATTATTTCTGCGCATCCGAAAATTCAGGACATTGTGGTGGTTGGTATTAAAGACGCGATCCGTGATGAGGCCATTAAAGCGTTTATCGTCCTTAATGAAGGTGAAACATTAAGCGAAGCCGAGTTTTTCAGCTTTTGCGAAAACAATATGGCGAAATTCAAGGTTCCCTCTTTTATGGAGATCAGAACCGACCTGCCGCGCAACTGTTCAGGAAAAATAATCAAAAAAAATCTGAAATAAACCTTCCGGCAGGAATCCCTCCCGCCGGGAAACTATTTATCTGGAGATGAACTATGAGTGAATCATTACATCTGACCCGTAACGGCCCGATCCTGGAAATTACCCTCGACCGACCTAAAGCGAATGCCATTGACGCCAAAACCAGCTTTGCAATGGGTGAAGCTTTTCTTAATTTCCGTGACGATCCGGAATTACGCGTAGCAATCATTACCGGCGGCGGGGAGAAATTCTTTTCTGCTGGCTGGGACTTAAAAGCGGCAGCGGAAGGTGAAGCGCCGGATGCCGATTTTGGTCCCGGCGGCTTTGCTGGTTTAACCGAAATATTTGACCTCGATAAGCCGGTTATCGCCGCGGTGAACGGCTACGCGTTTGGCGGCGGTTTTGAGCTGGCGCTGGCGGCGGACTTTATTGTTTGCGCCGAAAACGCCAGCTTCGCGCTGCCGGAAGCCAAGCTCGGCATCGTGCCTGACAGCGGCGGCGTATTGCGTCTGCCTAAGCTGCTGCCACCGGCTATCGTCAACGAAATGGTAATGACCGGCAGACGAATGAGCGCCGAAGAAGCGCTGCGTTGGGGGATCGTGAACCGCGTTGTCAGCCAGAGCGAACTGATGGATAGCGCGCGCGAACTGGCGCAACAACTGGTCAATAGCGCCCCGCTGGCTATCGCGGCGCTGAAAGAGATTTATCGCGCGACCAGCGAAATGCCGGTAGAAGAAGGCTACCGCTACATCCGCAGCGGCGTACTGAAGCATTATCCGTCGGTACTGCATTCAGAAGATGCGCTCGAAGGACCGCAGGCATTTGCCGAAAAACGCGATCCCGTGTGGAAAGGTCGTTAATGTGACTATGCCGGATGGCGCTTCGCTTATCCGGCCTACAGCACATGCGCAACCGTAGACCGGATAAGGTGTTTACGCCGCCATCCGGCAAAAAACCGAGGTACAACTATGAGCTATTACGCCTTTGAAGGACTGATCCCGGTGGTGCATCCGGACGCGTTTGTCCACCCCAGCGCCGTGCTGATTGGCGATGTCATCGTGGGCGCCGGTGTTTATATTGGCCCACTCGCGTCATTGCGTGGGGATTATGGTCGCCTGATCCTGGAGGCAGGCTCTAATCTGCAGGATGGCTGCATTATGCATGGCTACTGCGATACCGATACCATCGTGCATGAAAACGGCCATATCGGCCACGGCGCTATTCTACATGGCTGCGTGGTGGGACGGGATGCCCTGGTCGGCATGAATAGCGTCATTATGGACGGCGCAGTGATTGGCGAAGAGGGCATTGTCGCCGCCATGAGTTTTGTCAAAGCCGGATTTCAGGGTGAGGCAAGGCAACTGCTGGTGGGTTCACCGGCGCGCGTACTACGCCAGGTTACGGACCAGGAGCTGCACTGGAAACGCCTCAATACCAAAGAATATCAGGATCTTGCGATCCGTTGTCGAACGGGGTTATCTGAAACGAAGCCGTTAACGCAGGTCGAAGAAAACCGACCGCGCCTGAAAGGCACGACGGACGTGAAGCCAAAATCAGCACAGTAATTGATGCCGGATGCGCTCACGCTTATCCGGCCTACGCGTCAATTACCGTTTACCCCGCCAACAGGTTAAACAGACAATTAGCGACGCATACTCTTGGAGAGCATCATCTGCCATTTCTGCTCACGGTTTAGCTCTGTGGGGGGAACGGCAGACAGCCGCGGCGCTTTCGCCACGCTCACTTTTCTTTCCTGCAAATTATGATTCAATCGGCGATAGAGTTGAGAGTCGATACTCACGACTTTCACCAGACGCTGGCACTGGCAGCCTCGTCCTGCAATTTGGTTAGGGATCATCTTCACTTCACAAACAATTTCCCCCACTTCTGACAGAATATAGGAGAGCGTATTAATTGCTTTGCAATGTTCAATATCAAATTGACGGGAAATCTCCCTGGCAGTGATCCATCGGTTCTCTGCCATCATCCAGTCAGCAATTAACAAATAAAGCGGTCTTTCAACATATTTTTCACACATAAGCACACCATTTCACAAATTAAAAATCTGGCTACGGCCTGTCCAAACTAATAAAAACTAAGCCATATTAAAATTGTGGATATGCAAGATAGTATGCGACTTAAATATTGATTAGTGTGAGCAATATCGTGCTTATTACATTGAAAATGTGGTTACGGAAACGGACTTCTCCAGGAATGACCTTACGCAAGATAAAAAAAGGGTTTCTTTACAGAAACCCTTTCAACATTATATTACAGGTCCGGTTAGAGCAATATCCACCGGACCCTTTGTTTACGACTTTTTGATCTGCGCGTGCATTTCCTGCACCGAGGTTACCTTCTCGGTGGCATCGGCATTGAGCGCCATCGTCGTGGCAAAACCGCCGTTCAGCGTGGTGTCATAATGCACCTTGTACTGCAGCGCGCTGCGGCGAATCACCCTGGAGTCTTCAATCGCGCGGCGACCTGCGGTGGTGTTGATGATGTAGGTATATTCGCCATTCTTGATACGGTCCTGAATGTGCGGACGACCTTCGTGCACCTTGTTCACCAGACGCGGGTTGATACCGGCTTCGCCCAGCACAATCGCCGTACCGTGGGTAGCATCCAGCTCGAAGCCCTGTTTCAGCAGCTTAGCGGCCAGGTCCACCACGCGCTCTTTGTCGCCTTCGCGAACGGAGAGCAGCGCACGGCCCTGTTTCTTCATGGTGGAGTTACTGCCCAGCTGCGCCTTAGCGAACGCTTCCGCGAAGGTACGGCCCACGCCCATCACTTCCCCGGTGGAGCGCATTTCTGGCCCTAACAGCGGGTCAACGCCCGGGAATTTGTTGAACGGCAGCACCACTTCTTTCACCGAGTAGTACGGCGGGATAATTTCTTGGGTCACGCCCTGCTCGGTCAGCGATTTGCCGGCCATTACGCGCGCCGCCACTTTCGCCAGCGGCACGCCGGTGGCTTTGGAGACGAACGGTACGGTACGCGCCGCACGCGGGTTAACTTCAATCAGATAGACTTCGTTGTCTTTCACCGCAAACTGCACGTTCATCAGGCCGCGCACCTGCAGCTCGAAGGCCAGCTTCTGCACCTGCTGGCGCATCACATCCTGAATTTCCTGGCTCAGGGTGTAGGCTGGCAGGGAACAGGCGGAGTCGCCGGAGTGTACGCCCGCCTGCTCGATGTGTTCCATGATGCCGCCAATCAGCACCATTTCGCCGTCGCAGATAGCGTCCACGTCCACTTCAACCGCGTCATCAAGGAAGCGGTCCAGCAGTACCGGCGCATCGTTAGAGACGCTGACCGCGGTCTGGAAGTAGCGACGCAGGTCGGCTTCGTCGTAGACAATTTCCATCGCCCGACCGCCCAGTACGTAAGAAGGACGAACCACCAGCGGGTAGCCGATCTCTTTCGCTTTTTCGACCGCCTGTTCAATGGCGGTGACGGTGGCGTTGGCCGGTTGCTTCAGCTTCAGACGGTCAACCGCATGCTGGAAGCGTTCACGGTCTTCCGCGCGGTCGATGGCGTCCGGGCTGGTGCCGATTACCGGCACACCTGCCGCTTCCAGCGCGCGCGCCAGCTTCAGCGGCGTCTGGCCGCCGTACTGCACGATAACGCCTTTCGGCTTCTCGATGCGCACGATTTCCAGCACGTCTTCCAGCGTGACCGGCTCGAAGTACAGACGGTCGGAAGTGTCGTAGTCGGTGGAGACGGTTTCCGGGTTACAGTTGACCATAATGGTCTCGTAACCGTCTTCGCGCAGCGCCAGCGAGGCGTGTACGCAGCAGTAGTCAAATTCGATACCCTGGCCGATACGGTTCGGGCCGCCGCCGAGGACCATGATTTTATCGCGGTCAATGGACGGGTTCGCTTCGCACTCATCTTCATAAGTGGAGTACATGTAGGCGGTATCGGTGGCGAATTCCGCCGCGCAGGTATCCACACGCTTGTAGACCGGATGCAGGTCATACTGGTCACGCAGTTTGCGGATTTCCGCTTCGCGTACGCCCGCCAGTTTCGCCAGACGCGCATCGGCAAACCCTTTGCGCTTGAGCTGACGCAGGAAGTCGGCGTTGAGGCCAGTAATCCCGACTTCAGCCACTTTCTCTTCCAGACGCACCAGCTCTTCAATCTGCACCAGGAACCAGCGGTCGATGTTGGTCAGGTTAAAGACGCCATCCACAGACAAGCCCGCACGGAAGGCATCGGCGATATACCAGATACGATCTGCGCCCGCATCTTTCAGCTCGCGGCGGATTTTGGTCAGCGCTTCCGGGTCGTCAAGGCTGACTTTCGGGTCGAAGCCGGTAGCGCCCACTTCCAGGCCGCGCAGCGCTTTTTGCAGGGATTCCTGCTGGGTGCGGCCAATCGCCATCACTTCCCCGACCGATTTCATCTGGGTGGTCAGACGGTCGTTAGCACCGGCGAATTTCTCAAAGTTAAAGCGCGGAATTTTAGTAACCACATAGTCGATGGACGGCTCGAAGGAGGCCGGAGTGCGCCCGCCGGTGATGTCGTTCATCAGTTCGTCAAGGGTGTAACCCACCGCCAGTTTGGCGGCTACTTTGGCAATCGGGAAGCCGGTGGCTTTCGACGCCAGCGCCGAGGAGCGGGAGACGCGCGGGTTCATTTCGATAACGATCAGACGACCGTTTTTCGGGTTCACTGCGAACTGGACGTTAGAACCGCCGGTTTCGACGCCGATTTCACGCAGTACCGCCATCGAGGCGTTACGCATGATTTGGTATTCTTTGTCGGTCAGCGTCTGTGCCGGGGCCACGGTGATGGAGTCACCGGTGTGGATACCCATCGCATCGAAGTTTTCGATAGAGCAGACGATGATGCAGTTGTCGTTTTTATCACGCACCACTTCCATCTCGTACTCTTTCCAGCCGATCAGCGATTCATCAATCAGCAGCTCGTTGGTTGGCGAGAGGTCCAGACCGCGTTCGCAGATTTCTTCGAACTCTTCACGGTTGTAAGCGATACCGCCGCCGGTGCCGCCCATGGTAAAGCTAGGCCGGATGATGCACGGGAAGCCCACGTCAGCGGCAACCGCCAGCGCTTCTTCCATAGTGTGCGCGATACCGGAACGCGCGGTGTCGAGACCAATTTTCTTCATCGCGATATCGAAGCGACGACGGTCTTCGGCTTTATCAATGGCGTCGGCGGTGGCGCCAATCATGGTCACACCGAACTCTTCGAGCACGCCCTGACGCTCCAGCTCCAGCGCGCAGTTCAGCGCGGTCTGGCCGCCCATGGTCGGCAGCACCGCATCCGGACGCTCTTTTTCGATGATTTTGCGCACCACTTCCCAGTGAATCGGCTCGATGTAGGTGGCATCGGCCATTTCCGGGTCGGTCATGATGGTGGCCGGGTTGGAGTTCACCAGAATAACGCGGTAACCCTCTTCGCGCAGCGCTTTACACGCCTGAGCGCCGGAGTAGTCAAACTCACACGCCTGACCGATAACAATCGGGCCCGCGCCCAGAATCAGGATGCTTTTTATATCTGTACGTTTTGGCATGGCTCTTATTACTCCTGATTATTTCGCGGACTGACGGTATTGCTCAATAAGCTCGATAAAGTGGTCGAACAGCGGCGCCGCATCGTGCGGGCCTGGGCTCGCCTCCGGGTGACCCTGGAAGCTGAACGCCGGTTTGTCGGTACGATGAATCCCCTGCAGGGTGCCGTCGAACAGCGACTTGTGGGTCACGCGCAGGTTGGCTGGCAGCGAGTCTTCATCCACCGCAAAACCGTGGTTCTGCGCAGTGATCATTACCACGTTTCTGTCCATATCTTTTACCGGATGGTTGCCGCCGTGATGGCCGAACTTCATCTTAACGGTCTTCGCACCGCTCGCCAGCGCCAGTAGCTGATGGCCGAGGCAGATGCCGAACACAGGAATGTCGGTCTGGAGGAATTTCTTAATCGCCTCGATGGCGTAGTCGCACGGGGCCGGGTCGCCAGGGCCGTTCGACAGGAAGATGCCGTCCGGATTCATTTTCAGCACCTCTTCAGCAGAGGTTTGCGCTGGCACCACCGTCAGGCGGCAGCCGCGATCCACCAGCATGCGCAGGATGTTGCGTTTGGCGCCGAAATCATAGGCCACCACATGGAACGGCAGGTCATCCTCAGATTTCGCTTCCGGTAAACCGTCTTTCAGCGTCCAGCTACCCTGCGTCCAGCGGTAAGTTTCCGCCGTGGTCACTTCTTTCGCCAGATCCATACCGTTAAGTCCAGGAAATGCTTTCGCTTTTTCCAGCGCCAGCTTCGCATCCGGGCTATCGCCTGCAATGATGCAGCCGTTCTGTGCGCCTTTCTCACGCAGCAGTCGGGTCAGCTTGCGGGTATCGATATCAGCAATCGCCACGATGTTATGGCGTTTGAGGTAAGAAGAGAGGTCTTCTGTGTTACGAAAGTTGCTGGCAATCAACGGCAGATCGCGAATCACTAAACCTTGCGCATGAACCTGAGAAGATTCTTCATCGGCTTCATTGGTGCCGACATTACCAATATGGGGATAAGTAAGAGTGACGATTTGGCGGGAATAGGAAGGATCAGTGAGGATTTCTTGATAACCGGTCATTGAAGTATTGAAAACGACTTCCCCAACCGCCGAACCTGTTGCCCCTATGGCCCGACCGTGAAACTGGGTTCCGTCTTCCAGAACCAATAGCGCTGACTTAATCAAAACACCCTCCAGAGAATATTCACTCACTTTATTTGCATATTAATTCATTCAGTCAGTATGAAGCAATGCAAATTTGCTTACCCGTGGATTTCTGGCAAACGGCGGCATTCTGAAGTTAAGCCGGATAAAAGTCAACTTAAAGCGGGTGTTTTTTATGTTATTTTGCACATTATAAGTAAGTTATTCTGTTTAAGAGGCAAAAAGATCAACTAAGTGACGATAGAAAACGCTTGCGCTTCCTTAAGTTAGAAAAAAGCTGACTGGAACGATAAAAAGTGGACCAAATGGTCAAATTTCACATCAAAACAACAAAAAACAACGATAAAAATTCATTTAATAATCACTAATGCCATTAAATTCATAAAAATTCAAAATAAAGCAAATTAACAACAAAAATAATTTAAAAATCAAGTTGTTATGAAAATAAAAAACAAATCAAACACATCAAAAAATCGACAAAAAACAGCAAATTAAGACAATGTAATAAGAATTACAATCGCGATATAAAGATCCAACTTCTTTTTCTTTAAGACTAGCGCATAAGATTGGAACACAACCAGCCTCACTACAGCATAAAAAAGCTAACCCATTGAAGTAAAAGAGATAAAACGCCCCCGAGGAACAGCACTCCCCCTCCGATGGATATCAGTCTTATCAGTCTGGTCGAGGTGCCTTTTGCATACGGTAAGTCACTGCGGCAGAACATGTCGTGGGAGAAGAAACTGTCGAAACATGAATGGTGAAAGGCGTTATTTATCTGACCGAATAACCGGGGGGCAAAAACAAAAGGGCAATAATATATTGCCCTTTGTAATCAATTAATCTTGATTACCACAACCACATCACGAAGGTATTTAGTCGCTATAATACATCCAGCCCCAGCACGTCCCGCATGTCAAATAGCCCATTTTTCTTCGTTTTTAGCCATAACGCCGATCGCAACGCGCCATTTGCAAACGTCATGCGGCTGGAAGCTTTATGCGTAATCTCTACGCGCTCGCCAATATCGGCAAACATCGCGGTATGTTCGCCGACGATGTCGCCCGCCCGAACGGTCGCAAAGCCAATCGTGCCCGGTACGCGCTCGCCGGTATAACCTTCACGCGAGTAGACCGCGCAGTCCTTCAGATTTTTATCCAGCGCCCCGGCGATTGCCTCGCCCATTGCCAGCGCCGTACCCGACGGTGCATCCACTTTATGGCGGTGGTGCGCTTCAATAATTTCAATATCGCTATAGTCGCCCATTACCTTCGCGGCTTTCTCCAGCAGCTTGAGCATGACGTTAACGCCGACGCTAAAGTTTGCGGCGAAAACGATCGCAATCTCTTGTGACGCCTCGCTAATGGCTTGTTTACCGGCGTCGTCAAAGCCGGTAGTACCAATCACCATCCCTTTACCATGCTGGCGGCAAAACGCCAGATGCGTCAACGTGCCTTCCGGACGGGTAAAATCGATGAAAACGTCAAAATCATCTTTTACCGCCTCAAGGCTGCTTTGAACGATCACGCCGGACTTTCCCGCCCCTGCCAGTTCGCCAGCATCGCTGCCCAGCAAGGAAGAGCCTTCGCGCTCCAGCGCGGCACCCAGCTGAACACCTTCCATCGCCATGGCGGCCTGGATTAACTGCCGTCCCATGCGGCCACCGGCGCCGGCAATGGCGACGCGGATTTGTGCTTCATGCATAGCTATTCTCTTTTGTAAAAATTGCGTAAACCGTTTTCAGAGTAACCAGCGCGCCCGGAGGCCGCCATCTAAAATCGCCGATAATTAGAAATTAATGATAAACAGGGAGCGATATCAGTAAAAGACATGATTCATCCCGCAGGATGAATCATTGCTGGAGAGAATGAAAGAAGAGAAACTTACTCAGGATAGAGGGAACCGGCAGGAAAATGACTTAAAAACCAGGTCACTGCCAGTAAATCCGCGCTACCGCCAGGGCTTAAGTTACGCAGGATGAGTTCATCATCGAGGGACTGCATCGCTTCAATGCCCCCCTCAACCAATACGCCCCCTTGCCACAACAATTTTTGTGCCTGCTGCTGCACGTAGTAAAGCCCTTCCAGGCCTCCCCGTGACACCAGATTGGTATCATCATTCCACGCCATCAGATGCAACAATGTTTGCAGTAGGGCAAGATGGGTATCGTCATGCTCCTGCACGACCCGGTTAAACACCGGCAAAGCCTGCGTTCTGACGGTTCGAAAACCGCTTTCCGCTTCTCCCCGCGCGCCCGACAGTCCATAACACTGGAAATGGGTTTCACTCTTTGTCAGTTTTCCCGCTTTTTTTGCTGAGAGCTCGTGGGCAACAATATTCCGACTCAGGCGGGCAACCTGGTCGCAGATACGATTTTGCTCCAACGGTTCTCCCCGCGCGAGAAGTCGACCAATCGCTGCGCTCAGCAGGCCAAAAGCGAAAATCGCCCCGCGATGGGTATTCACACCATTGGTCGCCTGTAGCATATCGTTCTCACAGGCCATCCCCAGCGGACGCAGCATCACCAGGACATTTTCTGCCGCCAGCGCCGCCGTGTTGTTGCCCATGATAAAAAACTTTTCCATCCATGGAGCAATGGCGGTAGTGCTACGTTCAAATGCCGCCAGATCCATATCCCTATGCGCTCCCGAATTACGAATATCGACCAGACCGGGTTTTGGTGTCAGCCTGGCTTCCGTCAGCAGCGCTCTTGCAACCAACCCGTTAAGATCGCCAGCCGCCAGCGATGAGTACGCTGGCGTACGCCGTTCAGTTACAACGCTCACGCTCATAGCATTCAATCCTTCGTGCAATTTCATCCAACAAAAGGTCAAGGGTGTGATGCTTGCCCCGGGCACAGAGATGAGCATCCTGCTGGCATATCAAACATGGCCGGGCAGGATGCCCGAGTTCACGGCGTGATAGCGACTTACCGTCGCTATCAATAATGTCGATGTCCCAAAGCCGCCCTAACGGATGGCTCATCTCTAGTGTCGACATGTGCTGTTTCAACGCCATTGCCGGCGCACAGACCGCTGCCATCCATTCCGGGCCGCTGCGTTCATTTACCTGCATTTCCCAGACGTTGACCCACTCCTTCTGTTCGCAAAGCGCCAGTATTTCGGCAATTGCGTAATCGGCGACACGCCGCCAGACCGCTGAGTTTTTAACGGCGCCCGGTGCAACCAGCGTGAGGGAAATCAACGGTAGCCGATAGCAGTTCAACGCCTGACGCTGCCTGGCGGCACGTTTATCGCGCGCTTGTAGCATCTCCTCCAGCGTAACTGCCTGGCCCTGGTACAGCAGGTCTGTGCCCTTCATCAGCCTTTAACCTGGCGAATCACGTCAATCACTGAACCGTCGCGATAACGCACCACAGCCACCACCCGATCGGTAAACTCAATCGGCTGCGGTTTACCGGTCAGTTGCTCGGCGCGCTGTTGCAGTTGTTCGATGGTCATCAGCGCCACACCAGCAGCACGCAGGTTATCAATCAGATCCTGACGCGCAGGGTTCACCGCAATACCATGGTCGGTAACCAGCACATCAACGCTTGCCCCTGGCGTGACGGTAGTCAGCACTTTTTCCACCACGCATGGGATTCGGCCACGGACCAGCGGTGCGGTAATAATGGTGAGATCGGCCCCTGCTGCCGTATCGCTATGGCCGCCCGATGCGCCACGCAGTACGCCGTTTGAACCGGTCATCACGTTAACGTTAAAATTCACGTCAATTTCCAGTGCGCTCAGCATCACCACATTCAGGCGTTCGCATGCCGCGCCTTTAGAGGCGGGGTTCGCGTATTGATTGGTTGAAATTTCAATATGATGTGGATTCTGCGCCAGAGAACGGGCTGCATCGCCATCGAATGATTGCGTATCCAGCAGCGCTTTGATCAACCCTTTCTCATGCAGATCCACCATGGTGCCGGTGATCCCGCCCAGGCCAAAACTCGCCGTAATGTTGTGCCGACGCATTTTGTCTTCCAGGAAACGGGTGACCGCCAGAGATGCGCCACCGGTGCCGGTTTGCAGCGAGAAACCGTCACAAAAATAGCCCGAGTGTTCGATCACATTGGCCGCCTGCCGGGCGATCAACAGTTCACGCGGGTTGCTGGACAGACGAATCGCGCCCGCGGTGATTTTTTCCGGATCCCCTACCTCATCCACCTGCACGATCAAATCAACCTGATCCTGCGCGATACTGGCCGGATAATTGGGGAACTCGACCCACTCTTCAGTCAGGAGCACCACGCATTTAGCGTACTGCGCATCAACCTGCGCATACCCTAAAGAGCCGCAGCGTGACTTGCCGCTAAAACCGTTCGCATTACCAAATTCGTCGCAGCACGGCACGCCGAGGAAAGCGACATCAATATTCAGCTCACCGCTCTGAATCAGTTTTACGCGGCCGCCGTGAGAGTGGATCTGTACCGGGTTTTCCATCAGGCCAGCGGAGATCTCTTCCCCTAACTTGCCGCGCAGCCCGGAGGTGTAAATCTGCCGCACCACGCCATTTTTAATGTGTTCGATAAGCGGCCAGTGGGCATCAATTAATGAGCTGGAGGCAAGCGTCAGATCGCGGAATCCCATTTCCGCCAGCTTCGCCATCACCATATTGACGACTTTGTCGCCACCACGAAACGCATGGTGGAAGGATATCGTCATGCCATTTTTAAGCCCGGAACGACGAATAGCCTCTTCAAGCGAGTCACAAATTTTACGCCGACGCTTTTCCGTTTCACTGGCAAGCCACGGGCTGTTCGCTGTTACCCCCTGGTAGGGCTGTAATCCTTCCGGTACGACATATTGCTGGTTGAGCATGGTTACAGTCTCTTTCATGGTTCCTTCCTTAATCACGAATACCGGAAGCCGACAGCGCCACCACTTTGCGCGCGTGGTCGATAATCGGGCCGTCAATCATTTTGCCGTTGAGTGAAACGACGCCCAGACCGCGAGACTCAGCCTCTTCAGCGGCGGCAATCACCTCATACGCATGCTCAACTTCTTTACGTGTCGGAGAATAAGCCTGATGTAACAGCTCAATCTGACGTGGGTTCACTAAGGACTTACCGTTAAAACCAAGCCCTTTCGCCAACTGCACTTCCTTCAGGAAGCCTTCTTCATTATTGATATCCGACCAAACGACATCATAGGCGGCAATACCCGCAACGCGCGCCGCATGCAGCACTGCGCAGCGGGCGTAGAACAGCTCGGTGCCATCGCCCCGGCTGGTGCCCATATCCATCACGTAATCAAATGCCGCCAGCGCAATTGCCACCATGCGCGGGCTGGAGGTGGCGATGTCGACGGCATTGACCACGCCTTTCGCTGATTCGATCGCCGCCATCAGCCTGGTACTGCCGACTTCACGTCCACATTCACGTTCGATCCGTTCGACCTGCGCTTCCAGCTCCAGCACATCGTTTTTGCTGTCGGTTTTCGGCAGACGCACGATATCCGCGCCACCACGCACGACGGCCTCAAGATCGGCCAGACCGAATGGCGTGTTCAGTGGATTAATGCGCACCACTTTTTCAACATCCTGATAGAACGGATGTTGAAGCGCGTGATGGACTAAAAGACGGGCGGTATCTTTCTCACGTAACGCTACGGCGTCTTCTAAGTCGAACATCACCGCGTCCGCACCGTAGACAAACGAGGTGCTCAACATGGCCGCATTTGCGCCGGGGATAAACAACATACTGCGACGTGGTCTCATAACGCACTCCATTGAATTTCCGTTTGTTCTGCAGCGCGTAACGCCGCCGCCTGCACTCGGGCGCGTAAAATACACTCCAGCGCGCCTTTGTCATCGACGCTAACCAGCGCGCGTTCAACGCCCAGCTTCGCCAGCGTTTCCCGAACCACCTGCTCAATCGCCGCGCCAAACTGCTGCTTCACCAGACTCTCTAGCTCCAGCCGAATTCCTGGCTCGCTGGATGGACCAATCCTGATCATCACATCGCTGGATTCCAGCGTGCCTGCCAGGGCATCTTTAATGATTTTCATTAGTTATGTTCCTTGTTAACGGTGTTACGTCATATGGTTTCAGTGTGTCTGGCGGCATGCCGCTGCAGATATGCCAGGGTGCCAGCAGGCACCAGCGCGCTTATTGCCGACCAATTACGTTCGCTATACAGTTTTCTGACGCGAGAGGCGGAAATAGCCGCGCCGTTTTTCTCCACCCGCGCCAGCTCGACGACCTCAATAACCGGGCCGCTACGCTTCGGATCGTGCAAAATGTCGTGCATTCGCTGGTTATAGGCACAGGTCAGAGGGCAAAACGGTTCACTGCCGACAAAACGATGGGTAATCCCCAGCGCTGGAGCCAGATGTTCACGGAAGAGTTGCAGATCGATCTGGCAATGGCAGTCGTCTACAACCCCTTTTTCTTTGAGGAAATAGCCGGGAAACGTCGCACGCGAGATCATATAAGCGGAGCCGGAATGCAACGTGACGTTGTCAATACCCGCGATTCCTTGTTCGATCAGCGCCCAACGGTCGGTATAGGAAAAAAATGAAGCATCTTCTTTGACTACAAACAGATGCAACCAGTCACAGGCCGCAGCCGCTTGCTCCACCAGATAACGGTGGCCCAATGTAAACGGATTGGCGTTCATGACGATGGCGCCGATCGTTTTTCCCGGTTGACGATAAAGCGCCAGTTGGCGACAAAAGCGCGCTAACCGTTCACTGCTGTTCTCCATTAACACCGCCAGCTCACCTGCCTGCGCAATGGGCCAAAACCCCGCGCCAGAAAACAGCAACCGATTTTGCGGCTTAGTGAACAGGAAAAGCTCGCTGCGGTTTAACTCGTAGGCCAATGTAAGCAGCTCAGTCAGCAGTTTGAGGCTGAGCCCTTCCCCTTGTAAAACCGGGGAAACAGCGATGCATTTCAGTACGTTCCCGGCCAGAGAACCGCACCCGACTATCTCACCCTGCCAATATGCGCATACCGCGATTTCACAATCATCTTCCAGGGCGAGTCCCACGCCCTCCAGAAACATGGCGACCGACTCGCGACGCAATACATCCTTTTGCAAATAAATGCGTTTAAATATTAGATTCACTCTATTCTGCATCCGTCAGCAAATAACGTCGCATATTTCGCCAGCGTTTGTATTACTCGTCTGGAATAGACATCACACTTTCCCCCTTGCTTTTATAAGCTTTATGGTTTTTATTTCCTTAATTAACCAGAGTTAATAAAAATAATTAAATTAATTAAAAACACAACCATTCAGTGAAGATAGTCACATCTCATGGTTCATTGAATTTATTAGTATGCGCGGGTCTTGTTACCCATCAATACACAGGAAAATGTTTATGACCAACATGACCCAGGCTTCGGCGACGGAGAAAAAGGGGGCTAGCGATTTACTCAGATTCAAAATCTTTGGTATGCCGCTACCGCTTTATGCCTTTGCATTAATTACTCTATTACTTTCTCATTTTTATAATGCTATACCGACTGACTTAGTCGGTGGTTTTGCCCTTATGTTTGTGATGGGGGCCATTTTTGGTGAAATCGGCAAACGTTTACCGATCTTCAATAAATATATTGGTGGCGCACCGGTTATGATATTTCTGGTTGCAGCTTATTTTGTCTATGCTGGCATATTTACGCAGAAAGAAATTGATGCGATCAGCAACGTAATGGATAAAAGCAACTTCCTTAACCTGTTTATCGCAGTGTTGATCACAGGCGCGATCCTGTCGGTAAACCGTAAGCTGCTATTAAAATCACTGCTGGGCTATATCCCAACCATCCTCGCCGGGATTGTCGGCGCGTCCCTTTTCGGTATCGTCATTGGTCTGTGCTTCGGTATCCCGGTCGACCGTATCATGATGCTGTACGTTCTGCCGATTATGGGCGGTGGTAACGGCGCGGGCGCCGTGCCTCTGTCTGAAATTTATCACTCGGTTACCGGACGTTCTCGCGAAGAGTATTACTCAACGGCTATTGCTATTCTGACCATTGCGAATATCTTCGCCATTATTTTCGCCGCCCTCCTCGATATGATAGGCAAAAAATACACCTGGCTTAGCGGTGAAGGTGAGTTGGTTCGTAAGGCTTCCTTCAAAACCGAAGATGATGAAAAGGCCGGTCAGATTACCCATCGTGAAACGGCGGTTGGCATGGTGTTATCCACCACCTGCTTCCTGCTGGCCTATGTTGTTGCCAAGAAAATTCTGCCAAGCATCGGCGGCGTCTCTATTCACTACTTCGCCTGGATGGTTCTGATTGTTGCTGCGCTGAACGCATCAGGTCTTTGCTCACCGGAGATTAAAGCCGGGGCGAAACGTCTTTCTGACTTCTTCTCCAAACAGCTACTGTGGGTGCTGATGGTCGGTGTGGGTGTTTGCTACACCGATCTGCAAGAGATCATCGATGCCCTGACGTTCGCCAACGTCGTTATCGCCGCGATCATCGTGGTCGGCGCAGTCGTTGGCGCAGCTATCGGGGGCTGGTTGATTGGCTTCTACCCGATTGAATCATCCATTACTGCGGGTCTTTGTATGGCCAACCGCGGCGGCTCTGGCGATCTGGAAGTGCTCTCCGCCTGTAACCGTATGAACCTCATTTCATATGCACAAATTTCCTCTCGTCTGGGCGGCGGTATTGTGCTGGTTATCGCTAGCATCGTGTTCAGCATGATGGTGTAAAAAAACGCACGGCGGTGTCTTTGCCGCAAACGACCTGGAGAAAAGTAGAGGCCAAAGCCAGAGGTGGCCAAGGGAAATCCACTCTACTCCTTAGCCGGATTCACCAGGAAGGCTGTCGTCAAGGCCACCGTCGTGCCTCTCATTATGGAAAATGATTCATGAATGAAGCTGTACTACTGGGTGAAGGTTTCACCCTGATGTTTTTAGGGATGGGGTTCGTACTGAGCTTTCTGTTCCTGCTCATCTTTGCCATTCGCGGCATGTCTGCCGTGATTACTCGCTTCTTCCCGGAACCCGTCGCCGCGCCCGCACCGCGTGCCGTTCCCGCCGTGGACGACTTCACCCGCTTAAAGCCGGTGATTGCCGCCGCCATTCACCATCACCGCCACCACGTTTAATTTCCCGGAGGGATCCATGACCATTGCCATTACCGATGTCGTCCTGCGCGACGCCCACCAGTCCCTTTTCGCCACCCGCCTGCGCCTTGACGACATGCTGCCGATTGCCGCCCAGCTCGATGACGTGGGCTACGGCTCGCTGGAGTGCTGGGGCGGCGCCACCTTTGACGCCTGCATCCGTTTCCTCGGCGAAGACCCGTGGCTGCGCCTGCGCGAACTCAAAAAAGCCATGCCCAAAACCCCACTGCAGATGCTGCTGCGCGGCCAGAACCTGCTCGGTTATCGCCATTACGCCGATGACGTGGTGGAACGCTTCGTCGAACGCGCGGTGAAAAACGGCATGGACGTGTTCCGCGTCTTCGATGCCATGAACGACCCGCGTAATATGAAAGCCGCACTGCAGGCGGTGCGCAGCCACGGCGCCCACGCCCAGGGGACCCTGAGTTACACCACCAGCCCGGCGCACACCCTGCAGACCTGGCTGGACTTAACCGAACAGTTGTTAGAGACCGGCGTTGACTCGATTGCCATCAAGGATATGTCCGGCATTCTCACGCCGATGGCGGCGTATGAGCTGGTCAGCGAAATCAAAAAACGTTTTGAGGTGCGCCTGCACCTGCACTGTCACGCCACCACCGGGATGGCGGAGATGGCCCTGCTGAAGGCTATCGAGGCGGGTGTTGACGGCGTGGACACGGCGATTTCGTCCATGAGCGCCACCTACGGCCACCCGGCCACCGAGGCGCTGGTGGCGACGTTGGCAGGTACTGAGCACGACACCGGGCTGGATATCCTGAAGCTGGAAAATATCGCCGCGTACTTCCGCGAGGTGCGCAAAAAGTATCACGCCTTTGAAGGCCAGCTGAAAGGCTACGACAGCCGTATCCTCGTGGCGCAGGTGCCGGGCGGGATGCTGACCAACCTCGAAAGCCAGCTGAAGCAGCAGAACGCGGCGGACAAACTCGACCAGGTGCTGGCGGAAATCCCCCGCGTGCGCGAGGACCTCGGCTTTATCCCGCTGGTGACCCCGACCTCGCAGATTGTCGGCACCCAGGCGGTGCTCAACGTGCTGACGGGCGAACGCTACAAGACCATTGCCAAAGAAACGGCCGGCATTCTGAAAGGCGAATACGGCCACACCCCGGTGCCGGTGAACGCGGCGTTACAGGCCCGCGTGCTGGAAGGGGGCGCTCCGGTGACCTGCCGTCCGGCGGATTTACTCAAACCGGAACTGGCTGAACTGGAAGCGGACGTCAGGCGCCAGGCGCAGGAGAAGGGCATCACGCTTGCGGGAAACGCCATCGACGACGTGCTCACCGTGGCGCTGTTCCCGCAAATCGGCCTCAAATTCCTTGAGAACCGCCATAACCCGGCGGCGTTTGAGCCGGTACCGCAGGCGGAAGCCGCGCAGCCGGTGGCAAAAGCAGAGAAGCCTGCCGCCTCCGGTATCTACACCGTGGAAGTGGAAGGCAAAGCCTTTGTGGTGAAGGTCAGCGACGGCGGCGATATCAGCCAGCTCACTGCTGCCACCCCGTCTTCCGCACCGGTTCAGGCTGCCGCCCCGGCAGGCGCCGGCACCCCGGTCACCGCGCCGCTGGCGGGCAACATCTGGAAGGTGATTGCCACCGAGGGCCAGACGGTGGCCGAAGGCGATGTGCTGCTGATTCTGGAAGCCATGAAGATGGAAACCGAAATTCGCGCCGCGCAGGCCGGGACGGTACGCGGTATCGCGGTGAAGTCCGGCGATGCGGTCTCCGTCGGCGACACCCTGATGACGCTGGCGTAAGGACGAGGAGCGGAAATGGAAAGTCTGAACGCCCTGCTTCAGGGCATGGGGCTGATGCACCTTGGCGCAGGCCAGGCCATCATGCTGCTGGTGAGCCTGCTGCTGCTGTGGCTGGCGATAGCGAAGAAGTTCGAGCCGCTGCTGCTGCTGCCGATTGGCTTCGGCGGGCTGCTCTCCAACATCCCGGAAGCGGGCATGGCGCTGACCGCGCTGGAGAGCCTGCTGGCCCACCACGACGCCGGGCAGCTGGCGGTGATTGCCGCGAAGCTTAACTGCGCGCCGGACGTGCACGCCATCAAGGAGGCGTTAGCGCTGGCGCTGCCGTCGGTGCAGGGCCAGATGGAAAATCTGGCGGTGGACATGGGCTACACGCCGGGGGTGCTGGCGTTGTTCTACAAAGTGGCGATTGGCTCCGGTGTCGCGCCGCTGGTCATCTTTATGGGCGTGGGCGCGATGACCGACTTCGGCCCGCTGCTGGCCAACCCGCGCACCCTGCTGCTGGGGGCGGCGGCGCAGTTCGGCATCTTCGCCACCGTGCTGGGGGCGCTGACGCTGAACTACTTCGGCCTGATTGCCTTCACCCTGCCGCAGGCGGCGGCCATCGGCATTATCGGCGGCGCGGACGGCCCGACGGCGATTTATCTGTCGGGCAAGCTGGCGCCGGAGCTGCTGGGGGCCATTGCGGTGGCGGCGTACTCATATATGGCGCTGGTGCCGTTAATCCAGCCGCCGATTATGCGCGCGCTGACCAGCGAGAAAGAGCGCAAAATCCGCATGGTGCAGCTGCGCACGGTGAGTAAGCGGGAAAAAATCCTGTTCCCGGTGGTGCTGTTACTACTGGTGGCGCTGCTGCTGCCGGACGCCGCGCCGCTGCTGGGGATGTTCTGCTTTGGCAATCTGATGCGCGAAAGCGGCGTGGTGGAGCGTCTGAGCGACACGGTGCAGAACGGGCTGATTAATATCGTCACCATTTTCCTCGGGCTGTCGGTGGGGGCGAAGCTGGTGGCGGATAAGTTTTTGCAGCCGCAGACGCTGGGCATTCTGCTGCTGGGGGTGATTGCCTTTGGTATCGGGACGGCGGCCGGGGTGTTGATGGCGAAGCTGATGAACCTGTGCAGTAAGAACAAAATCAACCCGCTTATCGGTTCGGCGGGGGTGTCGGCGGTGCCGATGGCGGCCCGCGTATCGAACAAAGTGGGGCTGGAATCAGACCCGCAGAACTTCCTGCTGATGCACGCGATGGGCCCGAACGTGGCGGGGGTTATCGGTTCGGCCATTGCGGCGGGCGTGATGCTGAAGTACGTGCTGGCGATGTAATAGTGGATGGGATACGCATGTCGTATCCCATTTTCATCCAAATTTTTTCTGAAAGAAAAGTAAGTATGAACTGGTTCAGGTTCCGGTGATGCCGAATGCAAGAAAATACCGTAATTAAATATCTAAATACCAATATGTTTATACGGGAAATTACACGCTGGTTTGCCAGACGCTCGTTTCAAAACCGGATATTTCTACTGATCCTGTTTACATCCACCATCGTGATGCTGGCAATCACCTGGTATCTGACCGATATCACGAAAGAACGCCTGCATTATCAGGTGGGCCAACGTGCGCTTATTCAGGCAATGCAAATATCCGCTATGCCAGAATTAGTTGAAGCCGTAGAGGCGCATGATTTGTCACGCATCAAAGCGCTGATTGACCCAATGCGCTCGTTTTCGGATGCGACTTACATTACCGTTGGCAACGAAAAAGGTCAGCGACTGTATCACGTCAACCCGGATGAGATCGGCAAATATATGGAGGGCGGCGATAGCGACGACGCGCTGTATAACGCTAAAAGCTACGTATCGGTGCGCAAAGGTTCATTAGGCTCTTCCCTACGTGGTAAATCCCCGATTCAGGACAATACCGGTAAAGTCATTGGTATTGTTTCCGTCGGCTATACTCTGGAACAGTTGGAGAGCTGGCTTAACTTACAAATCAGCTCGTTGCTGTTCCCGATGGCGTTACTGCTGCTGGTGCTGTTGTACTGCGCCCGCCGCTTCTCGCTGCATATTAAAAAGCAGATGCTTAACATGGAGCCGCAGCAGCTTTCACAACTATTAATTCAGCAAAGCGTGTTATTTGAGTCGGTATTTGAAGGGTTGATCGCCATTGACTCCCATCACCGTATTACCGCCATTAACCAAACGGCTCGCCGCTTACTGAATCTGAGCCAACCGGAGTCTGAACTCATTGGCTATGCAATCCACCATGTCGTGTTGCCGGAGGCCTTCTTTTACGATGCGCCGCAAAAAAACAAAAAAGATGAGATCGTCACCTTTAACCAAATGAAAGTCATCGCCAGTCGCATGGCGGTCATTATTGACAACCAGCCTCAGGGCTGGGTTATTAGCTTTCGCAACAAAGACGATATCAATACACTCAGCCTGCAGTTAAGCCAGGTGCGGCAATACGCCGATAACCTGCGCGCCGTGCAGCATGAGCATCGCAACCTTATTTCCACCATTGCCGGACTGCTGTTCCTGAAGCGCTACGATAATGCGCTGGCGCTGATTCAGCAGCAGTCGGAAAGCCACCAGAAAGTACTCGATTTTATTTCCCATAATTTCCGCGACCACCACCTTGCGGGGCTATTAATCGGTAAATATTATCGGGCAAAAGAGCTGGGGCTGGAGCTGATTTTCGATCCTTCAAGCTTTGTTGAACACCTGCCGTCATCGCTCTCGCATAATGAATGGATTTCGATTGTTGGCAATTTATTGGACAACGCCTATAACGCCACCCTGCTCAATCGCGAAGGCTCGCGACAGATTGAGTGCCTGATCAATAGCGAAGGTAATGAAGTCATTATTGAAGTTGCCGATCAGGGATGTGGTATTGACGAAAATATCCGCCAGCATATTTTCGAGCGTGGAGTGACCACCCACAACAACGGCGATCACGGAATTGGATTATGGTTGGTGCACAGCTACGTCAAGCAGGCCAATGGCGACATTATCGTCGATAGCAATAATCCTTTTGGCACCATTTTTACCCTCTATATCCCTTTTACCAGAGAAGAATAACATGGATAGCATTACGACACTCATCGTTGAAGACGAACCGATGCTAGCGGAAATCCTGGTGGACACCATCAAGATTTTTCCCCAGTTTTCAATCGTCGGCATCGCAGACAAACTGGAAAGTGCGAAGAAGCAAATACGCCTCTATCAACCACAGTTAATTCTATTGGATAATTTTTTACCCGATGGCAAAGGGATCGATTTAATTCGTCATACCATCAGCACCAACTACACGGGGCGAATTATTTTCATTACCGCCGACAATCATATGGATACCATCAGCGATGCCTTACGCATGGGCGTATTCGATTACCTGATTAAGCCGGTACATTATCAGCGCCTGCAGCATACCCTGGAGCGGTTCACCCGTTACCGCAGTTCGTTACGTTCCAGTGAGCAGGCAAACCAGACGCACGTTGATGCCTTATTTAATATCCAGGCCAAAGAACAAACCGCAGAACCGAATAGCGGACTGCGGGGAATTGATGAAAACACCTTCAACCGGGTACGACAAATATTCGCCGACCCGCAGGCAGTACATACAGCAGACACTCTGGCGCAAATTCTGGGCAGCAGTAAAACCACTGCCCGACGCTATCTGGAACAAGGCGTGAAAAATAACTTTCTCGAAGCGGAGATCAGCTACGGGAAAGTGGGCAGGCCGGAGAGACTCTATCGCGGCAAAGTATGAGATTATGGCGCCAACATGTAATTACGGCGCATAGGCAAACACCTCAGCCACCCACTGACGAAAACCGTCCACATCCAGCGCCAGTGCCACCTGCGCGTTGGCGGGCTGCCCCAGACGCCCTTCAATATCCACCACCGTGGTACCGGCGGTATATTGCCCCTGCGTTTCTACGGCCACAAAACAGGATTGCAGGGTAAAAAGCTCCGGACGCACCAGCCAGGCGATAGCGCAGAGATCGTGCATCCGGACGCCAGTGCGCATACTACCGCTGCGATAATGGTTGAACAGGCTGTGCAACATCTTACCGGTGCGATTCAGCGCGGGCAGTTTATTCAGAAAATCTGGCGAGAGCATTGCCTGATTTGTAACGTCCAGCCCACACATCACAATCTCCAGACCGCTGCGGAACACCAGCGCCGCGGCCTCCGGATCGACAGCAATGTTAAATTCAGCATTAGGCGTAAAATTGCCGCGCCCTGCGGAACCGCCCATCAACACCAGACGGCGAATGTTACACGCACACTCCGGATAGTGCATCAGTAGCAACGCAATATTGGTCAATGGCCCAATCGCCACTAATGTCATGGGCTCCGGGGCGTTCATCAGCACATCCCGGATAGCGATAAACGCAGGCTTCGCCAACGGTTGGCGCTGATGGTCGACAAAATCATAGCCTTCCATACCGGATTCGCCGTGGACGTATGCCGCATCGCGTAACGGACGCAGCAGCGGTGTCGCGGCCCCCTGGGCAAGTGGGATATCGCTGTTCCAGAAATGCAGAAGCTGCAACGCATTACGGGTCGTTTTTTCAACGGAAACATTACCTGCGACGGTGGTTATTAGTTGCAGATCAAGCTGGGGGGCGAACAGCGCAGCGGCAATCGCAGCCGCGTCATCAATGCCCGGATCGGTATCAAGAATAATGTGTAGGGATGCTGTCATTAATGCTCTCCTGACCTATTGTTTTATATCTTCATACTCAGCGCGACTGATACAGGCATCAGGCACATCGTCATCCGTCACCAGACGCGGACTTAGCTTATCACCTTCGACAAACGGAACTAATGGGCAAAAACGCCCTGGCGATGCTTTGTTTTCCTGCCACTGAATCTCAAGCGATTCGGGCTCAGCGCCGGGTTTTTCTGCCTGAATCACGGTACGAACATTACCGGTTAGCCAAAAAGATTGACACGTCCCATCAAGGCTAAGAGGCGGCGTCAAATGACCATTTTTACGTACTAGCGGATAAATAATACGCCCATCAGCGTAGGAAGGTGTCATGTAGCAGTTATACATTTTGCCTTTACTTATCACAGGCTGAAAGTAGCTTTCACCGCGATCGATCAGTTCAATCGTTTTTCCTTTCCAGCGATACACATTGACGCCATGGCTGCAGCAACCGCCGCGCCAATAGCTGACAATCTGTTTATGTTCAGCATCGATCTCTGGTGAAGTGATTTCCTGATAAGACGCTGGCGCATCAACATAACGCTGTTTGGCGGGGTCATAGAGCCATGTTTGTACTGGAGCATCCGGCCCAGCAAGTAACTCTGTTACAATCGATAGATCCGGGTAGCCATCAAAATTGACATCCCCCCATTGAGGCATAAACGGGCTACAAGTGCCCACCGAGGCGGTATCTAAGGTCTGTATGAGTTTACCATCACGGTATAATTTTATCGCCGAAATGGCCGGCGTATTGCCGCAATCAATCTCTTTGGAAGGGTCGTAACCCCCTGCATCATTCGTGTTCGTGACCAGCACAATATCAGGGGAGTTTTTAGGTTTGTAATAGATAAGGGCAACAGGAAAATGTCGTTTTTTATCTGCGGACGTCCATTCGCCTTTAATCTCACTGCTGGAGATTTCCGCATTCCAGTAACCCGAAAGCGCCTTTACGCGTTCTTCAAGATGCACCTCTTTATCCTGGAGTGAGCCGCGTAGAGCAATCGCTGCCTTGTGCTGATTGCAAGGTTCATAGCAGTAATACCCATAAAGCGTATTACCAAATCGCGTGATATTAACGTTTACCGGTTTCCCCGCGATAGTCCCGGTATAGTTTCGCTCCCAGGCGGGTAGCTCCAGCACCGTGGCGCTTGTTGCGTCCATCCAAAAGCCGATGGCGAGTAACGTTGCCAATCCATATTTTATTTTGCCCATTTCCCTTATCCCTGTAGGCATTACAACCAAAAAACCAGCAACGATTGTGCTGGTTTTTCAGATGAATAGCAAAAAGGTGGGGCATTAGCACTGGATGACGACTACGCCTTATTCTTCCTGTCGCACATTGAATATCAAAAGAAATCCTTAAGATCTGGTCAACGTAGCGTCATCAGGCAGATTTCTGAATTGTGAAATCTTATTCGACCTCACGAACATCCACACGCAGCTCTTTCGGCACTTCAAAAACAATATTTTCTTCGCGCCCCTCAAGCGTGACGGCTTCGCCGCCGCCAAACTCGCGCAGACGCGCAATAACATTCTGCACCAGAATATCCGGCGCGGAAGCGCCAGCAGTGACGCCGACGCAGGCGGCTTCTTTCACCCACGCCTCCTGGATATCCGCCGCATCGTCGATAAGAAACGCAGTTCTTCCCATCCGTTGGGCCAGTTCCGCCAATCGGTTAGAGTTAGAAGAGTTTTTCGAGCCGACCACCAGCACCACGTCAGCCTGCTCCGCCAGCGCCCGCACCGCTTCCTGACGATTAGTAGTGGCATAGCAAATATCGTCTTTGCGCGGGCCGACGATTTTCGGAAAGCGTTTACGCAGCGCATCAATCACATCGGACGTATCGTCCACAGAAAGCGTGGTTTGCGTCATGAAGGAGAGCTTGCCTTCATTTTTGACATTCAGCGTCCAGACGTCCTCTGGCGACTCAACCAGATACATCCCCCCTTCCGGGTTGCTGTACTGGCCCATGGTGCCTTCCACTTCCGGGTGCCCGGCGTGGCCGATGAGAATAGATTCTTCACCGCGACGGCTGGCGCGCGCCACTTCCATATGGACTTTCGTCACCAGCGGGCAGGTGGCGTCAAAAACGGTAAGATCGCGGCTTTTCGCCTCGTTACGCACCGCCTGGGAAACCCCATGAGCGGAGAAGATCAGAATGGCGCCATCCGGCACTTCGCTAATTTGCTCTATAAAGATCGCCCCGCGCTTGCGCAGGCTGTCCACTACATAGCGGTTATGCACGACTTCGTGCCGAACGTAAATTGGCGCGCCGTAAATGGCGAGCGCATTTTCAACAATGCTGATAGCGCGGTCTACCCCGGCGCAAAAACCGCGTGGGTTGGCCAACAGGATCTGCATGTTTATGCCTCCAGCGCCGGATCGATTTCCAGCACTTCAATATCAAAGTGAACGGTATGCCCGGCCAGCGGATGGTTAAAATCAACGGTAATCGAGTCGCCGTTGATTTCGCGAATCACGCCAGGCATTTCGCTGCCATCCATTGCGGTAAAAAGCATAATCGCCCCGACTTCCGGTTCGCCCGCCGCCATAAACTCACGGCGCGAGAAATACTGGATCAAGTCCGGACTGGGGACGCCAAACGCGGCGTCAGGCTCCAGCGAAAACGCTTTCTTTTCCCCTTCTTTCAACCCCAGAAGCTGCTGCTCCAGACCTTCGGAAAGCGAGGTATCGCCAAGACGGAACAGGGCTGGCTTGCCGTTATTGCGGGTAGATTCCGCCGTTGAGCCATCATCCAGTTTCAGGGTGAAGTGAACGAGGATCGCGCTGTTGCTCTGTACGGATTTAGACATGCAAATTGCTCACGTGTTTTGCCCGGAGGCATAAAGAACGATAAAACCGTAGGCCGGATAAGGCGTTTTCACCGCCATCCGGCACCACGTTTGCCTGATGGCGCTGCGCTTACCAAGCCTACAAAACCGGATAAGCGCCACCCGGTATTTACGCTTATGCCTGTTCTTTCGCTGTCGGCTTCGGCAAAAAGCCTTCCAGTACTATCAGCGCCGCGCCGATACAGATCGCGCTATCGGCAAGGTTGAACGTCGCGAAATGCCAGTTGCCGACGTAAAAATCGATCATATCGACAACAAAGCCGTGCCACAGGCGGTCGAACAGGTTACCCAGCGCGCCGCCGATGATTAACGCATAAGCGATGTTATTCAGCTTCTGCGTCGCTTTCGAGCGATACATCATCACCAAAAGAATTACGCAGATCCCTATCGCAATCCCGGCAAAGAACCAGCGCTGCCAGCCGCCGCTATCCGCCAGGAAGCTAAAAGCCGCGCCGTAGTTACGCGCATAATGCAGATTAAGCGACGGGAACAGCCCTACCGTATCCCCCAGAGCGAAATTCTGGAGGATCAGGTATTTGCTGCCCAAATCGATAATCAGCACGACTACTACCAGCCATAGCCAGCGTAGTCCTGTTGAACAGAGTGGTTTACTCATCAGGCAAATTTACGTTGTTCGCCATTACCGGCGATGTTGCTGACACAGCGTCCGCAGATATCTGCATGTTCCGCCACCTTGCCGACATCAGTAGTGTAGTGCCAGCAGCGCGGACACTTATCACCCTCGGCACGCGTTACCACTGCCTGAACTGTCGTATTACCAGCATTGTACTGAATATTTTCATCATCAATACCCCCCGCTTGCTCAGAAATCACGAACTGGGAAGTAATGAAGATAAATCTGACCTCTTCGCCCAACAGTTTCAGCTTCTTGATCGTACCGTTAGCATCGTCAGCATATTTCAGCGTCACTTTTGCTTCCAGGTTCGATTTGATGCCATTGGCTTTCTGATTTTCCAGCTCTTTGTTGACCTGGTCCTTGATATAGCGGACATCGTCCCAGAATGCGTCATTAAATTCTTCATTCTCTTCCAGGCCAAACAACCCGTCGTACCATTCGCCGGTGAAGACATATTTTTCACGCTCGCCCGGCAGGTAGCCCCAGATTTCATCAGCCGTGAAGGACATGATCGGCGCCATCCAGCGAACCAGCGCTTCTGCGATATGATACAGCGCAGTCTGGCAGCTACGACGCGCGACGCTATCGGCCTTCGCGGTGTACTGGCGGTCTTTGATGATGTCGAGGTAGAACGAACCCATTTCAACGGAGCAGAAGCGCATCAGGCGCTGTACCACTTCATGGAAGTCGTAAGCTTCGTATGCCTTCAGAATCTCTTGCTGCGCCGTTTTCGCGCAGCCCACCGCCCACCTGTCCAGCACCACCATCTCTTCCGGTTTGACCATATCGGTGGCCGGATTGAAGCCATTGAGGTTCGCCAGCAGGAAGCGCGCGGTATTACGGATACGACGATAGCTGTCGGCAGCACGTTTCAGGATTTCGTCAGAGACCGCCATTTCGCCGGTATAGTCAGTAGACGCTACCCACAGACGCAGGATATCCGCGCCCAGTTTATTCATCACATCCTGCGGCGACACGGTGTTACCGATGGACTTGGACATCTTGCGCCCCTGACCATCGACGGTGAAGCCGTGAGTCAGTACCTGGCGGTATGGCGCTTTGCCTTTCATCGCCACGCTAATCATCAGGGAGGACATAAACCAGCCGCGATGCTGGTCAGACCCTTCCAGATACATATCGGCAGCATGACCGGCGAATTCCGGACGTGCGTCAACCACGGAATAACTGGTGGAACCGGAATCAAACCAAACGTCCAACGTATCCGGAACTTTCTCGTATTGATCGGCATCTTCGCCGAGGATCTCTTTCGGGTCGAGATCCCACCATGCCTGGATACCGTCAACTTCGACGCGTTTCGCCACCTCTTCCATCGCCGCCAGAGTACGCTCAATCGGCAGCAGCTCCTGCGTTTCTTTATGCACGAACAGCGACATCGGTACGCCCCAGGTACGCTGACGTGAGATACACCAGTCAGGACGGTTAGCGACCATTGATTCAATACGCGCCTGACCCCAGTCCGGGATCCACTGAACGCCTTTGATCTCTTTCAGCGACTGTTGACGAAGCCCTTCTTTATCCATGCTGACGAACCACTGCGGGGTCGCGCGGAAAATGATCGGCGTTTTGTGACGCCAACAGCACGGATAGCTGTGCTGCATTTTTTCGACATGCAGTAGCGCGCCTTTTTCTTTCAGCAGTTCAATAACGATATCGTTCGCCTTGAAGACGTTAACACCGTCAAGCGTTGGATATGTGCCTGGCAGGTAAGCGCCGTCCGGGCCAACCGGGTTAGCGGTTTCCAGGCCATACTTTTGGCCGATCACGTAGTCATCCGGGCCGTGACCAGGGGCGGTATGTACCGCGCCGGTACCGGCGTCCAGGGTGACGTGATCGCCGAGGATCGCCGGCACGTCAAAGCCCATAAACGGATGGGTAAAGCGCAGCAGTTCCAGCTCCGCGCCTTTAACGGTGCCGAGAATGGTGTATTCAGCCGCGCCAATACGCTGCATGACGCTTTCAACCAGATCTTTCGCCAGAATCACCGCCTGGCCGTCAATCTGCACCAGCGCATAATCAAAGTCCGGCGCCAGGGAGATGGCGCGGTTAGCCGGTAGTGTCCACGGCGTGGTGGTCCAGATAACCAGCGACACAGGGCCGCTCACGCCCGGCAAACCAAACTTCGCTTTCACCGCATCCTGATCGACGGCGCGGAACGCCACGTCGATAGACGGCGACGTTTTGTCGTAATATTCAACTTCCGCTTCCGCCAGCGCGGAACGGCAGTCAACGCACCAGTGCACCGGCTTAGCGCCTTTGTGCAGATGACCGTTTTTGATAATTCTGCCCAGCGCGCGGATGATGTTGGCTTCGGTTTTGAAGTCCATGGTCAGGTACGGATGCGACCAGTCGCCCAACACGCCCAGACGAATGAAGTCTTTACGCTGGCCGTCAACCTGCGTAGCGGCATATTCGCGGCACTTGGCGCGGAATTCAGCGGCGGTGAATTTTTCGCCCGGCTTACCGAACTCCTGCTCGACTTTCAGCTCGATAGGCAGACCGTGACAGTCCCAGCCCGGCACGTAAGGCGAGTCAAATCCCGACAGTCCTTTGGACTTCACGATAATGTCTTTCAGAATCTTGTTAACTGAGTGACCAATATGAATGCTGCCATTCGCATATGGAGGGCCATCATGCAGAATGAAGGTTTTTTTGCCTTTTTTGGCCGCACGAATGATGCCGTACAGATCATCATCGGTCCAACGCGCCAGCATTCCCGGTTCACGCTTGGCGAGGTCGCCGCGCATCGGGAACCCTGTTTCCGGCAAATTCAGGGTCGATTTATAGTCACTCATCAGATTCTCGGTTCCGTATTTCGGTTTGATAAACACCGTCAGGGTTACACCTGCCCGGCTAGCCCAAAAAACTTGCGGGCCGTTAACTCATCGCGTGCGATTTGCGCTTTTAGCTCATCAAGCGACGCAAATCGCTGCTCATTACGTATCTTTTTACGCAGTATTACATCTATATGGCGACCGTAGAGGTCCATTACAACGTCCAGCAGATGCACTTCCAGTTGTTGACGCACGCCAGCCACCGTTGGACGAGTGCCAATGTTCGCTACGCCGGGTAACGGCTTATCGCCAAGCCCGGTGACTTCCACCGCATAGACCCCTTTTACCGGGGAGACCTGACGGCGCAGCGGTAAGTTCGCCGTCGGGAAGCCAATGGTACGTCCCAGCTCGTCGCCATGAACGACACGCCCGGAAATAGTAAAGGGATGTCCCAGCAGGCTTTCGGCAAGCGCCAGGTTATCTTCCGCCAGCGCCTGTCTCACTGCGGTACTACTGATACGCACGCCGCCTTCACAAAAGGTTTGGGTGCTGGAAACCGCAAAACCATACTCCGCCCCCGCCTTCTGTAATAACAAGAAATCGCCCGCGCGGCTAGCACCAAAGCGGAAATCATCGCCGACGGCAAGAAATTGCACGCCAAGTCGCTCCACCAGCAGTTCGCTGATAAACGTTTGCGCCGTCAAAGCGGCAAAGCGGCGATCGAATTTCACGCACAGCACATAGTCCACGCCGCACTGCGCAAGGTAATGCAGTTTTTCACGCAGGCGCGTCAGGCGAGCGGGCGCTTTATCCGTCGCGAACAGCTCCAGCGGCTGCGGTTCGAAAATCATGACCACCACCGGCAGACCGCGTCTGCGTCCTTCTTCCTGCAACCCCTGCAGTAGAGCGCGATGCCCCCGATGTACGCCGTCGAAATTACCAATGGTCAGCACACACCCATGCGGGGCCTGACTGAGATTATGTATGCCGCGTATCAGCTTCATGTCTGACTCAAAACAGTGAAAATCGCAAGAGTATACCTTGTACAGCGGTCAAGGTTAACCGACTATTGCCCTGAGGAAACATAAAGAAGATGCTTTTCATCGCCATGCGGCAAACTCCGCCCCAAAACCCGCCGCTTAATGCAATTTTTCTCATGGAAAAGCTGTATTCACAGCACGCAAGCTGGTAGAATCCTGCGCCATCACTACGCAACGAGTGCTGCAATTTAAACGGCGCTTATTTGCACAAATCCATTGACAAAAGAAGGCTAAAAGGGCATATTCCTCGGCCTTTGAATTGTCCATATAGAACACATTTGGGAGTTGGACCTTGGCTAATATCAAATCAGCTAAGAAGCGCGCCGTTCAGTCTGAAAAGGCTCGTAAGCACAACGCAAGCCGTCGCTCTATGATGCGTACTTTCATCAAGAAAGTATACGCAGCTATCGAAGCTGGCGACAAAGCTGCTGCACTGAAAGCATTTAACGAAATGCAACCGATCGTGGACCGTCAGGCTGCTAAAGGTCTGATCCACAAAAACAAAGCTGCACGTCATAAAGCTAACCTGACTGCACAGATCAACAAACTGGCTTAATCGCCTGCTTGTTATCAGCTTTGTAGAAAAACCCGCGTAAAGCGGGTTTTTTTATGCCTGCTATCTGCCGTTTTGCTCGTCAACCGCTGGCGCTAACCTCACTCGTTCACGCTCTTCCTGACCAGCCTATTTTTTCAGCTCCCCCTCCCTCAGTCACGTAATACTTGAAAGTTATTTTCTTTCACTGTTTTCCTTTTCTTATTTCATTACTGAAAAAACTGTGACCACCTTAGCAAATAAAAACATCGCTCATTCAAAAACTAATAAACGCAATCCTGATGTAAGATTTAATAATTGATTGATGCCGTCGGGTTAACTACTTTTCATGTACACCTTACTTACTCATTTTAATCTGAGGTTAAATTCAGAAACGACATAAAAATAATATTCAAAACTTGCTTAGAAAGTAGAGGTTGTTTTTCTGGGCGTATCGTACCAATATCGGAGTTATCATTATGAGTTCTGTCATTGAGGATACCCAGCCTTCCGGGTCAGCATCATTGTCTTTACTACAGCGTATTAGCTACGGCTCTTTGGATGTGGCGGGTAATCTGCTGTACTGCTTCGGTTCAACGTACATTTTATATTTCTACACAGACGTTGCGGGCATTAGCCTTGCCGTAGCAGGCGTTATCCTGCTGCTGGCGCGTATTATCGATGGCATAGACGCCCCCATATGGGGGATCATCATCGATAAAACACGTTCACGCTACGGTAAATGTCGTCCCTGGTTTTTATGGTTACCGCTGCCTTTTGCGGTATTCAGCGCACTGTCATTTTGGTCTCCTGATATCAGTATGACAGGAAAAGCCATCTATGCAGCAATATCTTATATGATTGCCAGCATTCTATTTACCGGACTTAATACACCACTCAGTGCAATATTACCCCTGATGACCTTATCTCCCAAAGAAAGACTGGTTTTAAATTCCTGGCGAATGACCGGTGGACAAATTGGGGTTTTATTAATGAACGCGACCGCCTTGCCGTTAGTCGCTTTTTTAGGTAACGGTGATGATCACGCTGGTTTTATTTATACGGCAATTACGTTTGCCATTATATCCTGCGCGCTAACGCTCTTTGCGTTTAAAAACATTCGTGAAATGGATACGGATAAAATACAGCATGAACCTAAGTTGCCGATGAAAAAAAGTTTCGCGGCGATGAAAGGTAACTGGCCGTGGATCCTGATGGTGCTGGCTAATCTGATCTTCTGGATTGCCCTACAGCAGCGCAACACGACCATTGTCTATTATCTGACCTACAACCTCGACCGTAAAGATCTGGTACCGCTGATTAACAGCCTGGCGACGATTCAGATCCTGTTTATCATCGCTATCCCCTTCTTTAGCAAGTACCTGGCTAAAACCTGGATATGGGTAGGCGGTCTGCTGGTCGCCACGTTTGGCGGCGTCATGATGTGGCTGGCAGCGGACAACATTACTTTCCTCATCGCCGCCTGGATACTCGGCAATATCGGCAGCGGTATCGCCTGCTCAATGCCGTTTGCCATGCTGGGCTTCGCCGTCGATTTCGGCGCCTGGAAGACCGGTATTAAGGCTACCGGCATTCTTATCGCCTTCGGCAGCACCTTCTGCATCAAGATGGGTAGTGGCCTCGGCACCGCTTTCGCCGCCTGGATCATGAACAGTTTTGGCTATGTCCCCAACCATGCCCAGAGTGCTGCGGGTCTGGAGGGCATTATCTGGGCCTTTATCTGGGCACCCGCCCTACTCTTCGCGCTCGCAGCGATCCCACTACTTTTCTTTCGCAAATACGAAGCGATGGAAGAGAAGATTCGCCACGATCTGGAAACCGTCAACTCATAACGTTCTTTACCTTCACCCTCGAATATGGGAGGCACCACCATGCCATTTATGCAACAAGACCCGCGTCGTCTGGTCTGGCAGCAAAACGATCGCTATTTATGGATTGAACCCTGGGGCGAGAACAGCCTGCGCGTACGCAGCGGCCGTCATCTGCCGGTAATGAGAAATGAAGACTGGGCATTGACTGAGCCAGTCGCAGAAAGTCAGTGCCACATTGATTATGAGCACCACCAGGCAACGCTGACCAACGGCAAAATTATCGCTATCGTCAATCAAAAAGGACAGGTTACCTTTTACCGCCATCCACACAAACCCCTGTTGCAGGAGTTCTGGCGCCTGCGGGGCGAAATTGGCGAGGATGAATCATCTCACGGCCAGTACGTCAGCGCACTCAACCTTGAGGGACGCGAGTTCCGCCCTATTCAGGGTGGGAAATATTCACTGAAAGCCCGCTTCGAAGCCACCGAAGGGGAAAAAATTTATGGCATGGGGCAGTATCAACAGGCCAACCTGGATCTCAAAGGATGCGTGCTTGAGCTGGCGCAACGTAACTCCCAGGCCTCAGTACCGTTTATGCTCTCCAGTCTGGGCTACGGATTTTTATGGAACAACCCGGCAGTCGGACGCGTAACCTTTGCCCAAAACGTTACCGAATGGGAAGCGCAGGTCAGCGAACAACTGGACTACTGGATCACGGCTGGCGATACCCCGGCAGAAATTAGCCGGGCTTACGCGCTGGCTACCGGCACGCCGCCGATGATGCCGGACTACGCCATGGGCTTCTGGCAGTGCAAACTCCGTTATCGTACGCAGGAAGAGCTGCTGGAGGTCGCCCGCGAATATAAGCGCCGCAATCTGCCTATCTCAGTGATCGTAATCGACTTCTTTCACTGGCCGAATCAGGGTGACTGGATGTTCGATGCGCGCGACTGGCCCGATCCTGATGCCATGATTGCCGAGCTGAAATCGCTGGGAATTGAGCTGATGGTCTCCGTCTGGCCGACGGTGGATAACCGTACCGAAAGCTATCGGGAGATGCGCGAAAACGGCTGGCTGGTACAAACGGAACGTGGCTTGCCGATCAATATGGATTTCCTCGGCAATACCACTTACTTTGATGCGACTCATCCGGGCGCGCGCGACTACGTCTGGGGCAAAGCCAAACGCAACTATTACGATAAAGGCGTGAAGTTATTCTGGTTAGATGAAGCCGAACCTGAGTTCAGCGTTTACGACTACGACAACTATCGCTACCATGCCGGGCCGGTACTGGAAGTGGGCAATATCTACCCACGTATGTACGCTAAAACCTTTTTTGACGGCATGAAAGCCGATGGCGAAGACCAGGTTATCAACCTGCTACGCTGCGCCTGGGCCGGCAGTCAGAAGTACGGCGCTCTGGTCTGGTCAGGGGATATTCACTCCTCGTTTAGATCGCTGCGCAACCAGTTTGCTGCCGGACTCAATATGGGAATCGCGGGGATACCGTGGTGGACGACGGATATCGGCGGTTTTCATGGCGGTAATATTCACGACCCGAAATTCCATGAATTGCTAATTCGCTGGTTCCAGTGGGGCGTCTTTAGTCCGGTGATGCGTCTGCACGGCAACCGCGATCCGCAGATTTTACCCGCGCAACCGTACCGGGATGGCATTGCTCAATGCCCTACAGGTGCGCCGAACGAGGTCTGGAGCTACGGTGAGGAAGTATGCGACGTACTGACAGGTTGCCTGGCGTTGCGAGAAAAACTCAAGCCCTATATCAAAGCGCTGATGGAGGAAACCCATAAGCACAATACGCCAGTGATGCGCCCCCTGTTCTTTGAATTCCCCGAACAGGAAACAAGTTGGACAATCACCGACCAGTATTGTTTTGGTCCTGACCTGCTGATCGCCCCCGTCATGCATGAAGGTATGCGCGAGCGTGATGTCTGGCTACCAGAAGGGGAAACATGGACGGATCTTGCGACCGGTGAAAGCTATTCAGGAGGGCAGACGCTGCATTACGCTACGCCACTGAACAGAATTCCGGTGTTTATCCGCGAAGGTGGGCAGTACCGTAGCCTGCTGAACTTGTAGAATGATTCCGGCTGCGGGTTAATACCGCAGCCGGAAGTATTACGGTAGGTACGTCTACTGTAGTTTAAACAATGCCGAGTAGTCCGCATTGCAAATACGCTGCACCGCCGGATGCTGGATCATTCTCTCGGCAAAAATCGCATGATATTCTTCCATGACATTCTCCACGCGCCCAATCTCTATTACCGACTCATCGGCATAAAAATCCAGCGAATAAAGGCTCGGCGCCACAAAAATCGCATCGTGCGTCGCGCCAAACGCCTTCATTAAGGCCGCGTCATCAAATTCACCGAGGATCTCAACCTGCAACCCCTGTGAATTAAACCAGTTCAACAACTTACGCCCCAGCATTGAGCGCCGTCCCGGCACCAGCAACCGTCGCTCTTCCAGGCAGGCAGGGAACGCTTTTTCAGGAAGCGGATTCGTACACCAGAAACTGACGCTACATTCGCCGATTTTGACTGAGAATAGCCCCTCCTGCTGCGTGGAATCTATCGGGCAGTCGGAGATAATCATATCCAGCTTGTGCTGGCTGAGCTGTTCGAGCAACATTTCGTGCGTGGACTCGAAGCAACGCAGATGTATGGGTTCGTCCACCACCACCGCCGCATCCAGAACGCTGCTGACCAGACGCTTGGATAAAGCATCGGCGACGCCGACATCAAACAACAGGTTTGATTCTTTGCGGTAATTGACGATATCCAGCATCTCCTGGCTTAGCGTAAACATTTTGTCCGCATAGCGAAAAACCAGCTCGCCCAGTTCGCTGGGTTCAAGACCGCGTCCCTTACGTTTAAATAGCTTCCCCTGTAAACGCTCTTCCAGGGCTTTAATTTGACCAGTAATGGTTTGCGGCGTCAGAAAAAGCGCCTCTGCGGCACCCACGACAGAACCTTCTTTATAGACATGCCAGAAGTAATAAAGATGGTTGTAGTTAATATGAGACATGCTCATTCCTCTCCCTGTTCAATGTCGCAAGGGAGCGATACATCGCTCCCCCTTTCCTTCGTACTGGTTATGCCGGCGCGTTCAAACGCGCGCGCAACCAGCTATACCCCACCACTGCGGAGAGCAATGAACCAATCAAAATGCCCAATTTCGCCCAGTTAATAAGTTCCGGATCGACATTGCCAAATGCCAGGCTGGCGATAAAGATGGACATCGTAAAGCCAATGCCACACAAAATGCCGACCGCCATGATTTGCTGATAAGTGGTCCCTTGCGGCAGATGCGCCAGCTTGAAACGCAGCGCCAGCCAGCAAAACAGGCTAATCCCCAGCGGCTTGCCAATCAGCAGACCGGCAATAATTCCCAACGGCAGCATGGAGGTCAGACCGTCAATCGTGACGCCCTGAAGAGAAACGCCAGCATTCGCAAAAGCGAAGAGCGGCAGGATCAGGTACGCGACCCACGGGTGCAGAACATGCTCCAGACGCTTCGCCGGCGAGCGACCGTGTTTTTCTTTCAGCGGAATAAAGAAACCGACAATGACGCCTGCCAGCGTCGCGTGAACGCCGGACTTCAGTACCGCCGTCCACAGCACTGCCCCGACCAGAATATATACCCCAGTCCGTCTGACGCCGCACAGGTTCAGCAGCGCCAGCACGGCAATCGCGAACGCCGCCACGCCCAGCGAGACGATAGAAAGATCGCTGGTATAAAACAGTGCGATAATAACGATGGCGCCGAGATCATCGATGATCGCCAGCGCCATCAGGAAAATTTTCAGCGCCAGCGGAACCCGGCTGCCCAACAGCGCCAACACGCCCAGCGCAAAGGCGATATCCGTCGCGGCAGGAATAGCCCAGCCCTCGCGAGTGACCGGATCGGAGTAGTTAAAGGCCAGATAGAGCAATGCCGGTACAATCATCCCGCCGATGGCGGCAATCACCGGAAAAGCGGCCTGGCGCAGACTGGCTAACGAGCCTTGCATCAGTTCGCGCTTAACTTCCAGGCCAATCAACAGGAAAAACACGGCCATCAGCGCATCGTTGATCCACAACAGCATGTTTTTGTTGATCTCAAGCGCCCCAACCCGTAGCTGAACCGGCGTCTCCAGAAAATCATGATACCATCCACTGGTCGCGCCCATATTGGCCATCAGCATAGCCAGCGCAGCGGCGATGATGAGAATGATGCCCCCAGAGGCATCGCTGCTAAAAAATCGGTGCAGATGTTTCACTTTTTATTCTCTCAATCAGGTGAATTCTTCGGATCTACTATCTTACCTCGCCTGACTCATCGTTAAAATTAGATTATATATGATGAATAGCTCGTTTTTTACGAAATGAAGTCCGACTTACGCCGGACTTTTTTAGTGCAGTCAGTCATTGATGATAGACCGCTACGCGTACAGATCCATTTTATACACCCGGAAACTGGTAATATCGTAGCGATAGCCTTCCCCGTTCGTTTCCGCGTTTTTGTAGTAACCTGACGTCATGGTCGCTTCAAAAAGCACGGTTTTCTCCGTAGGCGCAATCTCCTGTAAAATTAGCAGCCCCATCGCCTCGCTGCCCGCCTGCGGATCGATAATATCGCTCTCGCCAGGCTGGCAAGAGATGGCGCGGCCATAAGCGGATTAAGAATAATCAGCGCATTTTGTACTGTATTACTTTCTGTAATCTGGCTGAGGCTGTGCTCATAAATCGCCGTATGGTTGAGCACCATCGCATTTTGCTTATCAAGCCTCTGATTGACGGCAAGACACGGGGCAGGAAGCGTATTCTTTTGATGTTTGAATGGCCCCATGATCTCTCCAGTATATCGTTGTCGTTCCTTGCTGGAACAACGAAATAGATACGCTGGAGAGGGTTGGGCTGATAATCAAAAGCCATCGACTCAGCTCTATCACACGGCATGCGATGCGTTACCCGACCTTACGGGATTGATTATATTCATACTTCAGATAATCCAGCGTTGCCGTCACATTTGCCGGTGACAGACGATTAAGCTGCGCCAAAAAAGGATGCGCATACAGATAATTAATGAACGCCGTCGCGCCTTGTAACGTAGCATAACGTTGCTGGGTAATTTTTTTATTACCGGTGAGATTACACACCGCCATAGCATAATCGCGGGTAGAAAAAGTACGCCAGACATTGTTACGGATACCGCCGCTTAAAAACAGGCGTGGCGGAATATCTTTTTGCAGCGGCGTCGTACCGCGTTCTTTGACAAATGAAATATGGCAACGGCCCTGATGGACATGCGGCATATTCGCCATCATGCATCCCCCCAGAATAAAGCATTCATGATCGAGGTAATGCTGAACGTTTAAGGAGCGTTCGTCCGTCAGCATCCGCACCAGTTCAAAATGGCGGTAGGCAGGCAACACCGGCTTTACGATCATTCCGGAGTCATTCTTATATAACGAGGCCGGACCGTAGTCGATATCAAATAAAGTTTCGCGGCGCGCTGTAATCGCTTCCTTACGTTGCACCATATGCGCCAGCGTACCCGGAGGTAGCCGTTCTTCATAATACGACTGATACTGCCAGGCTTTATCCAGCGGCTGTGCTGAATAATTTGACGAAATCGCCACCACCCTTCCGCTTTGTTCTTCTGCCGTCACCAGAACATACAGGCTGCTGTCTCCACCGTTATAGTTCACCCTGAAAGCGCGGGTGCTGAGTGCGATATCGAAGGCCGGAAACTGCTGGCATCGCTCTGCAAGGTTTGCATTACGGGATAGTTTAAACAGCGCCCGGTTAAGACCTGTGCTGTCTAATTTCAGCTGTGAGCGGATCCCGGCAAGCGACGTCCCTTCCTCAATTAGGGTTGCCAGCTCGTCCTGTCGGCAATCGCTTTTTGCCTTTTCGGGGACGATGAACGTTTTCCGACACTGACTACACGCCATGCGGTGTTCGCCCTGAGTCGAGAAGCCGTATTTCTTTAATGAGGTGCTGCCGCAGGCAGGACACTGTTTGACCAGGCCTTTCCATCCCCGGTTTACCGTGTGGCGAAAAAGATTTAACGCCCCAGCGGAAATAACAGGAAACAGGAAACCACATTCCCGACAAAGAACATCTTTTCCCTGGCGGACATAATCCGGACTGTTCAACACGCCCAGATTTTTACATCCCGGCGTTTTACAGCAGTCCACATTAATATTGGCAAACATGCGTTCCTCCTTGAGCATTACTTAAAAAAAACAGACCGGATCTCCGCCGGTGACAGGTTATTTACGTAAAGGGTTTTCATCGCTTTCATCATTGGCGCGGTATGAGAGAAAAAGCACTGATAGCCGGCACAAAGATAGTTTTGCTTCATCGGTCCGCAAGCCGAAGGCAAAAAGCGGTGTTTAGGGCAACCGCCATAACAGGCGAATTGCCACGGGCAGGTATGGCATTCCTGCGCCATCGTGCGGCTTTTATCGAGACCAAACTGCTGGTTTTGCGCGCTATTATTCATCTGACGCAGCGGCGTGTCGTTAATATTGCCGAGCTTATATTGCGGGTAAACGAAATGATCGCAGTTATACACATCGCCATTCATTTCCATTGCAAAAGCGCTACCGCAAACGGGCGCAAAAACGCAAACCTGAGGGGGGAGTCCACACCATGCCGCCAGCGTTTGTTCAAAGAGTTGAATGCCGATATCACCAATATCTTCGCGGATCCAGATATCAAAAATGGCATTCAGGAACTTTCCAAACTGTAATCCGTCCACTGACCAGGGGGTTACTGCGGTTTGCTCGTCCTGCGGATGCGCCAGCATTCCGTCTTTATTTGCCGCTCTTTCCACTAGCGGAATAAACTGCATATAGCGGCTGCCGATAGATTTCAGATACGCATAAACCCGCTGCGGGTGCAGCATATTGCTCTGACTCACCACCGTGAGAGTATTAAATTCAACGCCATGACTCGCCAGGCATTTTATCGCCTGTTCAACTTTATGATGGGTAGGTTGCCCTGCGCGAGTTACTCGCCATTCGTCGTGCAGCGCCGCATCGCCATCAATCGAAATACCAACCAGAAAGTCATGCGCCCTGAAGAATCTCGCCCATTCATCATCAATCAGAATGCCATTGGTCTGAAAAGTATTAACGATGGCTTTTCCATTAGCATAACGTTGCTGGAGCGCTACAGCCTGGCGGTAAAATGGCAGCCCCATCAGCGTCGGTTCCCCACCCTGCCACGCAAAAATCACTTCATCCACGTCCTGCGCCGCAATATGCTGTTGCACAAACAACGCCAGCGTTTCTTCCGTCATCTTGTAATGGTTTTTTCTATCGGGATAGAGCATTTCCTTTTCCAGATAGAAGCAATATTTACAATCAAGATTACACACCGACCCGGTCGGTTTGATCATTACCTGACAGCTTTTCCGTTGCATATTTTCCGTATCCCTAAAATAAAAGAACCTGACTCAGCACGAGGGCGCTGAATCAGGCGGGCAGAGCCCTAAGTGGCATACTTAATTTTTTATAATTATCCTTTTAGCCCCAGGTCACCGGCGTTGGTTTGTCGCCACGGGCTTTCATTAACGAGTCGTTATCGATGTCCTGTTTCATTTTCAGGAACTTGCCATACAGCTGTTTTTCAATTTCAGGCTGTTTGCCAATTTGGTTCAGCGTTTCGAACCGATCTTTTTTCAGGTTATAGAGGTATTTAGGTTTATTTTCACGATCGATGATCATTTTCCAGTCACCGTCGCGGATCGCCCATTCATCGGTCGGATCATCCTGGAACGGCATATCAATACCGAAGATCAGCGGCTTATTACGTTTTAACGTTTTCTGCTCCAACAGCGGAACCAGCGATTGCCCGTCGTATGTACGATCAGTAGGCAGTTTGAAATCCATCATGTTCGCCAGCGTCGGCATCCAGTCCAGACCATACACAGGCGTATCGGTAACGACGCCCTGTGGAATGTGTTTACCGTATTTGATAATTGCCGGAACGCGAATACCGCCTTCCCACAGGTTATCTTTACGTCCGCGCAGACCGTCAGTCTCGCCTGCGAGGTTCAGCTCGTAGACTTTACGCGCTTCACGCGTCACCGGGCCGTTATCACTGGTGAAGATGACAATGGTATTATCTTCTTCCCCCATCGCTTTAATTTTATCCAGTACTTTACCGACTTGCGCATCCATATAGCTGATATTGGCGTAATATTCACCGGTACCGCGCCACGGTTTATCCGCCCAGTCGCCGTAGAACAGATCGGGATGCTGCTTCTGGTATTCGCTCATGTATTGTGAATACATATCGAGGTATTTTTTCGGCGAGGCCAGTGGGCTGTGAACTTCCGTAAAGGCAACGTATAAGAAGAACGGTTTGTCGTCTTTCTTGTTATCTAGCCAGTTCACCACTTCAGAACTGACAAATTCGCCGCTGATGCTATCGGCACGATCAATATGTTTGCCGTTACGCATCCAGCCGGTTGGGTGGACGACGCCGTAACGCGGGCGCTCTTTGGCATTATCCAGCGTAGCATCGGTCACAAAGCCAGCCGGGTTCACCAGAGAGTAATCAAAACCTAACTCTTTCGGCTGCGGCTGATCGGTACGATCGCCCCCGGCGTTGAGATGCAGTTTACCCATCATCGCGGTATCGTAACCCTGCTGTTTCAGCAGATTGGCTATGGTCAATTCGTTACGTCCAATAGAAACATTAGTACCTTCAGGGATCCAGGAGCGTACACCGGTGCGGAAGGGCATACGGCCTGTTAACATCCCGGCGCGGGAAGGAGAACACAAAGGAGCCGGCGCATAGTATTCAGTGAATTTGACCCCTTCTTTCGCCAGGCGGTCAATATTCGGGGTTTTCACTATCTGGTGACCGTAAGTCGCCAAATCACCATAGCCAAGATCATCTGCCACAATAAAAACTAAGTTCGGGCGTTTTTCGGCAGCCGCGTGCACGACAGATAACGTACTTGTCGCACAAAGCGCCAGTCCAATCATGCTGGCAATGACTGTTTTTTTCATTTCAACTCCTTTGATTTTATTTAAAATGAATATCCGACCATATAAATCATCTGGTCTCCATATCCGTCATAACCTAGTTTGTTCGCGAAATAACGATATGTCACAGTAGCTTTCCAGCGGGGATAAAATTTCCATGCCAGTGTTAATCCACCATTTAATCCATTTCGACCGAATTGCTGCTCCGTATAAGCGTCATTTCTATCTAGTTCGATTTCATTCCAGTCAGATAAAACAAAATCTTCACCAAATAAATTAAAATTATAGGCTGCAGTCCAGCCAATAACATAGCCATTCCAGCCGCTTGTCTGCCCATATTTCTGCGAGACATAATCACCAGATTGATTATGCAGACCAATATAGGGTTTGAAGAACCCCCAACTCCCGCTCCAACCTAAATACCCCGCTCCATAAAACATATCGAGGTCATCGCCCCATGAGTTATCCCATTGACCATATATCTTACCGAAGAAAGTATAATCTGAATCAAAGAGTCGTACATGAGTCATGGCAGAAACAGTATGATTTCTTCCAGCAACAGCGTGATTTAACACGTTGCTTTCAATAAATGAATAGAATTCTGCCTCTTTGAAATTGACACCAAAGTCAGCAGTTACTTTCCACACCTCCCCACGATGTACATTGACGAATCCACTATTCCAGTCAGCATAACCGGCATTAATTGATCCAAATGAATTCTTATATTCCAGTGCATGTACAGAATGGCTAAAAACAGTAGATATTGTAAGTAAGAGACTAAATAATACTGTTCGCTTTATCAGAGACATTGAATATATTTCCCATAGTTATATTTTATTCATCAATGAATATGTTTTACTCCGGTGTCGAAGTTTAACCAAATCTAGTTATAGAATAGTGATATAAATCTCACATCACGCAGGATAAAAGTATTTAAAAATAATGTGTCGAGAAATGTTTTTTTATAAAAAATAACTCAATGTTTATTATTAAATCAACACTTCATCTTTTTAGGTCATACCGCAGATTTAGTGTTGTACTAAGCTTTACCTTTTGGATAACTGATAGCAAAGATTGATGTGATTTGCCCCGCTGTTCCGTAACTCAGGGGGTGATCCGAAACGGTCATTTCCCCCTCAGGAGTGCAACTCTATCGCTGTAAGCAATACCTGAAAACCTGCCAGCACAGCCATCACAACAACGGTGCCCTCCATCACACCATTATTGATATGACGATGATTACCTGCTCGGCGATGTTCTGAGTATGTATCCTTTTACTAACGACGTAATGAACGTGGAAATTAGCGGTAAAGATCTGAAGGCGATGATGTCTCATGCAGCCGATCCGAAGAACGGCATGCTGCATGTGTCGAAAACGGCCAAATTCAAACACTACAACACAAAACCGCTGGGACAGCGTATTGTCGAATTTGATATCAAAGGTAAACAGGTCGCAGACAAGATATTCAGTACCGTCGCGCTGACTCCTTTATCGGTAAAGGCCGTGGCGGATTTGACTTCACGAAAGGTAAAAATGTCAAAGACATTAAAGGGCTGTAAACCTCGCAGGCAATTGCTGATTATATGGAACATATCAATAACATCGTTCCGGATCACACCATGCGTGTTGACGACATCAGTAAATAAAACAACTCTCATGCGGTCGTTACCCGGTGGCGGCAGATTGATATTATCTTCGCGGAAACGGTAATTACCGTTGTCAAAAACCAGAAACTCCACGATACCCGGTTCGCTGCTTTCAACTCAGACACCAGGATAAAGGCTTAACGGCGCGGTGCCATAAGGATTAAGGTAATAACGGCATGTGTATATGTATTGTCATCACGAATTTGGTCGAGGAGCTGTTGGTATATGGCGTTATGGTTTTGCACCATCGCGTTATCGGTATCAATTTTCTGATTCATCGGCGCTCTTGGTGCAGGCATGGCGAGTGAGGACTGTTGGTTTACGTACATAATGCTCTCCAGACTATACGTTATGAGACTTCTGCAATGCAGAGGCAATTTCTCTGCCCGTCCAACGTAATATTCCGAAGATGTTCAGCATAGTTATCATGTATAACGCAATAACAAAAAAAATCATAAAAATATTTTATATCACCATCTACTCATAAAATTTCATCCTGAGAAAGCAAGTCATCATCGAATATTTATTTAGTTCTTTTTACCTATATCCTATAGCATCCATAAGACCGACCAATAGGCCGAAATAAAAGTTACACCAGATAACATAAATTATCATTCAAGCACATAAAAAATGCTTAACCTAAAATCATAGCACCACTTAATAAAATTAATCATAAACGGTGGCAAAATATTATTTTTATGTCCTTTTTTGTAACTAACCGCATTTTCAAATTAATGAATCACAACAGACAATTCTCATCAACTGAATAAAAAATAATGACATACATATTATTTACCGCTCAAAAACATGGTTTGAGAATCCTTAAACGACACGTTATATGCATACCTCATTAAATATTGATAAAACAGAATCAACATGCTTATAGAAAGAACACAAAAACAATAACACAATAACATTTATTTCACTTAAACAATTTAGCCAATTTAATGACAGTTGATTTTTCAGGCCTGTCGCCCCAACCTATCCTTGCTCATAGCATAGCGGACACGTTGCAACGATGCTGACTATACGGAACAAGTGGGATGTCATGGCCTGAAAGCACAAATGGAGTAATCATGAGACAGCATAAAATAAATAATGAGTTTATTTACAATGAATCATTAAGGGAAATCACGTCCTTGCGCAGCAATGCAGCGTTCAAAATGACATTTATGCGGGCCTGGTGCCTGAGCTATTTAATAGAAAACGCACATCAGGAATTGATTATCCGTGAAGGTGTCGCGTACGCAGTTTGGGGAGAGCGAAGTCAATTTGTTAGCGATGCTAATTTGACGCAACTTCTTTATCTGCTGCGACGAGATTTACAACAAATCGGGCTTTTCGAACTGTTTGTTACGCTCCCCAGGCAGGGGATAAAAATCGATGAAAGATTTATCATTGACGCTGCTGACATACCGCCACAAGCTATTCAATATCATACTCACCGATGTAATAAAATTATATCCATTGGTATTCCCACTCTTTTTTTATTGATCGTGCTTTTCTTTTTAGCGCCGTTTATCTGAAGATAAAGTCTGTAGACCGTGTCCCGGGAAGGTGAGAACATTTTTCATAATATCCTCACACGACACTGACGGGACACCACCTGCGGTCTGCTACGCGGTTCAGTCATAGACAATGCGTAGCACTGTTAATTGCTTATCTTCATCCAAATAATCTCGTTTTACCGTTGCATGAGGAGACGATATCGGCGTGATAATATTCTCGACAATAATATAACGTTCAACTCCATCTTTATTATGGCATTGAATTTCTAAGGTTCCTACGTCATTCCAGCAGCCTGCCTCAACAACCGATCCCATAAAATGAATCTGAGCGGTCGGTTTCGCTGTCCCTTCATGAACGATAAAGGAAAGTAAAATCACCGGTATGACGCAACGCATAGACTTCATTTTACTTTCACTCCTGTGCGTTCTCCTCTGAGCGAATATCACCCCTTCGCTTTCTGAATCGCCATTTGCAACATATCCTGAGTCGTGCTTCCCGGGATCACGGTCACCCGTTTTACATCACCGTCTTGCGTCTGAGGCATGACGACAAAAGCAGGCGTGCCGCTAAAGTCCATATGCTGCGCCAGTGCCTGGTTAGTGAGGAGCGCATCATGTACTGCACCGCTGCTTTGCGCTTCTTTTACGGCGGCCAGCTGCGTCGGCGTTAGATAATGTTGCGCCAGGGTGTAGACATCGTGTTCCGTTAACGCGCCTTCCACCTTCCCTGTGACATAAAGCGCATTATGCCAGTCGAGATATTTCGCCCCGCCCTGTGTAAGCCATACCTGTTCGCCGACTCTGGCCGCCAGTCCGGATACCGGCCAGCGGGAGGAAAAAATAGGAAACTCTTTGAAAATAAACCGGGTATCCGGGTTCGCCTTAATCAGGTTTTCGACCACAGGCGCCATTTTGCTGCACCACGAGCACTGGTAATCAAAGAACATCACCACCGCCGCTTTTGCCTCGTTGGGCCCAACGGAAGGACTGCTGCTACTGAGCAACTCAGCACGATACTGTAATGCCAGTTGAACATACGCCTGTTGTTGCGCAATCTGCTGACGCTGATGCAACGTCTCGCTGGCGGCGACCAAAAATTCCGGATGTTCGGCCAAATACGTTGCCACCACCTCTCCCACTTTATCCGGATGACTGACGATGTAGGCTTCCGCCGTCGGGCCAATTTGCGACGTCGGGGCAGAATCGGCGGCGATTGCCGAGGCGGATACGGCAACGCCTGCCAACGTCAACATCGCCAGCCGGGAAAGTTTTAACGCGTGATAATACATAATAAAAGTCTCGTTCGATAAGTTCGGAAAGCCTCCCGCTATCGGGAGACGCCTGAAAAAAAGTTAATGAATACGCGTCAGATCCACGGTTTGCGCTGTCATTACCCGCCCATAGTCATTAATACTTTGCCAGCGCACAGTGCAGCGAACCGTGTGCCGGCACCAGTCCGTTTGACGCGTTGCAAAGGGAGCCACGACCCCGGCGTTGTCCTGGGCGCGCTCGTTAGCGCGTAATAAAAAGAGCGTAACGTAATAGGGTGTCGGATTGCGTACCGTCGCGCCATCGGGGGTAAGCGACCAGATCAGATGCCGGTAGGCCTGCTGCGGATTGCCGGCGAGTCCCTCAGGGCGATAGAGCAATTTTAAAGCCGAACGAAACGCCATTTGTACACGGTTCGCTTCCGGTTTACCGGAGGGAATAGCGGCGATACTCAAGGTAAACAGACTTTCCCTGTCGGCGGGTAGCGGTGCGCCGGTATAAACCACCCGCATTGAGTTTTCCTGGCGCGCTGAAAGCATAAATAATGGCGGCGTGACCACGAAGGGCGTGATATTCCCTTCGTTTTTGGTTCCTGGCCAGCGGCCACCAGGTAAAATATGCGTATCAATTAACCAGGACGCTTCTGAATGGTTACTTACCGGTACGCTTAATGCCGGGGCGCCCGCACGATAGATAAAGCGAGTACCGCCAATTACCACGCCAGCCTGTGCCCATGATATGGGAAGCAAGCACCAATATATCGCGCAGCGTAAAAAGAACTTATTCATAGGCAAGAATGAAGGTTGCGGAGGCATTGGCGTCCCCGGGCGTTACCGCGCCGCCATCGGCAAGATAACGCGCGTAAAATTGCAGATGCGCCGACGCCTGACCCGGACTGAGCGTCACCATATCACTCTCCTGCCCCAGTGGGATTAAGGTTTTATTTTGATCATAAAGCGCAATCCCAATGCCTGAAGCGTCGCTTTCCCCTGCGGTAAGCGCCAATAAATCCGTATTACGGCTGTCCGCCGCACCGCTAAAACTGACCGTTACGCCGCTGGCAGTGCTGCCGCAGTTTTGTAAATCGATAGCAAAAGGTTGCCAGGCGGAACCGTCGCCCGCGCGATAAAACTGCCGTTGAGAAACCGCGCCCATCGCCACGTTAATATTTTCCGAGTCTGGAGAGAGCGAACACGTATTGTCCGTGATGGTTCCGGAGACATAAACCCGGCCATCGTGCGCCTGGACGCCGGATGCCGCCAGCAGCATCCCGATGCCGTACAGGATATCGTTACGCATAATTACGATGGCTCCTCATTCATACTGCATATCGAAATACATGACCGCCGTCGCGTTCCCGGACGTGACCGTCGGCCGGGTCGATTTATAGCGAATATAAAAAGACAGCGTGTTGCGTCCGGCTTTCAACGGATAGACCACCGAGTCGGCATTATTGATACTGATGGTATCCTGATCATCATTCAGAATTTCCACCCCAACCCCGCTTGCTAACATGTTTCCGCTTCCCATTCCGGTATCGGTGATCGCCAGTAGCGCGGGATTGTCCGGATCGGGTTCGCCGGTAAACCAGATCTTCGCCCCGGCAATTCCTCGGGAACAATTTTTGAGGTTGATATTAAAGGGCTTAAATTTTGTCGTTGTTCCCGTCGAAGGAAAATCGCCAACCGCAAACTGGCCTAAATCAATACTTTGACTGAGGCTGGAAATATCTATGTCGCAGGTTTGCGCCACAATAGTGCCGGTAAATTCGAGGTTATAAGCGAGGTCGTCAGCGCTGGCATTGATTTGCGGACACAGCATTAGTCCCATAGCAAAAAGAGCGCAGTGTGATCTGTTCATTTAGTCAAAGTCCACTCGCAGACTGGCCAGCGCGGTAAACGCCCCTTCCGCTGGCGTTTCGCCTGTTGTACTCACCGGGTAGGCTTGCAATGTGATGTTAGCGCGTCCGGCGCTATCGGTGATAAAAGGCGCGACGCTCTGTACATCATTGGGGATAAGCGCGTTTCCTTCATCGGTTTCGACCACTACGCCGACATCGGCATTATCCGAAGCGATAGCCTGGGGAACGTGGCTATCCGGCGTAGCGATAAGACGCATTGTTAAATTGACCTGCGAATCCAGACCGCTGCACTTTACCGGTACGCTGAATTTTTTCGCTCGTACCCCCTCCGGCTTTTGGCCTGCATGGTTGAAATTGCCGCTGTATAATGCGCCGAAATTTACCAGAATCGTTTGTCCGGCGTTGATTTCACAGCTTTGCGGTACGGTCACCGTTCCACTATAAAGAATGCTGTACACGACATCTGTCAGCGGATCGCCTGCGGCGGTCATGACATAAACATTGAACATAGTCTTAGGACTAATATTCACCGTGCCGACGAACGGTTTAACAATTTTGAGCTGAAACTCCAGATTTGAGTCACGAACGTAAAACGGTTGACCCGCTTTCACATTTTCATCATATCCCATCAGAACGTTGTTCATTGGCGGATAGATATCGCCCGCCGAAGAATCCTCAATTCGCATTCCGCCTTCAAGGTAGTCCGGGTCCAGCTTTAAATATTTCCAGTTACCGCTCGTTTCTACGACCGGATATGGCGACACATAGGAGCGATAAGTCTGGCTATAGGTCGACGCGCCGGCGGGGCACACCGCCTGTACATTAACTTCCTGGCTTTTTTCCAGTTGAACCGTCTTTCCCACCTGGTTTTGTTCTGCCGTCAGAGTGGTCGTTAAATCGTAATTAATACTGGAAGGTACACCGTTAACGTTTTTACACACGTCTGCGTGTGCGTACTGCGATACGACACTTCCCGCCAGCAGAGCAAATAAAAGAGGTATTTTCATTTAATGACACTCCGCATGTTGTCGACTCAGAATCTGACGGGAGGAAGAGAGATGATAGGACGCGACGCACTGTTGATCCGGCAGGTTCCCCCAGCGAACGTGCAGAACGCCTTGCGCTGACAACCCGGAAAGATAGACCTACCCGGCCTCGTCAACAATCGCCTCCGCATGGCGATCATTCACCGTCACCGTTGCGCCAAAGGGTACAGGCTTACCGTTATGATTCAGCGTTACCAGGGCACGCGCGCCGACTCGCGCTTTAAAGCGGGCCAGAACCAGCGCGCCTTCGGTCGGCACAACGCGAGTCACCGCGTCATCAATATCGACATCATCAGCCATGGCGTTAACGTCCAGCGCCATACGGTTTTGGCGATATGTTGTCGCATACGGCACCACCGCATAGCCACGCGCGTCCGTATGAATACCCGGCTGGTCGACAACGCCGACGTTGGCTGCGCCCGGCGCGGCAATCAAAATATTGGTATTGCCCAGCGGCTGGCTTAGTGTCACTCCATGCGCGTGCGCCACCAGGCCGCCGCTCAGGCCATAATTCACCTGCTGGTAATCGCCGTTATCGCTAACGTTATAGCCAATGTTGGCGTTGCCTTTCGCGCCATCGTATTCCAGACTGGCGGCGCCGCTTTCGCCAATACCGTGATTCTGATAACCTTGCTGTATGTTGTAACTAAGATTGTTTTCGTCCAGCAGTGTGCCGCTAAGGCCCGCATTCTGCGTAACGTTATGCTGTTTGTCCGTACTGGTGCTAAAGGTAGCGTAAACATTGTGATGGCGCGTGACTTCATCATCGTGTTGCAGCCATTGACTTAGCGGCACCGAGATATTCAGCGCGAAAATTTGATCGCGCTCCGCATCGCCTGCGGATTTGTTATTGTTGTAAGAAACGCTCCATGCAATCCCTGCCAGCGTATCGCTGTATCCCACCTGCAACAAAGAATCCTTTTCATCAGTGTGCCAATAACTTTGCTGACTGCCGGTAATAAAAAGCGATCCTAACCCGCCTAGCTGTTGGTTAATATCGAGTTGTACTTTGCCCCTCCTGGTATAATAAAGATTGTAATAATCCGCCCATTCCGGCCTGCTTTTATCGCTGTCAGTCCGACTGTCATCGTCATAGCCGCTCATCCGTTTCCACGTGGTATCATCCAACGTGTAAAAGCCCGAGGTTGAATAGCGATAGCCCATAAGCTGTAAATTGGTTCCTGACTGTGCAAGCGATTTGGCATACAGGAAACGCAGCGATTGCCCCTGGTAGGTGTTATTATCCGCCAGCGTACTGGTAGCCTGGGTGACATCCAGCGACACCGCGCCCCAGTCGCCCAGATTTGCGCCGCTGCCGATCGCCAGCGCGTGATAATGACTGGAAAGTTGTGTTCCGCCATACAGCGTAAAACCATGCGGTAACCCCCATATCAAGGTCGCCTGACTGAATTTCACCTTCTCTTTTTGACTACTATCGCTGCGATACTCCGCCACCGTCGCCGCATACTTCAGCCGCCCTTCTCGTTGTAGAATCGGCACGGCGGAATAGGGCACGTTATAACGATTAATAGAACCGTCGGACTCTTTGACTTCCACAGTCAAATCGCCGCTGGCGGCGGTAGGATAGAGATCATTAATAGTAAATGCCCCGGGCGGCACATAGCGCTGATTAATGATGTAGCCGTTTTGCCGAATGGTCACTTGCGCGTTGCTTCTGGCAATGCCGTGAATGGTCGGTGCGAAGCCCTTCATGCTGTCTGGCAACATATTGTCGTCAGACGCCAGTTGTAGCCCGCGAAAAGGAAGGCTGTCGAATAATGCGGAGGGGGTATAACTATCGCCTGCCGTCAGTTCTCCCTGCAAAAAGACCACATCACGTTCCAGATAAGTACTGATGTGCTGCCAGTCGCTGTCGCTATTCTGATCGCCGCTATTCGCGTTCCATGTGGAGTAGTCGCGTAACCGCCAGGCCCCCAGATTAAGGCCGCTATTCAATCCAAGAAAATAGCTGTTCTCCGCACTGCCGCCTGGGCTCCGATCCTGACTATTCGCGCCGGTAAAGGTGTAATTCAATAGCAACGCATTAATACCTTCATCCCAGTATTGCGGTGGGATATAGCCTCTGGCGCTGGCAACCATCGCCGCCTGCGGGATGCTAATGTCGAGACGTTGCTGCGCAAAATCAAAGCGGGTCCGGGCGGCCGGTATCGCACTGGCGAGATCCGGGCAACTTCCCGCCGCCGCCTTCGCCAACAGTGGAAACGCCCCGGTGTTTACCCCCATATTTTTAAGCATTTCAGGCGTCAGGCAGGCGCGTAATCCGCTGTCATCGGTGGGCGCGCTTTTTCCCGTCGTTTTCACCGCCTGGAAGGCAATGTCTCTGGTTGCGAGAAACGTATTGTTCAGGTAAACGTCAACGCGATACATCCCCGCCGCCTGGGCATTACGGGAAAAGGTCGATAGGTCGGCCACCGCAGACGGGTCGTCAGACAGAAATGCCGGGTTGAAATAGTTTTCCGCCCACCCCGGCGCAGGCGCCAGTGCGATAGCCAACGCCAGCGGGGTTAATACGGGTTTAGTTACGCTGGAGTAATATCGCGTCATGAAAAGCTGATTACGCATAACATCATGAAGCTGGACAAACGCGTGCTGGCGTCGTTGCGCCAAAATCGTTTACCGTGCGCAAAGATACCTGGCCGGGCGTCGCCGGGAGAGTGATCGCGCCTTTCGGCGGTACCATAGTATTCGGCAGTTTTTTCCCCGCGCTATACAGTTCAACCATCGAAACGTAGTACGGCGAAGGGTTAGTAATCGTTAGCTGGCCGCGCTCGTTACGGCAGCGAAGCGTCGACGGGGCATGAGCTGGCGCCTCCGCCAGATTTTTCGGGCGGATAAATAGCTTAATCACGCTTTGCGTCGCAATTTGCAGGGAGTTGCCGGTCAATTTATTTTTATCGACAGAGGGTATCGCTTTACTGTTTAAATAAAATACGCTTTCGCGATCGGTCGGTAATGACGGCCCGACATACATAATACGTAATATATTTTCTTTTTTAGGCTGGATCACAAAGAGAGGCGGCGTAATGATAAAATCCGTCGAGCGTGAACCATCGGCATTGGCGACCCATGACTGAATTAAAAAAACATTGCTGGCAGAAGAATTAATAATCGGCAAGGAGGTTTGCTTACTTCCCTGCGGATAAATCACCCTGGTCGCGCCCAGCGCAATGCCTCCCGCCTGCGCGGCAAACGACAGGCCGGCCGCCGACAGCAGTAGCAATAATCGAAGGAAAATCGGTACGTTTTTTTTCATCTGCGTAATATCCTGATGCCGTCGGTTTGTTACGCGCAGTGACGCGCGTAACGCCCCTTTCTCGCCTCCCAACAGACGAGAAAAAATCCCGATAAGGAATCAGGAATAAACCATGCTAAATGTCGCCGTCGCGGTAACATTACCGGCAGTCGCCGTACCGGTAGCGATATAATCCACGCTAAGCGGAATAACGTTTTCGCCATCGTTCAAGGTAACAGTACTGGACGATTCACCGATATTCAGCGCCTGGCCATCTGGTCCATAAAGTTGTAATGCCACATTCGTCGCCGAACCTGCCCCAGCGGTATTCGCCAGCGACCCCGGCTGGTTTGCGTCCTGTTGGCCATTAAAAATCACCGCCGCATTCTGGCTGGTCTGAGTATCGCAGTCTTCCAGTTTGATGGTGAAATCTTCTTTTTGATTCGCCACCATACCGGCCTCGGTTAATTTACTGGCGCGAACCTGGCCTAATGTCACGGTCTGATCGACAGAGTCAGCGGAAACAGAACAGGCAGCGTCAACGACCTGTCCGACAAAATTTACCGTACCGCCAGTGACGGTTGTAGTATCCGCTTGCGCGGTGGACAACATTCCGCCAAAGGCAATGGCAGAGACCATTAATGCTAGTACAGGCTTTTTCATTCAAGCTCCTTTTAAATATAAAAATAAGGGTAATCAGATTTTTTAACGAAACGGCTGCTGATATTTCTTCACAGCAATATCACGACTTTTTCTTATGCGAAAAAAAGTGTCTTCTTGTTCTGATATAAATGTCAGAGGCAATAAAACAGCCACTCAACGTCGTGAGTTAATCTTTACGTTATAATGAGATAACGATGTTATTAATTATTAGCAAGCCAACGGCAAGTTGCAATCATCGACATTTGGTTTTATAGGACCAGGCATAACCTGTTGTTTTATATTAACTTTACACCAGTCGTTCGGCCTATCTCCTTTAGCCATATTGACTTTTTAAAAATAGCTTTCATAACAACCTTCAGTAAAACATTCTATTAACGATACCAGGCAAATTCAGTCGAGATATGTAAATATATCGTTGCGTATAGTACATTAATACGCCACTGGTAGTTTTCCGAGCGCCGTCAGCCGCCCATTATCAATATGGATATACCCGCCTTTTTTTAGTTCAGACAGAATCTTCATAGTCCGACTGCGCGATATCCCGGTACGCCGTTGAATAAAATTCAACACGATAATGCTTTCCCGGTAGGCCTGTGGATAAGCCCAGATTTCAGTCAGCAACGCCCGAACTTTCAGATAAGAATCGACGCCGACTAATTCACGATCGCGCGCGCTCATCACCATCAGACGGTAAGCCAGACAACGGGCCACGTCGTGCCACAAATCGCATTCATCGGCGATTTTTATAAAATCCGGCAGGCGAACAAATCTACCGGTACAAACCGTTTCTGCGAGCAAAAAGTGTTCCGGTCGCGCGGGGACGTTATAGGTAGCGCCATAGCTGTCAACCATACCCACGACCGATGGCGCAAACGATGAAGATATATGGAGTCGTTTGTCATCATGACAGAAAGAAACAACGCCTGACTCCAGTAATACAATGTAGTGTTCATCATTTGCCTGTAAATAAAACTCATCGCCGATACCCAGCGTAAACGGTTGACCAAATGGCAACAAGGCCGAAAATAAGGCATCAATTGCCGCGTGAGGTTTAGCCTGCTGAGAAAAAAGAAAAGAGTGTAATGAATTCTCATTATTATCTTTAGCAAAAGCGTCGTTCATCATTTTTTTCATTAACGGTTGTCTACTCAATGTAGCGTCACAGTATAACCTCTCAAAAAGTACTTAAATTAATAATAAATAACATCGCTATGCAGTATTTCTGTATTCACAACGCACTAATACGCAATATTTTTAAGATTAAGACAATTCTTAATACAAAATGATTACAGAAAATTAATAACAAATTACGCATAAAGAATGAGAGGTCAGGGGGCGCAGGAAAAGAGATTCGAAAGAACGCGCCTTCGAATCTCAAACTAATAGTCCAGATTAATGCAAATAAGCAGTGATATTATCTGAAATAGCGAGGGGCAGCATAATACTCTACCATTTTATCCGCCAGCCAGCCGCCGTCTTCACCGTTAGAATGGATTGTCGTAATACTGATAGTAGAACCACCGCCCCATAAGATCGAAAAGACGTTAAAGTCCGGTAGGTTCAGCGCCTGCATCTGGCCCCAGTCATACCCTTTATCTTTACGTAAAAAGTCGCCGACGGTCGGGACGCCGTAAGTCGCGCTATTTAAGGCCGTATTGAGTAGCTGCAAAGAGAGCGTGTCAGGATCGCTGCCAATACGGGCGTCACCCATAAAAAAGGTTCCGCCGGATGCAAAGTGCGCAGCGCTGATTTTACTGACGCCCTCTTCTACTGTAGGCATATGGCCGCCAGGGATTTGCCACAGCATGGCGGGCGTCAGCAGCGCTTTCGTCACCTGTTTGACCATCGCCAGGTAATTAAGCCAGCATGTCGCATTCCAGCCATAGTGGGCAAGCGCATCAGGACTGAAACAGTCACGCTCAAATTTATCAAACGCAATAAAGTCCGGCGCATATTCTCCGCTATAAACGCCCAGTTCATGAATAAATCCGGCGATCGCCTGCCCTTCAGCTACCGGATCAGCGGTATCGCGCAGCACCCAGTCCGCCGTTCCTGTCGCCCAGACATTCGTCTGCCAGCCAAAAGCCACATCCGGGGCAAACTGACGAACAAGATAGTTCACCGCCTGAATATAGCCGTAGAGATCGTCGCTAAACGTCGGCAACGAAGGCACGATAAAGCCAGCCATCGCCGGTAATGCTTGTATCGCCGCCGCCAGTTGGGCATTCACCGGCACACTGTTTTTTTGCCGTACTACGGTATAGCCATACGGTCCTTGCTGTAGCGCCCCGAGAAAATCCGGGTTAAGCACAAAGGTGGCCGGGACAGGATGCGTCTCATCTTTGTATGACTGCGCCGCCAGACACTGGGTAATAAAGTTACCAAAATGGTTACGTAGCTTTTGCGCATCCTGTAAATCCGCCAGCGCGCTACCGCCGCTGGCATTCGCGGTATAAATGACCATTACCGGCATGACGCTACGCCCGGCTTCTTTTTCTATCTGGCGCACCAGCGCAACGGTTTTATGGATCGGTAACGTCGCGTAATCCAGAAAACCATCCCCGTTCACGTCAACCTCCGCGGCCGGAACCGGATCGCCGCCGCCGTCAAAACCATCGTATTTAAACAACGCGCTAAACGGTATATCGCGATAAAGAGAAACCGTCTCTGGCGCGTTAACCGTCACGCCGCCATGAGCAAGGTAATCAGGCCAACCTTTTACCTGTAGCGTCACGCCGGGCAGAAACTCCAGCGCCACATGGTTGACCTTTTGCAACAACCGTAGCGGCCCGGCCTGTTCACAACGCCACGGCACGCTGTCGATGAAAATATCGTCCGTCTGAACATCATACAGCCCAGGCGCAAAGCGTAATGCCAACGTCTGCCGATCGCTGCCGCTCTCCAGCATTAATGAGTATTGATATTTACCGCTGCTGAACAGATAACGCTGCGGCGCGACGCCATCGGGCAGACCCAGTATAGTGGCATCCACCGTCACGAAACTCGCCGTGTCGAGCGCTGACTGTTGGTAAGCGACAGCAACCTCGGCAACCTGCGCCGCAGCAGGGATAAAACCCGTAAGCTGTATGGGTGCCGCTATAAAGCGGTTATTAATCATCGCAGGCTGTAGATTGACCGTATAATGATGCCCCGCCAGTAGCCGGGGGATTAACTGCGGTTGGTTGGCGATCAGCGTGACGGTACGCTCATCCGCTTGCGTAACATCGGCGATCTCAACGGTCAATTTCGCATTACCAAGCGCAGGGGCGTCAATCATCAGACGCGCGCTGGCATAACGGACAATTGGCAGACAGGATACCTGGACCTGCGCGGCGGCATCGCCGGATTGCAGCGTAACGGTAAAAGAGGACTCGACTGGCGCGATTTGCATCTCATCATTCGCCAGTACCGGTACGGTAAGCCGATACGTTCCTGCGCTAAGATCGCCTATTGTCAGAACCTCGCCCCACTCACCGACAAAGCGCCGGGTTTCGCCGGCAGGAAACAGCAGCTCAATCACCGGTTTGAGCGCCACGGTCTGCGTCATGGCAGGAAAGTGAACGCAAACTTTTCCCTGGCGGGCAGGGTCATGGGCCAACGTCGCGTTCAAATCGCTGATGGCAACTGGCGTCTGCGTGGCGGCCAAATAGCACTGTAATTCGGCGGTATCCCCCGCCGCCAGCATCAGCGCGCCGTCATGATTAATGGTGATGGTATTCTTCTCGATGGGCCATCCCCCATCGCTGGCCAGCGTCACGGCCTGATTCCCCAACATTGTTCCCTGAAACGGACTGTAGGGATCGGGGTGCGCGCTGGCCGTAAAATTCAGTTGAAGCTGATTGAGATCTACCGCCTGGGCGTAGAGGTTGGTCAGCGTAAAGGTGACGCGTTGATACCAACTTGCGGTATTCAACTCGCTAACGTTAAGCGTAAGGCCGTGTTCCTGAAGGTCATTGTCCTTTTCCGGCACATCGGGTTCGGCGGGTTGTTCGTCTGCGGCGGGTATCGCTGGCGTCTCCTGATCGGATGGGGTTGCAGACTCTGCGTCTTCGGATGACGATGACGCCAGCGTCAAGGTGATGGCGGACATTTTTACCGGCACCTGCGTCGCCGCGAGGCTGAAAGAGAGCGTCCCGCGTTCGCCCGGCTGAAGAAGTAATGCATCGCTGTTATTAATGATGATGTTGTTAGTTTCCAGCGTGCCATACGAACTCTCATTCAGCGTAAGCGGCAGGTTCCCTTTGAGCGTACCGCCGCTATTTCCCCATGGATCGATGTGCCCGGAAGCCGTGAATGATATTGCGGCATGGTTCATATCGACCGCATTACCGCTCTCATTGATGAAGGTTAAGGTGATTTTTTGATACCAGCTGTTGACGTCAAATGCGCTGGCATGGATGGAAATGGTCATGGTCTGCTCTTCCTCTGTCCCTGGTGGAGAAAAGCCCCGGTAAACCGGGGCTTGAATCATGAAGCCCAATACATCGTGCTTAATGCCGTGTATTAGTAAGCGCCAAGATCGGTCCATGCACCGCCGACACCGCAGTTCAGGTCAGGCTGGTTGCCCATAGACCACCATTTCACCTGATAGTTATGGCCTTTCCAGCTAACGATTTCGAAAGAACCCCAGTTTGCGCCATAAACGGTAGAAGCATCCCACTGCGCGTAAGGTGACGTTTTGTCATCTGCTGGCGTATCATCCTCAGCCGGCGTGGTATCTTCTTCCTCGTCCGGTACAGGAACGATAATCTCTTCTTCCTCTTCCGGTTCCGGTTGAACCTGAGATAGCGCAGGCACAGCCGTCAGAACAAAGCGCTGTTGAGAGGACGGTTCGTTGTAGCAGTCGCGTACAAACAGGGTGAACTGAAAGGCTGTTTTTTCGCTAACTTCCGGTACCACAACCTCAATGATTTCTGCCGTTTTGTCTGCCACATCGATTTGAGAAGGCACGCCCCAGCTAAAGGACAACTCATCGTTATCTTCATCAGAAGAACCTGCGCCAGACAGCTGTACCGTAGATCCGCCTACAACCATCAGTTCAATCGCCGCTTTCGGCGCGTGGTTGACCTTCTGCGCGTCGTCGCTGTCGCTCTGCTCTTCATCTTTTTCTACATTGATACCTTCAAAGTAGAACGGTTCCATATCGATAACTTCAGATTCGATTTCATAACCCAGACCTTCACGCACGGCGTTAACCAGCACGCCGTTGTCCTGATCGATAGTCCAGGTAAACACGCCGCCCAGGCCCAGTTTCGCTGCATATTCGCCTTTTGCTTTGACAGTACGCGGCGTATCCAGGGATAAAAACAGTTTGGATTCCGGGCTATACAGGTAGTCAGCATCAGCGACCTGGTCGGTGTAAACGTTGAAACCGTTACGGCCTTTCTGGTTTTCCAGATCCAGGTAGCTATAAATGACGTCATACCATTCGCTGGTGCCGGATTCGAAGGAACCGGTAGTAGGGCCTGAACCTGGGTTGTAAGAACCTTTCAGCGGCGACAGGGATTCAATTTCTACCTGACGAGCGTTACGGGTATAGCCGGCATAACCGATGTTGATACGGTCAGCGGAGAAACCTTCCGCCAGCAGGTGATCAACGATAGTTTCGACAGCCCAGCCGCCCTCTTCCAGCGCTTTGCGGTTGGTGTGGTGGCCCAGCGTTTCCGCCCACGGCGTACCGAAGAAGTCATAGGTCATCAGGTTGATGCCATATAGGCCGGCAGCCATCAGATCTTTTACTTTCGCATAGTCAAAAATAGTAGTGACAGCAGAAGCGGCAATAGAGATCTTCACATTGCTCAGACCAGCGGAATCCAGCTGTTTACGCAGTTCGGCAATCAGCAGCGCGTAGTTAGCGCCATCTTCCGGACCAAACGGGTTGCCCGCCCCTTCATTGTTCGGGTATTCCCAGTCAATATCCACTTCGCTGAACATCGGGAACTGTTTGAACAGTTTCACCACGCCTTTGGCGAAGATTTTACGAGAAGAGTCAGAAGCGGCGGTTTCGTGGAACCCGTTACTCATGCTCCAGCCGCCGATACTCATGGAGAGCGCCAGCGTGTGACCTGCGGCTTTCGCTTTTGCCTGCATATCACGCAGCGCGCCCAGCAGACCCTTGGCGTTAGACTGAGTTACAGTCTTCGGATCCACATCCCAGCCGCTGACATCAAAGCCGAGGTTGATATAAGACTGGAAGTCGCCCCATGGGTCGAGGAAGGTCGGCTCATATTTCACTTTGCCGCACAACGCTGCCGCTTCTGCTACGACATCGCGGTCTTCTGTATCAATTTTTCTGAAACCGGTGATGCCAACAAAGCCAAAAATCAGTTTGTCATAAGCCGTCGGTGAAACTTTGGTTAAATCATAACCACGGCCCGGTTGGGACATATTGCCTTGCAGACGGCTGTCATACTGTGACCAGTCGGTGTAATAACCAAATACCTTCGGTTTAGTCGTGGAATTTTTATATTTATTGTATACCGGTTTCGCAACACGAGCGGAAGTATAGCTTATTTTATCATCGCTTGTTGCAGGGTCAAAACCATTCGCTGCATGGGTAGTTTCAGTAATTGTATCGCCTTGAATCAGTTTGCTTGTAGCCATTTTCAAATTTCCTTTTACGTTTCAAAATTGTCGCAGCTCGTTCTGCGGGGTCCATAATCGTTACAGGCATAAAAAATAGCTAATCACAAAACATCATCTTTTTAGATGATATAAAAATCATAAAAATGAGGTTAACAACACCGTCTGTCGAAGAGAAAACAACATCTCTCAGCGCCCGCTTAGTCCGTTCTGGTGAGAGCATAGTAAATATCATTTATCATGTAATTAAATATCATTTAATTTCAATGAAATAATGTGATTACACTCGCTATAGACAATGACAATACAATAAAACCAGTGACATTTATTGGATTAAGACATTTCTCATACAATATAGTCACCACAGACAACCAGGATGTACATTTCTAAAGGAAGACGTTATGAAAACTTATATCATTAATAGCAACTGCATTTACAATGAAGGTAAATATGAACTGAGGACGGTCTCAAATTCACAGGTTATTAAAATGACTGCGATGAGAGCCAAATGTCTCAGTTTCATCATCGAGAATGCTCATCTGGAGATTATCGAGCGACAAAAAATAACCACTGCGTTATGGGGAAGTCGAAGCCACTATGTTAATGATGCAAATCTAACGCAGATTCTCTATTTAATCAGACGTGACCTTAAAGCGCTTGGTATTAACGATCTTTTTATTACCATTCCAAGACAAGGTCTCAAAGTGAATAGTGATATCGCTATTATCGCGACGGATAGCGAAACAAAGGGAAGAAAAAAACAGATTGTACGGCAAACCATCGCTGCCCTGACGACCGTATTTTCAGTAACGTTAGGTTCTCTCATGTATCTGCATATTCACTAAGCGAAGGAAAGGGAAGATGAATCCAATTATAGATGGAATTATTGCGCTTGAAGGCGGTTACGTATTTAACCCTAAAGATAAAGGCGGCGCCACCCATTGGGGCATTACCGAAGCCACGGCGCGAGCGCATGGCTATGCTGGCGATATGCGGGATCTGACCCACGCTGAAGCCTACGCGATTCTCGAAGAGGATTACTGGATAAAACCAGGCTTTGACGTCATCTCGACGCTATCGTGGCCAGTCTCCTTCGAGCTGTGCGATGCGGCAGTCAACATAGGCGCTTACCACCCCAGCGCGTGGCTGCAACGCTGGTTGAACGTCTTTAATCATGAAGGTAAACGCTACCCGGATATTCATGTGGATGGCAATATTGGCCCGCGGACGCTTGCCGCTCTCGAACATTATTTGGCCTGGCGAGGCCAGGAAGGGGAAGCCGTTTTGGTGAAAGCCCTCAATTGCAGTCAGGGCACGTACTACTTAAACGTTGCTGAGAAAAACCACAATAACGAACAATTTATTTATGGCTGGATCAAGAACAGAGTGACCTAGACCAGGCTGAAAAAAGACGCGTAAAAGGCTCACGGATGAGCCTGATACTGCGAATGATAATTAGTCTGAATTATTACCTTCGATAATTTTTTTAATCCGTCGCCCAAGAATTTTTAAGATCGGACTCGCGAAAACACCGCCTAAGCCTGCCGCCAACAGAACAATGTTGAAACTGCACTCTTTTTCGATTGCAATCGCGCTTAACAAGAAACTGGTGAAGCAGGAAATCACGATCTGCGTTAAGCAATATTTAATACTTTCATGAGAACTATTATATTCTGTCTTATCTTTGCGTAAAAGATAGCTGACAAAGCCTCCCCACGCGCCAATCGAAATAATAGTGAGTAAGATCTCTAGCTCCAATAGCACAACTTCCGTTGTCGACACATGGTTGGGAATAGACATTTTAACACTCCGAAATCATTATAAATGAATAATTAACACAAGGAGTGTAAGCGCCCTGTCAGAAGGGTAAAAATCAAAGCACATCATTTAAAACCATATTAAATCAAAGCGTAAAAATGAGGTGTATTAGCGACGGAAGGAGGAAAGCGTTTGTAACATACTTACCATCTCATTAATCGTCGATATATTTCTACTATTTTTATTCCAGGATGCATAGACCTGAACTGACTTCAAAGCCAGTTCGGGCGGAGGCTGAATAAATTTAATGTCATATTTACGATGATTTTTATAAAAAAGCGCTAATTTCAAAGGCATCAATGCAATCAATGAGGTTCGTTCGATCATGCTCATCAAACCGTTAAGCGAATCACTGCGATAGCCGACAATACGCCTGCCAGTATAGTAGAGCTCATCCTTAAATAACTCGCTATCATGATATATCACTGAAGCCCCCATTCCCGGCTGATATAACGCATGACGCGAAGAATAAAAATGATGTAGCGACAGTTGTGAGAGGGTACTCAGCATGTGTTTACTGCTACAGATACAAACAAATGATTTAAAACTATCAATAATTTGATTCTCTATGCCGGACTCCAGCAAAGGTTCGGCACTAATCAACAGATCGCCTTGCGCAGTAAACAGAAGTTCGCTGATATGCTCCCGACTCATATTTCTGACAGTGAAATGATTTATCAAAATACGGTCAAATATATCGCTGTTATAGAGCTGAGAAAGATAATAGCTTTCAACAATATCACTGCCTAATAACGTTATCTGGAACGCTTCATCTTTTTTGCTATTACAGAGAAATGTGTCATCCACCAGTTTCATCACCTGACTGAAATTTTGGTGAATGTCGACAGCCTTAGCTGTGGGGATGAGCCCGCCTTTCCCTCTGCTAAACAGTTCTTCCGGGTAATAACTCTGCAGGCGCTTTAACGCCAGAGAAACGGCAGCCGGTGTAATGCCTAACTTTTTTGCCGCCATAGCCACATTTCCTGACAAAATAACAGCGTCAAGAATTTTGATTAAATTATAATCAAAGCTCTTGTTGGCACCTTTCGATCCCATTCGCTGTCTGCCTCCGGAAACTAAAAAAAGCAATATAGATAATACTCAAGATAAATCAATTCACAGCATCTAAAAAAGCAATCATTAATGTCATCACATCACGTTTTTTTAAAGAATAAGCGTATACAAAACTGCTGATTAACATCAATTTGTTTATCAGTAAAAACAAAATATCAACAAATGAGAGGATACGATGCGTTTAACAGAAGCCTGGGCGCGTACAGGCAGAAAAAAGCCCGGATATACACCCGGGCTGAAGAAAAATACAACGGGAAAAAGATTAGCGAGTCAAATCGTCAAAGAATTTTTTCACGCCGTCAAAGAAGCTTTTTGAACGCGGGCTGTTTTTCTCTCCCGTCGGGCCGCCAAAACTTTCCTGAAGATCTTTTAGCAATTGCTTCTGTTTTTCGCTCAGACCGACCGGCGTTTCAACCACCACACGGCACAGCAAATCGCCCTGCGCGCCACCGCGTACGGACTTCACGCCTTTGCCGCGCATACGGAACAGCTTGCCCGTTTGTGTTTCGCTCGGTACTTTCAGCATCACACGACCATCTAACGTCGGCACTTCAATTTCACCGCCCAGCGCCGCCATCGCAAAGTTGATCGGCACTTCGCAATAAAGATTATTGCCTTCACGCTCGAAAATAGGGTGTTGTTTCACCTGGACCTGAACGTACAAGTCGCCTGCCGGTGCGCCATGCTCGCCCGCTTCGCCCTCGCCTGCCAGACGAATACGATCGCCGGTATCCACGCCCGCCGGGATTTTAACGGACAGAGTTTTACTCTTTTCAACACGCCCATGACCGTGACATTTATGGCACGGATCTTTGATCAGCGTACCGCGGCCCTGACAGTGTGGGCAGGTCTGCTGTACAGCAAAGAATCCCTGGCGCATCTGTACCTGACCAGAACCATGACAGGTCGGACAGGTTTGCGGTTGCGTACCAGCTTTCGCGCCGCTGCCGTGGCAAACGTCGCACTCCTCCAGCGTCGGAATACGGATCTCTTTGGTCACGCCACGCACCGCTTCTTCCAGGGTGAGATCCATGTTATAACGCAAATCAGCCCCACGCGCCGCACGTTGGCGACCACGCCCGCCGCCAAAGATATCGCCAAAAACGTCACCAAAGATATCACTGAAATCAGCGCCGCCATTAAAGCCGCCGCCAAATCCGCCGCCCATACCGCCTTGTTCAAACGCGGCGTGACCATACTGATCGTAGGCTGCGCGTTTTTGCGCATCGGTCAGCACTTCGTAGGCTTCTTTAATCTCTTTAAACTTAGCTTCGGCCTCTTTATCACCCTGATTGCGGTCCGGATGATATTTCATGGCCAGGCGCTTATACGCCTTTTTGATTTCACGCTCTTCCGCTGTTTTGGAAACGCCTAAAATCTCGTAGTAATCTCTTTTCGCCATCTCTTTTTATCTGCCCTTAACATGCATACACGGGCGGAGAGGAAACCTCTTCGCCCGTGCCAGTAATTACCCGTTCAAAGGGCGATTATTTTTTATCTTTTACTTCTTCAAACTCAGCGTCGACAACGTCGTCATCTTTCGCGTTGTTTGCAGAAGCGTCAGCGGAGCCAGCCTGCTGCTGCGCATGTTGCTGCTGAGCGATTTCCATCAGTTTCTGGGAAACCTGCGCCAGTTCCTGCATTTTCGCTTCGATAGCGGCTTTATCTTCGCCTTTCAGGGCAGTTTCCAGCGCGTTCAGGGCAGACTCGATAGCGGTTTTGTCATCAGCCGGCAGTTTATCGCCTGCTTCTTCAACCTGCTTACGGGTGCTGTGCAGCAGATGGTCGCCCTGGTTACGGGTCTGAACCAGCTCTTCGAACTTACGGTCGGATTCAGCGTTCGCTTCTGCATCGCGAACCATTTTCTGAATTTCTTCCTCGTTCAGACCAGAAGACGCCTTGATAGTGATCTTCTGCTCTTTGCCGCTATTTTTATCTTTCGCGGAGACGTGCAGGATACCGTCAGCATCGATATCGAAGGTGACTTCGATCTGCGGCATACCGCGCGGCGCCGGGTTGATGCCATCCAGGTTGAATTGACCCAGAGATTTGTTATCAGACGCACGTTTACGCTCACCCTGCAGCACATGGATGGTTACCGCAGACTGGTTGTCTTCCGCAGTAGAGAACACCTGGCTGTGCTTGGTCGGGATGGTGGTGTTTTTGGTGATAAGCGGAGTCATCACGCCACCCATCGTTTCGATACCCAGAGACAGCGGGGTAACGTCCAGCAGCAGTACGTCTTTCACATCACCGGTCAACACGCCGCCCTGTACCGCTGCGCCGATAGCCACAGCTTCGTCCGGGTTAACGTCTTTACGCGGCTCTTTACCAAAGAATTCAGCCACTTTTTTCTGCACCATTGGCATACGGGTCTGACCGCCGACGAGGATCACGTCGTTGATATCAGACACGGACAGGCCAGCGTCCTGCAGTGCGACTTTCAGCGGCTCGATAGAACGGTTCACCAGATCTTCAACCAGGCTTTCCAGTTTCGCACGAGTCACTTTGATGTTCATGTGTTTCGGACCGGTGGCATCTGCGGTAATGTACGGCAGGTTCACGTCGGTCTGCTGCGCAGAAGACAGCTCGATTTTGGCTTTTTCTGCGGCTTCTTTCAGGCGCTGCATTGCCAGCGGATCGTTACGCAGGTCAATGCCCTGATCTTTCTTAAACTCGTCAACGAGGTAGTTGATCAGGCGGGTATCGAAGTCTTCACCACCCAGGTGGGTATCACCGTTGGTTGCCAGAACTTCAAAGGTTTTTTCGCCATCAACTTCGTCGATTTCGATAATAGAGATATCGAAAGTACCACCACCGAGGTCGTAAACCGCGATAGTACGGTTGCCGACTTCTTTATCCAGACCGTAAGCCAGCGCTGCGGCAGTTGGTTCGTTGATGATACGTTTAACTTCCAGCCCCGCGATACGACCAGCATCTTTGGTAGCCTGACGCTGCGCATCGTTAAAGTAAGCCGGTACGGTGATAACCGCTTCAGTTACCGGTTCGCCCAGATAATCTTCAGCCGTTTTCTTCATTTTCTTCAGCACTTCGGCAGAAATCTGCGGCGGCGCCATTTTCTGACCTTTCACATCAAGCCATGCGTCGCCGTTGTCGGCGCCGATGATTTTGTACGGCATGATAGAAACGTCACGTTGAACTTCTTCGTCCTGGAAGCGGCGGCCAATCAGGCGTTTAATCGCAAACAGGGTGTTTTGCGGGTTTGTCACTGCCTGACGTTTAGCCGGCTGACCAACCAGAGTTTCACCATCCTGGGTATAAGCAATGATAGAAGGCGTAGTGCGATCGCCCTCGGCGTTCTCCAGCACGCGTGCCTGCGTTCCATCCATAATCGCTACACAAGAGTTGGTAGTACCCAGGTCGATACCAATAATTTTACCCATCTAAACGTCTCCACTAAAAATTCGGTCATCATGTGGTTGTGAATCTGTAATAAGGGCGAAACGTGCGGTTTCAACTACCCTGAATCGTTTTTTTTCAGACTCACCACTGCGGTTGACTACAAGATGGGGTCGTAACCCACGTCATCAAGGGGGAGATGAAAAAATTTTTTTAGTGACGAGAGGGCGCGATGGAAAACCAGACAGATAAATATTCATGAAATAAATTAAAAAACGAATACCATTCACAGAAAAATTGTAATAAAAAGAAAAGATTACAAAACTGAATCGTTGCCATGAGCAGAGTATGATAGACGGTAATTGCTTATTGAACCCGTCAAAGAGAAATTTCATGCGATCTGTGTTAACGATTTCCGCCAGCCTGCTTTTCGGCCTGGCGTTAAGTAGCGTCGCGCACGCGAACGACCATAAAATACTGGGTGTTATTGCCATGCCCAGAAATGAAACGAACGATCTCACGCTGAAAATTCCCGTCTGCCGCATCGTGAAGCGCATTCAACTCACGGCGGATCACGGCGACATCGAACTTAGCGGCGCATCCGTCTATTTTAAAACTGCGCGTAGCGCCAGCCAAAGCCTGAACGTCCCTTCCTCAATCAAAGAGGGCCAGACAACAGGCTGGATCAATATTAATAGCGATAACGACAACAAACGCTGCGTATCAAAGATTACCTTCTCAGGCCATACGGTAAATTCTTCCGATATGGCGAGACTTAAAGTCATTGGCGACGATTAATCGCTGTTATTTCTATTCCAAAAGCCAGACTGAAAATGAACGTCACCTATTTACACGACGAGGATTTAGACTTTCTTCAGCATTGTAGCGAAGAACAACTCGCCGATTTCGCCCGTTTGCTGACGCATAACGAAAAGGGCAAAGCTCGCTTGTCAAGCGTCCTTAGTCATAACGAACTGTTCAAAGCGATGGAAGGTCACCCGGAGCAACACCGCCGTAACTGGCAGCTCATTGCCGGCGAGTTTCAGCATTACGGCGGCGACAGTATCGCCAACAAATTGCGCGGACACGGAAAACAGTACCGCGCGATTCTGCTGGATGTCGCAAAACGGCTAAAACTCAAAGCAGATAAAAGCATGTCGACGTTTGAAATAGAACAGCAACTGCTGGAGCATTTTTTACGTCATACCTGGCAGAAGATGGACGCGGCGCATAAGCAGGAATTTCTGCAAGCCGTAGACGCCAAAGTTTCTGAACTGGAAGAACTGCTGCCGCTGCTCATGAAAGATCGCAGTCTGGCAAAAGGGGTCTCCCACCTGCTTTCCACCCAGCTTACCCGCATTTTGCGTACCCATGCCGCAATGAGCATCCTGGGCCACGGATTGCTGCGCGGCGCAGGTCTTGGCGGCCCAGTCGGCGCGGCGTTAAACGGCGTCAAAGCGATGAGCGGCAGCGCGTATTGCGTGACTATTCCGGCGGTGTTGCAAATAGCCTGCCTGCGACGAATGATGGCAGCCGTTCAGGCGTGAATGCCCTCACAGGGGGAAATATTTTCTTTTCCCCCTTATTAGATCATAGACAGTCCTCTTCCCCCTGATTATTATGCCGCGCCCCGAATACGGAACTCGTTATTCTGGGAAACTATTTCACCATTCAATTATGATGATTTTGAGGAATTATGGGCAACACTAAGTTGGCTAATCCGGCACCGCTGGGCCTGATGGGCTTCGGCATGACCACCATTCTGCTTAACCTGCACAATGCCGGTTTTTTCGCCCTGGACGGTATTATTCTGGCGATGGGGATTTTCTACGGCGGTATCGCGCAAATTTTTGCCGGTCTGCTGGAGTATAAAAAAGGCAATACCTTTGGTTTAACGGCCTTTACCTCTTACGGTTCGTTCTGGCTGACGCTGGTCGCTATCCTGCTGATGCCGAAAATGGGCCTGACGGATGCGCCTGACGCTCAGCTACTCGGCGCTTATTTGGGTCTGTGGGGCGTGTTCACGCTGTTTATGTTCTTCGGTACGCTGAAAGCCGCCCGCGCGCTGCAATTTGTTTTCCTGAGCCTGACCGTACTGTTCGCTCTGCTGGCGGTCGGCAATATCACCGGTAACGAAGCCATTATCCATATCGCAGGCTGGGTTGGTCTGGTTTGCGGCGCCAGCGCTATTTATCTGGCGATGGGTGAAGTGCTAAACGAGCAATTTGGCCGCACTATTCTGCCAATCGGCGAGGCGCACTAAATCTCTTTTATTCCTCCCGCACCGGGAGGAATAACCCTACTATCAGTCTCTTCCGGTCAGGATGACATATTCTCACGTCTGGCGCTCTTCGGACGGAAAGCGGCAACCACTTCCGGCGCGGTTTCGACATACGGCCCGTCAAGCAGCTGTATGCAATACGGCACGCTCGCAAAAATGCCCGGCACGCTAACGCTGCCATCGTCCGCTTTTACGCCTTCCAGCGTTTCTTTGATCGATTTTGGCTGTCCAGGCAAATTAAGAATTAACGCCTGTTTACGGATAACGCCCACCTGGCGGGAAAGAATGGCGGTCGGCACAAAGCGCAGGCTGATCTGGCGCATCTGCTCGCCAAAACCTGGCATTTCACGGTCGGCGATGGCAAGGGTCGCGTCCGGCGTGACGTCGCGACGCGCCGGACCGGTACCGCCAGTGGTCAGCACCAGATGACAGCTCATCTCATCAACCAGTTCACACAACGTTTGCTCGATAATTTCCTGTTCATCAGGAATTAAGCGCCGTTGGACCTCGAAAGGCGTGGTCAGCGCAGAAGCGAGCCACTCCTCAAGCGCAGGAATGCCTTTATCCTGGTAAACGCCGCTTGAAGCGCGGTCGGAGATAGAAACTAAGCCAATACGTAAGGTATCCATGATTATTCCGTTTAAACAGTCTCGTTAAACAGAATGATACACTGCGAAGGGAAGGACAGACAGGTTTCAGAAGAGGTAGCGTGACCCATATCAGGGCCACGCGTTAATGATTACAGCAGATCGCCGATCATTTTTTCCAGTTTTTCCTGGTCTACCGCAAACTTACGGATACCATCCGCCAGTTTGTCAACCGCCATGGGGTCCTGGTGATGCTGCCACAGGAACTCGGCTTCGGTAATGCGTTCCGGGCGCGCTTTGACTTCGCCGGAGAAAGAGAGCTTACGCTCAATCGCCCCTTCGCTTTCCGCCAGTTCTTTCAGCAATGCCGGCGCGATAGTCAGACGGTCGCAGCCCGCCAGTTCCAGAATTTCGCCTACGTTACGGAAGCTTGCGCCCATAACGACGGTTTCGTAACCATGCTGTTTGTAGTACTCGTAGATTTCCGTTACGGAAACCACGCCCGGATCTTCAGCTGGCGCATAGTCTTTCTTGTCGGTATTGGCTTTATACCAGTCAAGAATACGACCTACGAACGGCGAGATCAGGTAGACGCCCGCTTCGGCGCACGCACGCGCCTGCGCGAAGGAGAACAGCAGCGTCAGGTTACAGTTGATGCCTTCTTTTTCCAGCTGTTCGGCTGCACGAATGCCCTGCCAGGTGGACGCCAGCTTGATCAGGATACGATCGTTGCTGATACCCGCATCATTGTAGAGTTTAATGATACGTTTTGCTTTGGCGATAGACGCTTCAGTGTCATAAGACAGACGCGCGTCAACTTCGGTAGAAATACGCCCCGGCACCAGCTTCAGGATTTCCAGGCCAATATTCACCGCCAGCTTATCGGTCGCGTCAACAACCTGCTGCGCGCGGTCGCTGCTCTGCTGCTTCGCCCAGGCGACAGCATCGTCAATCAGCTTACGATATTCCGGGATTTGCGCTGCGTTAAGAATGAGAGAAGGGTTAGTTGTAGCATCCTGCGGCTGGTACAGCTTCATTGCCGCGATATCTCCGGTATCAGCCACTACGGTGGTGAACTGACGAAGGGAGGTCAATTTGTCCGTCATGATAGAGTTTCTCTTTAAACAGCTTGTTAGGGGATGTAACCGGTCTACCCTGATGATAACACGACGCACTCACAGCGCAACCGCCTACATGCACCTGGCTGCCCTTGTGAACTGTTTGCGTATCTGCCGACGGTTGATGCGCAATTAAAGGATACCGCCGTATTTATGGTAAACTGCCGTTAATATTAGTCTGACAAGGTCATCTACATCATGGGTCACGCTTATACAGGATCATCAAAGCGTGACGGCATCAACAAGAGGGACGTTAATGCCTGAGTTTTTCAGTTTTATTAACGAAATACTCTGGGGCTCGGTAATGATTTACCTGCTGCTCGGCGCAGGATGTTGGTTTACCTGGCGTACCGGATTCATTCAATTTCGTTATATTCGCCAATTTAGCCGCAGTCTGAAAGGCAGCCTTAGCCCGCAGCCAGGCGGCCTGACGTCATTTCAGGCACTGTGTACCAGCCTCGCGGCGCGGATTGGCAGCGGTAATCTGGCCGGCGTGGCGCTGGCTATCGCCGCAGGCGGTCCCGGCGCGGTATTCTGGATGTGGGTCTCGGCCATCATTGGCATGGCGACCTCCTTCGCCGAGTGTTCGCTTGCCCAGCTTTATAAAGAACGTGACCCGACAGGCCAGTTCCGCGGCGGCCCGGCGTGGTATATGGCGCGTGGGCTGGGAATGCGCTGGATGGGCGTGGTTTTCGCCCTCTTTCTGCTCGTCGCCTACGGGTTGATTTTTAATAGCGTGCAGGCGAATGCCGTCTCACGCGCGCTCCATTTCGCCTTCAACATTCCGCCGCTTATCTCCGGCATTGCTCTGGCGTTCTGTGCCCTGTTAATTATCATTCGCGGCATCAAAGGCGTCGCCCGTCTGATGCAATGGTTGATTCCCATCATCGCGTTATTGTGGGTCGCCGGCAGCGTATTCATTTGCCTCTGGCATATTGAGCAAATGCCTGGCGTTATCGCCTCGATAGTCAAAAGCGCATTTGGCTGGCAGGAAGCCGCGGCAGGCGCAGCCGGATATACGCTCACCCAGGCTATTACCAGCGGTTTTCAGCGTGGGATGTTCTCTAATGAAGCGGGAATGGGGTCAACGCCTAATGCGGCCGCAGCGGCAACGTCGTATCCACCTCATCCTGTCGCGCAGGGGATTGTGCAAATGATTGGCGTATTCAGCGACACCATTATCATCTGTACCGCCAGCGCGATGATTATCCTGCTGGCGGGGAATCACGCGTCCCATTCGTCAACAGAAGGCATTCAGCTTCTCCAACATGCAATGGTTTCGTTGACCGGTGAATGGGGCGCCAGTTTTGTCGCGCTTATCGTCATTCTGTTCGCGTTCAGTTCTATCGTCGCCAACTATATTTACGCCGAGAACAATCTGTTTTTTCTGCGGTTACATAACGCAAAGGCCATCTGGCTATTACGCCTTGCGACGCTTGGCATGGTCATCGCCGGTACGCTCATCAGTTTTCCGCTGATATGGCAGCTCGCTGACATGATCATGGCCTGTATGGCTATTACCAATCTGACGGCGATTTTGTTGCTCTCACCGGTGGTGTATACCCTCGCCGGCGATTATCTGCGACAACGGAAACTGGGCGTAAGACCGCAGTTCGATCCGCGGCGCTTCCCGGATATCGAACCACAACTGGCGCCAGATACCTGGGATGCGGCATCGCGCGATTAAGCCGACAATCGCAACCATCGGTCAACTCTGCGGCGTTTTTTTGCTAAAGTCGCAGAAAATTCCCTGCAAGGACTGGATATGCTGATTCTGATTTCACCTGCAAAAACGCTTGATTATCAAAGCCCGCTGGCCACGACCCGCTATACCCAGCCGGAGCTATTGGATCACAGCCAGCAGCTTATTCAACAGGCCCGCCAGCTTTCGGCGCCGCAAATTTCCAGGCTGATGGGAATTAGCGACAAACTGGCGGATCTCAACGCCACGCGTTTTCATGACTGGCAGCCTCATTTTACGCCGGATAATGCACGCCAGGCGATTCTGGCGTTCAAAGGCGATGTTTATACCGGCCTACAGGCGGAAACGTTCAACGACGCGGATTTTGATTTTGCTCAACAACATCTGCGTATGCTTTCTGGCTTGTATGGCGTATTGCGCCCGCTGGATTTAATGCAGCCTTATCGTCTGGAGATGGGGATTCGCCTGGAGAATCCGCGCGGCAAAGATCTTTATCAATTCTGGGGCGATATCATTACCGATAAGCTCAACGAAGCGCTTGAGGCGCAGGGCGATCGGGTGGTAGTGAATCTGGCCTCCGAGGAATATTTTAAATCGGTGAAGCCGAAGAAACTGAATGCCGAACTGATTAAGCCCGTGTTCCTTGATGAGAAAAACGGCAAGTTTAAGGTGGTAAGCTTCTACGCCAAAAAAGCGCGCGGACTGATGAGCCGTTTTATTATTGAAAACCGCTTAACGAAGCCGGAACAGCTTACCGCGTTTGACCGTGAAGGGTATTTCTTTGATGAAGAAACCTCCACACAAGACGAGCTGGTCTTTAAACGCTACGAGCAGTAACGGCATCGCCGGATGGCGGTTACGCCTTATCCGGCCTACAAATCGACACCACCCCATAGGCCCGGTAAGCGACAGCGCCACCGGGCGCAATGGTTACTGGCGGGTCATCATCAGCTTACGCAGGGCGGCAAAATCCGCAGGCAGATGATGTGAAAGCAGCGGCAGATCGGCGCGTTCGGCGAGCGCTTCAGGCAAGGCCAGCGTTTCTCCCAGAATGGACTCCACGCTTTCTTTAAACTTCGCCGGATGCGCCGTTCCGAGAAACAAGCCATACTCGCCAGGGTTTAACTGGTCGCGTAATGCCCGATACGCTACCGCCGCATGAGGTTCCGAGATATAACCTTTCGCTTTCAGCTCGCGCATCGTCTGTTGTGTCGTAGTGTCATCCACCGCCGCATAGCCCAGCTCAGTCAGACGCCAGATTTTACGGCGGAATAGCTCCTCCACGCGCGGCCAGTTATTCGGCTGGCTGACATCCATCGCATTCGACAGGGTCGCCTGCGTCGCTTTTGGCGCCCACTTCCCGTCCTGCAGGAAACGCGGCACCGTATCGTTAATGTTGGTGGCGGCGATAAAGCGTTTCACCGGTAGGCCTAACGACTTCGCCAGCAGTCCTGCCGTCAAATCGCCAAAGTTGCCGCTGGGGACGGAGATCACCAGTTGGTTACGCGCCCCCTGCGGCAGTTGCGCCACGGCTTCAAAGTAGTAGCAAATTTGCGCCAACAGGCGGCTGATATTAATCGAATTAGCCGAATTCAGCCCCAGCGCCGTTTTCAGTTCTTCGTCATCAAATGCCTGTTTCACCAGCGCCTGGCAAGCGTCGAAATCGCCGTCGATCGCCACGGTTTCAATGTTGCCGCCCAGCGTACAGAACAGTTTTTCCTGCAACGGACTGATTTTACCGCGCGGGTAGAGAATAACGACCCGCACATTTTCCAGGCCATAGAACGCGTGAGCCACCGCCGCGCCGGTATCACCTGACGTTGCGGTCAGAATCGTCACCGGTTTGTCGCCGCTGATATGCGTCAGCATTTGCGCCATAAAACGCCCGCCGAAGTCTTTAAAGGCCAGCGTCGGACCATGGAACAGCTCCAGGCAGCCGACATCGCTTTCTACCTGCGCTACCGGCGCCGGGAACGCAAACGCCGCGCGGACGCGCTCTTCCAGAATTTGCTGCGGTATTTCATCGCCAATAAATGCCGAGAGGATCTTTGCGCTACGGCTGACAAAGTCCTGGTTGAGCATCTCATCAATTTCCGTCAGGCTAAACTCCGGCAGTTCGTGCGGAAAAAAAAGTCCCTGCTGTTTGCCCAGTCCTTGCGTGACGGCCTGCGCAAAGCTGACCTGCTCATTATGGTCTTTCAGATTATAGAGTTTCATTGATTATCCCACTACTCGTGCGCCCGCCGTATCCAGCCGGCAAATATGAACGAAGCCTGCCTGATTTTGCAGATAATGTTTGCTCAGCCAGTCCGCGACGCGCTGCGCCGTCTCCGGTTTATCGCATAGCGCAAACAGCGTCGGCCCCGACCCGGAAATCCCGCTCGCCAGCGCGCCGATCTCCGACACCGCCTGTCGCGCCTGGCTAAAGCCCGGCAGTAAACGCGCGCGGTATGGTTCGGCAATAACATCTTTCATCAGCGCGGCGGCAAGCTGCGGCTGCCGCGAGTAACAGGCGTGAATAAAACCGGCCAGATGCCGTCCATGCGCAATGCAATCCTGACGGCGATACTGCGCAGGCAAAATGGCCCGTGCTTCTGCGGTGGAAACTTTAATGCCCGGATAAGCCAGTACCCATAGCCACTCATCAAAGCCCGGCACCTGCTGACTAATAATGCCGTTTTCTTCAATCATCAACTGCATACCGCCAAGAAAGCACGGCGCGACGTTATCGTAATGGATGCTGCCGGAGATACGGCCTTCCAGCTCGCCCATCAGCGCCAACAGACGCGTGTCGTTTAACGGTTTGCCGCAGTGCTCATTCATCGCGACCAGCGCGGCGACGACGGAACAGGCGCTGGACCCTAACCCGGAACCAATCGGCATATTTTTTTCCAGCGTCATCGCCACCGGGATGGTTTTCCCCAATGCCTGGCAAAAACGTTCCCAGCACTGATAAACAATATTTTCACGCGGCTCCGGCGGCAGTTTATCGGCAAATCGCCCCAGGTTATGCAGACGGAAATGGTCCGCTGCTTCAACGGATACCACATCGCCCAGCAACGTGCCGTCAACGGGTGTGACGGCCGCGCCCAACACGTCGAAACCGACGCTCATGTTCGCGCTGGAAGCCGGGGCATACACTTTCACCATGTTAAACTCCTAACTTCCATGAGAGGGTCCGTAACAGATCGGCAAACACGCCCGCCGCCGTCACATCATTGCCTGCGCCGTAGCCGCGCAGCACCAACGGCAAGGGCTGATAATAATGGCTGTAGAACGCCAGCGCGTTTTCACCGTTTTTCACTTTGAAGAGCGGATCGTTACCATCAACTTCGGCAATCTTCACGCGGCACACGCCATCCTCTTCGATATTGCCCACATAGCGCAATACCTTACCTTCATCACGAGCTTTCGCCACACGGGCGGCAAACGCGTCGTCAAGCTGCGGCAGATGCGCCATAAAGGCGGTCACATCGCCGGAGGCGTCAAACTCGTCCGGCAACACCGGTTCAATCACAATATCGGAAAGCTCCAGCTCGCGGCCCGTCTCGCGGGCGAGGATCAACAGTTTCCGCGCCACATCCATACCGGAAAGATCGTCGCGCGGATCGGGTTCGGTATAGCCCATCTCGCGCGCCAGGGCGGTCGCCTGTGAGAGACTCATCCCCTCTTCCAGTTTACCGAAAATAAAAGAGAGCGACCCGGAAAGAATGCCGGAAAATTTTTGCAGTTCATCACCGGCATTCAGCAGGTTTTGCAGGTTTTCGATTACCGGCAAACCGGCGCCGACGTTGGTATCATACAAGAATTTTCGCCGTGATTGCGCGGCGGCGAAACGTAGCTGATGGTAGTAGTCCATCGACGAGGTGTTCGCTTTCTTGTTTGGCGTCACCACATGGAATCCTTCACGCAGGAAGTCGGCATACTGGTCGGCCACCGCCTGACTGGAGGTACAATCAACAATCACCGGATTGAGTAGATGATATTCTTTCACCAGGCGAATTAAGCGTCCCAGATTGAACGGCGCGTTCGCTTGCGCCAGTTCCGCCTGCCAGTTGTCCAGATTCAGGCCATGCACATTGGTTAGCAACGCCTTTGAGTTCGCCACGCCGCACACGCGTAGATCGATGTGCTTGTTCTTCAGCCAGGTTTGCTGACGTTTAAGCTGTTCCAGTAGCGCGCCGCCGACGCCGCCGACGCCAATGACAAACACTTCAATCACCTGATCGGTATTGAACAGCATCTGGTGCGTTACCCGCACGCCGGTGGTGGCATCGTCGTTATTCACCACCACAGAAATGGAACGCTCAGAAGATCCCTGAGCGATCGCCACGATATTGATATTGGCCCGCGCCAGCGCGGCGAAGAATTTCGCTGAAATGCCGCGTAGCGTGCGCATACCGTCGCCGACAACAGAGATAATCGCCAACCGCTCAGTAACCGCCAGCGGCTCCAGCAGCCCCTCTTTCAGCTCCAGATAGAACTCATCCTGCATCGCACGGCGGGCACGCGCGCAGTCACTCTGCGGCACACAGAAGCTGATGCTGTACTCAGAGGAGGACTGGGTAATGAGCACCACCGAGATCCCGGCGCGAGACATGGCGGCGAAAACACGCGCCGCCATCCCAATCATCCCTTTCATTCCCGGGCCGGAGACGCTAAACATCGCCATGTTGTTAAGGTTAGAGATCCCTTTAACCGGCAGATTATCATCGTCGCTGGACGCGCCGATCAGCGTTCCTGGCGCCTGCGGATTACCGGTATTTTTAATCAGACAGGGGATCTGGAACTGGGCGATAGGCGTTATGGTGCGAGGGTGAAGGACTTTGGCGCCGAAGTAAGAGAGTTCCATCGCTTCCTGGTAGGACATCGATTTCAGCAGTCTGGCGTCCGGCACCTGGCGCGGGTCACAGGTATACACGCCATCGACGTCAGTCCAGATTTCACAGCAGTCAGCGCGTAAACAGGCGGCCAGCACGGCGGCAGAGTAGTCAGAGCCATTACGCCCCAGCACCACCAGTTCACCCTTTTCATTACCGGCAGTAAAGCCCGCCATCAGGATCATGTGATCGGCCGGGATCTGGCTGGCGGCGATACGGCGAGTCGATTCCGCGATATCGACGGTAGATTCAAGGTAATGGCCCACCGCCAGCAGTTTTTCTACCGGATCGATCACCGTGACGCGATGTCCACGCGCCTCCAGAAGTCCCGCCATAATCGCGATCGACATTTTTTCGCCACGGCAAATCAGCGCGGCGTTGATGCTATCCGGGCACTGACCCAGCAGGCTGATACCATGCAAAACATGTTTGATCTGAGCGAATTCTTGTTCGACAACCATTTTCAACCGTGCAAGCGGGAATCCCGGCTGCGCGCTGGCAAGTCCTGCGAGCAGGTCAGAAAAAATACGTTCGGCATCGCTGATATTCGGCAAAGCATCCTGGCCGCCGATAGTTTTTTCAATCATCGCCACCAGATGGTTGGTAATTTTCGCGGGGGCGGAAAGTACGGTCGCTACCTGCCCTTGCCTGGCATTGCTTTCCAGAATATCGGCAACACGCAGAAAACGTTCTGCATTTGCCACTGATGTACCGCCGAACTTCAACACTCGCATGGTTGTTACCTCGTGATCTCTGGTCGAAAAAAAAGCCCGCACTGTTCAGGTGCGGGCTTTTTTCTGTGTTTCCTGTACGCGTCAGCCCGCACCGTTACCTGTGGTAATGGTGATGGTGGTAATGGTGGTGGTGCTGATGCGGTTCATGGATGTTGTGTACTCTGTCATTTTTATTTGTCTGTCTTGTATTCCTATATTGGTTAAAGTATCTGCCCGCCTAAGTCAATAAATTTTTAAATTGATCACATTCCGAAATTTGTTCATGTGCTGCTGGCGATATATTTATTTTCAACCAATTCCCCCTGTTATGATCTCTTGAAACCAGACGTAATCTCTTATTATTTTAAAAATTACAGCACGTTATTTTGTTAGTTTTTTTTCAATATCATGAACCAAACGGTGCAACATTACCGTATCTCGCTGTCCCAGCAGGCCGATTCGCTGTTGTAGCCAGTCGGTTAATTTGTGGTCATCGGCCGCCTCCAGAGTCGTTAACAGACGTAAAAGGCGCGCGCGTAACGCCTGTAACTGCGATTCATCAGCAATATCAACGGATTCAGTGGTCTGTTGCATTAAACCTGCTAATTGATAGCAATACACCATGACTGCCTGTCCCAGATTGAGCGAAGGGTAATCCGCCGCCATCGGCACGCCGGTCAATACATCCGCCAGCGCCAGCTCGTCATTGGTCAGACCGGAATCCTCACGGCCAAAAACCAGCGCGGCATGACGCATCCAGCGTGATTTTTCCTGTAATAAGGGAACCAGTTCAGCGGGCGAAGCGTAGTAATGAAATTTTGCCCTACTGCGGGCTGTCGTCGCGACGGTAAAATCCACATCGTGGAGCGCGTCGGCAAGGGTGCGAAAAACCTCAATATTATCAATAATATCTCCAGATCCATGTGCGACCCAACGGGTGGCGGGCTCCAGGTGCGCCTGGCTGTCGACAATACGCAGGTCAGTAAATCCCATGGTCTTCATAGCCCGGGCGGCTGCGCCGATATTTTCCGCTCTGGCGGGAGCGACAAGAACGATTGTTACACGCATTTCATTACTCTTTTTGACTAATTTACAGGAAATTAGCTGGCGTTTGTAAGCATATTACGCTTCGCAAATTTACAAAATTTTAACGGATATCACTGAAAAAGCATTTTTGATTTCGTAAAAGACGCTACACTATTGCGTATCTGTACTATTGCTGTTTATGTTAACAGAACATCGTTATCCTGCTGTTTATTTAGGATAATTTAATTTAAAATAGATCCTGTTCTTTGGATTCATCACATTTATTAGTTGGCTTACGTAACTAGTTGGAATATTGCAAATTTGTGATGAAAGCTAGCATTTAGCTACGATGATTTCATCAAACTGTTAACGTGCTACAATTGAACTTGATATATGTCAACGAAGCGTAGTTTTATTAGGTGTCCGGTACGTCTTAGCCTGTTATGTTGCTGTTAAAATGGTTAGGATGACAGCCGTTTTTGACACTGTCGGGTCCAGAGGGAAAGTACCCACGACCAAGCTAATGATGTTGTTGACGTTGATGGAAAGTGCATCAAGAACGCAATTACGTACTTTAGTCATGTTACGCCGATCATGTTAATTTGCGACATGCATCAGGCAGGTCAGGGACTTTTGTACTTCCTGTTTCGATTTAGTTGGCAATTTAGGTAGCAAACATGCAGACCCCGCACATTCTTATCGTTGAAGACGAGTTGGTAACACGCAACACGTTGAAAAGTATTTTCGAAGCGGAAGGCTATGATGTATTCGAAGCGACAGATGGCGCGGAAATGCATCAGATCCTCTCTGAATATGACATCAACCTGGTGATCATGGATATCAATCTGCCAGGGAAAAACGGTCTCCTGTTAGCGCGTGAACTGCGTGAACAGGCTAACGTTGCGCTGATGTTCCTGACGGGCCGCGATAACGAAGTCGACAAAATTCTCGGCCTCGAAATCGGCGCGGATGATTACATCACCAAACCGTTTAACCCACGCGAATTGACCATCCGTGCCCGCAACCTGCTGTCCCGTACCATGAACCTGGGTACCGTCAGCGAAGAGCGTCGTAGCGTTGAAAGCTACAAGTTCAACGGTTGGGAACTGGATATCAACAGTCGTTCACTGATCGGCCCGGACGGCGAGCAGTATAAACTACCGCGCAGCGAGTTCCGCGCGATGCTTCACTTCTGCGAAAACCCTGGCAAAATTCAGTCGCGCGCAGAGCTGTTGAAGAAAATGACCGGCCGCGAGCTGAAGCCGCATGACCGTACTGTTGACGTTACCATTCGTCGTATTCGTAAGCATTTCGAATCCACGCCGGATACGCCGGAAATCATCGCCACCATTCACGGCGAAGGTTATCGCTTCTGCGGCGACCTGCAGGATTAATTCGGCCCAGGCGCCAAACCGTAAAAACAGCCGGTAAGTTATTCTTACTGGCTGTTTCTTATGTCCCCCTTCCGCTAAACGGCCTCGCTTTCCCTCCTGACCTGCCGTTATGACGTACTCTTTTACATAAAAATTGTCGTATAGCGCTGTTTATCTCAGCTTGCGAAAGTTAAGGTAGTTTGTGTATTTACATTAAAGAGTAATACACGGGATTTGTTAGTCCCCAAAAAATAAGGGGATGCTCACAGGACGTGAGGTTTCACAGGATGAAAAAATCACCATTATGCTGCTACCTGTTTTGTGCAGCGATGTCAGCTTCATCAGCCGCGCTGGCTGCTACCGCGCCGGTCTCCGCAGGCGTTATTCATTTCAAAGGCCAGATTGTCGAATATGGTTGTAATCTTGCGCCTCACGATCGCAATATCGAGGTATCATGTTTGCGGAATAATATCCCCCATTTACAGACAGTCGCCACACCGTCTGGAAACGCTATTTCGTTGATGAATGGAATCGCCACGGTACGGCACGTGTCGTTAAAAGATCATCCGGAGATTCAAAGCCTGATCGTCCAGTACCGCTAACCGCTTATGGCTCCCGCCGGGAGGAGTTCCGGCAGGCGGCGATTTCGCTCAGTAAAACGCCGCCCGCCTGCATTTTGTACTTTTCTCTCATTCGTATCCTACAACAGCGATGTTCATCGCTTCGCTATCCTGTACGCTCTACGCGCTCGTTAAGCACGGTACCTATGATAGCTGTCATAAAATGATTGCAAATAAAATCATCACATTTACTATGGTTAACCTTAAAAACAGCGTTGTCGCTCATGCATTGATAAGGTGAATACATTGACTTAAATATTCTTGTTGGCTATTTTAATTTACTTAATTATAATTTTAAGTAAATATTAAATTTATGTTTACCTTTTAATAGTCAACCACTTTATCAGCCATAATAATGGGGAAGATATGAAGCAGTTAAACGGCGGGAGTGTGTATCGTCCCACAGGGAAAGAAAAAAACCTGCAAGCCATTTTAAATATTCATCGGCACGTTATTCAAAACATCTCCCCTGTCACTATTACGGCCGGTAAAACACTGGATATCAAGATTGATAATCAATCCCACATCCTGTTAATCACTAAAGGCGCTATTAAAGTATGTCGGCGTATCGACAGCATTGTAATGGGCTGCGGTGTCTCACCAATGATTTTAGGCCTTGTAGATGCCTATGCTGACTTATACCAGTTAGAAGAGAATTCAGACGTCTTTTTTATCGCCGAAACCACCTGTGAATATTATCCTGTCCCAGTAAAAGATTTTGTGGAAATAGCTGATGAAAAGCATCTCTGGCGTGACATTTCGAACATCCTGATGTACCGCATTGCTTTCATGACTAACCGTGACAGAAATCTTATCGGGCAGGACGCCTATAGCCAGATAAAAGCGCTGTTACTTGAACTGTGGTCGTATCCTGAAAGCTCACGATTTGAGATCAATGCACAGAACTTCATACAGCAGAGAACCGGGCTTTCACGCAGCCGTATCATGCAGGTACTTTCAGAACTAAAAGCGGGAGACTATATAAAAATACTGCATGGAAGACTGTTAGAGCTTCGAAACCTGCCGGTTTCATTTTAAACGGACAAGCGTCGTATATTCTTAAAAATAAAGCAATATAGAGTTAAATAAATCCTCCAGGAAATAATAACTATTATCAAAAAAGAGATCTTGCTCTATAAATCCAGTCATCAACCATACTTCTTTAGTGGTATTTTATTAAACTTTGTTACCGGGTCCGAAACTGGACTGCCGTTCAATATTGCATCAGAATTTTTATTGAGTTCATAGTTGATATACGTAGAATAGCCGCCTGCTTATCTACAGAACAGAAAGAAGCGCATACAGAGTAAAATATAATATTTTATTTTATATGGCTATCTTTATTTTTCAGCGAATAGAATCAGGCAACAATTAATATGTTTAATAAGAAAATTATCATCCTGGCAATGTTAACTGCCGTAGCATCCACACCGGTATTTGCCCAGAACACGATTACGTTCAATGGCAAAATTTACGATCAGGCGTGTACGGTTCAGGTTAATGGCTCCACGGATACCACCATTGATTTAGGTAATTACAGCAAAGAACGCATCGCGGAAAAAGGCGCCACAACCGATTACGTGCCGTTTATCGTAAGCCTGGTTAGCTGCCCGGAAGCAGGGACTGGCGTACCAACCCAGGCCATGTTCCGCTTCCACGGCGCAACAGATGATTCCAACCCAACGTACTTCAAAAACGCGGACGAAGGATCGGAAACGGGCGCCGCGGGTGTCGGTATTTCTATTCAGAACGCTTCACATAGCGATGTGACAGATAACACGGATGATGCCGCAGTGAACCTGCCAACCGACGGCTCGACAGCAGACTTTACCTATTACGCCGCCATGGCAAACGATGGTTCCGCAACCGTAACCGGTGGAGATGTTAGCACTCAGGTTACGTATACCGTTTCGTATCAGTAAGGCATTCTCATCCTGATGTGGACAGGCAGGATGCCAGTCCATAGCGTAAAACATCTTTACAGAGTAAAAAATGAAACACATAAAGAAATCCGTGTTGGTCGTATTACTGACAAGCCATGTTGCCCATGCCAGCATTGTTGTTGGCGGAACCCGACTGGTTTTCGACGGCAATAATGATGAGTCGTCAATCAATGTAGAGAATAAAGACAGCAAAGCGAATCTTGTTCAGTCATGGTTATCGGTTGCCGATCCCCAGGTCACAAATAAGCAGGCGTTTATTATCACCCCGCCTCTTTTTCGCCTTGATGCCGGGCAAAAGAACAGCATTCAGGTTATTCGCTCTGGCGCCCCCCTACCTGCAGATCGGGAGTCTATGTACTGGCTCAATATCAAGGGTATTCCTTCTATTGATGATAATGCCTCCGCGAACCGCGTGGAAATCTCCATTAATACCCAAATAAAGCTTATTTATCGACCGCCAGCATTAACAAAATCGACGCCTGATAGCCAGAGCCAACAATTAAAATGGCAGACGGCAGGGGATGTTATTACCGTAAATAACCCTACCCCCTATTATATGAACTTTGCCAGTGTGACGCTTAACAACCATGAAGTGAAATCAGCGACCTTCGTTCCGCCAAAATCATCAGCGTCATTTAAATTGGGTTCTACTGCCGCCCCTCATGGCACGGTAACGTGGCGATTAATCAGCGATTATGGGATGAGTTTAGAGCCGCATTCCGGTTCATTCTAGCCATTAACGACTTCACTTTACTTTTACCCTTTCAGGACTTTTACTGTGCAATTCTCCAGAGTAGAGCCCCGTTCTCAATTAGCGTTATCGTTTCTCTTTATATGCTGTTCCATAAAACCAGCGTTAGCGCATGATCATTTTAATCCATTATCGTTGGAAAATGATGAACCGGGCGTGGAGAATGTCGATCTATCGGTTTTCGAAAAGGGGGGGCAGGCAGAAGGCACCTATAACGTTGATATTTATATTAATAACACCAGTGTTGAAACAAAAAATATTGCCTTTAAAAATAAAAAATCAGCAGATAATAAGCTCTCCCTACAGCCGTGTCTTAGCGTTGAACAACTCAAGCAGTGGGGCGTAAAAACAGAAAACTTCCCCGAGCTTAAAAATGACCCAAACGGGTGTACCGATCTTAGTCTGCTGGCTGGCGCTGTAGCAAAGTTTAATGTCATCGGTAACCGGCTGGATTTAGCGATCCCTCAAATCGCGTTGATCGCCGACCCGCGAGAATTCGTCCCTACCAGCGAATGGGATGAAGGCATTAATGCTTTTTTGCTGAACTACAGTTTTACCGGATCGCAGGATCACGATATTGATGAAAACCGGACGGAAAATAGCGAATACGCTAACCTGCGCCCTGGTATTAACATTGGCGCATGGCGTTTTCGTAACTACTCAACCTGGAATCATGATAGCGATGGGCAAAATAGCTGGGATTCTGCCTACACCTATGTTTCTCGCGATATCGAATTTTTAAAAGGACAGCTGATCGCCGGGGAAAATAACACGCCCGCGGACGTCTTTGACAGTATTTCATTTAAGGGCGTACAGATCTCTTCTGATGACGATATGTTGCCGGACAGTATGAAAGGGTTCGCCCCGGTCATTCGCGGGGTGGCCAAAAGCAGCGCGCAGGTAACCGTTGAACAAAACGGTTATACCATCTACAAAACTAACGTTCCGGCGGGTCCATTCGCCATCAACGATCTTTATCCAACCGGCGGTTCGGGCGACCTGTACGTCACCATCAAAGAATCCGATGGTTCTGAACAGCATTTCATTGTGCCCTACGCCAGCGTTCCGGTATTACAGCGTGAAGGCCACCTGAAATACGACCTGACGGTAGGCCGCACGCGTTCATCAGATACGCATTCCGCGCAACAGAACTTCGCTGAACTGACGGCCTTATACGGATTAGCAGGCGGCATAACCGCCTATGGCGGAATAGAGAGTACGCTGAGCAATGATGTTTATCATGCGGCGCTCATCGGGACAGGCTTAAACCTTGGCGATCTGGGCGCATTGTCTTTAGACGTCACCAACTCATGGTCAAAAATTAAAGCAGGCGATGTGGTTAGCGATACGCTTACCGGACAATCCTGGCGTATTCGTTACAGCAAAGATATTCAGTCAACAGGCACCAATTTCACTGTCGCCGGCTACCGTTATTCGACCAAAGATTACTACGCTCTTGAGGATGTGCTGGATACCTATAGCGATAATAGTCACTATGATCATGTACGTAATCGCACCGACCTGTCGTTATCGCAAGACATTATCTACGGTTCCATTTCACTCACTTTATATAATGAAGATTACTGGAATGACACTCATACCACATCATTAGGTATTGGCTATAACAACACATGGCATAACGTAAGCTATGGCATTAACTATTCTTATACGCTGAACGCCGATAATTCTCAGGATGAAGACGACGATACGGAAGACAGTAATGACCAGCAAATTTCAATCAATATTAGTATTCCGTTAGATGCCTTTATGCCGTCAACGTATGCCACCTACAATATGAACTCCGCGAAAGACGGCGATACCACGCATACTGTCGGTTTAAACGGAACAGCGCTGGCACAGAAAAATCTCTCATGGAGCGTTCAGGAAGGTTATTCCTCTCAAGAGAAAGCCACCAGCGGTAATGTGAGCGCAACCTATAACGGGACGTATGCGGATATTAACGGCGGATATAGCTACGATAATCATATGCGTCGCCTGAATTATGGCGTTCAGGGCGGCGTACTGTTACATCGAAATGGCCTGACACTATCCCAGCCAATGGACGACACCATCATATTGGTTAAAGCCCCTGGCGCAGCGGGTGTCCCCGTGAATAACGAAACGGGCGTGGACACCGATTTTCGGGGTTATGCCGTCGTACCTTATGCTTCGCCTTACCATCGTAATGAAGTCTCTTTAGATACGACTGGCATTAGAAAAAATATTGAGCTCATTGATACCAGTAAAACGCTGGTGCCTACCCGTGGCGCGGTGGTCAGGGCTGAATATAAAACCAATATTGGTTACAAGGCATTGATGGTATTAACCCGCATAAACAATCTGCCTGTTCCTTTTGGCGCGACCGTCTCGTCTTTAACAAAACCAGACAATCACAGCAGTTTTGTTGGTGATGCGGGGCAGGCCTGGTTAACCGGACTGGAAAAACAAGGGCGGTTATTAGTGAAGTGGGGACCAACAGCAGCAGACCGGTGTCAGGTCTCTTATCGTATACCGAGCTCCCCCTCCGCTTCTGGCGTAGAAATCTTACACGAGCAATGCCAGTGATTCTGGTGGGATAAAAGATGAATATGAACAGATTTGCTGCATTAGCCGCCCTGTTAACGTTCACGGGTCTGGCATTATGGTCGCCATCGATCAGCGCGGCATACAATACCGCAGATGCCGTAGACATTAACGTTACGGGATTAATTTATGCCGATCCGTGTACCGTGACGGTCCCCGACACGCTCTCTCTTGGACAATATGCCCGGGCGGATATCGCCGTGGCCGGCGGCAATACCGCCACCATTCCTTTCACCATAAAAATGACGAATTGCCCGGCAACGACCACAAAAGCCGCGATTTCATTTAACGGCGTACCTTATCCCGATCCAAATTATGCTTCTGCGATTTATGCAAACAGCGCGGCCAATCCGGCGCAGGATTTAGGATTACAGCTTTTTAACCTGGACGGTAAAAGTCTGGTCAATCTGGCCAACAACGTCACTTACACGGTGGATATCAACAGTAATACCCATGAAGCCAATTTGCCTGTCGCCGCAAGGATGTATACCCCGTATGGAAAAGTCACGGCAGGGGATTTCACGTCCGTTGTGACGATCACTATCGCATGGCAATAACATCTTTCTATTTCACCTGGTATAAAAGCAGGAATTTTTCATGAGAAGGTTATATCTGGCGCTTATTCTGCTGTTCGCGTATTCCGGTCATGGTTACGCCTCCTGTAAACGTTCCGGAAATGAAGGCGCGATCACTATCACCCCGCCGTCGCAGCTTGTGGTGGATAGCCACGCCTATACCGCAGGCGAAGTGTTGTGGCAATCGGGCTGGGTTTCCACCTCCGAAGTCACAATGGATGGCTGTAGTCGCGATTATAAGGTCGGTTTTTTATATGAACCCGGTAGCGCGCAGTCAAATGCATCAGCGACAATCAATGCGAATGACGGGAACAACACGCCGGTATTTAGCACCGGGATTTCCGGCGTGGGCATTGCGATTAAAACCCAAACGAATGCTGGCCCTTACGATAATGTCATGCCAATCGATAATACCTACCATAATGGCGATGGCAATAAAACACACCATGCGATGGCTCCCGCCTACAATGTTGAACTGGTCGCCTTAGGCGGTCCGATCACCTCCGGTACCGCGACATTCCAAAGCCCACTGGCGCGCGTATCTTTTCGCGATAGCGCAACGGAAGACTCCGGCGGCGATATCCTGACCCATCTGTATTTGGGGAATACGCAATTGATTATGAAAGCGATGGGATGTCGGGTAGAAACACCTGCCATCACCGTGGATTTAGGCAGCGTCAATTTAGGCAGTTTCGCTAACAGTCAAACCGCGGGCACAGGCGAGCAGGATATCCTATTGACCTGCGAACAAGGCACCGCTATTTCCGCATCGTTAAGCGCCCAACCGGCCAGCGGAAATAACCCTGATAATTCAGTCATCCAGTTGAGCAATGCGAGCGCGCCAACCAGCGCAACCGGCGTTGGCGTACAGTTGGGTATTCAGGCGCCGGACGCCGGTTTCTTTACCGACAGTTTGCCAATCAATCAAAAAATTGATCTCTTTACTCACACGATTACCACCAATGCCGATGGCAGCCAGACGGTTAACGGCGGAACCATGAATATGTCCACCACCCTGAAAATTAGCGCGCGCTACTATAAAACCGCCGCCACGGTAACAGCCGGGCAAGCGAATGCCACGGCAACATTAAACCTGACCTATAACTAACGGCATCACATTTTCTGGCGCTGCGCGGGAAAACGTTAACGCGCGCGCCCGTAAAATTTATTTCCACAAACGTAATTCGTCATCTTTTACTGGCGGTAATGACTTACGTTGCTGACAAGAGAGCGAATACCAGTCCAGATGGCGCGTCAGGAACATCACGCCGCCAAGCGCCAGTAGCAGAACGCCGGTCCCCAGAAGCAACGAGCTATCTTCCGAACGCAGCAATCCCCACATCACGCCATCCAGCGCCAATAACGCTAACGTAAACAGTACGCTATTGCGCCATCCTTTCAGCACCGCCTGCAAATAAACGCTATTCATCAACGCGCCCACCAGGCTTGCGGCGATCCAGGCTGGCGTGAAACCGATATGTTCCGACAGTGCCAGCAACAGCAGGTAGAACATCACCAGCGATAACCCCACCAGCAGATACTGCATCGGGTGTAACCGCTGCCCCGTCAGGGTTTCGAAGACAAAGAAAGCCATAAACGTTAGCGTAATCAACAAAATGGCATATTTCGTCGCTCTGTCCGTCAGTTGATACTGATCGGCTGGCGTCGATACAGCGACGCTAAACGCCGGTAAGTTGTCCCAATCCACCTTTTGCGCATCAGCAAACTGTTCGCCGAGATTCGTGGCAAACCGGCTGGTTTGCCACTGGGCCTGAAATCCTGAACCGCTGATATCGCGTTTACCGGGAAGAAAATCCCCCACAAAATTTGGGTGCGGCCAGTTACTGGTCAGGGTCATTTCACTGCTACGCCCGACGGGAACCAGTGAAAAGCTGCCGGTTCCGCTTAAATTTAACGACATCGCCAACGTCAGGTTGCGCGTCGCCCACTGACTGTCCGGCAGCGGGATATGAATGCCCTCTCTACTTTCCGGTAAGCCGGTCCCCGGTTCTACAGTGAGCATTTCACCATTCACCTGCGGCGCTTTTACTGCGCTGATACCGCGCGCATCGCCGACGCCCACGACGATAAAGGGCTTTCCAAGGGTAATGTTCGGTCTGTTCAGCTCATGCAGACGGGCCACATCAAACTCCGCCTTTATCGCCATATCGGTATGCCACACCTGCCCCTGATAAATACCTATTTTTCGCGCTTCAACGTTTTGATTGCCTTCGACCAATAGCGACTCCGGCAGCCAAAAATAGAGATAGCTGCGCTTATACTGGACCTCTTTCTCCTCTTCCAGCACGGTATAGAGCTCTGTCACCGGAATCGCCACCAGCGGGCCGACAACCTTTTGTGGGCCGCTGGTACTCTGACGAATAGCATTCTCCACATGGCTTCGATAATCAGCACGCTCCACGATGGTGTGCCGTACCATCATCAGGGGAATTAACAGCAGGATCATGGCGCCGCCTAACGTAATCATTTTCCACAACAGGGGGGATTTCAACATAGCGTTCTCCTTTGCAATGCCAGCAGTGTAAGAACGCGATGTGGGGAGAATTTGAAGTTATGTGAAGTGACGGTGAAGTGTCAACGAGGCCAGCACGCCGCCTTCGGGACGATTGCACAACGTCACCTCACCGTTGAGGAGCCGCGCCGCCTCGCTGACAAACGCCAGCCCAAGCCCGCTGCTTTTACGCCCGTTTTCACGGGGCAACGAATAGAATCGGTCGAAAATGCGCGGCAGCGCAAAATCAGGAATACCACAGCCGGAATCCGTCACCTGCAGGATCGCTTTCTCCCCCATCGGCTGAGCGCTTAATGTGATAACGCCATTTTCAGGCGTAAAGTCGATGGCATTGTCCAACACATTGCCCAGCGCCTGCGCCAGAAGCTCCGCGTCGGCGACGACAACCAGCGAGGAAGACCGTAGAGTAAGCGTGATATTTTTTGCCGCCAACTGAATACTGCGCGCCTCGCTAAGCTGCGTAAATAGCTCATCAACAGCAACCGGCGCGAGAGGGATATCCTGTCGGTTTTCCAGCCGCGCCTGGCGCAGCAGGGTTTCTACCAGCGCCTGCATTCGCGTATTTTGCGCCAGTATATTCTCTGTAAAGCGGGTAACCACATCCGCGGGCGGTCCTTCACGCAGAATCTCCGCCGCGCCGCGTATCGCCGCCAGCGGACTTTTCAGCTCATGAGTCAACGCATACACATACTGCTCAATCTCATTCTTGCCTTCCAGCTTAATGCGCATACTCTCCAGCGCCTGCGCCAGTTTACGCAGCTCGCTGCTGCCTAATGCAGGTAACGCAAGCGGGCGGTTTTCGGTGACAGAATCCGCATAGCGCGTCAACCGGGCGATGGAGCGGTTAATCCACCAGACCATCCCCGCGCCAATCGCCAGCGCAATTCCCAGTAAAACGGCGCTGGCCCACAGAATGCGCCGTTCGCTGCGCTTAATCACCGGCGCCATTGCCGCATTCGGTTTGCCGACAGTCAGGACGCCGATAATCCGTCCATCGCTGATTATCGGCGCGGCTACGTACATCACCGTGCTATTGGGATCGGCAGCATCTTTTGCCGTGCTGCGGGCGCCATACTGTCCGCGCAGCGTAAGCCAGACGTCATTCCAGCGAGAATAATCCTGCCCCACCGCTTTGTTTTCCGAATCAAACAACACCTTCCCCTGCGCATCCGTCATGTAGACATGGTATTCATTGCGCACTTTGACGATCCCGCTGATATTGGCGCGAAACGGGCGATGTTGCAGCTGGGCGAATGCCTTCGCCAACTGGCCGTCAGTCGGGTTGCCGGAAAGGAGATCGTCGCGGGCCAGCGCCGCCAGCAGCGTTGCGGTGTCAATCAGCGTCCCTTCCGTCGCGCGGCGGACGCCCGGCTTTATCTCCTGAACAAAGATAGACAGCACAAACACGGCGGCGACGGCGACAATAAGAAAGTAGCCCAGTAGCAAACGCATTCCGATGCGCATCAGACGCTCCTCAGGCTGTATCCCATTCCACGATGCGTGTTAATTGGCGAGAGATCCGGGTTGATCGCGCGTAGCTTAGCGCGCAGGGTTTTGATGTGTGTATCGACCGTCCGATCGAAGGTCTCCTGGGCATCAGACCAAACAATATCCATCAATTGCTGACGCGAGTACACGCGCTCCGGCGACAGCAGCAGGGTTTTAAGAAGCAGAAACTCATAACGCGTCAGCGAGAGCGGCGTACCAAACCAGGCGATCTGCGCCGCCGGTTCATTGAGCTCAAAATGTCCGGTACGCACCACCGGCGACGGAGCAGCAAACTTTTTCACCCGACGCAACAGCGTGCGCACGCGGGCGCTCACTTCGCGCGGCGAGAACGGCTTGGCGACATAATCATCTGCGCCGATCTCCAGACCAAGCAATCGATCCACTTCATCGCTACGGGCAGTCAGGAAAAGAATCGGCAGCGCAGGATGGCGTTCCAGCAACTGCCGACACAGCTCAAAGCCGCTGATATCCGGTAGTCCCACATCGAGAATCACCGCATCCGGCCGTTGCTGACGCGCTTTTTCCAGCGCGGGCAGCCCGCGAGCGAATAGCTCAACGGTAAACCCTTCCAGTTGCAGGGTGTAGATGAGCGTATCGGCGATTCCCTGTTCATCCTCGACTAACCAGACCTGCGGTTGCTGCATACTCTTTCCCTGTTATTGTCGCCACGGCATGACCGGCACCGCGCTGATGGCGTTCTTCGGCGACCCATCGACTACTTTGTCGGAGTAGGCCAGATACGCCAGCGTGTTGCGTTTCTCATCATAGAAACGCACAACCTGCAATGACTTAAATATCAATGAGGTGCGTTTTTTGAAAACCACCTCTCCCTGCGCCTTGCCGTTCTTAATTTTGTCGCTCAGTTCAATAGGCCCGACCTGCTGGCAAGAGATAGCGGCGTCAGACGTATCTTCCGCCAGCCCTAATCCGCCTTTTATGCCGCCCGTTTTCGCCCGGCTAACATAGCACGTCACGTTTTTGACATCAGGATCGTCAAAAGCTTCCACCACGATTTTATGGTCAGGACCGAACATTTTAAATACCGTATCGACTGAACCAATTTGTTCCGCGCGGGCGCTCTGCCCCAGCAGCAACAAAATTGAGAAAAGTACTAAGCTCTTGTATTTCATATTGTTACCATTCATAAAAGTTACGTTGCGTAATTATTAGACATTCTAAAATAAAATGGTTATAGATCACAGGATTAGAATAATTACCTGTCACGTTGCCTAAAAAAAGCATTTAAGCTCAAAAAAAACACTGAATGCTAAAAGAACAAAAAATGCTATTATCCTCTTACCTGATATCGGGTGCTCGTTGTTGAAAGGATGGGGATATTTTATGGATCAGGCTGGCATAATTCGCGACCTGTTAATCTGGCTGGAAGGTCATCTGGATCAGCCGCTGTCACTTGACAATGTGGCGGCAAAAGCAGGCTATTCCAAGTGGCACCTGCAGAGAATGTTTAAGGACGTGACGGGCCACGCCATTGGCGCTTACATCCGCGCCCGTCGTTTATCGAAATCAGCAGTGGCGCTGCGTTTGACCGCGCGTCCAATTCTGGATATTGCTCTTCAGTACCGCTTCGATTCTCAGCAAACCTTTACGCGCGCCTTTAAGAAACAGTTTTCCCAGACGCCAGCGCTGTATCGTCGCTCCTCGGAATGGAGCGCCTTTGGCATTCGCCCGCCATTACGGCTGGGCGAGTTTACCGTGCCGGAACATCAGTTCGTTACGCTGGAAGATACGCCGCTCCTTGGCGTCACGCAGAGCTATTCCTGCTCGCTGGAACAGATTTCCGACTTCCGCCACGAAATGCGCGTGCAATTCTGGCATGATTTCCTCGGTCATTCGCCAACTATTCCGCCAGTGCTTTATGGGCTTAATGAAACGCGCCCCAGCATGGAGAAAGACGATGAGCAGGAAGTATTCTATACCACCGCACTGCCGCAAGAGCAGGCCGATGGCTATGTTCAGTCGGCGCATCCTGTGCTGTTGCAGGGCGGTGAATACGTCATGTTCACCTATGAAGGGTTAGGAACCGGCGTGCAGGATTTTATCCTGACCGTTTACGGCACCTGTATGCCAATGCTGAATCTGACCCGTCGTAAAGGACAGGATATAGAGCGATACTACCCGTCAGACGATACCAAAACCGGCGATCGCCCTATCAACCTGCGCTGCGAATTTCTGATCCCGATTCGCCGTTAACGCTGTAGCTCATCCAATGCAGGGGCGTCCAGATGCGAAACGTCCCCTGCGGTTTCTACCACCCACCCAGACGCCAGCCACTGACTTTCCTGGTAATCGATGCGGGAAATAGAGCAGTTGCGCAAACGTAACCGGCGTTCCGCCCAGGCGGGTAGTCCCAGTATAGTACTGACCAGACAGCCCAACGCGATACCGTGACTGACCAATAAAGGTCGGCTGCCCTGCGGTAGCTCCAGACAGGACGCCAGCGCGGCATGAACGCGATCGCTCAACTCCTGCATCGATTCCCCACCGGGAATGCGGCCATCCTGCGTGCCGTTGACCAGCTGACGACGCCAGCCCTCTTCTTCTTCCGTCAGCGAATCGATCTGGCGCTTTTCCAGCACGCCCATATCCAGCTCGCGCAGGCGGGAGTCAAAGGTGATATCACACCCGCACGCCTGGGCGATAATCTCCGCCGTGCGTTTTGTGCGGCCTAAATCGCTGCTGATGATATGGGTGATGCCGAGGCTGCGGGCGCGTTCTCCTACCTGCATGGCCTGCTGCTCGCCTTTTGCTGTCAGGGGACTGTCCGATTGACCCTGAATACGTCGCTCGGCGTTCCACTGCGTTTCACCGTGGCGAACAAGGTATACCTGTAACATGTTTTTTTTCCGTTATACTGCGATAAATTTTTAAAACTGAGCTTAATTATGCACCAGGTTATCTCTGCGACCACCAATCCTGCCAAAATTCAGGCAATTCTACAGGCATTTGAAGAGATTTTCGGCGAAGGATCGTGCCATATTACGCCCGTCGCCGTCGAGAGCGGCGTACCGGAGCAGCCCTTCGGAAGCGAGGAAACGCGTGCTGGCGCACGAAATCGCGTGGGTAATGCGCGACGCCTGCATCCACAAGCTGATTTCTGGGTAGCCATTGAAGCCGGAATTGACGATGACGCCACCTTCAGTTGGGTGGTGATTGATAACGGCGTTCAGCGCGGTGAAGCGCGATCGGCCACGCTGCCGCTGCCCGCCGTCATTCTCGACAGAGTCCGCCAGGGAGAAGCGCTTGGCCCGGTAATGTCGCAGTACACAGGTATTGATGAGATTGGTCGTAAAGAGGGCGCCATTGGCGTATTTACCGCCGGAAAATTAACGCGCTCCAGCGTTTACTACCAGGCGGTGATCCTGGCGCTCAGCCCGTTTCATAACGCGGTGTATCGATAATTATTTGCGCTATATTGTAAGCCTGATAAGCACAGCGCCATCAGGCATTTCGCGGCGATGTTGCCGGATGGCCGCTTCGCCTTATCCGGCCTACGAGCAAATCAGGCGTTTTTCAGCAGTACGTTCTCAAGCCAATGACGCAGTTCAACCGGCGCGGATTTCAGGCTGTTTGACCCGCGCGTGATGGTGGCGATGCCCGCCCCCAGCTCGGTTTTCAACTCGCGCTGGCTCATTTCGCCACGCAGCAACTCCTCAATAATGCGCACGCGCGTTCCCAGCGCTTCACGCTCGTCCGGCGTAAGCATCAGTTGTAATAAAGGCAGATGCAGATCCTCTGCATATGCCTGACGGAGTAACTCCACAAAACGAAGCCACTCCTGATTACGTTGTTCGGCGATAGCCGATGAATAAGGGGAATGCTGGGTCATGTTATACCGCCGTTTGTACTGTTACACGAGTACAAATGATAACATAACCCGTCTGCATTAATACCGTCGCTGCCACTCAGAGTCGCTCATTAAGGCCTCTTTCTGTCCCATAAAGTGGCGATAGTAAGCGTCATAGGCCAGAACGTTTTTCACGTAGCCGCGCGTTTCCGAAAAGGGAATGCTTTCGACAAACGCTACGGCATCGATACGCCCGGCGCTATTGCCAAGCCAGGTGCGCACGCGCCCCGGCCCGGCGTTATACGCCGCCGAGGCGAAAATACGGTTATTACCAAACTGCTGATAGACATACTGCAAATAGCTGGTGCCAATGTTGATGTTGGTCTCCGGCTCCAGCAGTTGGCCGGGGCCGCGGTAGTCCGGAATCGAAAACATTTTCACCGTATGGGTGGCCGTTCCCGGCATAATCTGCATTAAGCCGCTGGCCCCTACCGGCGATTTTACTTTCGGGTTCCAGGCGCTCTCCTGGCGGGCAATCGCCATGGCATAGCTTTGTGAGATATCTTTTCCGCGGGTATAGCGGGTAAAAAGATCGTTATACGCCAGCGGGAAACGCTCCTCCAGATGATCCCACAGTTTTCCGGCGATCGTCGCCTGTACGCTCAGATCCCACCAGTGCTGGTTAAACGCATAGCGCGCCAGCTGCGCCTGTTCAGATTTACTACGGCTTTTTACCAGATTCGCCCATTCGCTGCGCGCCGTGTTATCCAGGTTCCAGTACATCAGCTCCCGTACACGTGCCATCTCCGGCCCCTGCGTCAACGCGCTGTTTACGTTGGCGGGCGCTTTATCGATTTTAAGCGTGTACTCTTCGCCTAAACGCTGCGCCGCGACCATCGGATAAAAACCGCGCTTCTGCATTAAAGCATGAAGGATCTCTTTCGCTTCGGCGTCACGACCGCGTTCCAGCAATAAATCCGCCTGCCAGTAACGCCACTCGTCTTTCTCTTTCGCCTCCATTGGCAGTCGGGCAAGCCAGGTATTGAGACCGCGACGATCGCCCATCCCCAGCGCCATGCGCACGCGCCGTTCGATAAGCGACGTCGATTGCGAGCGCATAATCGCGTCATCGCGCCATTTCGCCTGCGCATCGGTCACATCGTTGCCCATCAGTCGCCAGGCAACGATATCGCGCAGCGCCTGCGTTTGTTCCTCATTAAGTTTCTGCGCCTGTACCAGCGAGGGGATCATCAGACGTGCATTTTCCGCGTCCTGGCGGGCGACGCTGGCAAACGCGACTTCCGCCATCTGGCGGGTAAAATCGGTGGCGCCGGTGGTGCGTGCGAAGGTCAACACGTTATTAGGGTCATTAGCCAGGGTAATGATCGCTGAGGCGATCGTTTGATATTCCGCCGGCATCTGTCCGGCCAGCACCGTAACCAGCCCCGTATTTCCGGCTTTCATCGCCAGCCGAATACGTTCCAGATACGCCAGCGGGTCTTGCTTGCCGGAGGCCCGCCAGACACTGAACAGTTTATCGCAGGCATTCGGCTGACTTTTGCCGGTCAGCCAAAGGTCTTTCGCGCCCTGCCAGGCCGCTTCCGTTTGCCCGGTACTCCATTTCGCGTAGTAATAGTTACATTGCGCTTCCGTGGTGCCGGGTTTCTCCGGGCTAAACGCCAGCAAGCCGCGCCAGTCTTCACGACGCGCCAGCTCATTGACGAAGCGTGATTGCAGCGTACGCGCAGGCGGAAGCGTAGGATTGGCGCGCACAAACTGCGTGACAGCAATCGCCGGTTGGTTCATCAAATCGTCGGTGATCTTACGGTATTCCAGATACGGGTAGAGCGGATAATCTTTCAGACCCGGCATCATCTGCTCTACCACATCCATCTGGCGGTTGTCCCAGGCCTGCTTAATCTGCGCATAGCGGTTACGCTGCTCTTCCAGTGAGTCGGCCCGCGCGAGGTGACAAAAGGTCAGCAGGCATACGCTGGCGGCGACGAGACGCCAGACAAATGGTTTGGCTCTATCCACAAGCACTTCCTCAATTGTTATCCAATGCAGCATCATGCCGCGTAATGAATTTATGCTAACCAGTCATAGCCATTTGCGCCACGTTACGGACACTTTTTTACTTTTATTGCGAGTGCGATCTGCTGGCTGGGCTTAGGCAGGGAAAAAGGCTACACTTCGCCTTTGACATCTATTCACCATCACGATAAACATAGAGGCGAAGTCCAACGTGGCTCAATTCGTTTATACCATGCATCGTGTCGGCAAAGTGGTTCCGCCGAAACGTCATATTCTGAAAAACATCTCGCTGAGCTTCTTCCCTGGCGCCAAAATCGGCGTGCTGGGCCTTAACGGCGCCGGTAAGTCTACCCTGCTGCGCATCATGGCGGGGCTCGATAAAGATATCGAGGGCGAAGCGCGCCCGCAGCCCGGCATTAAGATTGGCTACCTGCCGCAGGAACCTCAGCTAAACCCGGAACACACGGTACGCGAGTCGATTGAAGAGGCCGTTTCGGAAGTGGTTAACGCCCTCAAACGTCTGGATGAAGTGTACGCGCTGTATGCCGATCCGGATGCCGACTTCGACAAGCTGGCCGCAGAGCAGGGCCGACTTGAAGAGATTATCCAGGCGCACGACGGTCATAATCTGAACGTGCAGCTTGAGCGCGCTGCTGACGCTCTGCGTCTGCCGGACTGGGATGCCAAAGTCGAAAAACTGTCCGGCGGCGAGCGCCGTCGCGTGGCGCTGTGCCGTCTGTTGCTGGAAAAGCCGGACATGCTGCTGCTCGACGAACCCACCAACCACCTGGATGCCGAATCTGTTGCGTGGCTGGAACGTTTCCTGCACGACTTCGAAGGTACCGTCGTGGCGATTACCCACGACCGTTACTTCCTCGATAACGTCGCCGGCTGGATTCTGGAACTTGACCGCGGCGAAGGTATTCCGTGGGAAGGCAACTACTCCTCCTGGCTGGAGCAGAAAGATCAGCGTCTGGCGCAGGAAGCGTCTGCCGAAGCGGCGCGCCGTAAATCCATTGAGAAAGAGCTGGAGTGGGTGCGTCAGGGCGCGAAAGGCCGTCAGTCGAAAGGTAAGGCGCGTCTGGCTCGCTTTGAAGAACTGAACAGCGTTGAGTATCAGAAACGTAACGAAACCAACGAACTGTTTATTCCACCAGGACCGCGTCTGGGCGACAAAGTCATTGAAGTCAGCAACCTGCGTAAATCCTACGGCGACCGCGTACTGATCGACGACCTGAGCTTCTCGGTGCCGAAAGGCGCTATCGTCGGGATCATCGGGCCAAACGGCGCGGGTAAATCGACCCTGTTCCGCATGATGTCCGGTCAGGAGCAGCCCGATAGCGGCACCATTACGCTGGGTGAAACCGTCAAGCTGGCCTCGGTCGATCAGTTCCGCGACGCGATGGACAACAGCAAAACCGTCTGGGAAGAAGTGTCCGGCGGGCTGGATATCATGAAGATCGGCAACACTGAAATGCCAAGCCGCGCCTATGTAGGCCGCTTCAACTTCAAAGGCGTCGATCAGGGCAAACGCGTTGGCGAACTGTCCGGCGGTGAGCGCGGTCGTTTGCATCTGGCGAAGCTGCTGCAGGTGGGCGGCAACGTCCTGCTGCTCGACGAACCGACGAACGACCTGGATATCGAAACCCTGCGCGCGCTGGAAAACGCCCTGCTGGAGTTCCCTGGCTGCGCGATGGTTATCTCGCACGACCGTTGGTTCCTTGACCGTATCGCCACCCACATTCTGGATTATCAGGATGAAGGTAAGGTGGAATTCTTCGAAGGCAACTTTACCGAATACGAAGAGTACAAGAAACGCACGCTGGGCGCCGAGGCGCTGGAGCCGAAGCGTATCAAGTACAAGCGTATTGCCAAATAAATGTCTGAATGCCGGGTGGCGCTTGCGCTTACCCGGCCTACAAACCCAGCGATTCCAGTACGTTGTGAAACTGTAGGCCTGATAAGACGCGGTAAGCGTCGCATCAGGCATTGGTTCTTATCCCTGCTCGCCCATCATCTCTTTCACCAGTTCCACACAGCGCAAAAAGCGACCATCGTAATCAGCCTCTTTAACGTGAACGAACTCAATGTTGTTCTCTTTCAGCATCTCGACCAGCAGGTTCTGGAACGCTTTGCGATCCACTGAACTGCCCAGGCTTCGCAGTCCGTCAGCTACCCACGGCGTATTATTCTCCAGCAAAATCACCAGGTCGAAGCGATACTCGTCGATCAGCGCCTGGACAAAGGGATGCTCGCGTCCTTCGTATTTTTTGCAAAATGCCTGGGTGGTGACGAAATCGGTATCGATAAACGCCACTTTATTCGCATATTTCACTGCGAAATCAATATATTGCGCATGGCCCAGCGCAATTTTATCGTAGTCGGAATACTGTAACGCCATCTCATCGCCGCCCAGATGCGAAAAGACATAGTCGCGGCCATATTCCCAGGCGCTGGTGGTATTAAAAATATTGGCGAGCTTATTGACCAGCGTAGACTTGCCGCTTGATTCCCCGCCCAGAATCGCGACGGTACGCACGAAAAACGGCTTCACTTCGGTAGGAATATATTCCCAGTAACGAAACGGATTTTCGCGGATTTGCGCCCCACTGATATTCATAAACGTGCGTTCAGGATCGACCAGCACCGTCTCAATCCCTAAATGCTCAAGATACTGCGGCGCATCAGCCTCTTCGGAAGTGTAGATCCAGCTCGGCTGTATTCCCTTCTCTGCCATAAACGCTTTAATGCCGTTGCTCCAGACGTCCCAGCCATGCGGATAAGGCTCCATCCCCTCTTCATTAAAGGCGTGGATGCGAATATTTTTTTGGTATTTGAAGGTTTGCAGCAACCAGCGCAGGCGATCCGACACGGTGGGCTGCTGCGACATGGCGCTATCCTCAAACAGCCCGCGGTCGCGCGTATCGTCATATCCCATAATGATGTGCAACTCATCCACCTGGCTACAGGCGCGCTGGATCAAGTAGATGTGTCCGGTATGCAATGGATAAAATTTACCGAACACCACGCCAATGTTTTTCTGCCGGCGGGGAAACTCCAGCCCGAGAAAACGGTGTAGCGCCTCCAGTTTTTGCGCGCTGGGGCTTTTGATTTTGGCGTTAAGTAACTGACTCAGATACCCCTTGGTCATACCGCTGGCGTCAGCCACCTGTTGCAGAGTGCAACCTTGCTGCTTAATCGCGGTTTTGAGATAGTCGAACGATGACACAAGAGCCTCCTGCTGGAAAAATCGCATAACACTGCCTGATGGCGCTTCGCTTATCAGGCCTACAACATCAATCCGTATCAATCCGTAGGCCGGATAAGACGCATTGCGTCGCCATCCGGCAAATTATACAACATCACTACATACAGCAAATTATAAGTCGTCAAACACGCTTAACGCATCTGCGAGCTTTTTAACACCGAACACCTGCATTCCTTCCGGCGGCTTTTTCGGTACGTTGGCGGCAGGCACAATCGCCCGACGAAAACCGTGTTTCGCCGCCTCGGAAATACGCTCCTGCCCGCTCGGCACCGGACGAATCTCGCCTGCCAGCCCCACTTCGCCAAACACCACCAGATCCTGCGGCAACGGCCTGTCACGCAGGCTGGAGACCATCGCCAGCAGTAAAGCCAGATCCGCGCTGGTTTCGGTGACTTTCACGCCGCCGACCACGTTGACGAAGACGTCCTGATCCGACATTTGTAGACCGCCGTGTCGGTGCAGCACCGCTAGCAGGATTGCCAGACGGTTTTGTTCCAGACCGACCGCCACGCGTCTGGGGTTCGCCATCATCGAGTGATCGACCAGCGCCTGAATCTCCACCAGCAACGGTCGCGTGCCTTCCCAGACGACCATCACTGAACTGCCGGAAGTGACCTCATCGCCACGGCTTAAAAAGATGGCGGACGGATTGCTCACTTCGCGCAACCCCTGTTCGGTCATGGCGAAGACGCCCAGCTCATTGACTGCGCCAAAGCGGTTTTTGTGGCTGCGCAGCGTGCGAAAACGAGAATCGGCGTCGCCGTCGAGCAATACTGAGCAATCGATACAGTGTTCCAGCACTTTCGGCCCGGCCAGCGACCCGTCTTTGGTGACGTGGCCGACCATCACGATCGCCACGCCACGCGTTTTGGCGAAGCGCGTCAGGTAGGCTGCCGTTTCGCGGACCTGGGCGACGCTGCCTGGCGACGACTGGATGTCCGCCATATGCATCACCTGTATGGAGTCGATCACCATCAGTTTCGGCTGTTCTTCTTCCGCTATCAGGCAGATCTGCTCGATGCTGGTTTCGGAGAGCATATTCAGATTAGCGGTCGGCAGGCCGAGACGGTGCGCACGCATCGCCACCTGCTGTAGCGACTCTTCGCCGGTGACGTACAGCGTTTTCATCTGCTCGGCGAGCTTGCACAGCGTTTGCAGCAGCAACGTTGATTTGCCCGCGCCGGGGTTACCGCCAATCAAAATGGCGCTGCCGGGTACCACCCCGCCGCCCAGCACGCGGTCAAACTCTTTAAAACCGGTAGAAAAGCGCGGCAGTTCCTCAAGACTGATGTCAGACAGTTTCTGCACTTTTGATACGCCCGCACTGCCGGCGTATCCGCTCAGACGTTCGTTACGCGCCACCGTCGGCGACGCGGCAAGGCGCACCTCGGTAATGGTGTTCCAGGCCTGGCAGGCGCTGCACTGCCCCTGCCAGCGTGGGTAATCGGCACCACATTCATTACAAACAAAGGCGCGTTTTGGAGCTTTTGCCACGTTTTACCTCTTTCGTTAACGCTGTTGCCGGATGGCGCTGATGCTTATCCGGCCTACGGTCGCCTTGCCATTGGGCAGGTTAATCATTTCTGGTTCATGCTGCCGGAGAGAATGCAAAACACGCCCATCAGGTCAGCGTGGCGGATCGTAATCTCCGTCTTTTCGTTTACTTTTGGCTTGGCATGGAAGGCAATACCTAACCCTGCCGATTTGATCATTGGCAGATCGTTAGCGCCGTCGCCAATCGCCACCGTCTGCGCCAGCGGGATGTCATGCTCTTGCGCCAGACGAAGCAAGGTATTGGCTTTATACTCAGCATCCACAATATCGCCGATAACGTGACCGGTAAATTTACCGTCCATGATCTCCAGCTCATTGGCGACCGCCGCCGTCAGGCGTAGCTGGTCACGCAGATAGTCGGCGAAGAAAGTGAAGCCGCCGGAGGCGATAGCGATTTTCCAGCCAAGCGCTTCCAGTTTTAGCACCAACTGCGTTAATCCTGGCATTAGCGGCAGATTCCCACGCACCTGGCGCAAAATATCGGCATCCGCGCCTTTCAGCGTCGCCACGCGGCTGCGCAGGCTGGCGGTAAAATCAAGCTCGCCGCGCATCGCGCGCTCCGTCACTTCAGCCACCTTCTCACCGGTACCGGCCAGCTTCGCGATTTCATCGATACACTCAATTTGGATCGCCGTGGAATCCATGTCCATGACCAGCAGCCCCGGCGTGCGCAGATGCGGAATTTTACCCAGCGGCGCGACATCCAGCTGCGCCTCATGCGCCAGCCGCGTCGCACGCGGCGTCAGCGACCCCGCCAGACGAATGACCTGATAATCCTCCACGCACCAGGCGGCGACAATCACCATTGCGGCACCCAGTTTGGTCTGATATTGAGTTAAACGCTGCTTATCCAGCCCGCGCCCATACAGCAGCCAACCGCTGCGGCCTGCATGGTAATCCAGAGGCATCACCTCGTCGCCGCTTAAAGAAAGAGGCAAACCAGGCCATAAAGAGACATCTTCAGGCAGATCGCACCAGGTAATGTTAGGCATTAAAGCTCCTGTAAATCGTTCAGGCCGGTAACCGCCCCGCGGAAAATAACGCATGAGGCTACCTTGTAACCATCGCTTCTGGCAACATTAAGCCTCAAATTTTCAGCAGGTGGAATATGGCTCGCGCAAAACTGAAATTTCGGCTGCATCGTGCAGTCATTGTATTGTTCTGTCTCACACTGCTCGTCGCGCTTATGCAGGGCGCGTCCTGGTTTAGTCAAAACCACCAGCGACAGCGCAATCCGCAGCTGGAAGAGCTGGCCCGCACGCTGGCGCGCCAGGTGACGCTCAACATCGCCCCGCTGATGCGCAGCGAAACACCGGATGAAAATCGCATCAACGCCGTGCTGCGTCAGCTCACGCAAGAGAGCCGAATTCTGGATGCCGGCGTCTATGATGAACAGGGCGATCTTATTACTCGCGCTGGCGAAAGCGTCAACGTGCGCGACAGGCTGGCGCTGGATGGCAAAAAAGCGGGCAGCTATTTTAACCAACAAATTGTCGAGCCTATCCAGGGGAAAAACGGCCCATTGGGCTACCTGCGTCTAACGCTGGATACCCACACGCTGGCCACCGAAGCAAAGCAGGTCGATAACACCACCAACATTCTACGTCTGATGCTGCTACTCTCGCTGGCGATAGGCGTGGTGCTGACGCGCACCTTGCTACAAGGTAAACGCACCCGCTGGCAGCAGTCGCCCTTCCTGCTAACGGCCAGCAAGCCCGTTCCGGAAGAGGAAGAGCGTGAGGAAAAAGAGTAAAATGACGGCTTAATAAAGGTAAGGAAAACCACTATGACAACATTACGCCTGCTTATTTCTGACTCTTACGATCCCTGGTTTAACCTGGCGGTCGAGGAGTGCATTTTCCGCCAGATGCCCGCCACCCAGCGCGTGCTGTTCCTGTGGCGCAACGCGGATACGGTGGTCATTGGACGCGCGCAAAACCCGTGGAAAGAGTGTAATACGCGGCGTATGGAAGAAGATAATGTCCGTCTGGCCCGCCGTAGCAGCGGCGGCGGCGCGGTATTCCATGACCTCGGTAATACCTGCTTTACCTTTATGGCTGGTAAACCGGAATACGATAAAACCATCTCCACCCATATTGTGCTCGCGGCGCTGAATTCGCTGGGGGTCATGGCCGATGCTTCGGGACGCAACGATCTGGTCGTAAAAACGCCGGACGGCGATCGCAAAGTCTCCGGTTCAGCCTATCGCGAAACCAAAGATCGCGGCTTCCATCACGGTACGCTGCTGCTGAATGCAGACCTCAGCCGTCTGGCAAACTATCTGAATCCCGATAAAAAGAAGCTTGCGGCGAAAGGAATCACCTCCGTTCGCTCCCGCGTGGCCAATCTTACCGAGCTATTACCGGGTATCACCCATGAACAGGTCTGCCAGGCGGTCACGGAAGCCTTTTTCGCCCATTACGGCGAACGCGTCGACGCGGAAGTGATTTCACCGGATAAAACGCCGGATCTGCCGAATTTTACCGAAACCTTTGCGCGCCAGAGCAGCTGGGAGTGGAATTTCGGCCAGGCACCGGCGTTCAGCCATCTACTGGACGAACGTTTCACCTGGGGCGGCGTCGAGCTGCATTTTGACGTCGAGAAAGGTGTGATTACCCGCGCACAGGTGTTTACCGATAGCCTGAACCCGGCACCGCTGGAAGCGCTGGCCGAGCGGCTGCAAGGGTGTTTGTACCGCGCGGATAAACTACAGGAAACGTGCGAGGCGCTACTGGTTGATTTCCCGGAGCAGGAAAAAGAACTGCGGGAACTGTCGGCGTGGATTGCAGAAGCCGTGCGCTAAATGAATAATATCAGAGAGACGAATGTGTCTCTGATATTATTTAAACATAACAACATATTCTGAAAAATGAGTGAATAGCACAAATAGTTAAAACACACTCACTAACTACTATATTCTTTAAAATTAATATTATTTCCCCGCACTTCATAAACCCAGCGAATTATAAACCATTTATCATCACCAATGATGATTAAAGTTTTTCTTAACCAAGATTTAATTTTATTAAATTTACAACATATTATTATCTTCATAGAATCCCGCCCCGCGCATTACATGTCATTTGGAAATATACTTAATCGTTAGGGATTACTGATGAAAAAATTATTAATAGCGACCTCTGTCATAATAGGATTATCAACTTCAGCGCAAGCGGTTGAATCCACTGCTGTATTAAAACTGACTGGCGTTTTAACCAACGGCGCATGTATACCAGAGTTAAGTGATGGTGGCGTTGTAGATTTCGGTACTAAAGCCGTTAGCGATCTGCTGCCAACTCAGACGAATCAACTGGGATACAAAGATATAACACTCACGATTCAGTGCCTTGCACCGGCAAAAGTTGGCTGGGTCGCTACCGACAATCATGGCGATTCGGCGACAACGCTGACTATCGATAACGCAACATTTGGCGGTCAGAACAATAGAATACCAAACTATCAGCTAGGTCTGGGTACAACAGCAGATGGTATCAAGATTGGTGCATACGGCCTCTCCATAGACGCGAATAATTCGACCGCCGATGGAGTTAAGACGAAGATGGTAACGACAAATGATTCGAATCCTGGTGTCTGGGCTTTAGCAATGAACGAATACGTTGCGCTTACAAATACATTTCCAACCCCCAATACATATAGTGTCGGCGATGAAAATGGCCCCGTTGCTTTTACCACCGCAACATTTCCTATACGCGTAGCTGCCGCTATACAGGGAACGGACACACTGGCTATTACCGATAACACCACGCTTGATGGTCAGGCGACCTTTACACTCGTATATCTGTAACTCCAGCATTCACATGGAATATTCAACACCTCTTTAATGGAACTATAATGAAAAAAATTTTGCTTATTACTGCAATTGCAGCTTCCTTTGCTACAACCAGCGTGAATGCTGACACCACTGCCGTATTAAAAGTCACCGGTCAACTGGTTGTTGGTGGTTGTACCCCAGAACTCAGCGGCGGCGGCGTGGTTGATTACGGTACTATCCGCCTCGCCACACTTTCCGCAACCGATGTAAACCAACTGGGTACTAAAGATGTCTCTCTGAGTATCTCTTGTCCGTCTGCAACCAAAGCAGCATGGACTATTACCGATGACCGTGCGGACACCCACCCAGGCGCATCCGTTATCTCCATAGCCAATGGCGATATGACTAATAGTATAGTATCTGATACCACAATGTCCTACGGCGTTGGCAAAACAACCGAAGGTGTAAAAATCGGCGCGTTCTCTATTTATACCGATACCGCGAACGTTACCGCTGATGGTGTAAAATCTGACGCTATCTCAGGAACCGTTGATAGCCCAGTCTGGCAGAAGTCTTCCACCGGGATTATCAAAAACGGCAATATGGAAATGTTTACCGTTGCTACAAAAGGCACCACCGAACCGGTTCCGTATACCCTCGCCATTTTCCCGCTGAAAACCTCACTGGCTATTCAGGATACTGCAACGCTGGCCATTACTGATGATACTGATCTGGATGGTCAGGCAACCATCACGCTTAAATATCTCTGATCCAGACCGTGTAAAAAGGTTATTGATCTGTCTCCCTTATTATGGGGAGACAGATTAAAATTAAAGGACTAACTCTGATGCCAGCAGTGACTAAACTTCCATTATTATTACTCAGCGTCCCCTTTGTTTTTTCAACACTCTTTTCACAGGCTAACGCTGCCGGCATGGTACCGGAAACTACGCTACTGGTGATTGAAGAATCCACACACAGCGGCGTAATGAATGTTAAAAACACCGACAGCAATCCGGCTTTGTTATATACCACCGTCGTTGATTTACCTGACGACAATGGTGTGAAGCTGGATGTCACTCAACCGGTTGTTCGCGTTGAAGCAGGCCAGCAGCAGCAACTACGCTTTATTATGGAAAGCACGGAACCGCTCGCCGTCGAGCACTATAAGCGCGTCACGTTTGAAGGTATTCCTCCGAAATCTACCAATAAGGGAATGAAAATAGGTTTTAATCTACGCCAGGATTTGCCGGTATTAATTCGTCCTAAAAATCTACCGGTCGTTACTGATGCCTGGAAATTATTAACCTGGTCCAGAAACGGACAAACAATCAACGTCAAAAATCCGTCTCCCTACGTTGTACGTTTAGCCCAAAATATTACCTTCTTACCTTCCGGGGGCGAAGGCACGATTAAAAAAACCTATATTCTGCCCGGCGAAACATTGAACGTCAGTATAAAAACGCCCCTTGCTGCTGATACATCCGTACGTTTTTACCCTGCCAGCCGTTACGGCATTGAAGTCCCCAGCTTTACCTCACCGCTGGTGCCGTGATGAGAGCTAGCACGTGAAGTATTTAAAACTGCCGCTATACATCAAAACTGCGCTTTATTGCTCACTGGCGACCACGGCGTTTTCGGCTCTGGCGGAGGAGCTGAATTTTGACATGGGTATTCTCACCTCCAGAGGCATTAGCCCCAACGTGGCACAATATTTTTCCCGTGCGCCGCATTTTCTACCAGGCAGCCACACCGTCATGGTAAAGATCAATGGCGTAAATAGAGGGTCGTTGGTCGCGCGTTTCGACACAGAAGGCCAGCTTTGCGTGGATGACGATTTCCTCAGCGCCAGCGGGCTCGTACCGCTTAATATCAGCGCCAAAGAAACCTGCCATAGCCTACAAGAAGATTATCCCTCAGCGATTATTACCCCACTGCCAAACAGTGAATCGCTGGAGCTTTTTGTTCCGGCACAGGCTCTGGATAATAACTTACTATCGCTAAACAACGTGATTAAAGGCGGCACCGCCGGGTTATTTAACTATAACCTGTACGCCAGTCGCAGCGAGTCATCCGGTAGCGATAGCCGAAACTATGCCCAGGCAAACCTTGAAGCTGGCTTAAACTTCGCGGAATGGACGCTGCGCAGCCGCTACATGCTGACGAATAATGATGGAGAATACCGTACCGATAGTCTATATACCTATGCGGAGCACGTATTTCAGGCACAAAAAATGCGTGCGCAAGTTGGGCAGATCAACGTCAACTCCAGTCTATTCAGTGGCGCGCCGATCAACGGCGTACAGCTTATCCCTGAACAAGGGCTGGCACAGGATACACAAGGCGTAACCATTAACGGTATTGCCCGAACCCACCAGGCTCGCGTTGAAGTTCGTCAGTCCGGACAGATTATTTATACCGCACCAGTGAACGCTGGGGCATTTACCCTTGAAAATGTCCCCATCATACGCAGCAATACCGACCTTAACGTCAGCGTCGTTGAAACCGATGGCTCAACGACAACCTTCACGGTGCCGGCAGTATCCTTTAATTTACGCGAACTCACGCCCGCAGGCTTAACAATGTCCATAGGGCGCATACGTGATACCACCAGCGACTATTCGCTTCCCTGGATCTATAACATCAGCGATAGTTGGAAACTGAGTGAAAACTGGCTGGCGCAGGCGTCTGGCGTACTGGCACAAGACTATCAAGCGGCAGGAGGGATGCTGCAATGGCTTCCAACCAACAAATGGACGTTTTCCGGCTCAATGCTGGGCAGTAAAGCGTCCTTTGGCGAATCTCTGCAGGGTGCGAAAAGTGAACTACGCGCCAGCATGGCGCTGCCCGGGGAAATTAGACTTGACGTCAGTACCGCCCGCTACAGCGACGGATATCGTGAGTTAACGGATGCGCTCAATAAAGATGCTTACGAATATCAAAGTAGCTCCAGTGCTAATATTGCCTGGAACCATAATCTGTTAGGTACCTTCTCTCTGGGTTATTACACTTATCAGGCTACGGATAATGACAACGACTCTCGCAGCATAATGGCTTCCTGGGGCAAAACGTTTAAATATGCCTCAATTACCGCTAACTGGCAGCACGCTGTTAATCAGGATGATGAGAATCATAACGACAGTAATGATGATGATATGTTTTACATCAACATCAGCATTCCACTCGGTGAGCAGCGCGTCGGCGCTTATATGCGTAATCAAGGTGATAAAACAACCTACGGGCTACAAAATAATGGTTCGCTGAGTAAAGATACCCATTACTATATTTCTGCGGATCGTGATGCAAAAAACCAGCAAAATAGCTTCAACGGTAATCTCAATAGCAATCTTCATTACACTCAACTCAGCGTGGGCGGCGGCACTGATGGCGATAATTACCGCAACTATAACGCAACCTTCAGCGGAGGCATCGCTGCACACGAACATGGCATAACGTTCTCGCCTTATACAATCAAAAATACCTTTGCTATCGCACGCCTGAGTGAACCAGAAAGCGGCATTGAAATCGCCACGCCACAGGGGCGAATCTGGACTGACCACTGGGGGCAAGCCGTCATTCCGGGGCTAACTGAATGGCGGAAATCCCGCGTAGAGGTTAATGCGAATACGCTACCAAAGAGTATGGAACTGGCAAACGGTATTAAGAATATTACCGTCGCGCACAGCGCTTTTAGGGTACTGGATTTCAACGTGCTGAATACACGCCGTGTGATGCTGACAGTAAAGCGTCCGGACGGCTCATGGCTACCTAAAGGCACCAGCATTGTAGATGAAAAAAATAACTATTTGGTCAGCGCTGTCGACAGCGGACGCGTATTTATCACCGATGTTGGGGATAATCCTGCGTTATATGCCGCTGATGATGATATGAATCGTCTGTGTCGCATCCACTACACGCTGCAGAAAACCCAGGATAAAGAGGCATTTTATGAAACGGCAAAGGGAGTCTGTCAATGAAATCCAACAGCAAATGGTTGGGGATTGCTATATGTTGTATCTTCACCGCACTACTCCCTCCATCAGCCCGAGCCGACGATGACTGCCAAATAACATTCTCTTCGCCAAACATCAGCTTTGGCTGGCTTAAGCAAGATGATATCGTCAATTCTCAGCAAGGCTGGAATCAAATGTCTTCACAGGAGGTTCACGTTAGTGTGAGTTGCCCAGAAAGCCAGAATATTGCTCTTTTTGTGCAAGCCTCAGCGGGGGAAAAGGGACGATTTTATTTTGGAAATAACGGTGGTCTCGCCGTACGTGTTAGTCAGATGATAGTAGATGGTAAAAGTTATCCTATTGCCAGCACCCTTGATAGAGTGAGCTTTGCTCCCAATGACAGTGCCTTGGATAGTCTGTTGCTACATAATAACAACGGTATCATCGCGATGGATAATAACCAGCAGGTCAGTGGGAAAATGATGAACGTCACGCTGACATTAACACCTGTCTTGAACGATAATCAATTTACGCATGCTACCGATACGGTCATGCTAGAAAGCAATTTACAGTGGGAAGTGCTGACGAAATAAACGATGAAGGGGGCCTGCTCTGGCCCCCTTCACAATCTTACTCTTTATCGCCCAGCAGTACGGATTCCAGCGCGATTTTGATCATGTCGTTGAAGGTCGTCTGACGTTCAGCGGCAGTGGTCTGCTCGTGGGTACGGATATGGTCGGACACGGTGCAGATGGTCAGCGCTTTCGCGCCAAATTCAGCCGCAACGCCGTAGATACCCGCCGCTTCCATCTCTACGCCCAGTACGCCGTATTTTTCCATCACGTCGAACATTTCGCCGTCCGGAGAGTAGAACAGGTCAGCGGAAAACAGGTTGCCTACGCGCGCGTCAACGCCCAGCGCTTTTGCCGCATCAACTGCGTTACGCACCATGTCGAAGTCAGCGATAGCCGCGAAGTCATGATCTTTAAAACGGATACGGTTCACTTTGGAGTCGGTGCAGGCACCCATACCGATCACCACGTCGCGCAGTTTGACGTCCATGCGCACAGCGCCGCAGGAGCCGACGCGAATGATTTTCTTCACGCCGAAATCGGTGATCAGCTCTTTGGTGTAGATGGAGCAGGACGGGATACCCATACCGTGGCCCATCACGGAGATCTTACGGCCTTTGTAAGTCCCGGTGAAACCTAACATGCCGCGAACGTTGTTCACTTCGCGAACATCTTCGAGGAAAGTCTCAGCAATGTGCTTCGCGCGCAGCGGGTCGCCCGGCATCAATACGACGTCAGCGAAATCACCCATTTCTGCATTAATATGTGGAGTTGCCATCTTCAGTTCCCTTTAAATTTGTTGTTATTGCCTGATGGCGGCTACGCCTTATCAGGCCTACAAAACGTGTGCAAAAACAGTGAAATACCCTAAGGATTTCGCGTTGCAGGAAGGCGACGAATTCGTGAATCCCCGGGAGCATAGATTAACTATGTGACCGGGGTGAGCGAATGAAGTCAACGCATCTACAGCGCGAAAGACAATGGGTATCACAGCATGTTTTTACCGTAGTCCATCGGCGATGTGCCAAAGTAGGTCGCCAGCGTCTGGCCGATATCCGCGAAGGTTTCACGGTGACCTAAAGAGCCCGGTTTGACTTTCGGACCGTAGATCAGCACCGGAATGTGCTCACGGGTATGGTCAGTACCGGTCCAGCTCGGGTCACAGCCGTGGTCAGCGGTCAGGATTAGAATGTCATCTTCCCCCACCAGCTCCATCAGCTCCGGCAGACGGCGGTCAAACAGCTCCAGGCCTGCGGCGTAGCCCGCGATGTCGCGACGGTGGCCCCAGGAAGAGTCGAAGTCGACGAAGTTAGTGAAGACGATGGTTTTATCGCCCGCTTCTTTCATCTCTTTGAGGGTCGCGTCGAACAGCGCGTCCAGACCGGTCGCTTTCACTTTCTTAGTGATGCCGCAGTTGGCGTAGATGTCGGCAATCTTACCGACGGACACCACGTGGCCCTGTTTTTCATCGACCAGTTTCTGCAGCACGGTCGGCGCTGGCGGTTCTACGGCCAGGTCGTGACGGTTACCGGTACGCTGGAAGTTACCGGCCTTGTCGCCGATAAACGGACGCGCGATCACGCGGCCAATGTTATAGCCGCCTTCGGTCAGCTCTTCACGGGCGATTTCGCACAGCTCGTAGAGTTTATCCAGGCCAAAGGTCTCTTCGTGGCAGGCAATCTGGAACACGGAGTCAGCGGAGGTGTAGAAAATCGGCTTGCCGGTTTTCATGTGCTCTTCGCCGAGCTGGTCCAGAATAACGGTGCCGGAAGAGTGGCAGTTACCGAGATAGCCCGGCAGGTTGGCGCGTTTCACCAGCTTATCCAGCAGTTCCTGCGGGAAGCTGTTTTCGTGATCGCTAAAATAGCCCCAGTCGAACAGTACCGGCACACCGGCGATTTCCCAGTGGCCTGACGGCGTATCTTTGCCGGAGGACAGTTCGTGCGCCCATGCGTATGCGCCAATAACGTCCGCGTTGCCGTCCATGCCGGCGGCAATTTTACCGGTAGAGCCTTCATGCGCTTTCACCAGCCCCAGACGAGTCAGGTTAGGCAGATTCAACGGGCCCTTACGGCCATTGTCAGCTTCGCCATTGGCGCAAGCTTCTGCGATGTGGCCCAGAGTGTCGGAACCTACGTCGCCAAAACGATCCGCGTCTTCAGTAGCGCCGATGCCGAATGAGTCCAGCACCATAATAAATGCACGTTTCATATCTTCTCCGTACTTAGTGCTTCAAAAATAATTGATCAGATCAGTATACAACTATTCAGTAATACGACGATAGACCGAAGGTGTGCTTACTGGCGCTTTATCGTCAAGGATAATTGCCGCTTTGACGGCCTTCGCCGCTTCCTGCCAACTGGCTTCGTCTTTGGCATGAATCACCGCCAGCGGGCGCTGCCCGTCGATGCTGTCGCCCAGACGGGCCATGTCGGTAAAGCCAACGCTGTAATCAATGGTGTCAGACGCCTGACGACGGCCGCCGCCCATCGAGACGACCGCCATCCCCAGCGCACGCGTATCCATTGCGCTGATAAACCCTTCGGTATCAGCATATACCGCTTTGCTCAACATGGCGGTCGGCAAGTATTTATCGTAGTTCTCAACGAAATCGCTTGGCCCTTTCTGCGCGGCCACCATACGACCAAAGACTTCTGCCGCTTTACCGTTATCCAGCACCGCCTGTAATTTCGCACGCGCTTCGGCGTCGTCTTTCGCCAGCTGGCCGGAGATCAGCATCTCCACGCATAGCGCCATAGTGACGTCAAACAAGCGCGGATTGCGGTATTCACCGGTCAGGAACTGCACGGCTTCACGCACTTCCACCGCGTTACCGGCGCTTGAAGCCAGCACCTGGTTCATATCGGTTAACAACGCCGTAGTGCGAACTCCCGCGCCATTTGCCACGCCGACAATCGCTTCAGCAAGGGCTTCAGAAAGTTCATAGGTTGGCATAAACGCGCCGCTGCCGACTTTTACGTCCATTACCAGCGCATCCAGCCCTTCGGCCAGTTTCTTGGCGAGGATGGAACCAGTGATCAGCGGAATAGAGTCCACCGTCGCGGTAATATCGCGGGTGGCGTAAAAACGTTTGTCCGCCGGTGCAAGCGAGCTGGTTTGCCCAATAATCGCCACACCCACGTCTTGAATAATTTCGCGGAAACGGTTGTCGTCCGGGAAGATATCGAAGCCCGGGATCGCTTCCAGTTTGTCGAGCGTACCGCCGGTATGTCCGAGGCCGCGACCGGAGATCATCGGCACATAACCGCCGCAGGCCGCTACCATTGGCCCCAACATCAGAGACGTCACGTCCCCTACGCCGCCGGTCGAATGCTTATCGACAATCGGGCCATTGAGATTCAGGCTTTTCCAGTCAAGGACAGTACCGGAATCCCGCATCGCCATGGTCAGCGAAACACGCTCCGGCATGGTCATATCGTGGAAGAAGATGGTCATCGCCAGGGCGGCAATCTGCCCTTCAGAGATAGTATTGTCACGAATACCATTAATAAAGAAACGAATTTCTTCGTCACTCAACGCATGACCATCACGCTTTTTACGAATAATTTCTTGTGCGAGAAACACGGTACCCTCCTGAGGGAAAAGAGTAGAAGGCTTACATCGCCGGATGGCGGCTAACGCCTTATCCGGCCTACAGGCCTGGATTTGTAGGCCGGATAAGCGCAGCGCCATCCGGCAAATCAGAGCTTAGTAGCTGCTGGCGCTCTTACCGTCGCCGTGACCCAGCGCTTTCAGCAGGCTTGCCAGCAGGCTGGATGCGCCAAAGCGGTAGTGACGAGAATCTGCCCAGTCAGCGCCAAACAGTTCGTCTGCAATCGCGAGGAATTTCTGCGCGTCTTCCGCCGTACGTACGCCGCCCGCCGGTTTGAAGCCAACGGTTTTGGAAACGCCCATGTCGCGGATCACTTCCATCATGATGCGCGCGCTTTCCGGCGTAGCGTTTACCGGCACTTTACCGGTAGAGGTTTTGATGAAATCCGCACCGGCTTTGATGGAGATTTCAGAGGCTTTACGAATCAGCGCCTCTTCTTTCAGCTCGCCGGTTTCGATGATCACTTTCAGCAATACGTTCGCTGCGGCACAAGCGTCTTTACAGGCTTTTACCAGGTCAAAACCCACCTGCTCGTTACCGGCGATCAACGCGCGGTACGGGAATACCACGTCCACTTCGTCAGCACCGTAGGCGATCGCCGCACGGGTTTCCGCCAGTGCAATATCGATGTCATCATTGCCATGCGGGAAGTTAGTCACCGTTGCAATGCGGATGTCCGGCGTACCTTGTTCTTTGAGGGTTTTACGCGCAATCGGGATAAAACGCGGGTAAATACAAATCGCCGCCGTATTCCCGACCGGGGTTTTTGCCTGATGACACAACGCGATCACTTTTTCATTGGTGTCGTCATCGTTCAGAGTGGTCAGATCCATCAGTTTGAGCGCACGCAGGCTGCTTGCTTTTAAATCAGTCATGACATTCTCCAACGGCATTGCCGTATAAAATTTCACCTTGCGAGTCTGTTAATATTCTAACATTCACTCGCGATTACACTTCGATATACATCACAGTTAATGAAAACTACGTACAAATTTGCATTACTGTAATGAGATCTAAATCAAATTATCCCGCCGTCACCGCCTGTTCTTCGAGCGATAAGCGCATCAGGATCAAAGTCGGTTTGCCGCCATTTTCTACAATAGCGCATCGTCCCGGCATAAAGAGGAAACGAAGATGCCTGCCTCATGCGAAACTGCGCTCCAGCAGCGTTGCCAGCAAATTGTGACCAGCCCGGTGCTCACGCCTGAACAAAAACGCCATTTTCTGGCGCTGGAAGCTGAAAACGCCCTGCCTTATCCCACCCTGCCGGAAGATGCCCGCCAGGCGCTGGATGAAGGCGTCATTTGCGATATGTTTGAGGGGCACGCCCCCTTCAAACCACGCTACGTGTTGCCCGATTACGCCCGATTTCTGGCTAACGGTTCACAGTGGCTGGAACTGGAAGGCGCGAAAGATCTGGATGATGCGTTATCCCTACTCACCATTCTGTATCATCACGTTCCTTCCGTGACGTCCATGCCGGTTTATCTCGGCCAGCTTGATGCGTTGCTGCAACCGTATGTTAGAATTCTAACACAAGATGCGATCGATATTCGAATAAAACGTTTCTGGCGTTATCTCGACAGAACGCTGCCAGACGCCTTTATGCATGCCAATATTGGCCCTGCCGATACGCCTGTCACACGAGCGATTTTGCGCGCCGATGCCGAGCTAAAGCAGGTGGCGCCTAACCTGACGTTTATCTACGATGCGGAAATTACGCCGGACGATCTGCTGCTGGAGGTCGCCAAAAACATTTGCGAATGCAGTAAGCCACACATTTCCAACGGCCCTGTAAATGATAAAATTTTCACAAAAGGTCATTATGGCATCGTCAGTTGTTATAACTCGCTACCGCTTGGCGGCGGCGGCAGTACGCTGGTACGTCTCAACCTGAAAGCCGTGGCAGAACGCAGTACGTCTGTCGATGACTTCTTTTCACGCACGCTACCGCACTACTGCCGACAGCAGATCGCCATCATTAATTCACGATGTGAATTCCTCTATGAAAAGTCACATTTCTTTGAGAATAGCTTTCTTGTACAGGAAGGTTTGATCGATCCCGAACGTTTTGCGCCGATGTTCGGTATGTACGGGCTGGCGGAAGCCGTGAACCTGCTGTGCGAAAACGCGGGCCTGACCGCCCGTTACGGCAAGAATGAAACGGCGAACGAGCTGGGCTACCGTATTAGCGCCCAACTGGCGGATTTCGTCGAAAATACGCCAGTGAAGTATGGCTGGAAGCAACGGGCGCTGCTCCATGCCCAGTCTGGCATCAGTTCCGATATTGGCACTACGCCGGGCGCGCGTCTGCCGTATGGCGATGAACCGGACCCTATCACCCATTTGCAAACCGTCGCGCCGCACCATGCCTTTTACCATGCCGGGATCAGCGACATTCTGACGCTGGACGAAACCATCAAGCGTAATCCGCAGGCGCTGGTTCAGCTTTGTCTTGGCGCGTTCAAAGCCGGGATGCGGGAATTTACTGCCAATGTCAGCGGCAACGATCTGGTGCGCGTCACCGGTTATATGGTGCGCCTGTCGGATCTGGCGAAATTTCGCGCCGAAGGCTCGCGTACGAATACCACCTGGCTGGGAGAAGAAGCCGCACGTAATACCCGCATCCTGGAACGACAGCCACGCGTAGTCAGCCATGAACAACAGATGCGCTTTAGTCAGTAAGATCATTGCGTTTTCCTGCGTCGATGGGCCAGGCAGCCGCCTGGCATTATTCTTACAGGGCTGCAATTTGCGCTGCAAGAATTGCCATAACCCGTGGACGATGGGACGCTGTAACGACTGCGGGGAATGCGTATCGCAGTGTCCGCATCACGCCCTCAGCGTTGATGGCGGGAAAGTGGTATGGCGGTCGGACGTCTGCGAGCAGTGCGATACCTGCCTGAAAATGTGCCCACAGCAGGCAACGCCAATGGCGCAGACCATGAGCGTTGACGATGTGCTGCGTCATATTCGTAAAGCATCGCTGTTTATTGAAGGTATTACCGTCAGCGGCGGAGAGGCGACCACGCAATTACCGTTTATTGTGGCGCTATTTACAGCGATCAAAGCCGATCCGCAGTTACAACGGCTGACCTGTCTGGTGGACAGTAATGGTCAGTTAAGCGAGACCGGCTGGCAAAAACTACTGCCGGTTTGCGACGGCGTAATGCTCGATCTGAAAGCCTGGAAGAGCGAGTGTCATCACCGTCTGACCGGACGTGATAACACGCATATTAAGCACAGTATCCGCTTTCTTGCTGCGCAGGGAAAACTGGCGGAGCTGCGGTTGCTGGTTATCCCGAATCAGGTGGACTATGCGGCGCATATTGATTCACTGGCGGCGTTTATTACTTCGCTGGGCGAGGTTCCGGTGCGTTTGAATGCCTTTCATGCGCATGGCGTCTATGGCGAAGCGAAGGCCTGGCCAGGCGCGACGCCGCAAGAGGTGGAACGGCTGGCTGACGGATTGCGCGCGCGTGGGGTGGCGAAGCTGATTTTGCCGGCGCTATATCTGTAAGCGTCACCTGCCGGACGGCGGCTGCGATGCCCTCAGAGCCGAAACAGGGTAATGGTATTGCGATACAGCGTATCGGCTATCACCTCTGCGGGCTCCGGACGTAATTCGCAGAGCGCATCAAATACGCGCGCCGCCTGCTCCGGGCGGTTCGGCTGCCCCTGAAACCCCTTTAGCGGCATATCCGGCGCATCGGTCTCCAGCAACAGCGCGTCCAGCGGCAACCGCGCCATAACATCACGGGTTTTACTGGCGCGCGGGTAGGTGATGGTGCCGCCGACGCCGATTTTATAGCCCAGTTGCACAAAACGTTCGGCCTGTTGCAGACTGCCGGCAAAACCATGCACCACGCCGGTTCGCGGCAAACTCTGGCGCTTTAAGCGCATCGCCAGTTTGTCATGCGTGCGCCGCGAGTGCAGGATCACCGGCAGATCGTAGCGTTTTGCCAGTTGCAGTTGCGCGTCTAAAAATCGCTCTTGCCTGGCGAACTGCGGATCGTCGCGATAGAGATCGAGACCGATCTCACCTACCGCCACGACGTTCTGTTGCTGCGCCAGCGCCTGTTGCAGCTTATCAGGATCGTCATCGGCATGACGCTCAATCACAATGGGGTGCAATCCCAGCGCAGCATAAAGCGACGGGAAACGCGCCGCCAGCGCCAGCACGCGGGGAAAGTGAGCCGCCTCGGTCGCCGGCACGATGATTTTTTCAACGCCCGCCTCACAGGCACGCTGAATACTGGCGCGCTCATCGCCCGTAAAGGGCGGGAAATCAAAATGGCAGTGTGTATCGATAAAGCGCCAGCTCACGCCAGATCCTCGTCGGTAAAGGTGGTGTCGTTTGCCTGCGGCGCGCTAATGACCTCCGCCACATGCGTATCATTGGCCACCGGCGCCGGAGGCACGACCACCGTTTCCGGCACGGCAATCCGCGACGTATGGCGCAAGAGAGGCGGCGTTGCGGCGAGCAATTTACCAACGGTGGCAAGGAAATAACGCCCGCATAATTGCCCGGTTTTGTAATCCTCACGCAGCGCCGGGATACGGCTGCCCAGCGCCATGCTGTGCAGCGGTTTCGGCGGATAAATTTCAATGATCCGCAGCTTACCCGGCGGCTTTTCAATAAATTGTTGGATCGCGCTGTAGGACGTTTCATGATGCTGCACCAGGTTGACCAACGGCTGTAGACTGCTCTCTCCCAGCCAGCGCTCCATACGCTTAAACCACTGCGGCGTGTAATACATTTGCGAGGGTACGGTGCGGATCACCACAATGGTTTTCGCCCCCCGCTTTGCCGCCTCCTGAACCGGAATGGCGTCGCTAATGCCACCGTCCAGATAGTTGATGCCCTCTAACGTAACGCCGGTACGGTAGAAACCCGGTATGGCGCTGGAGGCGCGAATGATATCAAGCCAGTTTTGTTTTGTCGGCGAGAAATAGCCCGGCGTGTAATCATCCCCCCGGCAGGCGCACATATAAAAGGATTTTCCGCTGTCGAACAGGCGCGCTGCGGTATCCATCTGCAGCGGCATCCGGGCGGCGGTGGATTCCACCAGCCAGTCGAGGTCAATAAGGTTTCCTCCGCGTACAAATCGCAGCGGATCAAAAAATTCGCGCCTGGTGGTATAGCGCATAATGACTTTACGCCCGTAGCCGGGCTGGTTGCAGAGATACGCCGAGAGATTTTGCGCACCGGCTGATGTGCCGAAGTAGAGATGGAAAGGATTAAACTGCGCACGCATAAACTCATCCAGCACGCCTGCGGTAAAGATACCCCGCTGCCCCCCGCCCTCACAGACCAGCGCCATACGGCCTGGCCGGAACGGTGTTAATGATAACGGCGCAATATTGCCGAGCGTAACCGGTATTCGCTGGCCCACCTCTGCCTTCCTGTTTTTCATTTTTTTCCAGGCTGACAAGGTAACGCAAAACGTTAACGGCTAAAACCGTAAAAGCCAGTCCGCTGGACTGGCTTGATAGCAATATATCTTTACAGATGCCTGCTAGGGTCGTTTACGGCCCATGAACAGGCTGACCAGGAAGAGCACGATCCCGACGACGAAGACGATTTTCGCCGCGCCGGCAGCCGTACCAGCCAGTCCACCAAAACCCAATGCGGCGGCAATTAACGCGATAACCAGAAATATAATGCCCCAACGAAACATAAGCCTCTCCTTTACCATAGTTAATGTCGACCGCTAAATATGAGCGCTCAGGCTACTCATTCGCGATATTTTTAGTGTGGTGCACATTACGCCTCCCGACAAACGTCGGGAGGACGAATTACGACGAATTACTGAACTTTCAGATCGTTTTTAACACTTTTTACGCCATCAACGGCTTTCGCGATGCTTTCAGCGCGGTCGCTTTGTTCCTGAGTTTCAACGGTACCGGAGAGCTGTACGACGCCATCGGTCGTTTCCACTTTCACTTTACGGGAAGGGACGAGATCGTCCGCCAGCAACTTGGCTTTGACTTCACTGGTCGTGGCCGTATCGCCGGCATAACCTTTCACGGAACCATCTTTATTGTCGCGAACGTGAAGTTTGTCGCTAACGGAGGTCACGCCTTCTACGCCTTTCGCCACTTTCACGGCGGCTTCAGCCTGCGCCTGGCTTTCTACAAAGCCGCTCAGGGTGACGACTTTCTGATTGGTTTCGACAGAAATATCGGTGCTTTTAATATTGTCATGGTCTACCAGCGCAGCTTTTACTTTCGCAGTGATGGCGCTGTCATCCATGAAGTTACCGACTTTATTCATAGAGCTATCGACTTTTTGCCCTGCGGTTTCGGTTCCGCTTTGCGCCTTGTCCGTTGTTGCGTTTTCTGCAAAGGCAGAACCTGTCGCAACAGCAGAGGTCAACATTACGGCCAGCAGAGTTTTAGAAATCTTCAGTCTTGTCATAGTCATCGATTTTGTCCTGTATAGTTTGCTCGTAATTTGAGCTCAGGCAACACGAGGTTGCATTGCTGAATGCGGTGAAACTCACCGGTTTCTGAAGTCAATGACTGGCATCACATTCGTGAATTTGTAACGACGCGTCGCCTGCCACCCTTCCGTTTCAGTTATTAATATCGTGACTGAAACAAATCTCAGCTTTAAGCTCTCATATTCACGCATTGAACAGGCATTAAAGCCGACATTTATGTCATCACTTTGTTAAATATAGATCACAATTTTAAAATCGCTTGTCGGTGCGTATAAAAAACAGGCAGATCGAAGAAAAAACGCGGGATTTAAGAACATTCCGTAAGCGGTTAAAAAGGCAGGGAAAGTACGAAGGCGCGGCGGATGCCGCGCCCGGAAAGGGATCAGTGTTCGCGCGTTTTACGGAACTGAACGTCAGGGTAACGTTCCTGGGTCAGGTTCAGGTTAACCATCGTGGGGGCGATATAGGTGAGATTGTCGCCGCCATCCAGCGCCAGCTGCGTTTCATTCTTACGCTTAAACTCTTCGAATTTCTTCGCATCGGTGCTTTCCACCCAGCGCGCCGTCGCCACGTTGACGGATTCATAAATCGCCTCAACGTTGTATTCGCTTTTCAGGCGCGCGACAACAACGTCAAACTGCAGAACGCCCACGGCGCCGACAATCAGATCGTTGTTGGAGATGGGACGGAATACCTGAACCGCCCCCTCTTCAGAAAGCTGCACCAGCCCTTTCAGTAGCTGCTTCTGCTTGAGCGGATCTTTCAGGCGAATACGACGGAACAGTTCCGGCGCAAAGTTCGGGATACCGGTAAACTTCATCATCTCGCCCTGGGTGAAGGTATCGCCGATCTGAATGGTGCCGTGGTTATGCAGACCCAAAATATCGCCCGGGTACGCTTCTTCAACGTGCGAACGATCGCCCGCCATAAATGTTAACGCGTCGGAAATCACCACATCTTTGCCGGTACGGACCTGGCGTAACTTCATGCCCTTCTCATACTTACCGGAAACCACGCGCATAAACGCCACGCGGTCGCGGTGTTTCGGGTCCATATTGGCCTGAATTTTAAAGACAAAACCGGTGAATTTCTCTTCCGAGGCTTCCACTGTGCGGGTATCGGTTTGACGCGGCATCGGCGCGGGCGCCCACGCCACTAAACCATCCAGCATATGGTCAACGCCAAAGTTACCCAGCGCGGTACCGAAAAATACCGGGGTAATTTCCCCTGCCAGGAACAGCTCTTCATCAAACTCGTTAGACGCGCCCTGCACCAGTTCCAGCTCGTCGCGCAGCTGTTGCGCCAGGTCTTCACCGACGGCGGCGTCCAGATCCGGGTTATTCAGCCCTTTAACGATGCGCACTTCCTGAATGGTGTGGCCCTTACCGGTCTGATACAGATAAGTTTCATCTTTATAAAGGTGATAAACGCCCTTAAACAGCTTGCCGCAGCCAATCGGCCAGGTGATCGGCGCGCAGCCGATTTTCAGCTCATTTTCCACTTCATCCAGCAGCTCCATCGGGTCGCGGATGTCACGGTCGAGTTTGTTCATAAAGGTCAGGATCGGCGTATCGCGCAGACGGGTAACTTCCATCAGCTTACGGGTCCTGTCCTCAACGCCTTTCGCGGCGTCGATCACCATCAGACAACAGTCCACCGCCGTCAGAGTACGGTAGGTATCTTCGGAGAAGTCTTCGTGCCCCGGGGTATCCAGCAGATTCACCAGACAGTCGTGATACGGGAACTGCATCACCGAGGTGGTGATAGAGATACCACGCTGTTTTTCCATCTCCATCCAGTCAGATTTTGCATGTTGGCTGGAGCCACGGCCTTTTACCGTACCGGCGGTCTGAATCGCCTGTCCGAACAGCAACACTTTTTCGGTAATGGTGGTTTTACCGGCGTCCGGGTGAGAAATAATGGCAAAAGTGCGGCGTTTGGCCACCTCTTGCAAATAAGGAGACAACGTCATAGTCAAATCTTCTTGAGTAAGCGCGGCGTTTGACCACGCATGTTGAATACGAAAAATGCGGCTATTTTACCCATCAACCTGGGGGAGGCAATCAGTGTTTACACAGGAGCTGCTCCAGTTCGCTTAATGACGCCACAGTCCAGGTTGGATGGATACCCGCGGGCTGCTCGCGATGATGCGCGTTAAGCCAGCAGGTCGACAGTCCGGCGTTAATGCCGCCAAGAATATCGGATTCCGCGGTATCGCCAACCATTAATACGCGCGAGCGGTCAGGATTCCCTGCCTGCTCCAGGGCGTAGTTAAAGATTTTCGGATCGGGCTTCGCGACGCCAACCTGCTCGGAAATCACCAGCAGATCGAAATACTCGCGCAGCCCGGTGCGCTCCAGACGAGTTTGTTGTAGCGCGGTAAAACCATTAGTAATAATACCGATTTTAGCCTGCCCGCGAATCGCATTAAGTAGCGAAACGGCGCCCGGCAAAGGAGAACAGATCTCCGCCATCGCACTAATAAAAGCGTCATTCAGCAGCCCCGGCGCAACGTTTAGCCGTTCAGCCCAACTTTGAAAGCGCGCGTGCTGCAATTGTAATGAGGTAATCGCGCCGTTCTGATAATCCACCCATAGCGGCTTATTCACGGCCTGGTAATCCTGGAAATCCTCAGCGGTAAAGGTGACGCTATAGTCAAGGAACATCCGCTGTAAGCCGGTGAAAGAATCAAACGTAAACAGCGTTTCATCGGCATCAAAGAAAATCCAGTCCCACTTCATCATTACACCTTGCCTCTTTTATTACATGCTTATCGGTAACGCCATGATGATGGCGTCCTCATGCCCTTGTGCCGTAGGATAGTAATTGCGGCGAATCGTCGCCTCGTTAAACCCCAGACTTTCATACAGCGCGATGGCGGCAGCGTTAGAGGCGCGTACCTCCAGCCATAACATTACAACACCGCGTTTTTCCAGTTCATCAATCAGATGCTCAAGCAGCATACGCCCCAGCCCCCGACGCTGAAAATCCGGATCGACGGCGATATTGAACAGCGTCGCTTCGTCCAGCACCACCTGTGTAATGGCAAACGCGGCCATTCTGTCATCAGCGGTCAGCTTAAGGTTGAGATACCGTTCGCCCTGGTTGCCGAAAAACGTTTTTTCGCTCCACGGAAACGCATGAGCGCGTTGCTCAATCTGCCAGGCTGCGGGGAGATCGGTCGTGCTGAGGATAGAAATCGTGTTCATGTTCGCAGATTTGTTGCCATAGTGCGGCGCGTGCCGCCGGGTTTGCCCGGAGTTCATTAAACGCCGGCGTCGTGACCTGAGCGCCTTCGAGTTGGAGCGGCGCGTCAGTTCCTAACCGCCAGCTATTACAACGGCTGCCCTGCGGCAGCATGGCGACGCGCTCAGGCGTCAGCGGTAAAACCTGATCGGGACTCACGGTCAACGCGCGTAAGATATCGCGCATTAGCGGCTCGTTCAGCGCGGGTAATTCCTCTGCAACCACGATCAGACGAACGTGCGCGGGAAGGGAAATCGCAATCTCGCCCTGTAGCGCGCCAGGACGTCGCAGCGCCCACTGCGTAATACCCAGTTGCTGTAACTGCCAGTCTCGTCGGGATGTCATAGCGAAACGCTCCTGTAATCAGGGGCGCAAATATAGCAAATCTGTCGAATCTGCGCCATCAAACTACTATAATCGCCGCCAGTCTGAATTAAGGAGCATTCCATGTCTGCTTTTACCCCGGCAAGTGAAGTCTTGCTGCGCCACAGTGATGATTTCGAACAAAGCCGTATTCTTTTTGCCGGAGATTTGCAGGATGACCTGCCCGCGCGCTTTGAATGCGCCGCCAGCCGCGCGCATACGCAACAGTTTCACCACTGGCAGGTATTAAGCCGCCAGATGGGCGATAACGTCCGTTTTAGCCTGGTCGCGCAAGCCAGCGATGTCGCTGACTGCGATACGCTGATCTACTACTGGCCGAAAAATAAACCCGAAGCGCAGTTCCAGTTGATGAATATTTTGTCGCTGATGCCGGTGGGCGTCGATGTTTTCGTCGTGGGGGAAAACCGCAGCGGCGTGCGTAGCGCCGAACCGATGCTGGCGGACTATGCGCCGCTGAACAAAGTAGATAGCGCGCGACGTTGCGGCCTTTACCATGGTCGTCTGGAAAAGCAGCCGCGTTTCAGTCTCGAATCCTGGTGGGCCGAGTACAGCATCGACGGGCTGACCATCAAAACGTTGCCGGGCGTATTCAGCCGCGACGGACTGGATGTTGGTAGCCAACTGCTGCTGTCTACGCTGACGCCGCACACCAAAGGTAAAGTGCTGGATGTCGGCTGCGGCGCTGGCGTGCTTTCCGCCGCGCTGGCCAGCCATTCGCCGAAAGTGCGCCTGACGCTGTGTGACGTCAGCGCTCCGGCGGTGGAAGCCAGCCGCGCCACGCTTGCCGCTAATGGTCTTGAAGGCGAGGTATTCGCCAGCAACGTCTTTTCGGAAGTCAAAGGACGTTTTGACATGATCATCTCCAACCCGCCGTTCCACGACGGAATGCAAACCAGCCTCGATGCGGCGCAAACGCTCATTCGCGGCGCAGTGCGCCATCTGAACAGCGGCGGAGAGTTACGCATCGTGGCGAACGCCTTTCTGCCCTATCCTAAGATTCTGGATGAGACTTTTGGCTTCCATGAAGTCATCGCGCAGACCGGGCGCTTTAAGGTTTATCGTACCGTGATGACCCGTCAGGCGAAGAAATAGTTGGCCTGATAAGCGCAGCGCCATCTGGTTGCATGTGCCGGATGGCGACGCAAAGCGTCTTATCCAACCTACGTCTCGCGTCCATTTTTGCAGCAATCAATCTATCCCATGCAATTAACTATTGACGAATAGCTGAAAACCACTAGAATGCGCCTCCGTGGTAGTGATTCTTTTCAAGAATCGATGGTATGCGAAGGTGGCGGAATTGGTAGACGCGCTAGCTTCAGGTGTTAGTGTCCTTACGGACGTGGGGGTTCAAGTCCCCCCCCTCGCACCAAAACCACGTTGATATTGCTCGCACTGGGCGAAGGTGGCGGAATTGGTAGACGCGCTAGCTTCAGGTGTTAGTGTTCTTACGGACGTGGGGGTTCAAGTCCCCCCCCTCGCACCAACGAGGCGATATCAAAAAGTAAGATAACTGTGCGAAGGTGGCGGAATTGGTAGACGCGCTAGCTTCAGGTGTTAGTGTCCTTACGGACGTGGGGGTTCAAGTCCCCCCCCTCGCACCAATTATCTTATCCTTCCTTTGTCTCTTCATTTTCATCCCTGATTCCAGTTCATCATTGCCAACATCATGCCGCCAATAAGCGCCATACACGATGGCAGCAGTACAAAATGCCGTAATTGTTTGTGATACAACATCAGCGCAGACAGTAGCAATCCTGATACAATCAACAGCTTCAGCGCATCAGCTGACAGGCCGATAAACGCCAGTCCAACGATAATCACTCCAGGCAATAATACGCCCCATCCGCTGCCTAACGTCCGCTGCAACATGGTTTCACCTCTGGAATTGATAATGATAACCAATATCATATGATATATTTTCTCATTTGTCAGCCAGGGAGAAAGCTAAAGAGATGAGTTTTACTTAACGGTTGATGACACGTATTCAGTAAGGTGATAAATTGTCCGACTGTTAACGTAAAAACAACAACACCTCGCTTTAAGCGACCTTTTCTCATACGTTATTTTCATGTTGGCGCCCGATTCCGTGTATATCACCGATAAATAACGACAATTACCCATGACAACACCATCCTGGCGGTCGCTTCGTATTAAGAAGTATCAGTTTTCTTTACGTCTTTTCTTGTTTCTCAACGCCGTGTCGGCGCTATTTACTCTCGTTTTCCCCCTTTATCAAATCAATGTATTTTGCACGCCAATGATAGGGATAGTGGTCCTGAGCGTATTACTGTTGATATGGCATGGGAAATATGGACAAAAAAGAATTAACCTCCCCTTTATCTCCCTACTCTTTGGGGGAATATGGGCGGCGCATATTGCGCTAAAGTATCCGGCGTTAGGCCATTATGATTTCTCTTTTTTACTGATTTCCCTGCTTAGCGTTCTGTTTATCGGCTCGATAGCCTTTGCCGCGAATATCGTCGCGTTTACGCTCTATTCGCTACCGCCAGTCGCGGTCTGCCTGTGGCTGAACGGTAATGAACAAGGTTTGCGAATTCTCTATTTGCTGGCCCTGCCAATGGTAGGAATCGCTATTCAACATGTTATCCAGAAACGCTACGATAATTTTGCCCAACAGCTCATGTTTAAGCTGCTGGCCGAGCGGGAAACCCTCAATGGCCTGAGTATGCTTGATCCATTAACCGGCTTATATAACCGCCGTGGCCTGCAAAATCGGCTGGATACGTTACAGGCGCCGGGCAGCCATGAACACTACGTCCTGCTATTGGATATCGATCATTTCAAAGCGTATAACGATCACTACGGTCATATGATGGGCGATCAGGCGTTAATTCGCGTCTCAGCGGCAATTCGGGACGCCGTGCGATCGCGCGATGTTGTCTGCCGTTTTGGCGGAGAAGAATTTCTGGTGTTGCTGACCGCCGCCGAACCACAGCAAGCCCGCGCTACCGCAGAACGTATCCGACAGGAAGTATACGATCTTAAAATCCCGCATATGTTTAACGAAAGCGTCGCCACCAATGTCACTGTCAGTATAGGCATTGCGCCCCTGACGGATCGCAATATCGGAGACGCTATCGAAAAAGCGGATAAAGCGCTCTACGAAGCCAAGCATCTTGGGCGTAACCACATTCTGGTCAGCGACGACATGCGCGCCCTATGAATCCTGCTGACGTAATCGTGCTACGCCAACAGCATTAACCATAAACCGCTTGCCATCGTTTATCGCTATCGATAGGATTGGCAATCATTATCATTTAGATTAACATCATTAAACCGCGCTATGGCCTACCGTTCCGCACCGATTGCTGACGATATTATCTGGCGAGCCGCTCCCCAGCCGGAAGACGCCTCGCTGGCGGACGCAGTACGCGAGACGATCGCCTCTACCCGTGAGCACCTGTTGGACTTCATCCGGCTGGATGAAGCGCCGCCGCCAACGGCGATGACTCTTGCCCAGTGGACGCGCCCCGCGACGTTTCGTTCATTGCTGGCCGCCTATTCCGATCACATCTATCGGCACACGCCAGGCCTGCCACGTGAAAATAAACCGTTACTCTCCCTGTGGGCGCAATGGTATATCGGGCTGATGACGCCGCCGCTGATGCTGGCATTACTGACGCAAGCGCGCGCTATCAATGTCTCGGCAGAACATATTCACGTTGAATTTCATGAAACCGGGCGCGCCGCGTGTTTCTGGCTTGATGTGCATCAGGATAACCTGGCAACGGAACGTTCCCCGGAAGAACGAATGGAAACGCTAATAGTCTCCGCACTACAGCCGGTCATTCAGGCGCTGGAGGCGACTGGCGACATCAACGCGAAACTTATCTGGAGCAATACCGGTTATTTAATCAACTGGTATCTGACTGAGATGAAACCGCTGCTTGGCGAAGCCCTACTGGCAACGCTACGCCAGCGCTGTTTTTTTGAAAAGCAGCTATCCGACGGTCAGGATAACCCGCTGTGGCGGACCGTCGTAATGCGCGACGGTCTTCTGGTACGCAGAACCTGCTGCCAACGTTACCGCTTACCTGACGTACAGCAGTGCGGCGACTGCACGCTAAAGTAAACCGCTTTACGTTGCCTTCAGTTATCGTCACGGCTTACTGCTGCTGGCCTGTCACATTATTATATTTACAGCGGCGCTCTCCGTATGCCAAATTACGTTTTGCCATTTTTGGGTCTACCGTGGCTATTGGTAAGGTCTCAGGAGAGAAGAATGAGTCTGCAATCTGTACGGCAATTTCTGGCCGATCATGCTCCCGATATTGAAATTATCGAATTAAATCAAAGTACAGCGACTGTCGAACTGGCAGCCAAAGCGCACAACGTAGAGCCAGGGCAGATAGCTAAGACGCTCTCGCTTAAAGTAAAAGACACCATTATCCTGGTGGTCGCGAAAGGCGATGCCCGCCTGGATAATAAGAAGCTTAAAACCACTTTCGGCGCAAAAGCCCGTATGTTGAGCAGCGATGAAGTGGTCAATGCAACCGGACATCCTGTCGGCGGCGTATGTCCTTTCGGGCTGGAGCACCCGCTGCCCGTTTATTGCGACATCTCTCTGAAGGGGTATAACGAAGTATTGCCTGCCGCAGGCGCCACGCACAGCGCGGTACGCATCACGCCGGAAAGAATGGCTGAACTGACATCGGCGACCTGGGTAGACGTGTGCCAATAACGTGCCTGGCACCCTGATTCCCCGAACAAGCACGGCGCATCCGGCGCGGGCTATACCCGATGCTGGAGCGCGGTAGCATCGCCGGCGCGCAGATATAACAGAATATCCGCCGCATCGAGTAACCCGGCATCAGAACTCACGCCCAGCTTGGACATCACATTAAACTTATGCGCCCGGATAGTCTTAATGTTACGTTCTAACTGGACGGCAATTTGCGGCATTGAGTAGCCGTTCGACATGAAACGCAGAATCTCCCGCTCGGTTGGACTAAGCATACAATTCTGGTGAAACTCCCAAAGATTGTCTGTACGCTCCGTTGTCCGTCGGGCGCTATTAAGCGATGTAAATAAGGCATCCTGTAAAACATCCAACGGCGACGCTTTGCTGATGACCCCATCCAGCGGCAGCGGGGATAATGCGCTGATTAAGCGGGCTTCAGCATCATCATCGGCAATCACCAGACGCCGCATATGGGGATAATTTATCGCCAGTTCCGTCAGGCTGGATAATCCTGTCCGGCGTTCAGTTCTTAACGCAGAAAGAGAAAAAATAACGGCAGAAAACGGCGTCTTTAGCGCAGCCTTATAAAACGCGGATGGTTTTGAAAAAATATGAAGCGTATGTCGGCAATCCGGCATTGCATCAAATAGCCCTTTAATACCAATGGTGCTCATCACGCATTTTTCTACGAGCGCAACATTTCTCTTGCTGATTCTGTTTTCCATTCCATGGTTTCTCCATATACCGAAGGTAGGTTCAATTCTCTGGCTCCCTGAGAACTGTTTATCCATGCATACATCTCTGCATTACTGTGTATTGATAAGCGTCGCATGGCGCTATTTTTTTGGGCGCTAATTGTTTTATTACTTTTTTTAAGTAACGCCGCAATTTGGTTAATGCCCCACCCTTTTCCTAAAAGGCGTAATACTTTTCGTTCAGACAGCGTAAGGACAATCGGCCTGTCGTGGGACTGCTGAATTTCAGACGGTACCTGAGGCGATAATAACGTTTTACTTATTCTTTCTGAGCGAGCGTTTCCCGCATGGATAACGCTAATAAGATTCTCGATTGGCTCTTCGTCTGAAAGCAAGGTGCTGACGGGGCCCATCAGGAGATCAACCGCATGTGGATAGCAGGATTTAGGAACCAGAAATACCCAATGTATGTCGCGATATTGCGAGATTAAGCTATAAAAATATTCGCAGATAGCGCGGGAAGAGGCATTGTTAACTGCTAAATCAGCAATAACTAAATTACTCCGGCGTAGCTGTAGCAGCGTTAGCTCTTCTATCGTACGACAATACGCCAGTTTATAATCGGGGAAATTACCTGTTATAGCCCCTTTAAGGCCTTCCTGTATAAGAGGGGTTTTACTGATAATAAGTCCATTTTTGCAGCATCCTGGCAGCATAATTCCTCCGCACCCACGCCGCCACTTTTCATTGCCCCATTAATAAAAACACTATAAACAATGATCGCAAAGAAATATAGGCCAAGTGGATTAATTATCCTTGTTTTATTTTTAAATATCTAACATTGATTGCGCTACAATCCACATAGCACAAAAACATGAAATCACTATCGCATAGTTACTCATAAAACCAGAAGCAAGACAATTAAATTAACTAAATTTGCACATTAGCAATTCTAACGAAAACGCATCATATTAATAAATTTAAAATATGAGTTCGCCCTTCATTCATATTGCTGAGTCCTAAAACAAAAGCCCAACAATACTGTCCACCATCCATAAAACCCATGTAATATCTACGAATTACACTAAGTCATGCCTATTTTTACGCCCGCTGCTCACGCCATTGTGGTTAAACCATTAATGCATATCGTTGATAAAATTCACCACATCATTGATTCAAAAATGAGCGGCCAGGCTGGCATAATGCCTCTATTCTGGAAACGGACATACGAGAACCGTCGCCCATAAGGATATCCTGCCTGTGACGAAGCGCACGTCTCAGGAAGCTTATGCGTTGCGTCTGGCGGTTGACGTTTTTATCAACAAGAAATTGATCTTAACCAACGCCATCATGCCTGCGCTTCGTGTTAAAAAGAAAGCCTCTGTCATAGTGGCGGCGCATAGAATGTCTTTTCGGACAGGACGAGTCATGCAAGAAGAGCAATCAATTCAACGAGCAGTAACACGGTTATGTATTCAATGCGGGCTGCTTTTATTGCAGCACGGGGCGGAAAGCGCACTGGTTGATGAGCTTTCCACCCGACTCGGTTTGGCGCTCGGTATGGATAGCGTCGAAAGCGCGATCTCCTCTAACGCCATTGTCCTGACGACCATTAAAGACGGACAATGTCTGACATCGACACGTAAAAACCAGGATCGCGGCATTAATATGCACGTCGTCACGGAGGTTCAGCATATCGTTATCCTCGCGGAACATCGTCTGCTGGATTACAAAGGCGTGGAAAAACGCTTTAGCCAGCTCCGCCCGCTGCGTTATCCGCGCTGGCTGGTGGCGTTTATGGTCGGTCTTTCCTGCTCCTGCTTTTGTAAGCTGAATAATGGCGGCTGGGATGGCGCGGTTATCACCTTTTTCGCCAGTATGATAGCCATGTATATCCGCCAGATGCTGGCGCAGCGGCATTTACATCCGCAGATCAATTTTTGCATTACCGCCTTTGTCGCTACCACGATTTCCGGGCTGATGCTCACCCTTCCCGCCTTTAGCCAGACGCCCACTATCGCCATGGCGGCGAGCGTACTGCTACTGGTGCCGGGCTTTCCGCTGATTAATTCCGTCGCAGATATGTTTAAAGGACATATTAATACCGGGCTGGCGCGCTGGGCTATCGCCAGCCTGTTGACACTGGCCACCTGTGTGGGCGTAGTGATGTCAATGACAGTATGGGGGCTACGAGGATGGGTATAATCGACTTTTTACTGGCGCTAATGCAGGACATGATCTTGTCTGCGATCCCCGCCGTCGGGTTTGCGATGGTCTTTAATGTTCCCCACCGGGCGCTTCCGTGGTGCGCGCTACTGGGGGCGCTGGGTCATGGCTCGCGTATGCTGATGATGAGCGCTGGCTTTAATATCGAATGGTCGACGTTTATGGCTTCGCTGCTGGTCGGCAGTATTGGTATTCAGTGGTCACGCTGGTATCTCGCTCACCCTAAAGTGTTTACCGTCGCGGCCGTGATCCCGATGTTTCCGGGGATTTCCGCCTATACCGCGATGATTTCCGCAGTAAAAATTAGCCATCTGGGCTATAGCGAACCGATGATGATCACGCTGCTGACCAATTTTCTGAAAGCCTCTTCCATTGTTGGCGCACTCTCAATTGGCCTCTCTGTACCGGGATTATGGCTGTACCGCAAACGCCCCCGCGTGTGATTGGTGGAACGCCTCCTGCTGTTCTTACAGGTCTGTGTGGTACTATAAAAACAGTCGCCCTTCTCGGTTGTTGTTCCATATTGAGAAACATTATGTCTTCCAGAATTTTAACGTCGGACGTCATCGGTATTGACGTCCTTTTACACGATCATCATGCTGTGCTGGCGAAGTCAACGGGCGGCGCAGTGGCGGTATTCGCTAATAATGCGCCTGCCTTTTATGCCGTGACGCCTGCACGCATGGCTGAACTGCTGGCGCTTGAAGAAAAGTTATCACGTCCGGGAAGCGATGTGGCGTTAGACGCGCAATTTTACGAAGAACCCGAAGCCGCCCCCGTTGCGATTCCCTGCGGAAAATTCGCCATGTATCCCGCCTGGCAACCGGATGCGGATTTTCAGCGTCAGGCTGCCCTTTGGGGCGTGGCGCTTCGGGAGCCGGTCACCGCAGAAGAGCTGGCGGCGTTTATCGCCTACTGGCAGGCGGAAGGTAAGGTTTTTCACCATATCCAGTGGCAGCAAAAGCTGGCGCGCAGCGTGCAAATCAGCCGTTCCAGCAATGGCGGAATGCCGCAGCGCGACATCAATAGCGTCAGCGAACCTGACAATCATATTCCACCAGGTTTTAGGGGGTAACGATGAAAAATGTTGGCGACCTGATGCAGCGTCTACAAAAAATGATGCCTGCGCATATTACGCCGGCGTTTAAAACGGGCGAAGAATTGCTGGCGTGGCAGAAAGAGCAAGGCGAGATCCGGGCGGCAGCGCTGGCGCGGGAAAATCGGGCGATGAAAATGCAGCGCACCTTTAACCGTTCCGGCATTCGACCGCTGCATCAAAACTGTTCGTTTGATAACTATCGGGTTGAGTGCGACGGACAAATGAACGCGTTAAGCAAAGCCCGACAGTACGTTGATGAATTTGACGGCAATATCGCCAGCTTTGTCTTTTCCGGCAAGCCGGGAACCGGTAAAAACCATCTCGCCGCGGCTATTTGTAACGAGCTGCTGCTGCGCGGAAAGTCGGTACTGATTATCACCGTGGCGGATATTATGTCAGCGATGAAAGACACGTTCAGCAATCGGGAAACCAGCGAAGAGCAGTTGCTTAACGATCTGAGTAACGTTGATCTGTTGGTGATCGACGAGATCGGCGTGCAGACCGAATCTCGCTATGAAAAAGTGATCATCAATCAAATTGTCGATCGTCGTTCCTCGTCAAAACGTCCCACCGGCATGTTGACGAACAGCAATATGGAAGAGATGACGAAAATGCTTGGCGAACGCGTCATGGACCGTATGCGTCTCGGCAACAGTTTATGGGTTAATTTTACCTGGGACAGTTACCGCAGCCGGGTGACAGGTAAAGAGTATTAAATTGCAACGTGCTCCAGGGCGATACGACGCCTGGCTGGCATAACACAGGTGATTACCATGAATACAGCGAAACATGTTCTGTGCTGCGCGGCGATCGCCAGCGTACTGATTTCCACCAGCGGTATTGCCGCCAGTCAGCTAAGCGCTCAGGGCGCGAACGCACAGCAGGGCGGGATGTCGCTTTCTGCGCTAACCGGTTTGCTCAGCAGAGGTGCCCAGTCGCTCAGCGCCGATAATATGAATAATGCCGCCGGTATTTTGCAGTACTGCGCCAAACAGAAACTGGCGTCCGCTACCAACGTGGAAAACGTTAAAAATCAGATTCTGAACAAGTTGGGGTTGGATACCACACAGCAGGAGCAGGACACTAACTACCTGAACGGCCTGCAAGGGTTGCTCAAGACGAAGGACGGCCAGCAGTTGAACCTCAATAATATCGGCAGTACGCCGCTGGCGGAAAAGGTGAAAACCAAAGCTTGCGATCTGGTGTTGCAGCAAGGGCTGAATTTCCTCTCCTGACTGCGTTTTTCTGACCGTGCGCCACGCCGGGACGCCCTGATAAAAGCCGTGTTTTGGCCCTTTACCCGCCAACACGGCATTAACCCGATTTTTCTCTTCGTCTTTTCCTGTTATTAACCGCTATGGCAGGAAGTGATGCCGATCAAAAAACCAACTTTCTAAACTCATTCTAAATAACAGCGCCGTGTAAAGTTATTAGAATTGCAGCAATGTGACATCGCTATTACATTGTTAGAAATTTTTTCCTGCCAGCGATAAGCCTGGTTTATTGAGGATCGTCAGTTGTCCGAGTTGCTCTCTGTCGCTCTGTTTCTCGCCTCTGTGCTGATATATGCCTGGAAGGCGGGCCGTAACACCTGGTGGTTTGCCGCCACTCTCACGGTGCTGGGACTTTTTGTCATTCTGAATATTACCCTGTATGCCAGCGACTATTTTACCGGCGACGGGATCAACGACGCAGTGCTTTATACGCTCACGAATAGTCTGACGGGAGCGGGAGTCGGCAAATATATTCTGCCGGGAATCGGCATTGCCCTGGCGTTAGTGGCGGTATTTGGCGCGCTGGGATGGATACTACGCCGCCGCCGTCACCATCCTCATCATGTCGGTTACAGCCTGCTGGCGTTACTGCTGGCGTTAGGTTCGGTCGACGCCAGCCCGGCGTTTCGCCAGATCACCGAACTGGTAAAATCACAAATGCGCGATGGCGATCCGGATTTTGCCGTTTATTATAAAGAACCAGCAAAAACCATTCCTAATCCGAAGCTCAATCTGGTCTATATCTACGGCGAGAGCCTGGAACGGACCTATTTTGATAATGACGCGTTCCCCAATCTCACGCCAGAGTTAGGCGCGCTGAAAAATGAGGGGCTGGATTTCAGCCATACCATGCAACTGCCGGGAACGGATTACACCATCGCCGGGATGGTGGCTTCCCAGTGTGGTATTCCGCTGTTTGCGCCGTTTGAGGGCAATGCCTCAGCGTCGGTTTCCAGCTTCTTCCCGCAGAATATCTGCCTCGGTGATATTCTGAAAAACTCCGGCTACCAGAACTATTTCGTGCAGGGCGCTAACCTGCGTTTTGCCGGGAAAGACGTGTTCCTGAAATCACACGGATTTGATCATCTGTACGGCGCTGAAGAGCTAAAAACGGTGGTGGCGGACCCGTCTTATCGTAACGACTGGGGCTTCTACGACGATACGGTGCTCGATGAGGCATGGAAGAAATTTGAAGCGCTTTCCCGCTCAGGCCAGCGTTTTTCGCTGTTTACGCTGACCGTAGATACTCACCACCCGGACGGGTTTATCTCACGCACCTGCAACCGCAAACGCTACGATTACGACGGCAAGCCCAACCAGTCCTTTAGCGCCGTAAGTTGCAGCCAGGAAAACATCGCCGAGTTTATCAACAAAATCAAAGCGTCACCGTGGTTTAAAGATACCGTTATCGTCGTCTCTTCCGACCATCTGGCGATGAACAATACGGCCTGGAAATACCTGAATAAGCAAGATCGCAACAATCTGTTTTTCATTCTGCGCGGCGATAAACCACAGCAGGAGACGCTGGCGGTCAAACGCAACACGATGGACAACGGCGCAACGGTGCTGGATATTCTCGGCGGCGATAATTTTATCGGTCTGGGACGTAGCAGCCTTTCCGGGCAGTCGCTGTCGGAAGTGTTCCTGAATGTAAAAGAGAAAGTGCTGGCGATGAAGCCGGATATCATTCGCCTGTGGAATTTCCCGAAAGAGATAAAAGCGTTCACTATCGATCGGGACAAAAACACGATCGCGTTTTCCGGCAGCCACTTCCGCCTGCCGTTACTACTGCGCGTATCGGATAAGCGTGTTGAACCGTTACCGGAAAGTGAATACTCCGCTCCGCTACGGTTCCAGTTGGCCGACTTCGCCCCGCGCGATAATTTCGTTTGGATCGATCGCTGCTACAAAATGGCGCAGCTATGGGCGCCGGCGCTGGCGCTCTCCACCGACTGGTGCGTCTCGCAGGGGCAGCTTGGCGGGCAGCAAACCGTACAGCATGTCGATAAAGCGCAGTGGCAGGGTAAGACGGCGTTTAAAGACACGATGATCGATATGGAACGCTACAAAGGCAACGTCGATACCTTAAAGATTGTCGATAACGATATTCGTTATAAAGCCGATAGCTTTATCTTTAATGTGGCGGGCGCGCCGGAGGAGGTGAAGCAGTTTAGCGGCATTTCCCGGCCGGAGTCCTGGGGCCGCTGGTCAAATGCGCAGTTGGGCGATGAGGTTAAAATCGAATATAAAGCGCCACTGCCGAAAAAGTTTGATCTGGTGATCACCGCCAAAGCCTTCGGCGACAACGCGAATCGACCGATTCCGGTACGCGTAGGCAACGAAGAACAGACGCTGGTGCTGGGTCACGATGTGTCCACTATCACGCTGCATTTCAACAACCCGACGGACGCGAATACCTTAGTCATTGCGCCGCCCGCTCCCGTCTCCACCAACGAAGGTAATATTTTGGGCCATTCGCCGCGCAAATTGGGGATTGGCATGGTGGAGATCAAAGTGGTGAATGTTGAAAGTTAAAAGAGAATGTCATATATGCCGGGTGGCGGCTGCGCCTTACCCGGCCTACACATCATCTTTATCAATAAACTGGCGCACAGGCCTGATAAGCGAAGCGCCATCAGGCACTGTATATGCTACACGCCCCTTTCTGTTAATAATCGAACTGACGGTAGTAACGACGAATATCCAGACTGTGGCCGGTATATTTCTCAAAGTGCGCCGCCAGTCGGTCAACTAACAATGTCGAAACAACACACGGCGCCATGATCCAGCGGAACTCATCATCAATACCGTCCAGCGCATACGCTTTCGGATCAATCACCACCAGGTTATCGGTAATTTTACTGGCAAAACGCTCAACGCGTTCATCCAGCACGCGGCATTTCCCTTCCCCTTTCACCAGAATGAGCGGAACGTCTTTTTCCAGCAGCTCCAGAGCGCCGTGGAAAAATTCCGCAGAGCTGACGGGGCGCGTGCGCTTCCACTGCATCTCTTCCAGGATACACATGGAGAACAGATAGACCTCGCCCCACATCTCCGCGCCGCCGACCCACATCATATAATCGCTGTTATGATAACGGCTGGCGATAGCGTCCGCCTGCGGATCAAATTTTTGTTTCGCTTTCAGCAGATTCGCCGGCAGAATTTCCAGTTGGCTGGCGAAGCGATCGTAACTGGCGAATTCGTTATTGCGCGACAGCACGCGGAAAAACAGCCAGTACAGCAGCATATATTCATATTCCACGCCATTTTTGTGACGCATCGGAATATGCCATGTCGCCGCCTGCGCCAGCGGAGAGTCCGCATTTTTGGTAATAGCGACTACGCGTATTCCCTGCGCTTTACACCACTCGGCGATCGCCACCGATTCTTTGGTATCGCCGGATTTAGACAGCGTAATAACCACAGAGTCTTTATTCAGCCGCTTATTTCCTTTATGAATTAATTCTGCCGCCTGCTCAACATAAACCGGCAACGTTGTTAATTCTTTGGCAAATTCATTAATTGCCATCATTGGCGCCAGTGAACCGCCAACAGAGGCGAAAAATAAAGAACTGAACCCGGCCTGATAAATCTCGTCAGCAACCTGTTCTGCCTTCTGGCGCGCAGCGATGATCTCACGAGCACTCGTCAGGTACTCGTCCTGATTAAAACCCAACATATTTTTCTCCTGATTGTTCAGATTTTACTTTTTAAAACGCGATCGAAATCGTCAAAAATGCGTACCGAAAGGTCGATGCCTTTCAGTGAGGCGATATGAAACGCCATGAGTTGTACCGGCACAATCAACAGTAATGGCGAGAAATGGTGATCAACCGCTACATCCAGCGCAAGCGTCTGGTCATCCTGCGCCGCCTTCGCCAGCGTGAGAGTAAAGGTTTTGGCGACCGCAGGCGTCATATACTCCCGTAGCGCCCTGGAGCGCGCGTCGGGCCGGTCCTCAAAGAAGAACATCACGTGTTCCGCATTGGCTTCCAGATACGGGCCGTGCATATAGGCTTCCAGCTCAAACCCGCTTGAGGGAACACGCACCGTCTCGGTAAATTTAGTTTCCAACTCTTTTGCCACCCCAACCAGCGCGCCGTAGCCTGTCGCCACAAAACGCGTCCCGTTTCGTAAAACGGCCTGGTGCTGGTGAATAAACGCTTCCGTACGCACGATAACCAACGGCAGGGTTGCCGCGATACGTTGAAGCTGCGCCACATACTCCTCGACCTGCGATTCCGTCAGTCGCTGCTGCTGACGGGCAATTAACAACGCGATAAGCAACAGATTCAATACCGTCGCGCTAAATCCACGGGTAACAAAGCCGACGGACTCAATCCCGGTCAGAATATCCAGTGGATAATCACTGGCCTTGCCAAGAGGGCTTTGCGGATCGGCGGTCAGAGCGAATACCGGACGTCCCTGCGCCTGAACTTTACGCATCGCCTCCAGGGTAGAAGCGCTTTTCCCGCTCTGGGAAATAGCAATAACCATATCGGCTTGCGGATCGCTATTCTCATACTGGCTAAAGGTGTACGGCTCTTTAATATCGATAGAGATACCGCAGCACTCAAAGAAATAACGGGCGCAAAAGGCGGCATTCAATGACGATCCGGTGGCTAATATCAGGATTCGTCGTAACGTTTTTTGGCTGGCGAACCGCGATACTTCTTCCAGCGACTGGCGATGGCAGCGAATAATATTCGCCAGGACGTCAGACTCTTCGTTAATATAGGTCAGCATGGTTGGTGACATTGTGTATCCCTCTTAAAATAACCCTATCCAGGAACCGAAAATTCCCACCAGCGCAATACCGCCAATGATGGTTAACGGTTTCACTTTTTTCCCTAACAGCCAGTACACAATGGCGAAGCTAATTAACGGCAGCAGACAAGGCATGATGTCGTTAATAATGTCCTGAACATGGGTTTTCGCCTCTCCCGTACCAAACGTAATGGGAATGGTGATATCAATCATGGAGGCCGTCATCGCGCCAACCACCATCAGACCGATAATCGAGGCGCCATAGGTTAGGCTTTCCATCATTCCGCTTTGCTGAATGCGTTGCAGTACGCCGGTTCCCAGCACATAGCCCCAGCGGGTAAAGAACCAGCGGGCCAGAATATGCGGTACGTTAAACACCAGCAGAAATAAAATCGGCCCCAGAATATTGCCTTTCAGCGCCAGACTGGTACCGATGCCAGTGGCGATAAGACGCAATGTTCCCCAGAAAAAAGAGTCGCCAATACCCGCCAGCGGCCCCATTAACGACGCTTTGACGTTATCGATAGAACTGGCGTCCATCTCTTTCTGCTGGCTATTTTTCTCCTCCATCGCCACGGTAATACCGAGGATCAACGTCACAATGTGCGGCGTGGTATTAAAGAAAGCCAGATGGCGTTTTAGCGCTTCGGCAAGATCTTCTTTTCGGCTATACAGTTTCTTTAATAGCGGAATGAGCGTATAGACGAACGCCAGGTTCATTTGTCGTTCATAGTTCCAGGAAAACTCCATCTGGAATGACCGCCAGAAGACGCGGCGTAAATCACGCGCGGTGACCAGACCAGTGGTTTCCGCCTGCTGGCGGTCTTTATCAGAAATCATCTTCATCGTCATGAGACGCTCCTTGCGCAGGTGCCGGTTGCGAGGCCGCAAATTTCGGCATATTGACCATCACGACGGCGACGATCGCGCCGAGAATCGCAATACCCGTCACCGGAATTTTTAAATACGCCATTAAAACAAAACCGAGGAAAAAATAGGGGGCGACCTTTTTATTAATTAATAAGCGCGCCAGCATGGCAAAACCCAGCGCGGGAATAATACCGGTGGCAACGCTTAATCCATGTTTAATAAATTCTGGAATGGCATCCAGAAAACCTTTAACCATATTCACGCCCGCTAAATAAGAGACCGTGACGATAATCCCCAGCGTCAGCGACAGCCCAATGCCGGAGATTAAATGCATACGCTCAATGCCCCGGGTATCCCCCATCTCAGCGTAAGCATCGGCTTTATGACAGAGCAACGGAATAAACATTCCGTTATAGATATTTTTCACAATTAACGCCAGTGTCGCGATAGGCAAACCTAATAACAGCGCGGTTTCCGCCCCAGCGCCGGAATTAATCGCAAAGGCCACACCTAAAATACCGCCAGTGACCACATCCGGCGGCAGCGACGCGCCCACCGAAAAGGAACCGATAAACGCCAACTCCAGCGTCGCGCCCATCACAATTCCGGTTTCCATGTCGCCCAGCACCAGTCCGGTTAAAAGTCCGGTCACGATAGGTCTGGAAATCAGCGACGTCCCTAATGCATATTCAGACTGGGCGATAAACGCCACCAGTCCAAGTAAAAGCGCCTCTACCATAATATGTCCTCAGGAGGGTATCCGCTCAGGCAAAAAGTTGTTTACGATCGTTAGGCACCAGCCGAATTTCTATCTCTACTCCGTCAGCCGCCAGCTCCCGAAGTTGAGTCATTTCATCCGCTAACAGATTGATGGCTTTAGCAATATTCTGACTCCCTTCACGTACCTTCGTGCCGCCTAAATTAATACTTTTAATGTCGGGTAATTCGCGCGCCAGCCGGTACGCATCCGCCACGGATTCAACAACAATAAAAAGTTTATATTTATCGGTAACGCCGCTTTTTATTGCTTCAATTGAATCGGCAATATTTTTAATAACCAGCTTCACCGCGGGCGGCTTCGCCATTTTAATGGTGGTTTTACGCAGGTCATCATTAGGTACGCTGTCGTTGGCAATTAAAATACAGTCTGCGCCAACGTACTGCGTCCAGGAAAAGGCGACCTGTCCATGTAATAAACGATGATCCACCCGTAAAAAAACAATCATGACGCTTCCTCCCCTTAAAAATCTTTATCGCTTTGCATGGCGCTGGTGATAGTTTGATTGCAGTACTGAATATTTTCTTTTGAATCCGCTAACGCCGTCATTATGGTATGAGTGGTATTGCCATCGTTTTCCGACATAAAGAGATCGATAACCAGCGGCAGGTTAATCCCTGCCAGCAGATGAAAATTTTCTCGTGATAAATAACGGACAAATTCGTTATTCACGCTGCCGGCAAAAATATCGGTCAGCGCAATAATTTCATCTTCCGGCGGGATCCGGGCAATTAGCGTATCTACCTGCTGGCTTAAATCCACGCTCTCTTCAACGTAAGCGCACAGCGTCCAGACATTTGACCGTTTGCCTAAAATCAGCTCCACGGAGTTTAAAACTCCGCTGGCCAGCGTGCCGTGGCTGGCGAAAATATAATGTCTCTTCATCCTGACCTCTAAAACACATTCCACTGTGATAAAAGAGAGCAAGCGGCGTGCCAGAAAAAGTGGCGCGCCGAAAAAAGATGCGGGTTAACAGAGGGAAATCGTTAAAACTGTTGATCTTGCTCGATAAGTTCTGTTTCGAAGGTCAGGATATTATGGATATAGCCAAGCTCGGCGGTGGGGATTTTGACACTGTAGTTACTCTCAATGACACTAAACGCTTCCCGTAGCCGATTCAGTTCCTGTTCCGGACACTGTTGTCCACTATAAGCAGTAATGCCCGCATGGCGGATCAGACGCTCAATCAGGCAACTAATATGCACATAGAGCGCCACCTTTCTTTCATTCGAGACGGTAACGCCCGCCAGATGCTCATAGCGCAGCAGAAACTGCTCAACATGGTTGATGACTTTGCTGGTGTCGAGGATGGTGACGGATTCGATCACTCGTCGGAGCGAGAAGTTTTTCAGCAGCAGGTTGTTGATCTCCGCCACCTGCTCCGGCGTGGTCAGCGAACCAAACAGCCGCATCAGATAGTGATTCCCCTCGCCGGAGATCAGCGAGTCGAGCGAAATCCACGGCACGCTGGCTATGTGCGGGTCCAGCGTGCCGACTATCGCCAGTACGTCGTAGCGCATAAATACCGGCTCCTGGGTTTTATTGCTCGCCAGCATCGCATAATCGCAGGCGACGACGTCAATCTCCAGCGCCTGCGGAATACTGGCGCTCAGTAATGCGCAAAGATTCGTCGCCACCCCGATACCGGTCGCGCAGGTGGTCAGTATGGCGCGCGGTTTGTTGCTTTTCGGCCAGTAGAGCTGATACTCGACCGGCACATCCCGGGCGATATCGCGGGCGATCTCTTCAATAAAATGCCCCTGTAAAATACGCTCCCCTACATACAGGGCCATGCTGGTCGAGACGTTGTTGATAATCGTCACCGGCGTGGAAAGCGCGCGATCAAAATGACGATGAATGGCCTTGAGCGATCCCATATCCACCAGAATCATCAGGCCGGAGGCGAGCGGATGCTCTTCCAGATAGCGCATCACCTGCTGCGCTATCGCCTCCGGCGTGACGTCCAGCGGCATATCGAACGATTCAAAAATCGTATTTTTCAGTAACCGGTTGGCGACGTTGGCGATACTGCTGGCGGTGGCATAGCCATGCGCCAGAATCACCGCATGCGTCACCTGTTTTTGGTTGTTAGCCCCCTGTTTATGCAGCCAAAGCGCCAGCAGCAGCATATCAATGCGTCTCGGCTCCAGATCCAGCTTCTGGCCCAGCGTCTCCAGAATTTGTAAACAGAAGCTGTACAGCAGCGGATATTTCTGGGCGAGGAAGGCGTCCAGTTGGCGGATCTGCTCGCTGTTGAGACGAGAAGGCGCCAGTGCGGTACGATGGATTAAATAGTGGCTAAGCGCGTAAATACAGTTGCCGTTAAGCTGCATATTGAAACGCTTCTCCAGACGATAAAACTCTTCCCGCACCTGGCTTGTAATTAACAGCAACCGCTGTGAGTGCACATTATCGTCGCCGGTAAAAATCAGGCGATCGAAGAGGGTTTCAATTTCATCGCCCATTCTTTTTTGTACCGTCTCCCACCCCTCTTTCCCGCTACGTACCAGCTCGTACAGCGCCAGCACATGACACTGCGTATCATGGATCATGCCCTGCATCTCGTCGCGGGCGCGCAGCAGCCAGGTAAGGTTCGTGTCGGGCGAGATGCTCACCGGCGTGTCGTCCGCCAGCGGTTCATTCAGTGACGGCAATGCCGACAGCATGGCATCCGGCAGATCGTGCAGCGACACGGTAACGGTTTCCTGCCCAGGCTTTTTCGCCCATGCCGTCGCCACCGCATACTTCACCACATTTTTCAGCTCGCCGACGTTGCCGCGATAAACATATTGATTGAGGATCTGCAACAAACGCGGTTTGAGGGTAAGCGTGGCCGAAAGTTTTTTCGCCTCCGTCCAGAAAAACAGTAAGATCAGCGCCTCTTTTTCCTGGCGGCTACGGTGCTGGAGATCCGGCAGGTTGACCTGAATCGGGATGCGTCGCAAAAATGTCGTCAGAAAGGTACTGTGTATCTCTTCGGTCGTCGCAAATACCAGACGTACCGAAACCGGATGCCCCTGCGCGGTGTCGCCTACCCGATAAATTTCACCACGATCGAGCCAGGTAAAGAGCTTCTCCTGCCCTTCGGCGCTCAGCCGGTGGACTTCATCCAGGAATAACATGCCGCCGTCAGCCGCCTCGAACGCGCCCGGTCTGTCGCTCTGCGCGCCGGTAAACGCGCCCTTCACATAGCCAAAAAGATTCGCCGCGAGCAGTTCGGGATTGCTCGCATACTGGGCGCAATTAAAACTGATAAATGGCGCATCCGGCGACAGAAGCGCCTGGGCGATGGCATATTCGTGCATGAGCTGCGCCAGATAACTTTTCCCGGTGCCGCTTTCGCCGGTCATCAGTAGCGGCAGTCCGCCGTCGGGATAAAACAGCGCGGTTTTCAGTTGCTCAATCGGCCGCTTCAGGCTTTCGTTATGGCCAATCAACAGGGAAAAGTGATCGTCCGGCGCGCACTCCTGTTCCCCGTGCGCTAACAGCTCCGCGACGCTGGCGTATTCATTACGCGAAAGGGTAAAAAACTGTTGGCTAAATGCCTGCTTATGCAGGAAATAGACGGGACGGGTATTGATTTTGCAGAGCACGCCCTGCGCCACCAGTTGGTTCAGATAATGGCTGGCGGTATTGCGCTGCATATTAAAACGCTGCGCCAGATAGCGCGCGGTAAACACCTCACTGACATTTTCCGGATCAAAAAAATCCGTTTGGTTCATCAGGAAAGCAAGCAGGGCATCTTTGCGCATCGTATCCTCTCACGATTACCACATCAGCAATTATGATGCCGCGAAACAAGGCTCTCCTGCCGTGCGTTCTCTCGCTTTATTCATTTTTTGTGGATCACCGCACACCTTCACTCAACGTTGGATTAGCGCGCGATATCAGAAAAGAGAGGAGGAAGCGGCGCACGGCCTGGCGTATGAATCACGCTGCGCCATGCGCCTGATGCTGGTTTAAAATCGGCCTGCGCGGACTGCCAGGCCTGGTAAGCGCTACGCCATCAGGCAAAAGTGTGAACATCTCATCCGGCCTACGGTCGTCTGTAGGCCGACTGTTCACCACTACGCCCTTAAAATGTTTCCCAATTATCGCTGCCGTCGGCCACTGCGGCCTTTGGTGACGACACGGCTGCCGGGGTTTTTACCGCAGCCACTTCACGCGCTCGCTGCTGTTGCTGGTGAATACGGAACACCGCGACGGCCTGGGTCAGACGGCTGGCTTGCTCTTCCAGCGCCGCAGCCGCGGCGGCGGACTCTTCCACCAGCGAGGCGTTCTGCTGCGTTACGCGATCCATCTCCGCTACCGCCAGGCCCACCTGGTCGATACCACGGCTTTGCTCGTCAGACGCCGAGGCAATCTCGCCCATGATATCGGTCACGCGGGTCACTGCATTGACGATCTCATCCATGGTTTCACCGGCGCTTTCGACCAGCGTCGACCCCACATCAACACGGCTCACGGAATCCTCAATCAGACTCTTGATCTCTCGTGCCGCCTGCGCGCTACGCTGGGCCAGATTACGGACTTCACCGGCTACCACCGCGAACCCGCGTCCCTGCTCGCCTGCGCGCGCCGCTTCTACCGCCGCATTCAGCGCCAGGATATTGGTCTGGAAAGCAATACCGTCGATTACGCTGATAATATCGGCGATTTTCTGCGAACTGGAGGCGATATCGCGCATTGTTTGTACGACGTTATCCACCACTTTGCCGCCTTTTTGCGCTGTTTCAGAGGCGCTCAATGCCAGGTGACTGGCCTGACGGGCGTTTTCGGCGTTCTGTTTCACGGTGGCGGTCAGTTGTTCCATACTGGCGGCGGTCTCTTCCAGAGACGCTGCCTGCTGCTCAGTACGGGAAGAGAGATCGTTGTTACCCATCGCAATCTCGCTGGCGCCGCTATAGATCGCATTCGCGCCGTTACGTACATCGCCAACGGTACGCATCAGTTCACTTTGCATATGACGCAGGTTTTCAGCCAACTGCCCCATTTCGTTGGAGCCTTCCACGTCGATACGCTTCACCAGATCGCCGCTGGCGATATGACGAATGCTTTCAATCAGACGATTCATCGGGGCAATAAGCGACAGTTTGATGCCGAACCAGACGGCGATAATGACCACCAGAACGGCAATCAGCACACTGACCAGTACCCACATCGCCTGGTTGTAGGAACTGTTGTTATCCTCAACAGCAATATCGTACAGACGATCGTTTTGCTGCATATAGGCCATGTACTGCTTCTCAAAAGCGTCCTGATAGCTTTGAGTCGGTTGATCAAAAAACTCGTTAATCTTACCCGCGCCAAGAAGCTGAATAAGCTCTGCCAACGCGCCGTGGTAGATATCATAGGTTCGTTTGATCTCAAGGAAAGCCGCTTCACTCTGACGTGGATCGCGCGGTAACGCCTCATACTGCTCCCAGTTTTTTTCGGTCAGCTTCAGCGTATTGGTCGCCCCCTGCATCAGTTCAGCGACAGTTGCGCCGCTGCCAATATTGCTCTGGTCCATCATCCAGCGGATACCCGCGCGATTCAGGGTATTACGCGTTTGCAACAGTTCCACCCAGGTTGCATTCAGGGCAGACTGCTGCTGACGAATGGTTTGCAATACGGTGAAGTTTTCTTTGTCATTCTTCAGCGAGTTGAAGAACAGCCCGCCGGATGTCAGTTGTAAAAGGCCAAATAGCGCCAATACCAGCAGTAAGCTGGTAACAATTTTAATTCGCTTTAACATGTTTTCTCTTTCCGCTAGACAGATACAGAATTTTCGGCCTGGAAAGGGAAAACTTTATGGGATGCGCGCCATTAATATCACGATTAGCTCAGTTAAGTCGTTATGACGCCCCGCGCAACAAGGATCGTCCCATTTTATATCGTGATCTCAATCACATAAAATAGCCCACGCCCTCCTCCGCGAAACCGCTTACCGGTACGTCCGACCGCTTAAACCGCCATACAACCACTCACTGATTTACCTAACTTTACGCGCGCGATGATCTGGCAAGATCCTCTCAGCATAGCAGTCAATCTACCTCCTCAAACACGAACTCAATGTCCACCCAGCTTCGGCTGATAATTAAACTTACAACCAGGTTTTACTATGGATACGAAAAAGATATTCAAGCACATACCCTGGGTGATTCTCGGAATCATCGGTGCTTTCTGCCTCTCGGTCGTTGCCCTACGTCGGGGTGAACACGTGAGCGCCCTGTGGATCGTGGTCGCTTCCGTTTCCGTCTATCTGGTGGCTTACCGCTACTACAGCCTGTACATCGCCCAGAAGGTCATGAAACTCGACCCGACGCGCGCGACGCCGGCGGTTATCAATAACGACGGCCTGAACTACGTGCCGACTAACCGCTACGTGCTGTTTGGTCACCACTTCGCCGCCATCGCCGGCGCAGGTCCGCTGGTCGGGCCGGTATTGGCCGCGCAGATGGGCTATCTGCCGGGGACACTGTGGCTGCTGGCGGGCGTGGTGCTCGCGGGCGCAGTGCAGGACTTTATGGTGCTGTTCATCTCTTCCCGCCGTAACGGCGCCTCTCTTGGCGAGATGATCAAAGAAGAGATGGGGACCGTTCCAGGCACCATCGCGCTGTTCGGCTGCTTCTTAATCATGATCATCATCCTCGCGGTGCTGGCATTAATCGTGGTTAAAGCGCTGGCCGAAAGCCCGTGGGGTGTCTTCACCGTCTGCTCCACGGTGCCGATTGCGCTGTTTATGGGCATCTACATGCGCTTCCTGCGTCCGGGACGCGTAGGCGAAGTCTCCGTTATTGGTATCGTGCTGCTGGTGGCGTCTATTTACTTCGGCGGCGTGATTGCCCACGACCCTTACTGGGGCCCGGCGCTGACCTTTAAAGACACCACCATTACCTTCGCGCTGATCGGCTACGCCTTTGTTTCCGCGCTGCTGCCGGTATGGCTGATCCTTGCCCCGCGCGACTATCTCGCTACCTTCCTGAAAATCGGCGTGATCGTCGGTCTGGCGCTGGGGATTGTGATCCTCAACCCGGAACTGAAAATGCCGGCATTGACGCAGTATGTCGACGGTACCGGCCCGCTGTGGAAAGGCGCTCTGTTCCCGTTCCTGTTCATCACCATCGCCTGTGGCGCCGTCTCTGGCTTCCACGCGCTCATCTCTTCCGGTACCACGCCGAAACTGCTGGCCTGTGAGACCGATGCGCGTTTTATCGGCTACGGCGCGATGCTGATGGAGTCCTTTGTTGCGGTGATGGCGCTGGTGGCGGCCTCGATCATTGAACCGGGTCTCTACTTCGCGATGAACACCCCGCCGGCAGGTCTGGGCATTACCATGCCAAACCTGCACGAGATGGGCGGCGAGAACGCGCCGCTGATTATGGCGCAGTTGAAAGACGTTACCGCACATGCAGCGGCGACCGTCAGCTCTTGGGGCTTTGTGATTTCCCCGGAACAAATCCTGCAAACTGCGAAAGATATCGGTGAACCGTCAGTATTGAACCGCGCAGGCGGCGCGCCAACGCTGGCAGTAGGTATCGCGCATGTGTTCCACAAAGTCCTGCCGATGGCGGATATGGGCTTCTGGTATCACTTCGGTATTCTGTTCGAAGCACTGTTTATCCTGACCGCACTGGATGCTGGTACCCGTTCTGGCCGCTTTATGTTGCAGGATTTGCTGGGTAACTTCGTCCCGTTCCTGAAAAAAACCGATTCTCTGGTCGCGGGTATCATCGGTACCGCAGGCTGCGTCGGTTTGTGGGGCTATCTGCTGTATCAGGGCGTGGTCGACCCACTGGGCGGCGTGAAGAGCCTGTGGCCGCTGTTCGGTATCTCTAACCAGATGCTGGCCGCCGTGGCGCTGGTGTTGAGCACCGTGGTACTGATCAAAATGCAGCGCACCAAATACATCTGGGTGACGGTGATCCCGGCGGTATGGCTGCTGATCTGCACCACCTGGGCACTGGGCCTGAAACTGTTCAGCGCCAACCCACAGATGGAAGGTTTCTTCTACATGGCAAACCTGTATAAAGAGAAGATTGCCAACGGCACCAACCTGACCGAGCAGCAGATTGCCAACATGAACCATATCGTGGTGAACAACTACACTAACGCTGGTTTGAGTATTCTGTTCCTGGTGGTGGTGTACAGTATTATCTTCTACGGTTTCACCACCTGGATGAAGGTACGCAACAGCGATAAACGTACCGATAAAGAAACCCCGTATGTGCCCGTGCCGGAAGGCGGCGTGAAGATCTCTTCACACCACTAAAACTGATGCCGGGTAGCGTACAGCGATCCCGGCTAGTGTAGGCCGGATAAGGCGCAAGCCGCCATCCGGCTTTATTCATTAACAGGACGGCAGAATGTTTGATACTTTAGGTCAGGCAAAAAAATATCTCGGCCAGGCGGCAAAAATGTTGATTGGTATTCCGGACTACGACAACTATGTCGAGCACATGAAAACCAACCATCCCGACAAGCCGTACATGACCTATGAAGAGTTCTTCCGCGAACGTCAGCAAGCACGTTACGGCGGCGATGGCAAAGGCGGTATGCGCTGTTGTTAATGGAGAGACTATGACCCCGATTGCAGTTACCCTACTTACCGGTTTTCTTGGTGCCGGCAAAACCACCCTACTACGCCATATCCTCAACGAACAACATGGTTTTAAAATCGCCGTTATCGAAAACGAATTTGGCGAAGTCTCCGTTGACGATCAACTGATTGGCGATCGCGCCACACAGATCAAAACCCTGACTAACGGCTGCATCTGCTGTACCCGCTCCAACGAGCTGGAAGATGCGCTATTAGACCTGCTCGACAGCCGCGACCGCGGCGATATTGCTTTCGACCGCCTGGTGATTGAATGCACCGGCATGGCTGACCCCGGCCCGATTATTCAGACCTTTTTCTCCCATGACGTATTATGCGAACGCTACCTGTTAGACGGCGTGATTGCGCTGGTCGACGCGGTGCACGCTAACGAGCAGATGAACCAGTTCACCATCGCCCAGTCGCAGATAGGCTACGCCGACCGTATCCTGCTGACCAAAACCGACGTGGCAGGCGACAGCGAGAAACTGCGCGAGCGGCTGGCGCGTATCAACGCCCGCGCCCCGGTTTACACCGTGGTACACGGCGATATTGACCTGAGTCAGTTGTTTAATACCAGCGGCTTTATGCTGGAAGAGAACGTGCTGGCAAGCCAACCGCGTTTCCACTTTATTGCCGATAAACAGAACGATGTATCGTCAATTGTGGTGGAACTGGATTACCCGGTGGATATCAGCGAGGTTTCGCGGGTGATGGAAAACCTGCTGCTGGAATCAGCGGATAAACTGCTGCGTTACAAAGGGATGCTGTGGATCGACGGCGAACCCAACCGTCTGCTGTTCCAGGGTGTGCAGCGTCTCTACAGCGCCGACTGGGACAGACCGTGGGGCGACGAAACGCCGCACAGCACGCTAGTGTTTATCGGGATCCAGTTGCCGGAAGACGAGATCAGAGCGGCGTTTGCGGGGTTAAGGAAGTAACCCGCATCAAGGCCATCACAGAATGATGGCCTTCAGAGCAGATATGGCACTCTCTATTCACCGTTAGCATATTATATCTTCCACCAGCGCACCACTACATAATGATAAATACAAACTACCTTAACCACGAGGGGATATTATACTCCGGCAAAGGCTCCACACTATAAGTATCTCTCCTGTCGCTCCCTTTTTTGCAGGTGATCTCATAGAAACCCCACTTATCATTTTTATCCGAATAAAACACAGTATATTTATCAGTATTAAAACCAAAATATTTTTCGCTTTTATTCTTCACTTCCAATTCACCGCACTTTGCTTCATTGCGCCATTCATGGTTGATGGTCTTTTTTAGCACAAAATAAGCGACATCACCAATCAACACAGGAACAAGCAGAAACAAAAACATAGACATAATAAAAGCACCTGTTAATGTAAAGATTCGATACCCTTTTGCTTTATCACCGTAACGCAGAAATAGCCCATAGCAAATAGGTTGTGATAACCACAGGAAAAACATAAGAAATGCGGTGGCTTTCCAACAATATTCTAACCATGGAGAAGAGGATAGCTCCAGATTACTGATTTGCCAGAAAATACTGGCAGAGTAACTACTAGTAAAAACAAAAACACCTGAAAATGCGGTAACCGCCAAGCCGATTACCTTAAAGGTTTTTGCTGTATTATTTCTGGCAAAATCTAAAATAGTCAAAATGCTACTAATGAGGATAGAGACTGAAAATAAAATAGCTAACCAATACGTTATGGTGTTGACAAACACATTAGCAGACAACAACAAAAGCAAAAAAATTGACCATGCAGTTAGCGATAGAATACCAGCAAACCGAGTCAATAAATGATCATTGTCTGTGCGTACAAAGAAACTGATATATTCCCTAATTCGATTTTCTTGAGTGCAAGAGAATATTAGAATAGATACAAAGAGAAATGCAACCAGGTAACTTTTTAAAGGAACTTTATAGGGGATTAAATAGATTGCGATCACGCCATAGACAATCACCGCAGAATCTAATTTTTTCTGTTTAAAATGTTTAAGAAAGGATCTCCAAATCTTAATAACTTCCATATTAAAACCTTATATGTTGGGTACAGCATTCACGAATTCATCTAAAACAGAGACTTAACACCAATAATGCACACAGAGTGTAATGATTTCATCTGATTTTGTGTGTAGAATTTGCGCATCGCTATTCGATGAGAATCCCCAATGGCTGACCTGAACCTGAGTACCCTGACGGAAGCAGACATCATCACCAAACGCGTTATGCCCGCCATCCTGAAAGCTGGCTGGGATAACACAACGCAAATCAGACAAGAGGTCAAACTCCGGGACGGTAAGGTCATCGTGCGCGGCAAAGTCGCGGCGCGTAGAACGGTGAAATCTGCCGATATCGTGCTGTACCACAAATTAAACATGCCGCTGGCGGTGATCGAAGCTAAAGCCAATAAACATGAAATCGGCAAAGGTATGCAGCAGGCGCTGGGTTATGCGCACCTGCTGGACGTTCCTTTCGTCTTCGCTACCAATGGCGATGGCTTTATCTTCCATGATAAAACGGCAACCGGCGCGATTGAGCGAGAAATTACCCTCGACGAATTCCCAACGCCTGATGAATTGTGGCAAAAATACTGCCAGTGGAAAGGGTACACCGCCGCGCAAATGCCGATCGTCACCCAGGATTATTACAACGACGGCAGCGAAAAGCGGCTGCGCTACTACCAGCTTCAGGCCATCAACAAAACGCTGGAGGCTGTGTCTAACGGGCAAAACAGATTATTACTGGTCATGGCGACAGGAACCGGTAAAACGCTGACGGCGTTTCACATCATCTGGCGTTTATGGCGGTCAGGCGTTAAAAAACGCATCCTGTTCCTGGCAGACCGAAACGTCCTTGTTGACCAGACCCGACTTGATGACTTTCAGCCTTTCGGCTCCGCAATGACCAAAATCACCGGGCGCACTCTCGACCCCGCTTTCGAAATCCATCTTGCGCTCTATCAGGCGTTAACCGGCAATGAAGAGCATCAAAAAGCGTTTAAGCAGGTTTCGCCGGATTTCTTTGATCTGATTATCATCGACGAATGCCACCGAGGCAGCGCCTCTGAAGACAGCGCCTGGCGTGAAATTCTGGATTATTTCAGCTCCGCCACACAGATTGGTATGACCGCCACGCCGAAGGAAACTCACGAGGTCTCCAATAGCGACTACTTTGGCGATCCTATTTACACTTATTCGTTGAAAGAAGGGATCGAGGACGGATTCCTCGCTCCTTACAAAGTGGTTCGTGTCGATATTGATGTTGATTTACAAGGCTGGCGACCCGTGCGCGGCCAGAGCGACCTCAACGGTGAACTGATCGATGACAGAATCTATAACCAGAAAGATTTCGACCGCACGATGGTCATCGACGAGCGGACTGAACTGGTGGCGAAAACCATTACCGATTACCTCAAACGCACCAATCCGATGGATAAAACCATCGTGTTTTGCGAAGACATTCCGCATGCTGAACGTATGCGCCGGGCGCTGATCAACCTCAACCCGGAGATGGTAAAACGTAACGATAAATATGTGATGAAAATCACCGGGGATGACGAAGAAGGGAAAGGCCAGCTGCAGAATTTCAGCGACAAGAAAAAAGAATGGCCGGTGATTGTGACCACCTCAGAACTCATGACTACTGGCGTAAACGTTAAGACCTGCAAACTGATCGTGCTGGACCAAACCATCCGCTCAATGACTAAATTTAAACAGATCATTGGCCGGGGTACCCGCATCGAACAAGACTACGGCAAACTGTGGTTCACCATTCTTGATTTCAAAAAGGCCACTGAACTGTTTGCCGACGAGCGCTTTGACGGTATCCCGGAAAAAGTGATGGAAGCCACGCCAGATGACATTTCGGACCCGGACTCCGGCTTCAACGAAACGCTGGAGGAAGAAACGCCTGACGTCTTTGCCGACGAGGATATCAACGGGGCAGACGAAGATCCGGCCACCTACACCACCAGCACGATGGGCGGCTCCGGCCCGTTACCGGAAGAGGAAGACAACCGGGTCCGTAAATTCCACATTAACGGCGTCACCGTTGGTGTGGTCTCGCAACGCGTCCAGTATTACGACGCCGACGGCAGGCTGGTCACCGAATCCTTCAAAGATTACACCCGCAAAACCGTGCTCAAAGAGTGCGCCTCACTGGATGATTTTGTCCGGAAATGGCAAGATGCTGACCGCAAAGCGGCGGTGATCAAAGAGCTCGAATTACAGGGCATCCTTTGGGATGTTCTGGCGGAAGAGGTGGGCAAAGATCTTGACCCGTTCGACATGCTCTGTCATGTGGTGTATGGTCAGCCGCCGCTCACGCGCAAAGAGCGCGCAGACAATGTTCGCAAGCGTAATTATTTCACCAAATATTCCGATGCCGCGCAGACTGTACTCAGCAATTTGCTGGACAAATATGCCGATGCGGGCGTGGAAGAAATCGAGAATATTCAGGTGCTGAAGCTCAAACCGTTCGACCAGATGGGCACTCTGCAGGAGATCATCACCGACGGCTTTGGTGACAAAGGCACCTATATGCAGGCAGTGAGTGACCTGGAAAGCGAAATTTACCAGCTTCCTCCCCGCTCCGCCTGAACATCCTGATTACGCCACCTGCGGCCCGTCTGCCGCAGGTGGCTTTGTTTTTTTATAAAGGGACGACCCCATGTCAATCAGCTCGGCTATCAAATCATTACAGGACATCATGCGCAAAGATGCAGGCGTCGATGGCGACGCACAGCGTCTGGGTCAGCTCTCCTGGTTATTGTTCCTGAAGATCTTCGACGCCCAGGAACAGGCGCTGGAAATCGAGCAGGAAAAATACAGGCTGCCGATGCCGGAGCGCTACCTGTGGCGCAACTGGGCGGCCGATAACGAAGGGATCACCGGCGATAAACTGCTGGCGTTCGTCAACGACGACCTGTTTCCGACGCTAAAAGATCTGCCCGCGCAGATAGATATCAACCCGCGCGGCTATGTGGTTAAGCAGGCGTTCAGCGATGCCTACAACTACATGAAAAACGGTACCCTGCTGCGTCAGGTGATCAACAAGCTGAACGAGATCGATTTTACCCGCGCCAGCGAACGTCATCTGTTCGGCGATATCTACGAACAGATCCTCCGGGATCTCCAGGCGGCGGGCAACGCGGGTGAATTCTACACCCCACGCGCCGTGACCCGTTTTATGGTCGAGCGCGTCGATCCGAAACTCGGCGAATCGATTATGGATCCGGCCTGCGGCACCGGCGGCTTCCTCGCCTGCGCGTTTGATCATGTTAAAAATCATTATGCGCACACGGTCACCGACCACCAGCTCCTGCAAAGACAGATCCACGGCGTGGAGAAGAAACAGCTACCGCATCTGCTTTGCACCACCAATATGCTGCTGCACGGCATCGAAGTGCCAGTACAGATCCGCCACGATAACACACTGAACAAACCGCTCTCCTCCTGGGACGAGCAGATGGATGTGATTATCACCAATCCCCCGTTCGGCGGCACCGAAGAAGACGGCATCGAGAAGAACTTCCCTTCCGATATGCAGACCCGCGAAACGGCGGATCTGTTCCTGCAACTGATTATTGAAGTGCTGGCGAAAAACGGCCGCGCGGCGGTGGTGCTGCCGGACGGCACGCTGTTTGGCGAAGGCGTGAAAACCAAGATTAAAAAGCTGCTCACCGAGGAGTGCAACCTGCACACCATCGTGCGTTTGCCGAACGGCGTGTTTAACCCGTACACCGGGATCAAAACCAACCTGCTGTTCTTTACCAAAGGCCAGCCGACCAAAGACATCTGGTTCTACGAGCACCCATATCCGGCGGGCGTGAAGAACTACAGCAAAACCAAGCCGATGAAGTTTGAAGAGTTCCAGGCCGAGATCGACTGGTGGGGCAACGAGGCCGACGGCTTCGCCAGCCGCGTCGAAAACGAGCAGGCGTGGAAGGTCAGCATCGACGAGGTAATTGCCCGCAACTTTAACCTCGATATCAAAAACCCGCACCAGGTGGAAACCGTCAGCCACGATCCGGATGAACTGCTGGCGCAGTACGCGAAGCAGCAGGAAGCAATCCAGACCCTGCGCCACCAATTGCGCGATATCCTCGGCGCGGCGCTCTCCGGTAAGGAGACCAACTGATGGCGGTGGAAAAACTGATTGTCGACCATATCGACACCTGGACCACGGCGCTGCAAACCCGCTCCACGGCGGGGCGCGGCAGCTCGGGGAAGATTGAGCTGTACGGCATTAAGAAGCTGCGCGAGCTGATTCTTGAGCTGGCGGTGCGCGGCAAGCTGGTGCCGCAGGATCCGAACGACGAACCGGCATCAGAGCTGCTAAAACACATTGCGGCGGAAAAAGCCGAGCTGGTGAAGCAGGGGAAAATTAAAAAGCCCAAGCCGCTACCGGAGATTAGCGAGGAAGAGAAACCGTTTGAGCTGCCGGCGGGGTGGGAGTGGATAAAGATTAGTGAAATTGGTCATGATTGGGGACAAAAAACGCCTGATGAAGATTTCACTTACATTGATGTCGGCTCGATAAATAAAGAGTATGGCATTATTGAAGAGCCATCTATTCTTTCAGCAAAAGATGCACCATCCCGAGCAAGAAAAATTGTTCAAAAAGGAACCGTCATATATTCAACTGTGCGCCCATATTTATTGAATATAGCGATCATTGAGAGCGCCTTCTCCCCAGAGCCGATCGCTAGCACAGCCTTTGCTATTATTCATCCTTACACCGCGATGAATGCTAATTTCATATATTATTATCTACGCTCTCCTGTATTTATTAATTATGTTGAAAGTTGTCAGACAGGAGTTGCCTATCCGGCAATCAATGACAAGCAGTTCTTTTCTGGGATAATCGCAGTTCCGCCGTCATCCGAACAGGCTCGCATAACTAAAAAAATTAAAGAACTTATGTCCCTCTGCGACCAACTGGAACAGCACTCACTGACCAGTCTGGACGCCCATCAACAGCTGGTTGAAACCCTGCTAACCACGCTAACCGACAGCCAGAACGCCGATGAACTGACCGAAAACTGGGCGCGAATCAGCGAACATTTCGACACGCTGTTTACCACCGAACCCAGCATTGAGGCCTTAAAACAGACCATTCTGCAACTGGCGGTGATGGGCAAACTGGTTCCGCAGGATCCGAACGACGAACCGGCCTCTGAACTGCTCAAACGTATTGCGCAGGAAAAAGCGCAACTGGTGAAAGACGGGAAAATTAAAAAGCAAAAACCGTTGCCACCGATTAGTGATGAGGAAAAACCGTTTGAACTGCCGGATGGGTGGGAATGGTGCCTATTCGAAGACGTCGTTGATATTCAAAGCGGTATAACTAAAGGAAGAAATTTAGCCAACCGAAAGCTGATTTCAATCCCTTATCTACGTGTGGCTAACGTTCAGCGTGGTTATCTTGACCTGTCAGAAGTTAAAGAAATTGATATCCCTGAGGAAGAGAAAGATAAATATCATGTTATTAAAGGCGACCTTTTAATAACAGAAGGTGGTGACTGGGATACTGTGGGTAGAACAACTGTGTGGTGCCATGATTGGTATATAGCAAATCAAAACCATGTTTTCAAAGGAAGAATTATAGGACAAGACATTGATCCTTACTGGCTTGAGACATACATGAATAGTCCTTACTCAAGAGATTATTTTGCTAGTGCAAGCAAGCAAACAACCAACTTAGCATCCATTAATAAGACTCAGTTAAGAGGTTGCCCTGTAGCAATCCCTCCAAGTAGTGAAGCAGAAAAAATCATGCTCAAATTGAATGATTTTAATGAATTATGTGAAAAACTTAAATTACAAATTCAATCCGCCCAACAAACCCAGCTCCACCTGGCCGACGCTCTCACCGACGCCGCCATCAATTAACTCGCCCCCAGAAATCAATAAAGCGGCTAAATAGCCGCTTTATTCCCATCACCAGAAATAATCCATCCCCATATCCACGCCGTTATTTTCATTCATTTTCAGCTGGACTTTCCTTCTATTCCCTGATGATATATACAGGTATTTAGCGCGATGCCGTCGTGTTGGCGCACGGCGACATCGCTAACCACAACCCCTATTGGAATAGGAATAGAGATCATGACTACCCCGCATTCTATTGCAGAATTCACCGATCCAGAAGTCTCCCCAACAAATAACCGCGCCGCCACCGTCAGTTATGCGAGCCGCTACCCGGAATACACCCGTATTCCCGCCATTACCCTGAAAGGCCAGTGGCTGGAAGCCGCCGGTTTTACCACCGGCAGTAAAATGGATATTAAGGTGATGGAAGGCTGCATCGTACTGACCGTGAAACCACCAGAGCCTGAGCTGGTTGAGTCTTTACGGCAAGTAAGCAAGCTGTCAGTACGTAAACAAAAGCAAGTTCAAACGTTTATCCGCGTGATTTCTTCTAAATAGGCAGGAAACCCAGGTGCGATTTAATTCGTACCTGGGTTGCAGTATCAGACATCAATCTCGTCTGTTGCTGTCTCTAATTCAGCAACATCATCCTGACTAATATTTTTCCCCATTGCCTCTTCGATCAATTTCAGCAATTGTTTTTTTCGATCGGCAAAAAATGCCTCGAAACTATCCTGCCGTAACAGCGAAGGCTCAATAAAGTGGCTGCGTAGGATCGCATCCATCTCGGCATTCTCCAGACCTACCTGCGGATGCGTCTGGATCTGCGACAGATACTCAGCCGGAGATCTCCCACCAATCATTCGATTGGCCTTATAGGAGATTGATGTTTTATTAATGATAGAGTTATACACTGCTGGACTAATATTATTAGTTTCGCACCATATCTTTGGGAAAATATGGTGAATATCGAGTGCAATCTCACCATAATCTAACTTTTGGATCGTCGACTTCCAGAAAAAGTCTTGAGCACCATTGCGTAGGATCAACACGCTTAGCGCTTTATACGCGGCGCTCAATCGGGAGCGTAACGTCAATAAACGCCCGGGCTGGAATGATGCTTCATAAATGGTACGCGGTTCTTCACCGTCCCTCTCAATCCAGTTTAGTAACTCTTCCACATCGTTTGCGATACGTGTTTCTACCGCGCCGCCGTACAGTTCCCCCAGGACACCGCACCAGAACCAGCGCGCCAGTTTGTCATAAATTTTGGGCTCCAGCCAATTGCCTTGTAATTGCGATAATACTGCCGCCAGCGGCACAAGCTGCGTACGATAAGGAAGATCCCATGAGTGCATAAAACATTCATGATGGAGAAATTTAGCGGCAAGTAAGAAGCCTTTTTCCACATCGTCGGCCCAGCAATGATAATCTTCAAGAGAAAGCGCTAATACTGAAACTCGTTTAGCACTTACTGCAGTAACTGATTTCCCTGTCTTCCCTTCGGCCAGATCGGCACGCCGTTTTTTTAGCGTATTCAATATGCTGATAGCCTGTAAAAAGTCAGTCGGCTCTACGCCCTGTAGGATAGCTTCTTTATTCAGTACATTTCGGCGGCCAAATTTTTGACGCAAATTACTGCCAAACCAGTCATCCCGAAGATTAAACCCATCAGCCGCAAAACTGGCGGTCACCAGTTCAAATACGGATAGTGGAACACCACCGGTATTAACCTTTTCAAACACCAGGCAAACGGCCTCTTTGCTAGTTGATTTACCCAATTTAATAACAGGCAGCAAATAGTTCCTAAAGGCATTCAGAATTTTTTCACGGAACTGCATATAAGTGAAAAATTTTTCTTGTGAACACTTATATAAATGACTTTCCCATGCATCAGAGTTGATAATTTGGTTACAAGGGAAAAATAATGCTTCGCACTCTTTTTGCACGGTAGAAAAATCCATTTCAACCGTTTCTCCAAAGGAGTTAACAAAAGTTTTTATATCACGACCAAAATTCATCGTTACTTTTTTAGACTTTTCAACAGAAATAAAAGCTTCATCAAGCCTATTGTCCAGAGCGGCCTCAATATCAATATAATAAAAACGGTCTATCTGCTTTCCTTTCTCGTTAAAAGTCTTAACGGGCGTATCCAGCATCAGGACTTGAGTCAAGGACGTTAAACGTTGCTGGCCATCCAGAATCAACATCTCAGGCTCGGTTTTCTGCAATTCTACATTTTCAACTGGACGCACCTGGAAGCGAACTTCTCCCCCAGTCTCCAGCAGCATAACCGCACCAACGGGAAAAGAACGGGCAATACTGACCAGCAAAGACCGGACATGCTCATCATCCCATACCCACCCTCTCTGGAAATCTGGCAACTGTACCCGTCCATCAGTAATCTGCCCCAGGATATCTTTTAAAGCAATTTTCGTCGTGTCAAACGTACTCATTCTGGCGCTCCTGCCATTTTCTCTTTTCAAATTAATAAATTACCACAAATAACATATCCTCAGACTCAATTTTATGCTTTCTGATTCTACTCTGTGCAGTATCATACCCGGTAATATGAAATTCAGGAGGGATCCATGAGCGATATCCAGCTTTTCCGCCTCGGTGGCGGGAAAGTACAAGAACTGCCGGGCAAAGCCGCAGCCATTGAAAAAGATCTGCAAATGCTGATCGAATCCCATATGGAAACGTTCCTTGGCGTCCGCTTTCTCGAGACCGAATACCGCACGGGTAAAACCCATCGTGGGCGAATTGATTCCCTCGGCCTCGATGAAAATAACTGCCCGGTGATTATTGAATATAAGCGCCACAGCAATGAAAACGTCATTAACCAGGGGCTGTTTTATCTCGACTGGCTGCTCGATCATAAAGCGGAATTTCAGTTGCTGGTGATGGAAAAAATAAGTAAAACCGCGGCTAAAGCCATTGACTGGTCCGGCACACGGTTAATCTGTATTGCCGCCGATTTTAATAAATACGACGAACATGCCGTTCAGCAAATCAACCGCAATATCAACCTGATTCGCTACAAGCTTTTTGCCGACGACCTGTTAATGCTGGAACTGGTTAACGCCGTGGTCGAAAATAGCCCTCAGCACATCATCGCGAACGGTTCCGTCAGCAGCGGTAAACGCCATACCCGCACGCAGCGCGAACAGCTCTCTTCGGCCTCTCCCGCGCTGCTTTCATTATATGAACAGCTAAAAAGCTATGTGCTCTCACTCAGTGATGAGGTTCAGTTTAAAGAGCTTAAGCTCTATGACGCCTTCCGCCTCATTCGCAACTTTCTGTGCGTAGCCGTTTATCCCGTGACCGACCCACACCTACGCCTGTGGCTGAAAATCAATCCACAGCATATCCAGCTTGAAGAAGGATTTAGCCGGGACGTCACAAACATTGGCCACTGGGGAACCGGCGACGTCGAATTGATTGTGCGTAACGAACATGATCTGGATAAAGCCAAACTGCTGATCGAGAAAGCCTGGCAGGAAAATTAGCGTTCCAGGATACCCGCCTACTGGAGAGGTTAAGATAAGATTATCCAGCCTTTCCAGTTTTACTGGCTCTTATCTGTTATTCCACATCCTTCCTTTCCAACCCAATATCCTTTAACTGCTCGTCACTCATTCGTCGCAGCGCCTGACAGGCCCGCTTACGCAGCCACCACCTTTTTAGCGCCCGTCTGAGCTGCACAAAGCCAATGAATGGTTGTCTGGGGCGGTTCTCGTAAAATTCCATACCGGCCTCCGCATAGAACAGAAAATGCGGGCATCATGAATGTCTGTACAAACAATATCGGGATAAAAAGCACGGTTAGTGCAACGTGGATAAATAAGGAGGGCGATTGAAGGTGTTTTGTTCGCTTATTTCGTTCTGATTTAAGATCCGCGTCCTTCGCTGCAAAAAAGCCAGGCCCCTCCCGTTTTCAGAGGGGCAACAGGGATTAGCGGCGCACCACTACCAGCTTCTGGTTCACAAACTCCTTAATCCCCAGATCCGATAGCTCGCGTCCGAAGCCCGAACGCTTAACGCCGCCGAACGGCAGCTCCGCTGCGGTGTCGGTCAGCCAGTTGATATAAACCATCCCGGTTTCAATCCGGGAGGCCATGCGTTTAGCACGCTCAATATCCTGACTAAACACCGCACCGCCCAGGCCGTAGTGGGAATCGTTGGCGAGTTTTACCGCCTCGTCATCGTCTTTCACCACATACATCTGCGCCACCGGGCCGAAGAACTCTTCAAAGTACGCCGGGTTGTCACGCGTAATGTGGGTCAGAATGGTCGGCTCAAAGAAGTTGCCTTTGCTTTCCAGCGGCTTGCCACCAACGTGCAGCGTCGCGCCATTTTTCACCGCTTCCTCGACCTGTCTGGTCAATGTTTCCAGCGCATCTTTCGACGACAGCGGCCCCAGTTCGGTAGAAGCGTCCATCTGATCCCCCACCTTCACCTTCCTGAACGCCTCGGTGAACTGGCTGAGGAATTGATCGGCGATTTTCTCATGCAGGATAAAGCGCTTCGCCGCCGTACATACCTGCCCCGCATTAGTGAGCCGTGCCTGCATGCCAATTTTCACCGCTTTCTCAAGATCGGCATCGTCCAGCACGACGAACACATCGTTCCCGCCCAGTTCCAGCGTCGATTTTTTAATGTGCTTCGCCGCCTGTGCCGCCACGGCGCTCCCCGCTTTTTCAGATCCGGTCAGCGCCGCGCCCTGCACGCGCGGGTCGGCGATGATATTCGACACCTGATCGGAGGAAATAAACAGGTTGGTCCATGCGCCTTCCGGCGCGCCGGCTTCACGCACCAGATGGGCAAATGTCTCGGCGCAGTGCGGTACGATGCTGGCATGTTTCGCCAGCACCGGGTTACCAGCGGCCAGGTTCGGCGCCAGCACACGCATCAACTGATAGTACGGGAAGTTCCACGGCTCAACAGCCATGATGACGCCAATCGGATGATGTTCTACCCACGCGTCGCCAAACTCGGTTTTATAAGGCACCGGGGCAAGAAACTGCTTCGCGTTATCCGCATAATAGCGAGCGATCTGCGCACACAGTTTGACTTCGCCACGGCTCTGCTCGATGAGCTTGCCCATCTCCTGGCTGGCGATTTTTGCCAGTTCTTCAACACGGCTGTCGATCAAGTCAGCCAGCTTATGCAGTACCGGCAAACGTTGGTCAATCTCTCCCCTGGACCAGTCGGAGTGATAGAGCGCGTCAGCTTTTTGCAGCGCGGCTTCAATATCCGCGTCCGTGTGCGGGGGATACTCTTTAATGAGCTGATTATTGGCAGGATTCACTGTCTGGTAAGCCATATCACATGTCTCCTTGTTATCGTCATTAAGGCAGCCGGAAATGCCGCTCAGAACAATAAGGGTAGTAGAGATGGCTGGCGCTATCGGTAAAGTTCGGTATATTCGTGCGGTTATCAGCGATAATTATAGAGAGCGTTGCCCGGCGGGCACCGGGCCTGCAACATTCAGACTGGAACCGCGTTAGTGGCTAACATCCTGAAGCTCTTCAGCCGTAAGGCCGGTGAACCGCTGGACAGTCTCGCGGTCAAGTCCGTCCGCCAGCATCTGTCTGGCGATACGCAATGCGGCAACATGCTGACCTTTTTCCAGCCCTTCCTCCAGACCGACCTGTCTCCCTTGCCGTTCCCCTTTTCTGCGATCCGCTGCGCGGATCCTCTCTATCAGCGTCATCAGTCTCTCCTTAGTGTGCGGGACATGCCCTACCACATCACGAATAAACGTGGTGAAACGAGGCGTATGTCCGTGCTGAATCATAAGATAATTAAACAGCGCTTTAAGCTGCCTGTCATTAGCGCAACCAGTAACTAACAGCGAAGCAATTCGTTCAACCAGTCCCAGCAGGTCGCGCTGGCGGATATGTTTTTGGATGAGCTCCAGCAGCGCAATGCGGCGGTGCTGCATAATGTCATCATCCGATACCACCGTAATGTCGACCAGCGGAAAGGCAGCGGCATAGAGTCTTCTTGCCACTTCCGGGTTCGCAAACTCATCCAGCCAGCACAGCGAAAAAGGATACGGGCTATCAACACCGTGATAAAACAGCATCGGCACCACCAGCGGAAGATGCTTATGCCCCGCATCCAGATGCTGTTGCATTGCCGCCATCGCATACCGCATCAGCCGAAACGCCATATGCGCATCCGGCGTGCTCTGATGTTCAATCACGACGTAAATATAACCGTCGCCCTCGCGCGTTTTCAGCGACCAAAGCACATCGGAATAATAGGCTCGCAGATTTTTTTCAATAAAACTGCCGGGTTCCAGCTTTAGCGTCCGCAGGTCGCAAAGCTGGCGTAACGACACCGGCAGATGAATCTCCATAAAATCGCGGGCGGTTTCCGGGTGGCGCAAAAAGGTTTTAAACACCGCATCATGCGGTGTTGAGGTCGTCGATTTTTTCATGGCGCTCCGTCACCCCAAACCAAAATGCTGCGACTCTACCTCCTGAAAATTCCTTTCTCATCCGTACCTTTTCAGCATTGCGAGGCGCGACGGAAGATAAATCCTGTTATCTGTAATACACATGCATTTTCGGAACTGAACACGCAAAATGCCAGTCTGCGCGCCCTGCCTTTATCTTTATTAACCAGACAAACTCTTTTGATTAACATCAAAATTTAATTACACTTAATGTGTATATTTTCCGTGCAACGTAAATTTCCCGAGGTGTGATGTGCTGATTGTTATCTGTAATCGCCACACGTTCTGACGAGATTCAGAACGCGTCTCTTCCTGTCTGTGTTTTCACCGGCAGCGTTTTTGATTACATGAAATTCAGTACATCCGCAGCCGCTGTTTCCATCGCCTGCCTGACGTCACGATGACGGTATTGAGTTTCGCTATCCCATCATGGGGTTCTCCGACATGGAGCGCATTTTTTATGCAACGGATTATTCAGTTTTTCTCCCAACGCGCCACAACGTTATTTTTCCCGATGGCGCTGATTTTGTACGATTTTGCCGCCTATCTGACGACGGATCTGATTCAGCCTGGCATCATTAACGTCGTGCGCGATTTTAATGCTGACGTCAGTCTTGCGCCGGCCTCGGTCAGTCTCTATCTGGCGGGAGGAATGGCGTTGCAATGGCTTCTGGGGCCGCTATCCGACAGGATTGGCCGCCGGCCAGTGCTGATTGCAGGCGCATTAATTTTTACTCTCGCCTGCGCGGCAACGCTGTTGACGACCTCAATGACGCAGTTTCTGGTTGCCCGTTTTGTGCAGGGCACCAGCATTTGCTTTATCGCAACGGTCGGCTACGTCACGGTACAGGAGGCCTTTGGTCAAACCAAAGCCATTAAGCTGATGGCGATTATTACCTCCATTGTGCTGGTCGCTCCGGTTATCGGCCCGCTCTCCGGCGCGGCGCTGATGCACTTCGTTCACTGGAAGGTGCTGTTCGGTATTATTGCGGTGATGGGACTGTTGGCGTTGTGCGGCCTGCTGCTGGCGATGCCAGAAACGGTGCAACGCGGCGCGGTGCCGTTCAGCGCGGTGAGCGTACTGCGCGATTTTCGTAATGTGTTTCGCAACCCGATTTTTCTCACCGGGGCGGCGACGCTGTCGTTGAGCTACATCCCGATGATGAGCTGGGTGGCGGTGTCGCCGGTGATCCTGATCGATGCCGGCGGGATGAGTACTTCGCAATTCGCCTGGGCGCAGGTGCCCGTATTCGGCGCGGTGATCGTGGCCAATATGATCGTTGTGCGCCTGGTGAAAGATCCGACCCGACCGCGTTTTATCTGGCGCGCCGTACCAATCCAGTTAAGCGGGCTGGCGACATTGCTCCTCGGTAATCTTCTTCTGCCGCACGTCTGGCTTTGGTCTGTGCTGGGCACCAGCCTGTACGCGTTCGGCATTGGCATGATTTTCCCGACGCTGTTTCGCTTCACGCTTTTTTCCAACAACTTGCCAAAAGGGACGGTTTCAGCCTCGCTGAACATGGTGATTCTGACGGTGATGGCGGTGTCGGTCGAAGTTGGCCGCTGGCTGTGGTTTCACGGCGGGAGACTGCCGTTTCACCTGCTGGCAGCGGTGGCCGGGGTGATTGTGGTCTTCACTCTGGCGACACTATTACAGCGCGTGCGCCAGCATGAGGCGGCAGAACTGGCCGCTGAGAAGTAAACACTCTGCCGGATAGAGGCTTATCCGGCACAGGATAATCTGATGTTTTTTGCACGTTCCTGCCGTCTGGCTCTATCCTTAACCCTATGAATAAAATCGCCGAACTCAAACGCGCCAAACGCCTGGCGCTCTCACTGTTGCTGATAGCCGCCGCGACGTTTGTAACCACGCTTTTCCTGCCGCCCAGTTTTTGGGTGCTGGGCGTAAAAGCTATTGCCGAAGCGGCGATGGTTGGCGCGCTGGCGGACTGGTTTGCCGTGGTGGCGCTGTTTCGCCGCATTCCCATTCCGTTTATTTCACGACATACGGCGATTATTCCCCGTAATAAAGACCGAATCGGCGAAAATCTTGGGCAATTTGTGCAGGAGAAGTTCCTTGATACGCAGTCGCTGATCGCGCTAATCCGCCGCCATGAACCCGCGCTGCTTATCGGAAACTGGTTCAGCCAGCCGGACAACGCCAGCCGGGTCGGGCAGCATCTGCTGCAAATTATGAGCGGCTTTCTGGAACTGACCGATGACGCCCGTATTCAGCGGCTGCTCAAGCGAGCGGTACATAAGGCGATTGATAAAGTGGATCTTTCCGGCACCAGCGCCCTGATGCTGGAAAGCATGACCAAAAACGATCGTCACCAGGTGTTACTCGATACGCTGATCGCCCAGCTTATCGCCCTGTTACAGCGTGACAGCTCCCGAACATTTATCGCCAGACAGATCATACGCTGGCTGGAGACCGAACATCCGTTAAAAGCGAAGATTCTGCCGACCGAATGGCTGGGAGAACACAGCGCTGAACTGGTCTCCGACGCGGTAAATTCTCTGCTGGATGATATCAGTCACGACCGCGCGCATCAGATTCGTCATGCCTTCGATCGCGCGACGTATAAGCTGATCGATAAACTTAAACATGATCCGGAAATGGCTGCCCGGGCAGAAAACATTAAAAGTTACCTGAAGGAAGATGAGGCATTTAACCGTTATCTCGGCGAGATCTGGGCGGATCTACGCCAGTGGTTAAAAACAGATATCAACGCCGAAGACTCGAAGGTGAAGCAGCGCATCGCTCATGCCGGACAATGGTTTGGCGAGACGCTGATCGCCGACGACGCATTACGCGCCTCGCTTAACGGTCATCTGGAACAGGCCGCGCACCGCGTCGCGCCGGAATTCGCCGCCTTCCTGACGCGCCACATCAGCGATACCGTAAAAGGCTGGGATGCGCGCGATATGTCGCAGCAGATTGAGCTTAATATCGGTAAAGATTTGCAGTTTATCCGCGTGAATGGCACGCTGGTCGGCGGCGCTATCGGTCTGGTGTTATATTTACTGTCGCAAATACCGGCACTGCTCAGTATATAAGAAGGGGAAGGCGCAATTCTCGTTCAGATTAACTGCCAAACCCCGCACGTGAGAGGCATTAATTTAATGCCATTTCCCACCGATGCCCCTCTTCTCAATCCGTTATTCGCCTGCGCTTCACTTTCTTTTCTTGCAAATTTTAAACATTAATTTTACTTTTTATTATCATTTGCAACAACAATCCGGCATTCCTGCCTTACTTTAGCAAAGAGAAAAACCATGGTTCATGCTCAGAGCGCTTCACCTCGCCATCCCATTTTTACGGCGCTTTTCGGTATGATGGTATTGACGCTGGGGATGGGAGTTGGCCGCTTTCTGTATACGCCCATGCTGCCGGTAATGCTGGCGGAAAAGCAGCTAACGTTTAACCAACTCTCCTGGATTGCCAGCGCCAATTATGCAGGGTACCTGGCGGGAAGCTTACTGTTTTCCTTTGGCCTTTTTCATCTCCCCTCTCGTCTACGCCCCATGCTGCTGGCTTCGGCGGTCGCCACCGGTATTCTTATTCTGTCTATGGCGATATTTACTCAGCCCGCGGTCGTCATGTTGGTGCGCTTCCTGGCAGGTGTCGCGAGTGCGGGAATGATGATTTTTGGATCAATGATTGTGTTGCATCATACCCGCCATCCGTTTGTGATCGCCGCGCTCTTTTCCGGCGTCGGGGCCGGGATTGCACTGGGCAACGAATATGTCATTGGCGGTTTACATTATGCGCTTTCGGCCCATTCGCTATGGCTGGGGGCCGGAGCGCTCGCCGGTATATTGCTATTAATCGTGGCAATGTTGATTCCCCCCCGCGCTCATGCGCTGCCGCCTGCGCCCTTAGCAAGAATCGAAAATCAGCCTATGCCCTGGTGGCAACTGGCGCTGTTGTACGGTTTCGCCGGATTCGGCTACATCATTGTCGCTACCTATTTGCCGCTGATGGCGAAAAGCGCGGGCTCTCCGCTACTCACGGCGCATCTTTGGTCGTTGGTCGGCCTGGCGATCATTCCCGGCTGCTTCGGCTGGCTGTGGGCGGCAAAACATTGGGGCGTCCTGCCATGTCTGACCGCGAATCTGTTGATCCAGAGCGCCTGCGTGCTGCTGTCTCTCGCCAGCGACTCGTTGTTTCTGTTAATACTGAGCAGTATTGGTTTTGGCGCCACGTTTATGGGCACAACCTCGCTGGTGATGCCGCTTGCCCGACAACTCAGCGCGCCGGGTAATATTAATTTGTTAGGCCTGGTGACGCTAACGTATGGTATTGGGCAAATTCTCGGTCCGCTCGCCGCCAGTCTGTCAGGCAATGGCGCGTCGGCAATTATCAACGCCACGCTTTGCGGCGCCGCGGCGCTCTTTTTTGCCGCGCTGATCAGCGCTGTGCAGCAGATAAAACAAAAACGGTTTGTGATACGTGAATAAGCGGTAGAGTAAACCCACGCTCTCCGCACCGGGTTGTATCTTTAATGCTATTCGCGGCGCAATGAGGATCTGTTTTTAATAGCACATCCTCAACACGTTATTTCAAGGTAAAGATGCCACTAAAAACTATACTTATTCTATGGTTTTTAGTGTTATCAATCTGCCTATTATTTTATATACCCTTCCTACTTCAAGTGGCTTATGTGTTGGCTACGGATTACCCGGCCCATCCATGGGCCTCGCCCTGACGGGCCGTTGCTCACCCCAGTCACATCGTTATCTATGCTCCTGGGGACTCACTCCCTTGCCGCCTTTAAGCAACTCGAATTATTTTGGCTATATATTCCATTATGATGATTATCGCTCCCTCTCAAATCATCACAATTATAAATAAATCACATCATGAAATTAATTCGATTATTCGTTTTTTATTACCTGCCCGTAGGATTCTTAGGGCGCAAGCTGACCTATCAGCGGCTACTGACCTGACCGTGACAATTCCTCTTAAGGCGTGAAAAATTACAGTAAAAAAGTAAAATTTAGGTTAAAAAATCCTATTTTTTAACAACGATAATTAAGTGGCGTGAAATTGACTAACGTCAAATTTATTTCCCCTTTTTCCTGCTCCCGACTCCGGCCTGCGCCAACACCTGTTTCTTTGCTTTTTTACCTCGCGTTATACCGTCCACGGTTCCCCGCGCCTCCGGCAGTAGCGAAGATGGTGATTTTTCGCGCTGCTATGCAAGAAACGCATAGCACGATACATACTTGCATTTTGCCCTTACCCTCATGACTGATAAGGTCTTTCTGTTTCGGGCTTTTTGGCCTGTGGCTACAACCAACACATCATCAAAAAAATTCGGGGATCGCTATGGCGCAACAAGTGGACGGGGCGGCCATGCCGCTTGATACAGAAAAGGTCGGGATAAAGGGATACCTGGCGTTTTTTCTCACCATTATTTTCTTTTCCGGCGTATTTTCCGGAAGCGAAGGCTGGTGGCGCGTTTTTGATTTTACCGTACTCAACGGGTCATTCGGTCATGTGACCGGTACGCAGACCTTTCGCGGCGCGGGCGGAACGGGCGCGAAAGATGGCTTCCTTTTTGCGCTGGAGCTGGCACCGTCGGTTATCCTTTCTCTGGGTATCATCGCGATTACGGATGGACTGGGCGGTCTGCGGGCGGCGCAGCAATTGATGACGCCTATCCTGAAACCATTGCTTGGCATTCCCGGCATTTGCTCACTGGCGCTGATCGCCAACCTGCAAAATACCGACGCCGCGGCGGGTATGACTAAAGAGCTGGCGCAGGAAGGCGAAATCACCGAACGCGATAAAGTGATTTTTGCCGCCTGGCAGACCAGCGGCAGCGCTATTATCACCAACTATTTCTCCTCCGGCGTTGCGGTATTCGCCTTTCTGGGAACGTCAGTCATCATCCCGCTGGTGGTCATTCTGCTATTCAAATTTATCGGCGCAAACCTTTTGCGCATCTGGATTAACATCGAAGAACGCCGTCACCCTGCGCAAGGAGCCCAATCATGACGACTCAGGTACGTAAGAATGTCATGGATATGTTTATCGATGGCGCACGCCGCGGTTTTACCATCGCCACGACCAACCTGTTACCCAATGTGGTCATGGCATTTGTCATTATTCAGGCGCTGAAAATTACCGGTCTGCTCGACTGGGTAGGCCATATCTGCCAGCCCGTGATGGCGTTGTGGGGGCTTCCCGGCGAAGCGGCTACGGTGCTTCTGGCTTCGCTGATGAGTATGGGCGGCGCCGTTGGCGTGGCGGCCAGTCTGGCTACCGCCGGCGCGCTAAGCGGCCACGATGTTACCGTACTACTGCCAGCCATTTACCTGATGGGAAACCCGGTACAGAATGTCGGCCGCTGTCTCGGTACTGCCGAAGTCAACGCCAAATATTACCCGCATATTATCGCAGTCTGCGCCATCAATGCGCTGCTGTCGATCTGGGTCATGCAGCTTATTGTTTAATAAGGAGTTATCATGCCTGATTTATCCGCCGCGGAGTTTACCTTATTACAGGGTGCGCACCTGTTTGCGCCAGAAGACCGGGGCATCTGCGATGTTCTGCTCGCGAATGGCAAAATTATTGCCGTCGGCGCTGACATCCCCAGCGATATCGTACCGGACTGTACGGTGATTAATCTTAGCGGCCGTATGCTGTGCCCGGGCTTTATCGACCAACACGTTCATCTGATCGGCGGCGGCGGCGAAGCGGGGCCGACGACGCGGACGCCGGAAGTCTCCCTGAGCCGCCTGACGGAAGCCGGGATAACAACGGTCGTCGGCCTGCTTGGCACCGACTCCGTCAGCCGTCATCCCGCGTCGCTGTTAGCCAAAACGCGAGCGCTAAATGAGGAGGGGATCACTGCCTGGATGCTCACGGGCGCTTATCACGTTCCGTCGCCGACCATTACTGGCTCGGTAGAAAAAGACGTCGCGCTGATCGATCGCGTCATTGGCGTGAAATGCGCAGTCTCCGACCACCGTTCCGCCGCGCCCAGCGGGAATCAACTCGCCAGCATGGCCGCTGAATCACGCGTTGGCGGCCTGCTGGGCGGTAAACCCGGTGTCAGCGTTTTTCATATGGGCAGCAGCAAAAAAGGGTTACAGCCGCTGTATGACATCCTGGAAAACAGCGACGTGCCGATCGGTAAACTGCTGCCTACCCACGTCAACCGTAGCGAATCGCTTTTCGAGCAGGCGCTGGCGTTTGCGCTTAAAGGCGGCGTGATCGACATTACCACCAGTATCCCGGATCCCGTCGCGCCGGCGGAGGGCATTGCCAGAGCGGTAAAAGCCGGCGTCCCGCTTTCCCGAGTGACGCTCAGTTCAGACGGTAACGGCAGCCAGCCGCTATTTGACGCTGCCGGAAATCTGACGGGTATCGGCGTCGCAGGCTTCGAAAGTTTGCTGGAGACGTTGCAGACGCTGGTTAACCACTACGGATTCAGCCTGACCGATGCTTTGCGTCCGCTGACGACCAGCGTAGCCGCCTTCCTCAGTCTGGACGGCAAAGGCGAAATCCGTCCCGGTCACGATGCGGATCTGCTCGTCTTTAGCGCAGATTTACGCATTGAGCAGGTGTATGCGCGCGGCAAACGCATGGTCAATGAGGGGAAAGCCTGCGTAAAAGGTACCTTTGAACCGGCGTAATTCCCACTAGTTTCAGGCTGCCCCATCGCGGCATCCTGAAAGAGGACGGGATAAGCGGTTGTCAGCCGCCCGAATGGACGTAGAATGCCCCTTCGGGCGGCTGACAGGATAACGGTAAATGGATGTAACTGGAGCAGGTTTGCACAATATTGAGACAAAATGGCTGTATGATTTTCTGACGCTGGAAAAGTGCCGCAATTTCTCTCAGGCCGCCATTATCCGCAACGTATCGCAACCCGCTTTTAGCCGGCGGATTCGCGCCCTGGAACATGCCGTGGGCGTTGAACTGTTTAACCGACAGGTCTCGCCGCTACAGCTTTCCGAACAGGGTAAAATCTTTCACTCCCAGGTTCGCCACCTGTTACAGCAACTGGAAAGTAATCTGACCGAACTGCGCGGCGGCAGCGATTATACGCTGCGTAAAATCAAGATTGCCGCCGCCCACTCGCTCTCCCTCGGCCTGTTGCCGACCATCGTTAAGCAGATGCCGACGCAGTTTACCTACGCCGTTGAGGCGATAGATGTCGACCAGGCGGTGGATATGTTACGTGAGGGGCAAAGCGATTTTATCTTTTCTTATCACGATGAAAATCTGCAACAAGCGCCGTTTGATAATATCCGCCTGTTTGAGTCGAGACTGTTTCCGGTTTGCGCCAACAATGGCCGGGGCGAGCCGCGCTATACGCTTGAGCAGCCGCACTTTCCCCTGCTTAATTACAGTCAAAACTCCTATATGGGTCGGCTGATAAATCGTACCCTGACTCGCCATGCTGAACTGAGTTTCAGTACATTTTTCGTCTCTTCGATGAGTGAATTGTTAAAACAGGTTGCGATGGACGGCTGCGGAATCGCCTGGTTGCCCGAGTATGCTATCCGTCAGGAGATTACCGACGGACGCCTGATAGTGCTTGATGCCGACGAACTGGTTATTCCGATCCAGGCTTATGCTTATCGCATGAATACCCGCATGAGTCAGGTAGCCGAAACATTTTGGCGCGACCTGCGTGGGCTTCAGGCCTCGCTGTAAACACCTCAGGCGGTAAGGCGTTGTTCCCCGGTCAAAGAGGCGCGAGTGTCTGGCCAGGACTCATACCAACGAATCGCCGCGCGCACCAGCGACGCTGTGGAATCAATCATCGGGCACGCTATCGCGCGTTCATGTCCGGCCACAATAAGCGGAATTTCGGTACACCCCATAATAATTGCCTGAGCGCCACGGGCAATAAGGCTATCGATTTGCGGCAGCAGCAGCGCTTGCGCCGCAGTTTTATCGCCACGTTTAAGCGTATAAATAGCCTGCATTACCAACGCCTGCCCCGCTTCTTCTGGCTGAATTAACGTTAGCCCCCGCGCCAGCGCTTTCTTTTGATATAACCCGGTCGCCAGCGTCGCATTGGTCGCCAGCAGCCCAACGTGCCGCGCCGATGGCGGAATATCCCCCAGGGTGGCGTCCAGGATGCTGATCATTCGCGCTTTCGCGACGTTCTGTAAATCATCAAACCAATAATGTGCAGTGTTGCATGGGATAACGATACACTCCGCCCCGGCGTCTTCCAGCATATGCAGATAACGCTCCAGATAACGGTATGGCGAAGGCCCGCCGGATAACAGACATGCTGTACGATCGGGAATATCAGGGATAGAGCTGACAATGAGCGGGATGTGTTGTTGATCACAACTGGCATGTCGCAATTCAACAAATTTTTCCAACATATCCGCCGTTGCCGCAGGTCCCATCCCCCCCAGTATCCCAATGGTGTGTTTCATCGCTTTTCCCGCTTATTTACGTCAAGGTCAGAAACACACTATCAACTTGATGTGTATATAAAAAATGCCGTTTTATTAGCGGCTATGCGTAAAAATCATAACGGGTGTAATGGCCACGCGTTATCGCCTTTTCAGGCAATCGATTGGTTACATGAGCGCTCATCGACCTTCGCAAGCCGCTAAATGCCATTTCGCTATACAGCATCGCCCACTGCGAGTCCGCAAGCTTGTTTTGTCCTCATCGCCACAGCGCCTGTCGGTGAAGGGGCCGCCGTGTTTTGCTTTTCGACGCTAATGCGGGAATATCCCAGCGAATATGGCTATAAACCAAATCCACGGTCTCCGTGGCGCTGCCTTCGGCGTCGCCATGATTGCTCATGCGTGAAATTCGCACATTGGTGAGCGTATAAATAATAAATGGCAGCATTGCGCCCTTATCACGACGGCATAATGTCAGCACGCCTTCTTTCACCGTTTTCCCGTTACAATAGTGCTCATAGAGGCCAGGCGTAGCAAGATCGACAGGCTTTGTCAGCGTCAATCCTCCAATATATGTCCCTCTCGCTTCGCCGGACTCCCGTTTCGTCGGGTTGTGGTTGTAAGCAATAAGTTTTATTTGGTTTTCAAAACCTTTGATCCGGCTTTCGCCTTCAATACCGTCCAGTTTTAAATAGATGGCGTCCATCCCCCCTCCGTGATTATCATGCGGCAAAGCAGGCTGACAAGGACGGAACGCCAACAATGAAAGAACGTTCCATTTTCCAGCCATTTCGTTGGTGTCTCTGTATACCAGATTAAATACCGACAATCTGCTATAACTGGATTCTTGCTAAATACCTTCTGCCATCAACAATCCATTTTACAATAGCGCTACTGACCTGAAATCTATTACGCCAGGCATTCAAGCATCGTTTCCTGAATAACCATAGCCGCTATAAGAACCATATCAAAAAAGAAATATCAATATCATTTCTTATTTTTATCCGAGAAATTACTTAATTACACCGAATCGGAATATAGACAATTCTTATTCCTTTTCACATCAATGGGTTTTTTAGACTTTTGTCATATCGAAAACAACCATTCCAATAGAACATATTTACTATGTGAATATATTTAATGTTTTTATCGCGCACAGTGTTATCACAGTAATAAATGATTTGCATCAAAAATGCGCCTTTCAGCGCCACGTATTTTTGGGCAGCAAATTATAAAATCGCGTTTCAAAGTCAGTAACATGTTCTCTGTTCAGGCGATATGACTTTATGCCCGGACGACACGCCAGCCGCTTTACCCTTACGTTTAGTCGTGATACGTTAGATCACATGAACACGAAACGATCCAACGCTACGCAACGTCATCTCCGCTGGTGGCTGCCTTCCTGAAGGCGGCACGGATCACTATCCCTCTTTAAGTAGCCGCCGAAAGGCGGCTACTGCGTTTCGGGACGTCTTTCGGCTTTACAGCAAGCATAAAGGAGTCCTTAATGAACACCCTTCCTATCATTCTGACTGGCGATCGCCCCACCGGCTCGCTGCACCTCGGCCATTATGTCGGTTCACTGCGCCAGCGCGTCGCGCTACAGCAGGATCACCAACAGTATGTCCTGATTGCCGACCTGCAGGGACTCACCGATAACGGCAGTAATCCGCAAAAAATCCGCGATAATATTCCGCAGGTGTTAGCTGACTATCTGGCCGTCGGCATCGATCCCGCGCTAACGACGATCTGCCTGCAATCCGCGTTACCCGCCCTCGCTGAATTAACGGTGCTGTATATGAATATTGTTACCGTCGCCCGAGTGGAGCGTAATCCTACGGTAAAAAATGAGATTGCCCAAAAAGGCTTTACCCGTTCCCTGCCGGTCGGGTTCATGGCGTATCCCATTAGCCAGGCGGCAGATATCACCGCCTTTAAGGCCGAAATGGTACCGGTTGGCGACGACCAATTGCCCATGATTGAGCAAACGAATGAGATCGTTCATAAGATGAATAGTCTTTTCTCCTCGCCGGTATTGCGACCCTGTCAGGCGCTCCTGAGCGATACGGGCCGTCTGCCAGGCATTGACGGCAGCGCCAAGATGTCGAAATCGCTCGGCAATACCCTGCTTCTTTCCGCCAGCGAAGAGACCATCCACCGTGCGGTCAGCGCGATGTACACCGATCCCAATCATTTAAAAATTAGCGATCCGGGAAAAATAGAAGGTAACGTCGTCTTTACGTGGCTGGATGCGTTCCATCCGGATAAAGCCAAAGTCGCGGCGATGAAAGCACATTATCAACAAGGCGGATTAGGCGATCGTGTCTGTAAAAATGAGCTGGAGACCTGCCTGCAAGAACTGATCGCGCCAATACGCGAACGACGGGCAACCTTTATTGCGGATAAGGGAATGCTAATGGAATTGCTGAAAAAAGGTAGCGAGCGGGCGCATGAGGTCACTCAAAAGACGCTACAGGAAGTAAAACGTGGACTGGGTCTGCCCACGCTATTCCAGGTATAATCAGGCATCAACGTTGTCCAGCGGCCATGACTCAAACAAATAGCCATCAAAGTAGATGTCATCAACATTGGAAAACTCCAGCAGACGCTGCTTCACGTTTTCCAGGTGCTGCCACATCGCCAGCTTCGCTGCGCGGGCGTCTTTCTTAATTAACGCCGCGAGGATCTGCTTATGATCGACCAGCCACTCCTTACGGTAAAGCGTATCGCCCAGATGGCTATGAAGCTGGAGCCACATCGGATTATTTTCACGCCATTGCCAGGACTGACGGAAGAGCTCGACCAACATACTGTTATGGGTCGCTTCGGCAATGGCCAGATGAAACTGCATATCGCCGCTTTCTGAGCCGCCCGGCGCGCTGGAGGCGAGCTCTCGCTCTTCCAGTTGTAACGCCTGGCGCATTTTAATGATGTCTTCGCGGGTGGCCTGCAGAGCGGCAAATTCAGCGATATTGCTTTCCAGCAACTGACGCGCCTGTAACAGTTCAAACGGCCCGGCGTCATTACAGTGATTGACGTCAGCGCCTTCCATCTCGTTATTATCCGCGCTGTCGAGCACGTAGATCCCGGCGCCGCGGCGGACTTCAACCAGACCTTTAATTTCCAGCATGATCAGCGCTTCACGCACGACGGTACGCGTCACATTGAGCCTCTCAGCGATCTCTCTTTCCGGCGGCAAGCGCTCCCCGGGGCGGTACGGCGTCTGCACAATCAGATTCCGTATCATTGCGCCCACTTCCTGGTAAGGTCTTTGCTGAGAAGTGTTTGATTTCATATTGGTCGTGCCCGTCCGATGCGATTTCCCGGTATCAGACTATAGCATTTGTAAAGAGGGATAGCACGCGTAGCACACCAAAAACGCGAAACTGGTCAACCAACAAAACAATAATGCGCCCCGTTTCGCTAGTGAAGCCAGATAAAAGGAAAGGCAGTAGACAATACACAACTGATGTTCCACCTTTAGCCCTGATGCCTGAATATGAACAGCATATTGGTTTACCAATATAAAATTTATCAACCAAAAATCAGGCCATAAAATGTGTCTGTACATTGACAGGAATAATGCCTCTGACATAGCGTGATCGGCGAAAATCCAGCCGCTCTCTTTGTATCAAGAACGCGTTATGATAAAAGACACCGTGTTTTTCGCCCCAGGCGTATCCGGGGGAAGCAACGCCTCCAGTTTGTCGAGCCGCCATCGCCGGGCAGCGATTATTCTGCATGAAATTTATGGTATTAACGCTCATATCCAACGCGCAGGCCATGAATGGATGACGCGCGGATTCGATATTTATATTCCCGCGCTGTTTCCTCACCATACCCCCTTTCGCTATGAACAGCAGGAGGAGGCTTACCGTCACTTTTCAGCAAATGTCGGCTTTGATCCCGCCGTCGTTACCACATTACTCCACGATCTCAGAACGCAGTACGAGACGCTAATCGTCGTAGGATATAGCGTCGGCGCAACGCTCGCATGGCTAAGTGCAGCCAGTGGGTTATGTGATGGCGTCATTTGCTATTACGGTTCCCGTATACGCCAGTACCTTCATCTTGCGCCTCTCTGTCCGGCACTGGTTATTATCGCGCGTTATGAGCCGGCGTTTGATCCCCTCGCCATGCGACAGGCGCTGGAAAAGCGCCCCCGGGTGCAGTGTAAAATGTACGATGCGCGGCACGGGTTCTGTGATGCTGATAGCGCCACCTTCGATGCCGCCTTATCGCATCAGGTAATGGACGATGTGAGCGCATTTATTCGCGACATCACTTGTGCAAACACATCGCCCGATTGAAGCCAGATTTTCAGCTTTAGTGGAGACTTTTTTCAACGAGCTGTTCCAGTTTTTTCAAAGCCTGTATATCTGCGGCATCAAGACCATAACGTTGCAGCGTTTCAGCGGGATGATAACTGACTAACGTTCGCCCATCGGCTTGCTGGCTAATGAGCACCCGAAACGGTAAATCCAGTGCCAGTTCGGGATGCGCCAGCATGAGAGGCGTTCCGCCTTTAGGATTGCCAAAGACCAGAACCGTTGTCGGCGGCATTTTCAGGTTAACATTCTGTGCCGCTCTGGCATGATCAAATTCCCCAAATAACACCAGACCGTGATCGGCGACAGCGTGCATCAACCGCGCTCGGGTCTGCAAATAGTCATAAGCGCTGTAGGTTTTAACCATGGTTATCGCTCCATCCTCCGTTGCAAAGCCAGGCCTTATTAAGATTAACATCAGGGTTACCGCCAATAAAAAAGGCTTTAAAATAGTACTCATTCTTCTCTCTCCCTGACCCAATACCCATGAGTAAATACGACACAGATGATATGCTGTTTAAAAATCAGTCATCGTACTGTACCCCTTATTATTGCACTGAACAGCTCATCACTAAAAAAACAGACGGCAGAACAAAAAATTCCGACGTCTGAACAAATTTAAATAACGATGATCCAGTCTGACTGAGCGACAGCGCGATCATTATTATGGCGCGACACCATCTTCTTCAGCCCGCTGGGTAAGAAAGAATATACTCCGCTCAGTAAGATAATAGATACTACAGGCCAACTCTTCAGAGATACGGAGCATCATTGCGTAGTGATGATGCGATTTTTCTGGCGCCATCGGCAGAAATATTTCTGACTCCAGCACGTTACTTAAAAAATGAAATTTATGTGCATATTCAGCAGATATAACGCCTCTCGCCATCAGATTAGTCATTAAGGTATTTAAACTATCTTGTTCATGATATACGATACCTTTTCTCTCATGAATTCTGAGAAGAACGCTTCTGAAGACTGCATGACATTCCTTTACGACACAGGCAAAATCATTAAGCATCAGGCGATTATACGCTTCCATAAGATCATATTCGACAAAGCCATACTCTCCAGGGGAGTACAAATAATAACATATGTTTTTAAGCCGTTTTATTCTGCGCAACCTTACAATCCTACCATTTTCATATCGATATTTTAAACTATGCTCATGAAATATATTATTTAATTCACTAATCGCCTTATCCGGTTCTAACCCAAGCGTAACTTCATAGGTCCGAAGGTAGGTATCTATATAGTTAAAAGCAAGCTCAATGGCATCAATATGCTTTCTTTTATCATCTGTTTTTAATAACAGATTACTCATTTCATCCAGATATGACGTTGAATGCGCATATAAGGTGAATAAGCCATACTCTTTGCGCAACGTTTTACATATTCTTCGATAAACTTCGTCAGAATGACTATTATGATAGCAGTATAATGTCATATCATAGAAAGAGGAGCAGTTTCCTAGCGTATTGATAATCAATAAGATTATTTGCTCGCGTATTTCTAACGGAATATCTTCATATAACAGATCGCTATGCCTTAGTGAGTATGGTCTAAAGGTGTGCATTCCTCCCCCTGTAACCGCAACAGAAAAAATTACGCTATGAATAGCGCCACATTACTCTAATTCAGTGGTTCAGGTATTAATATCAGCTCAACAGTGAGCCATTTTTTCTTATTTTTTAATGGTGTTGCGTGAATATTTATTTACTCTACAGATAATTGTAACCCATCGCCCTTTGTCATTCTGCTGATCATCACTGGTGCGAAAACGTCTGGATTATCCATGGCATTCAGTCTTCACTGAATGCCACAGACAAGGGTTATTCAACTAATGCTCACCTGTCCCTTAGTCCTTCTTTCATTCCGTTGCGTCGTTGCCATACCAGCACACTTAAACGTAAGGTGAGCTTATTGTTTTTATCGACGGGTCAGAACAATCCTTCGCCGGTCATACAGTGTTTCAACAGAGAGCTGCAAATCATATTTTGCATTCTTCAGTTTTCGCGATTTAAGCATTTTCACCGTGACGCCACTTATTTGCCCTGTTTCAATCCGTCTCTTGATTTCGGCTGCGCTTAACAGGAGTTGCTTCTTCAAAATCGACAGCAGGCTGACCTGAAAAGAACGGGAAATCCTGACGCTAACACTGACCTGCTTGTGGGAGGCGATACTGACCAGCCACCGTTCCTGAATGTGAAAATCAGGCGGCCCCGATAATTCAGCATTGTTTCGCTTCAGGATCGCGTTGTCATAAGCAAAATATTGCACCGTGGCGGCATCATTCGCCATCAGTCGGCCATAAAGATCGCGGTTAATTTTGCTGACTGGCAGGCGCGAGAACAGGGAGATATTCCAGGTGTAATCGCAGTGTGTGCATTTATAGATACTCCAGACATCGAGTACCTTCTTTTGCGAATTAACCCGAAATGCCCCAGAAGGCGTGAAGTCCCGTTTTACGCTGCATGAAGGGCAACGTTTCGCTATGCGCTGATACCCCACAGGAGTGACAGTCCATATGACTTTCATAACGTACCTTTTTTAACCCATACAAAACCGGATCCGAACTCAGCGGACCATAAATGTTTATGTATGAAAAATATTTAAGTGATATTTTTCAGTGGGTTAAAAAAAGATTTCCAACGCTACAACCCTGTCAATGGCCAAAAGATACGCCGAGATTATCAAAGCGGCCATTATCGGGTATATGAGTTTAATCAATATTCATTATGGTAGCGGCGGGATCTATTCAACTGACTTACTAAACGCATGATCCTCCCTTTGAGATCACACTTTTCACTCCCGGTTATTCACTTACAGAAATCAGGTGTTATCATTCACGACGTAAATACCTTTCAACTCAACCCGAGGCTTTGATGCTGGAGAATGTCATCATCCGATAATCAGTTCCCCGACCTTTTCAGGCCGGACTGATTATCAATGCGCCGAAATCGAATGCGGACACCGCAGTGTGTTTGCACGTTTTGCCTATGATGATTACACAGGTTCTTCAGTATGAATTTATCCCGTCAGGAACAACGTACCTTACACGTTCTCGCCAAAGGCGGACGCATTACGCACATCCGCGATGCGTCAGGCCGCGTCACCGCCGTTGAGTGCTATAGCCGCGAAGGGCTGTTGCTCGCCGATTGCACGCTCGCTGTATTCAAAAAACTCAAAACCAAAAAGCTGATCAAATCCGTTAACGGTCAGCCCTACCGCATTAATACAACCGGACTGAACAACGTTCGCGCCCAGCCTGACAATCGCTAAGGAGATGATGATGGATATCAGCGCCGTTATTTTTGCAACGCATCGCATTCGGCTATTACCCGATGAAAGCAAAATCCCCTGGGACGAGCCAGCCTTCAGCCAACGCATGCTGGAAAATCATCTGTCGCAGGACCACGACTGGGCCAGCCGCCGGCTAACCGTGATTGAGCAACAGGTAACATGGATTACCCGTCAGTTACCCGCTGGCGCCCGCATTCTGGATCTCGGCTGTGGACCCGGTTTTTATACCCGCCTGTTAGCGGAGCGTGGGTTTCACTGCACAGGCGTAGATTTCTCTCCGGCATCCATCACATGGGCTCGCCAGCAGGCGCAAGCCGCAAACCTGAATATTGACTACATTCAGCAGGATATTCGTACATACCACCCCACGGAACCTTTTGATTTCATTATGATGACGTTTGGGGAACTGAATGTCTTTAGCGATGCGGATGCGCAAAGCCTTATCAGTCATTGCGCGCAGTGGTTGAAACCGGATGGCAAACTGCTTGTTGAAGTGCATACCTTCGATGAAGTTAAACGCCAGGGCATGGCGCAGCCAGGCTGGCAGCGTTGTCCGCACGGCCTGTTTCTTGCCGTGCCTCATCTGCTGTTAACGGAAAATGCCTGGGATGAAGAGGCCCAAACCAGCTCAACGCAGTTCTGGGCGATAGCGGAAAACGGCTGTACCACCCGTTTCGGCAGTCAAATGAAGGCCTGGCGCGATGATGAATATATCAGCCTGCTTGGTGATGCTGGCTTCACTGTGTTGCAGCGCCCGGACAGTCACACCTGGCCGGTCGGCGAGACTTTTGCAGGCAAGCTGTTTGCGCTGCTGGCTGAAAAAGCCCCTCCCGCTGAGGGAATCGCCCTCAGTAAAAGGAATAACCCAATGGATATCCCACGTATTTTTACCATTAGCGAAAGCGAACACCGTATCCATAATCCGTTTACAGCGGAAAAGTACGCCACGCTGGGCCATGCGTTACGCATGAAGCCAGGCACGCGGATTCTCGATCTCGGTAGCGGCTCGGGTGAGATGCTCTGCACCTGGGCTCGCGATTACGGTGTTACAGGTACTGGCATTGACATAAGCCCGCTCTTCACCACACAGGCAAAACAACGTGCAGAAGAGCTCGGCGTCAGTGAATACGTACATTTTATTCATAACGACGCGGCCGGTTATATCGACGAGGAAAAATATGACGTGGCGGCCTGCGTAGGCGCTACCTGGATTGCGGGCGGTGTCGCGGGGACAATAGATCTGCTGGCCAAAAGCCTCAAACCTGGCGGGATCATTCTCATCGGTGAACCGTACTGGCGTCGGATCCCCGCAACGGAAGAGATCGCCCACGCCTGTGGCGTCTCATCCGTCGCCGATTTTCGTCCCCTGCCCGAGTTGGTCGCCTTTTTTGACCAACTTGGCTATGACGTAGTGGAAATGGTGCTGGCGGACCCGCAAGGCTGGGACAGATATGAAGCCGCGAAGTGGATGACCATGCGCCGCTGGCTGGAGGAAAACCCTGACGATGAGTTTGCGCAGGAGGTTCGAACAGAACTGACGGTAGCCCCCAAACGTCACGTCACCTGGACGCGAGAATACTTTGGCTGGGGCGTATTTGCGTTAATCGCGCGATAACGTAAAGCAGGAGGTATACCCTACAAGAGGTATACCTCCGTTTAAAAGTATGCAACAAATTAACACGGCTCAAGGCGGGAATATATCGTCTTAGAGACTATCCCACCAGGCGTTATTGGCGCAGCCAGTTTGGACACGGACAGCGCGCAAAAACCGGAGCGTACACGTAGTACGTGAGGATTTTGAGCACTGCCCAGGTCCAAAATGGCAAGTAAAATAGCCCTAATGGGATAGGCTCTTAATTTCGCCATTAAGTTTCTGCCACAATATGTCGCAAGACGTGCAAGCGTTCCACCTCACCTGATGAGCGAAACCACCATCAATAAGACGTTATTGCTGCGATTCAATTATTAAAAATAAAAAAAGAACCAGAAGAAAATTAAAAAATGACTTACCCACCATATTAGCCATTGTTAAAATCAAAGTAATCCTCCGTAAAAGCTGGAACTTTTTATTTCTCATAGACGAGAATTTATATATTATGATATAATACGGCAGAAAAACATGCAGGTTATTAACCTGCCATTAATGTAAATAATTCTTTGAGGAGATGTTTCCAGTGGGACGTAAATGGGCAAATATTGTTGCTAAAAAAACGGCTAAAGACGGTGCAACGTCTAAAGTATATGCAAAATTTGGTGTAGAAATCTATGCTGCGGCTAAACAAGGTGAACCAGACCCGGAATCAAACTCAGCTTTAAAATTCGTTATTGAACGTGCGAAACAAGCACAGGTTCCAAAACATGTTATTGATAAAGCCATTGATAAAGCCAAAGGTGGCGGAGATGAAACGTTCGTGCAAGGGCGTTATGAAGGCTTTGGACCCAATGGTTCAATGGTTATCGCTGAAACGTTGACGTCTAATGTTAACCGTACGATTGCTAATATCCGCACAATTTTTAATAAAAAAGGCGGGAATATCGGAGCGGCAGGTGCTGTCAGCTATATGTTTGACAATACTGGAGTGATTGTATTTAAAGGAACAGACCCTGACCATATTTTCGAAATTTTGCTTGATGCTGAAGTTGATGTTCGTGATGTAACCGAAGAAGAAGGAAACATCGTTATTTATACTGAAGCTACAGACCTGCACAAAGGAATTGCAGCTCTAAAAGCAGCTGGAATTACTGAATTTTCAACAACAGAATTAGAAATGATTGCTCAATCAGAAGTTGAACTTTCACCAGAAGATTTAGAAATCTTTGAAGGACTTGTTGATGCCCTTGAAGATGATGATGATGTGCAAAAAGTATATCATAACGTTGCAAACCTCTAATTATAAATTAAACAAATCTGTCTCTATGGCAGATTTGTTTAATTTATAAAGCTGTTATAAAAAAGTCTATCTGGCCGGGATCTCAAAAAATGCCTGGAACTAAAATGGGTCTATTTACATCTCCATCGCCGCCATGCTGAAGCTGATGGGGTAAAGATTTCCTTACTGAACTGATTTTACGCCCGTAACCGGGCACCATTTTTCAGATACAAATAATGCTTAATTTGTAACTATATAAACTAGTTAATCTGCTCATCTTCTTTACGAATATATGGACCAAAAGCCCAAGAATCATAATAAGGATGATAAATGAGTGTTTCATCAAACCGAACACTATAGGTTAATTTTTTAATGTTTTTACGCACTGCGCTTACACTAGGCAAACAATAAAGATAGTTAAGAAATTTTTCAATTGTTATCTCCCCTGTGCAATGCTCATAACCATCAATAATATTTTTTATTCTATCTCCTTCTTCATTGTTTTGGAAAATCACCCCTGGCACACGTTGAAGAAAACTAGATAACGAATATTTATCGACAACAAACACATTATCGGAATGATATTTCCCTCCAAGCATAGTTGTTGTGACAATAATTTTATGAACACCTTTCGGTTGCCAATCTACCGGGAGATTGAACTCATTAATAATGATATCAAGATGGTTAAGATAGTGTGTTGAAATTCTGTCGATTTGTTCAATATAAGACCGCAATAATTTATTATTACCATCATAAATTAATGAACTATCTCCAATAATATTACACAATTGTTGATAATACTTGCCATAATAAATCGGCTGCCCATTTGATTTAAGCTCTGTAAAAATCAAATGATCATCAATAAGCATTACGCAATCACACTGAAAATTAGCATGTGTTTCAATGGGAGATGCTTTAATCCCAGCTGCACGAACCTGTCTTAAAAATTGCTGTTCATGGAATCGCCCCTTACCTGCCTGAGAGATTTTTTTGATCCAAATAACGACATTAAAGAACGTGTAGCAGAACTATGTGCTATTAATGCTGGCATTAAGCATAATCCATCTACACAGGGAATGAATGGACAATCATTAAGATCATGTGACTTTGAATTAAAAGTAAAATAACCAATAACTTTTTTCGCCACATCCTCCGCCATACCTTTCCGTTTAAAAAAAGATAACCAATTTTCACGACTCTTTATTATCAGCCATCTGTCTACCTGTAATGGTATAGGTTTTTTGGAGGAAAATCTTTTCCTCAACTCTTCTTTGGATAACTCAACTAAACATTGATAAGCATGTACCCAATTATATAGTGATACATTACCATATTCTTCATGTAGATCGTCAGGTGACATATTTTCTAACTCACTTAAATGATGTGAGCTATAAATACCTTCAGGATTTAAATAAGAAGGCATACGGTTCTTAGCCCATTGCCTTAATTTAAGACCTTTTTTGCTTGAAGTGTGCATCTCACTATATAAATTAGATTCTCTCATCATCAATCTATTTCGGGCAATTTCATAGTCCTGATATAAACAAGAACCATTGACATCAAGAGAATATGTATCATTATCTTTTTTAGTAAATTCCGCATTACTCAATCTAAAAAAGTCACTTACCCTACTTAATGAGTCAAAAACATTCCATTCATCAAGATATTTTCTCATTGAAAGCAGAGTTTCTTTATCTATACGACAATTTAATTTTAAGGGTTCATTAGTACGTAAATGAGAGAATATTCTCCCAGAATAAGTCGCCACCTCATCAAATGCTCTATTCAACGTTCTGAAATACTCAATATCAGGTTCAGCATTAATATCTATATTTTCAGAGATAATAAACAAGGGGAAATTTTTCTTTACTTTGTTTATATCTTTTACCGTTATTAGTGATGATAGTGAAGATAAAAACATTTCACAAAACAGGATAAGATTAAGTGTTAATGAGTGTGTTCTCTTAATATCTTTACGCCAAATATTATTACATTTCGCAGACTTAAAGAAAGCGTTATTGACATCATGCATTATTTTACATTGGCGTTCAAATTCAGATATTAAATCAATATATTCAGGAAACACATTCATCAATCCATTAACGCATAATTTAAACGTATTATTATATTCTTCCTCGATCTGAAATGAGTATCTATTTAAATAAATAGAAGATATTCTTAAAACATCCAGAGCCATATTAACATTGACATCTTTTCTTTTTATATATTCACCAAAGAAACAACAAAACTCATTGGTATCCTTGGCTATATTAATGATTCTATTAACATCGTAAACCTTACTCATGACCTTTACCCTTCTAATATTTATAGGTTATTTTAAAGCAATCCTCCACGCTAAAAAGTGATTTACCTCGAATATATCAAACCTTATAGAGCATAAAATAAAAAATCCGCAACAGTAGGTAAATAAAAAACCAACCAATTATATAAATAACATTGCCCCACTAAGATATAATTAAACTCAAAACTAAATCATTTATTTTTAATAAGGAAGTTACACAATATGATTCTACAAAAAAAATGAAAGGTAGCCAAATCTTAAAGCTATTATTATTCGCTTATTTACTTTACTATTTTAACAACAATCACCTAATTTAAAAAAACATAAAACAATTGTCGGTAGTCCCTTCCCCTCCCATCCTGCACGCTCCTGTAAAAGCACAGTGGAGGATGCGATGAAACGACTGCTGACAGCTCTGCTCCTGTTTATTTTCAACGGCGTGGCCGCCGCCTCCCCTGCAACGCCAGAAGTCGTTCGCTACGACCGCTATCTGCTGGTCAACACGTCACCGCAACAGCCACTTCTGGAGCAGCTTACCACCCTGTCCGTTCCGCCAGGTTTTCATCCGACGGTCGGGGAAGCGCTGCAGTACCTGCTGCGCGACAGCGGCTGGTCCTTGTGTCTCGCCGATGCGCGCCGGGCGCAGCTTTATGGCCTCCCGTGCCAGTACAACACCGGTCCGCTGCGCCTGAAGGCCGCCCTGCAACTCCTGGCGGGCCCGGCATGGCGGATGACCACCGACGAAAACCGTCGCGAAATTTGTTTTGCCAGTGACAATTCCCTCCCCCCGACGGTGGCTTACCGTCATCCCGTGTCTCTCCGCCCTTTGGGGCCATTAACGGCCCCGTTTTTTCTCGCCGGGACCCTACAGCACGGTGATATCCGCCTGGCGGTGATAGTGCCGCCGGATGCTGTTTACCTCCATCAGGTGGTATGGCTGCGCAGGGAAGAACAGTGGCACGGCTGGCGACTGGAGCGGATTGATGAGCGCCGGGCCATATTCCGTCACGGCAAACGCCAGCTGACGCTGAAGATGCCGGAGTAAGCGATGAAACGCCTGATTCTCCTGTTACTGTTCACCGCCAGCGCGTGGGCGCAACCGCTTGAGGTGCAGACCGGCCAGAACGCGGGCTCCACTCTCAGACCGCTGACCACCCTGGGCGTGGAGGCTGAAAGCGATCATGAACGCCAGCGCTTCGCCGAACTGCTGGTCAGGCAGGAATACCGGCGGCTGGAGAAAGAACTCGCTTTCCAGCGCGCGTATGTCGCAGCCTGGCAGCGTCTGTATCCGGGCCTGACGCCGCTGAAAACCACCTCCGCCAGCACTTCCCGCGTTTCGCTGTTCGTCCAGGAGGACTGCCCTCCCTGCGACAGCCTGCTGCGTACCCTGCTGGCACAACAGCGCCCACTGGATATCTGGCTCGTCGGAAGCGAAGGCGATGATAACCGGGTGCGCCGCTGGGCGATGGCGCATGGCATTGACGCAAAACTGGTGAGTGAACACAGCATCACGCTTAACCATGACGCGGGCCGCTGGCTGCTGTTGGGCCAGAGCAAAATCCCGGTGGCGCTGGAGCGTAAGGGGGAGCAATGGCGCGAGGTCCTGCCCTGATCCTGCTGCTGCCCTGCCTGGCGCTGGCGCAGCCGCTGCCGGAAGCGTACCTGCGCGCCGCAGAGCATTTCCGCGTGCCGCCGGAACTGCTGTGGGCCGTCACACAGACCGAAAGCGGGGCGAACCTGAGTGGCAAACATCTCCCGTGGCCGTGGACGCTCAATATCGCCGGGACCGGCTACCGCTACGCCAGCCGGGAGCAGGCCTGTCAGGCGCTGCTGGCCGCCATCCGCCACACCAGCACAAAGCGTATTGACGTGGGGCTCGGGCAAATAAATATCGGCTGGCACCAGGCATATTTTGACTCTCCCTGCGATGCCCTGTATCCCCTGCAAAACCTGTCGCTCACCGCGCAACTGCTGCGTAAGCGCTACGATGAACGTCCCGGAAGCTGGCTCAATGCTGCCGCCCGCTATCACCGCCCTGCGGGCGGCGCGCCCGCTGCACGCTACCGCAAGCTGGTCAGCCACCATCTGCAACAGGCCGCACCGCCATGAGCCGCTACGCGCTGGAAGCGCTGCTGCGCCCACCCGTGGAGTTTTACAGCACCGTCACCGCAGGCTGTGGCGCATTAATCTGCCTGACGCAGGCCCCACTGCTGATGCTGACGCCGTGGCAGGCCCGCCTGATGGCCTGCGCCCTGATTCTGCTGGCCCTGCGACGAGGCTGGCAGGGATGGCAAATCGTACGCTACCACCGCAACCTCCTGCGCCTGCCGCGCTACGCGCTGACCAGCCGGAAAATCCCGGTCAGCAGCCAGAGGCTGTTTCTCGGTAAAGGCTTTCGCTGGCGGCCAATCCACACCCAGCGTCTGTACGACTGCCTGCAACCGGAAGCCGCACACAGGCTGCGCCCCGGATGGTGCTACCGTCTGGCAAGGCACATCGAAAAACGCAGCGAACATACTCTGCCCGGCCTTGCCCGCCTGCTCAGCGCCGATCGCTGGCTGAACCCGGTACGCCCGCTGCCGCCCGTCGGCGGCAATCCGTGGTTGCATGGGGTGGAACTGAAAGAGTGCGACGTCACCCTGCCGCTCAGTGAACGCCCCGGCCACACGCTGGTGCTTGGCACCACCCGCGTCGGCAAAACCCGGCTGGCGGAACTGCTTGCCACTCAGGACATCCGCCGTGGCGAGGTGGTGATCGTTTTCGATCCAAAAGGCGACGCCGATCTGCTGAAGCGTCTGTGGACAGAGGCGCAGCGCGCCGGACGCGGCGACCGCTTTATCCTGTTACATCTGGCATATCCGGAAATCTCCGCCCGCTACAACGCCATCGGGCGCTTTGGCCGTATCTCGGAGGTGGCGTCGCGCCTCACCGGACAGCTTTCCGGCGAAGGCAACTCGGCGGCCTTTCGCGAGTTCGCCTGGCGCTTCGTCAACATTATCGCCCGCGCCCTGGTGGCGCTCGGTCAGCGCCCTGACTATCAGTTAATTTCCCGCCACGTCGTCAATATCGACGCCCTGTTTATCGACTATGCCCGCATCGTGCTGCCGCGCCACAACGCGCGGGCGTGGGAAGTGGTGGCGCAGCTAGCGGAGCAGCTTAATGACCGGAATATGCCGCGCCATATGCTGGGCCGCGATCCTCACGTGGTTGCGCTGGAGCAGTATCTCAATGCGGAGAAATTATACGATCCGATCCTAGACGGGCTGCTCTCGGCGGTGCGCTATGACAAAACCTACTTCGACAAGATTGTCGCCTCGCTGCTGCCGCTGCTGGAAAAGCTGACCACCGGCACGCTTGCCGCCCTGCTCGCCCCGGACTATCACGATCTGGACGACGAGCGACCGATCCTCGACTGGCAGCAGGCGATCCGCCAGAAGGCGGTAGTCTATGTCGGGCTGGACGCGCTCTCCGATGCGGTGGTCGCTGCCGCCGTCGGCAACTCAATGTTTGCTGACCTGGTGAGCGTCGCCGGACATCTCTACAAGTTTGGTCTGAATGATGGACTGCCCGGCAACAGTGAAAAACCGCCGCCTATCAACCTGCATTGCGATGAGTTTAATGAACTGATGGGCGAGGAGTTTATTCCGCTGGTCAACAAGGGCGGCGGCGCAGGTATTCAGGTCACTGCCTACACGCAGACGCTGAGTGATATTCAGGCCCGCATCGGCAGCGCGCCGAAGGCAGGCCAGGTGGTAGGTAACTTCAACAATCTGATTATGCTGCGGGTGCGCGAAACCGCCACCGCCGAACTGCTGACAAAGCAACTGCCACAGGTCGAAGTGCGCAGCCGCCAGGTGAGTTCCGGCGTCACCGACACGCCGGGCGGCATCAACAGCTTTACCAGCAATACCCGCGAGCAGGTAACCACCAGTAATGTGCCGCTACTCGATACCGCCGCGCTGATCCAGCTTCCCAAAGGCCAGGCCTTTGCCCTGCTCGAAGGTGGGCAATTGTGGAAACTCCGCCTGCCCCTACCCGTAGCGGATAAACACTGCCCGCTGCCGGAGTCTGTGGCACAACTCGTGGCCTGGATGCAGGCGCGCCAGCAGGGACTGGCGGAATGAGTGAACAGCGATCCCCGCCTTCACGTTCGGCTCAGGGGCCGGTCGGCTGGCTGCTGTCGCTGGCCGGAAGGTTTATCGGGCTGGTTATCAGCGCACTGTTGTTGCGGGTGGTGCTGGAACTGGCGGGGCTCTATTTCTGGTGGCCGCAGGAAGGCAGCAGGCATGTTTTTCAGGTGATGAAGCGGGAACAGTCGGAACTAGTTATTGCGTTACAACCACATCCGCAGGGGGAAAAAATAGTGATGCTGCTGGAGAACGGGGTATCTCACATGCTTATAACCAACAGACTCATTCAAAAACCACTCACAGTTCTGGCTTATACATTGGTCAGTTTTATGCTACGCCTGACGTGGCTGGTCGCCACGTTCCCCCTGCTCTGTCTGTGCGTGTTAATCGGGCTGACAGAAGGCCTAGTACGGCGGGATTTAAGGCGGTTTGGCTCCGGGCTGGAATCCGTTTTTCTCCACCGTTATGTCATCAGGTCAGGCAGTTTAGTCGCCACAACGATTTGGGTGTGTTATCTGGCGCAGCCGCTGTTTCTACCTGCGAGGTTAGTTTTATTACCAGCCACCATATGGTTTGGGATAACGGTATGGATGGTGGCTGGTAGCTTTAAGCGCTGGTTATAAACCGCTTAATACTAACTTTCCCATTTTCAACCACAGAGTCTAATTTTATCGATTTGCTGAGAGACGATCTTTTCCACCAACAGGAATCGCTGTAAATCTATCGACTGAATTAGATCAAGTCTGAGCTCATGGGTAGTTTCGTGCCAATAGCGAACTTCTATTAGGTCTAAACGTTCTCATGCCGAGGGCAAATTGGGTCGAGCACAATATTAAAAATATGGCACTGACTACCTTAAGAAGGGGACTTTATAACATTACTACACTATCAGAAGCCGACCACTAGCGCTGATTGTGCTTTCTTATACTGATACATTTGTCGTGACATATTCCGTTCGCATTTGATAAGCATCACTTTTACTCAACAGATGTGATGTTACAGTCGAAAGTCCTATTTAGGGGTAAGTCAGTGGTTCTCGCATTCGGCGAGGGCTGTGGGGCGTACCCACTGATGAACTCTACGAAAATATGAAATTTCTCACAATTGGTCTTATAGACCATTGCTATGCAGCGCTCATGTCGCCGTCTAATATCATTTATAGCACATCGCTATTTACAAACGCCTTCGTCTTATACGTCTCCGTTTACTCACAACCGGAGGCAACTCAATGAAAATACATATCGCGGCAACGCAAGGGTTACACCAAAACGAGCACAATGCCATTCTTGCCATTGAGAAAGCCCTTCCTGCACACTGGGTTGGGTATGCGGGTATCTTGTTGCTCGACAAAAATCGTAAAAGTCTAGAATTTGATGTATTGATCTTCGCCGAGGATCGCATCTTGATGATAGAACTTAAGAACTTCCACGGCCAAATTCATATGGAAGACGACCAGTGGATCCAGACCACGCCTAGTGGGCGTAAAATCAAGCATGGCTCTCCCATCGACCGCAAGCGTGAGCACGCCCAACGAATCAAGTCCATGTTCGATGAAGAGCTGCGCGCGCTGTGGGGGAATACTTTCTACGAAATCCAAGCGTTGGTAGTTCTCTCTGGCGATGCAAAGATTACACAGCTATCGCCAAAGGATAAAGGCTTTGTGCTAACGCTTGATGAGTTCTTGACCATCGCGAATCTAGATACCTATTTTGACAAAATGCCCTACACCAAGGCTGAAGGGTATTTTCGCCGCTATCCTGAAAAGCGCCCATGTGCCCCCGGGCAAATTGCCATTTTTGAGAAGTGGAAACGTGGAGGGAGTTATGTCCAGATCCGCCAGAAGCTCGAAGCAGGCTATGTAATCACGGAGAAGACCCCACATCTAGAGGGCCCCCACGATTACTACAATGAGTTTGACGGCGAACATGAGCGTGATTCGGACGACAAAAGCCAGATACGAATATGGGACTTCACTAAGATGGCCCATGTCGGCACAGATATGTCTGTGCGCGTTTTTTTTGGCTTACGTGAGGACCGAACGCAGCGGCATATACGTCGAACCGATAGTCAACTAGGCAAAGACTATTTATTGGAACCCAAGCACAACCTTCAAGAAGACACACTTACCGTCGACATGGCCGAAGTCTACCAACTTCCTAGGCTAGCCGAGCGTTTGGACGAATACCTAGTATCTACACCGTTGTCGATTGAAAAACGTACATTATTATTAAGAGCTCTGCTAACTCCCTTGGCCGGTATGCATGCCATGGGAGTATATCACCGCGATTTGAGTGCTAAACGCTTGTGGTGGGACCGGGAACGCAATGCCATCATCGTCAGTGGCCTGACAAGTGCCAAATTTCCGGATTTGGGGCATAAAAGCATCAGTGATATGCGTCAGGAGTTGGATACAACGGGTATCGTGCTGCCAGAAGATGCCTTTGGTGAGACCGAGGTATTGGGTCAAGCGGTGGATGTGTTCCAACTGGGAGTACTGTGTTACCAAATTGCCTATGGAGAGCATCTAACCTTATCCCAAGATGAGCCCCCCCAATGGAAGCAGCCTCTAAATGACCCCTTCGAAGGTAAACTAGACAGATTTATCCAGCGTAGCCTAGAGCACGATGCATCAGAGCGCCACACAGATGCGGGTGCAATGCTGGAGGCGCTTACGCGAACCCTGAATTTTCAAAACCTCGATACTAACGAAGATAAGGTTAGGGTGCTCAATGCGTTAGCTGCATTCAATACTGATGCTATGCCGATAACGCAATATCCTCAGGTAGAAGCACCGAGTACTGATCCTCTGCGCCAACGTATGACTTTCCGCTCCACAACTGTTGATGGGCAGCCCTGTACTGTGCGTATATATTTGAATGCACGCCCCAACAAGGATAACCATGGTCAGTCCCAGCGGCTTCTGCACTTTCTTGAACGCTGTGCCGTCGCCTCCAATAATGTTTTGCCGATTCCGCCATTAATTGAATTCGGCTGCGGCATGATGGGAACACATGTCGTTCAGTCTTATGCCCTAGGGGAGAGCTTGGAACAATGGATGGTGCTGTCCAACCATAGTTATGAGGAGCGCTTCCAATTAGCTGATGCACTGATTCGTGCAGTGCATAACCTACACGATCTGGATCTAAGTCATGGTGATCTGAAACCCGAAAATTTATTGGTCCAGGCGGAAGGAGGCAAGCTGGGCATTCTGCTGCTTGATATGTTTGACTTAGATCTGGATGGCCTTGCTCCGGCAAATTCTGAATACTCCCCAACCACCGACGTCAGCGCCACGGCGCGTGACCGCTATGCCGTATACATGATTGTAGATGAGATATTTGCTGCCTGCATTCATCCTGGCGCCAATAAAATACGTAGGGAGATCCGTAATGCGTTGGGAGATAATAACGCTGTACCTCGTAACCTAGACATGTTACGGCGCACAATGATACATGCAAATGAACCCGAGTTGGTTGAGGCTACGCCCTTGGTGATCGAGAGTTTGTATTTCCCCAACGAGCAGGGCGAACTGTTCGAGATGGACTCAGGCATCTACCACCTGACGGTCAATTATACTAAGGGTAATATTCTAAAATTATTCTTCTTGGGTGTGTCCCATAAATTGACACTGAATCTCAAAGTAGATGGGCCGAGTCTCACCGTGCATCGTATGTTCTATGACCGGTTAGGTACGGGGGAGATGGTGTATGACACCCGTAATAACCGCAAGAATGATAATCGTGCCATGTCGGTCAAGCAGCCCTTTTTACTTAAAAAAGGTTCTTATGGTGCGACAAATACTGAACTACTAAACTTTGTCAGAACATTACATGTAGTGCAACATGTCCTGGACATCAAGCCCGCAGAAGAACCACCGACGGCAGTTGCCGATGCTCCAGGGGAAAGTCTTAAGCGCCTCTGGCTGCGCCTAGTAGAAGTAGAGCGCGAAGCACTGCCCACCGTCAAAGTGATTGCAAGCCCTAAGGAGCGAGATGGCATCGTTCATGTACAGGTTAATGAGAATATCGACGCTTTAGAGTTTGCTGATGATGACGTGATCAACGTGACAGCAGATGATCATGAAACTCACTTCGGCCAACTGGATGTTACTAAGTCCGGCAATGGTGTGCTGGTGCTCTCGGATGACAACCGCGGGAATAACTTCCGCCTGCAAAACATTCGAGAAGATACAATCCTGACTCTGTCTAATTCGGGTAGTGATGTTAGCTGGGAGCGACGAGACCGGGCACTATCACGCATTATTGCTGGTGATGCAGTGATGGGGGATCTAATCGACCGCTTCGTAATTGGCCCTCGAGGTTGCCAGCCTCCAGCATTACCTATGCCGACCGACGAACAAATCAGCCGCTATGGACTGGATGAGTCTAAACGCGCCGCATTCCTGTATTTGCTACAAAATCCACTCAGTGTGTTGATGGGCCCGCCGGGTACGGGAAAAACAACACTACTTAGCGCAACACTAGATTATCTGCTGAATGATGCTGACGTACGCCGCGTACTGGTGGTGAGTCAATCGCATACTGCGGTCGACGAAGTGGCTAACCGTGTGCGTGAGTTGAGCTTTAAGCGCCAGGAACAATCCCCGGATTTCAAACTGCCAAGCATTGTACGCTTAGGTGAGCGCCGCCGGGTCAGCGAAGGTATGCTGGATGTTCACACTAATGCTCTACAAGCTCAAGCCCGTACGGCCTTTCACCGCGATCTTGAAGTCCGGCTGCTAGCACTGTCAGCACGCCTGAAATTGCCTGAGGCATTTGTGCTGGAATCTGCCGCTCTGTATCGTTCCTGCGGTCGTGAATTGTTCGAGTTCACCCCTGCCCGAAATGAAGTAAGGGAATTCCAGCAAGATAGTGTCGATATGGATAACCTGCCAAATAATGAACGAATAGTTCGCTTGGCGGCTGAGCGTCGCCTAGATAATTTGACGAACGCTTTAACTGGCAGGTTGTCAGCTTTTACCGATATGCCCGACCAAGTATTGCATCACAATAAACCGCTGCTCGCGGTACTTAATATGATTGCCGAACGACACCAGATTAATAATCCGCAGCGCATTGAACGGATGGCTGAGGTAATTAAGGTAGCCCACCACTGGTATCAGCGATTAGCCACAGACGAAACCGGCTATGCCGCCTTTGCTGCTCGTACCCGTCAATTGGTTGTTGGCACATTGGTTGGCATCGGGCATGGCGGATATCAACTGGATAAAAATGCCTTTGACTTGGTGGTAATTGATGAGGCTGCGCGCGCTACGTTTTCCGAGCTAGCCATAGCTATGCAGAGTGCGAAGCGAGTGCTATTAGTGGGGGACTACAACCAATTGGCACCTAGCTATGATGTGGCTCATGTACGCCAAGTCGCCCGTGATCTAGGCCTGAATGAGGTCGATGTAAAACGAACGGATTTTGAGCGAGCTTACGTCTTGAATGATGGCCACATGTTGTTGAAGCAATATCGGATGGCACCCGCGATAGGTGACATTATTAGCCACTGCTTCTATGACGGCACACTTGCGACCGGTCGGCCTTCTGCTCCCGAGTGGATGTCCTCCCTGCCCACCCCGTGGAATCGCACGGTGTCTTGGATCGATACCTCTGACAGTAAGTTGCAAGAAACGAATATCGGCAAGGGAATTGCCAATGAAGTTGAAGTTAACCTGTTGTGCAGCTTGCTGCGGCAATTGGTCGACGATGAGCAGGCGATGGGGCAGCTACGTCAGTGGAATGACAACGATACTACGCCAGCCATCGGGGTTATTACCGGTTACCGCAAGCAGGTGGAACTCCTGCAGATGCGGCTGGAATCTGAATCTTGGGCAGCGCCGATCCGCTCAATGATAAAGGTTGATACCATTGATTCCTATCAGGGCTCTGAAAATCGTATCATCTTATTAAGTTTAGTACGCCATAACTCTGAGCAAAAGGGCGGATTCATGACCGATAATGCCCGAGTTAACGTGGCCCTGTCTCGGGCAAAAGAGCGTCTGTTAATCATCGGTGCAGGGAGTATGTGGCAACAGGCGAATGCATGTCAGCCGCTGGCCCGTGTCTTCGACTATATCCACCAACAGTACTCATACCATAATAGTGAGTACCAAATCATTCGTTCAGCTGACCTGATCCATAATGCTTGCGCCGAGGTGCAGGAGAGTGACTATGTGTAACAAGACCCTTACCTTGAACAGAACAGCGCAGCAACCTGTGGAACTGCCGGCTGATTATGACCGCTTGCTACAAAGTATTACCGTGCTGGCACCAGTACAGAAGATCAGTCTGGACATTGATGTGACGCATAAAGCAGCGCTACCAGCGGTTCTTGAGTCAGCTCTTCTACTAGTGGCGCAACTCGAAATCGTGTCTCCTTCTGAGTTAGGAGGCTTTTTCGGACTCGCTGACCATGAGCGTCAGGTTCTGGTTGATGAAATGATCGACACTGGCCTCGTGCGATACAATGACGAAGGCGATATCGCGACTACAGTCAAGCTGACAATGCAGCGCCGAGAAGGCGCATCGGATGAGGGCATTGCAATTGAGGACGTGGAAAATCACCGTGACTTCACCTTCATCGACCTTTGCACTGGGCACATTCAGCCTAAGTGTAATGCGGACCTGCAGAAAGGTTTGCCCGAGTTGCCACGTAAGATCAATCGCAGTGACTTCACCGATTTGATCGCTAGCCAATTTCGTCGCTTTCAGATTTGCTTACCCGATACCAAGAGCAAGCGCGCACTGCGTAGCTCGAAGGCCCGACTCTACCGAGTGAATCGGGCCTCTGTTGGTCAATCGGGGTTGAAACAGCAGATCTCACTCGATATCCACGCCCATTCCGATCCTCTGAACGGGATACGTCTGGACTCACGGTTGATGGACTATAGCTTAGAGCATACACGCTTGATGGAAAGCTCCGGTCTCAAAACAGAGGCTATTAACTGGCTGCACGAGCGCAAGTTAGAGGCCGCTAGTTCCACACTAGAAGACTATTGTGATCTGGCAAAAGATATGGTGATCCGCCGATATATCGGACGTGATGGTAAGCTGGAACTAGGGCGTTTACTCCATGATCGCCAGCGCAGAAAAACCAGCTATGGTAACAGCACGACGCAACGTATGATGATTGGGCCTGTCTATGCAGCCCCCAATCGTAACACTTTAATTAAGTGGGCTGAACGGTTGCCACGTCAGCAGCAGGTACATCAAGGAATCTGGCTTGGTGCTACCAACGAGTTATTTGGCGCTAGTTTAGGTCTCGGGTCGTTCATCAAACAAATGAACACCGAGCTCGCAAGTGGAGAGCGCAACAGTCGCCTCAATTTGGCATTTCAGTGCGATGAGGAATTTCGGGCACAGCGTTTAATCACCAATCAGTTTAATAGCCGTACCGACGGTAGCCTACGAATTTTCCCAAAAGGCCGTTCTGAGTCGCACTTGGAAATATTGGTTTTCCCTGGCGAGTACGGTATGGCAGTGGTTCAGTACCATGCTGCTTTGGATCCGTCTCTTGGGTATGCTGGCCTTACATTGCCAATCGGCTACTTCACGACGGACCCTGAGCAGGTAGCTCAGTTGTGGATGCAGGTACAGCAACGAATCCAGTCACCGGTTCGGTCAGCCGACCAGCCCGAGGTAGCGACAGATGATCTTAATAAGCTACTGGGTTGTGCTCCTGCAGAATTGGCACAAATGCTAGTCGACAATTCCGAGGAAAAACTGAAAAAACTGGTGGAAAGATTCAATCAACACTAGCGTCTCCCGCCCAGATGGTTAACGGTTGTCAAGCATCATGGTGACAACTAATTTGTGGTCTTTCCAATACATTAACCTTGAAAGACCACTTTTGCTCTTTGGGCAATAAAATTAGCAGCACTTGGCAATAGTGTCTTCTCGCTCATAGCAGACAGTGAAGTTTGATCGTTTGTTGCCACAGAACAGAGCCGGATGAATCCTGAGCCTATACATACCACAGGGTGCATTACCCTCTTCAGAAGTGGCATTGATAACCTAGCCACTTCTGAAAATTTTTATTCGATGTAAACAATTCCTCGCTGATCTTTCTCCAGCCTCTCATCTACCCTGCCCTGAATACGCTTCCTGAGAAGGCTGCCATGCAACATAGTCCATTATTTCTACTGTTGACTTTACTCATAGGGCCACAGGCCTATGCCTCCCCGGAATCCACCCAGCTCGCCCTCGCGCTGAAACAACTCGACGGCGTGAAAATCTCGCTGGAGCGTGCCCAAACCAGCTCCAGCACCGATCCACAATCGCGCTACTTCTTCGACTACTTACAGGCGCAGCAGGACATCTCCGCCGTTAAACAAGGCATCCACCGCTACCTTAGCCCAGCAAGAGCACAGCCACGCGCCATCCAGCCCCTGAGCACCAGCTACCAGCGGGAGAACCCTGATGACTGACTCGCAAATCGCCGCCTTTCAGGCCGCCAGCCTGAGCAAACCGGAGACCGTCAGCCTGCTGGTGCTCGGCCTGTTTACCAGCGTCCTGCTGCTGTGGTGCGCCTGGACGCTAATGGTCGCCTGGCAGGGAGTCTGCCGCCAGCGCCTGAGCTGGCAGAGTTTTGGCGCGGTGGCGGCCCGTTCACTGTTACTGGTGCTGGTCAGCTTCTGGCTGGTACTGAGCTGAGGAGGAATCATGCGCTGGCTTCTGTTACTGCTGTTCGCCACATTTAACGCCCTCGCCGACCTGCCGACGATGGAAGACCCGTCGCGCGGCCAGGGTCAGGGCATTATGGAGACGCTGCAAAACTACGGTTTTGACATCGTGGTGCTGCTGGCGCTGGCCATCTGCGCCGTCGGTTTTCTGGTGGTGGCGAACAACTGCATTGCCACCTACTCGGAGATCCAGAGCGGGCGCAAGCAGTGGAAAGATCTGGGCTCGATGGCGGGCGTCGGCAGCATTCTTCTGGTGGTCATCATCTGGCTGCTCAACCAGGCCTCGGACGTACTGTGAAATGGCGACCATCCTCTTTCTCCCCGACCGCCTCAACCGCGAGCCCGTGGTCTGGCGCGGCCTCACCACCAGCGAACTGTTTCTGGCGCTGGCGAGCGGTCTTGGCGGTGGCTGTGCGTTCGGCATTCTGCTGGCCCTGATAACCCACTACTGGCCGTTGATCCCCGGTTCAGCGCTGGCAGGCGCAGCGTTGTTGATTCAGGGCGGTGGGCGGATTCTGGCGCGCGCCAAACGGGGCAAGCCCGACAGCTGGCTGCCGCAGGCGATCCTCTCCTGGCTGGAGCGCCATCATCTTCGGGGTACACCTAGTCCAGCACAGCACCGTGTGGGTGGTGCGCAGGAGTCCGCGATGAGCCGCTTTCGCCATGCGCTGGCCGAGCGCGATAACCATATCCTGACGCTACGGGCCGTGATTGTTCTGCTGTGCCTGTGTCTGGCTGGCGTCGGCTACGGCTGGTACAGCGCGCCGCAAAAGCTCACCCTCTGGTTCCCGCCGGATCTGCGCAGCGGCAGCACTCGTCCGTGGTGGGAGGTGCCGCCCGCCAGCGTCTACGCCTTCACCTTTTATATCTTCCAGCAATTGAACCGCTGGCCGGATAACGGCGAGGAAGACTATTCCCGCAACCTCCGCTCGCAGCGAGCCTACCTGACGCCCGCCTGTTACACCCGTCTGGAGCATGATTTTCAGGTACGGCGCAACAACGGTGAACTGCGCGAGCGCACGCGCGGCGTGTATGAACTTCCCGGCCACAGCTACAGCAACCTAGTGCATGACGGCGATAAACGCCCTGTTCGACCTGTTACCAGCAGGCACTATAATGAACCTGACGGTGGTGGTGTATCCGCAGGACAAACTGGAGCAGCACATCAGCCACCTTTCCGACCGGGCGATTGGCGACAATACCGATTCGGAATACACCCGCCGCGACTGCCACGAAGTGCGCAGCTATCTGAAAGACGGCCATAAGCTCTACCGCAGCACGCTGGCGTTTTACCTGCATGCACCCGACATCGATGCCCTGTTTCGCCAGCAGCGCCAGCTACACAGCCTGTTGCTCAACGCCGGACTGGTTCCGGTGCAAGAACAACACGAAGTCGCCCCACTCAGCCACTGGCTGCGCCAGATTTGAAGGCGAACTATTTAACCGTGAAGGCCAGATGTGGCCGGAGGCGGATATCACCCTGGTGGATCTCGCCACCTTTGCCCTCGAAGGCTACGAAGCCCAGCTTGCCATCAGCTATATCTCACTGATTAACCATATCAATAACCTCGGCGAGCGCGACCAGCATCTGGCGAGGCCTATCGTCAATATCACCGATGAGGCGCATATCATTACCGTCAATCCGCTTCTGGCGCGGTTTCTGACTAAATGTTCAAAGATGTGGCGTAAGCTCGGGATCTGGCTGTGGCTGGCGACGCAGAACCTGGCGGATTTTCCCGATGAGGCGAAGAAGCTGCTCAATATGATCGAGTGGTGGGAACTGCTGGTGATGCCGCCGGAAGAGATCGATCAGGTGTGCCGGTTTAAGGCGCTGACGGAAGAACAGCGGTAACTGCTGCGCTCGGCGGTGAAATCACCGGGGCAGTATACCGAGGGTGTGGTGCTCTCGCCGCGCGTTGAAGTGCTGTTTCGGGTGATGCCGCCAGCGCTCTATCTGGCGCTGGCAATAACCGAGAAGCATGAGAAGGCCGAGCGGATGCGGATTATGCGGGAGATAGGGTGTAGTGAGGTGGAGGCAGCAAAAATAATGACCAAGACCTCTTTTGCCTATCGATGATACTTCGTTTGTTTATCAATTATGATTGTAATCTTGGCAAACTCAGATTTACACTTAAATGGAAGTACCCTCTGATAATTAAATGCTTAGTTTTACGCCGAACAATCTAATCTTCTGTTACCTTTATATGTTTAAAACCACTTTGAATAAGCATAATATCCATGTATAAAATCGATTAAACACATAGAAAGAGTGGTTTACATGGAAATATTAGCTAAGAGCCCTAAAAATTGTAGTGCAGATGAACTGAAACTATTTGAGGAACTCGTACTCATGGGTGACGAAGTCGATCCCAACGGTCTGAAAGATAGAATATTAAATGCTGAGCAACTTTTTTTTATCAAAGAAGATAAATATGTTGGTATTGCTGCACTTAAACGACCGAAAAAATCTTATAAATCAGATGTTTTTTATAAAGCAGGTTCTTCTGATGAAGATAAGTATGAGTACGAAATAGGCTGGATCTATATCATTGAAGAAGAGAGAGAAAATGGATATGGAGGAATGTTAATGGATTCCATATCTAATTATTTATCTAATAACTCATCTAGCAAAGCTTGCTTTGGTACTGTTCGCGAAAATAATACTGGCATGCAACGTTTATTCGCCAAGCATGGTTTTTCAAAAGTAGGCCATTCATACAACAGTACCAGAGGGGAATATTCCCTTGTCCTATACGTACCCTATGTATAGCTATGCCTTTGTTATAGTTATATTTTAAATCAAAGGTTCATAGTTGACATTGTTAAATGTTATTAAACTAAGTAAGCGCAGCGATTACGAATCGCTCGCTTTACTTTCTTGTCTGACCTCTCTTGATTTGCATAAGCCCACCATTAATTAGTCCCCCAAAGATCATATAATCACACAGTTTAAAAAAATTATAAAATATGTTGTTTTTACAATCAGCCACCGCCTTTAAATGTCATTCCCATCCTTCTCCATTGATATTTTTCAAGAAATAATTCCTCATCTGACAATTTACTGTTCTATAAACACAGACGTTTGTATAACCCTTGAGACAAATTATATTGTAAATTTTCTGTCAAATAACCTTTTTCTTCGCATAAGCAATAATATCAACACGTTCTGATTCGGATAATGCCCAGAAAACTAGCATCAACTCCGCCAAATCATCATCTTCAGCATAAAAGTAAGCCAACGGCACCCGTAAAACCTCGGCCAGTTTTTGCACTATCTCCGTTCCCGGTTCATGTACACCCTTTTCATACCGATTGATGCGTGTACTGGCGACAAATTCATCAATGCCCGCTGCGATCCCCAGTCGTTTTTGGGAAAGCCCACTTGCCAGTCGCGCCTGCTTCAGGCGACGGCAAAAAATATCGTTGTAATGGTTACTTGTATTCATAACTACGAGAATCGTAGTTTTTGCTTGCTGCCGATACTACGATTAACGTAGTATCACAGTAACAGGTTAAAAGAGGCCGTATCTTAAGCATCATCTTTAGGGGAGATACCTACCATCTGGCGGGACGTTTCTAGCAACTGGAGTTGCGCATCAGGAGAGAGGGCAGCGAAGTTGAGAATCAGTTCAGCAAGATTCTCATCAGAAGTGAACAGCCATGGAAGGGGAACATTCAGCACATCAGCTATCCGTGCAACGGTTTCCATATCAGGCCCATGAACACCTTTCTCGTAGCGATTGAAACGGGTGCTTGCAACAGAAGGCTCTACAGCCGCAGCAATCCCCACAGCAGTCTGAGAAATGTCTAAGCGCTGTCGGGCTTCTTTTAATCGACGGATGAAAACATCCCTTTGTCTAAGTCGTTTTTGCATAACTACGAGATTCGTAGTTTTTTAATGACTTAGTTACTACGAAAAACGTAGCATAAGGATTGAAGAGATAAACGAAATGGCTAAAAAAGACTGGCACCCCGCCGGCATCGTTGCCGCTTTACACAAGCGCGGTACCAGTCTGGCGAAACTATCGCGGGAAGCGGGACCGGCCTCGTCAACACTGTCGAATACCCTGACGCGCCCGTGGCCGAAAGGCGAGTGGCTGATTGCCATCGCGCTGGAAATGCATCCATCAGAAATCTGGCCCGGCCGTTACCTCAATGCCAGTAACAAACGTGAACCCCGTAAACCGCTTCACCCCATGACAACAACCGACAACTCCGGGACATAACGACCCGCGCTGTGAGTGGCAGGACGCATTAACCAACGATACCTGACAGGAGAGTTGTTTATGCACACCGAACCACAACCATGCACCATCGCACCACTCGCAGGAGGCCGCCATGTTTCTGGTCTCCCTGGCTGAAGGCTTTATCCACCTGTTCCAGGCCGCAGGCATAATCTTCCTCGACATGATGACCGGGCTAATCCCGATGCTCATCTGCCTGCTGCTGGCCATCAACTTCCTGATGAAGCTGGAAGCCGGGCGCATCCTGCGCGGCCATATCAGCATGGACGACGTGATTAGCGTGCCGACGGAGTGGCTGGACTGGGCGGGCGCAAGCTCCCCGGTGTGGTTTCTGGGTTCCCACTGCTTTGACCTGGTGCGCCACCTCTCCGGCCAGGAAGTGGTGTCGGTGTACGCCGTCGGGCAGAAGCGGCTGATGGTCGAATGCGGTCTCGACACCTTTGACAGCGTGCAAAGCCTGCTGACAATGGCCGATGGCAGTTCGTGGGTGATGGAAAACTCGTGGGTGCTGCCGGAGGGGTTTCCGAAAGACAACGACGGGCGTATCGATATTCTCTGCAAGGCAACGTATATCCGCAGCACTTCACAGCATCGCGGACTGGAAATCACCACGCCGGGCATGACGCTCACGCCCAACAGCTATTTCATCAACTACCGCAACGGCGTTGCCAGCGGTTTCGGTATCGATTCTATAAACGACTTTGTGCGGGCGGTCATACATAAAGCGCCGTACCCGGTCACCGCGGTGGACGGACTGGCGGTCAGCCGGATCTGCGAGGCGGTACACCAGAGTCTCGATAGTCAAAAACCAATGTCATTAAAATAGTCGGCCAGCAGGGATGCTGGTATCCGCAAGCCCGTTTAATCACGCTTAATTTGTTTATTCTGGGAATAAACATACCGGAATCTGTCCCCGTATATTGATTCAATATCCAGGACAAAATCCAAGCGGGCAGAGTCTAAAGCCGCAGACCGAAGGATAAGTGAATCGCCTGAGCAGCGCTCGTCAGTCCCCCTTGCTTCAATTAAGAAAATCTCCTCGCCAACTTTAAATGAATCATTAGGTCTGGGTCCGCCAATCACAAAGCACTGGATATCCAGGCCTAACGCCTGCACTGCTCCGACAAAAATATTCCCGGCAACAGGTTCAACTTTTTTGCCATTGACCGTTACAGATATAGCAGAGACAAATGCAGTTCCCATTCCATTATTGATGATGTAAATACCCGATTTGTTCACCCGCCCGTCATTTGAAAAATAAGCGTTCATCCGCGGCTCAACAGAAATATGGTTATGCTTTATTTGCTCCTGCCTTTGCGACCAGGTAAACCACAGGGAAAGCAGCGCGATAATAATTCCGGTGAAGGCGAGAAGAGTATCTCTGTATTCCCTAAAAAATGCCGCCATTTGTTATCCTTAATTCAACATTGATCGTTAACGCCATTAAGTACCCTGTCCCGATAGTCTTCCAGCTGATGCCGCTGCAGATAGCTTTCTAACTCCTGTGCCCAGCGAGTTCCTTCGCCGAGCGTCGCGCGGCTATGGGTTGAGGCATAAAGATAACGTGTATCATAAAGATTAATCAGCGTCTGATTTACACTATCGATTTTGCTCTTCGGATTTTTGAGCTGCTGTTCTAAAGCCCGGACAATACGGGCCCGATGTTCTTGATCGGTAGCAAAATCCCGTTCCTGTAATTCGCTGAGCACCAGAAATGAAGGAGGGATATCTTCTGCAATCGCTGCCTGTAAACGATAATGACCATCAAGAATAACAAATGAACCCAGCCCTGCTATATACCAGACAAGAACTGGAGGCAGCGCACCCTCACGGCATTTTTTACGCCACCATTTTAACCTTCCGGCATCAGGTTGTATAGGATAACGTCCGAATAGCAGGCTACCACCCCACCACCAATCCACTAATCTGACTTTGGCAGGATTAACCAAATCAGGAAAATCTCCGCCGTAGAGCGTCCAGCTACAACCGATATTCCCGCTGCTTTCTGGAGATTCAAAACGCCAGCTATTTGCAGGAACACGCTGTCCGGATAATTTCGGTAATGAATATTTGGCCTCCATCGGCCTTATCAGCCATCGGCGAGGAGACAGAAGAGGCACTGGCGCATTCATTAATTGCCGGGAAAAATAGCGACACCATTCACCTGTCCAGGCCCGTTCGCCTTTGTTTTTAATACCCTCAATATCTTCAGATGTGACAGCCGGTAATAATGTCTGGCAAGCGGAATGATCGGCATTAAACACCAACCAGACACCAGAATGATCTTTCAACATCGATGCCCAGAATAATGTCTTCCCGGAGACCTGTAGCGCCATCCGCCCATAACGACCACTTAGCATTTCCATTGCCACGTCGGTCCTCTGGCTGCTCTTGAGTGTCAACTCCAGACCCTGCCAGTTATTATTGCGATCAAAAAGATCTTTCCACCAATATTGGATCATTATCATCTTCCCTGATAAACAGAGGGTTAGTCTAAAACCTTTTGTAGTGGTCAAGTAATATTGGCCGCGGTTTTACAGTAAAAATGGTATCTGTGCTCTGACTCTACCAGCGCTTTTGGTAATGTCACAGCTACAGTTCGTGGGAAAGATGTAAAGCTCGAAATAACGCAGCACCCGCTTCTTATGTTCTACCGACTAGTTCACGTTGCTGGTTACCCATTCGCGTGCCACCCACAGGCTCAAACGTATGTTCCGGCGTTATAGCAAGGCGTTCAGCCTTTCGGTGCGCACTCGGATCGATGCCGGAAATCAGTAGTAATTGGGCCTCTTCACGCATGCGTCTTGCCTGTGCAAGCGTCAAAAGCGGATCAGAGCCTAAAGCGAGCTTTTTTTCTTTGTTTACAAAGCGGTACTTGATGTACTAGCGTTTTGAACCGTTAGGGTTAACCAGCAGGTAAAGTCCATGCGAGTCACTGAACTTATACGGCTTGCCACAAGGCTTGGCGTGGACTATAGCGCGATCTGTTAGTGCCATTTGGGGGCCTCACTATTATCGAACTACGTCTAAGCCCCCAATTTGGCCCCCAAATCACGTGGATGTCAATGGATGAAAAATGACCAACACGGAAAGACCATTAAATAAATATGGTTATTATCGAAAAATAAATTATCTTTGAATTACAGGTGGATATGGAAGAATTTGGACGGAAATGGACGCAAAAAAAGCCACCATTAGGTAGCTAATTATTACATCACTTGGTGCGAACGCCGAACTCGCACATTACATTAAACCTCATGATTTATAAATAATTTAAATATCATCATTGATAATATACCAACACAGATACCAACACATAAATTCATTGATTTTCGGTATCGAACCCGGACGATTAATGCCAGCCCGAGTTATTAAACCAATCACTCATCATCGTCTTCCACTGGTTCCAGCACGTCAAGCGCAACTCTCACCATCGCGATAGAACCAATACGGACAAAAGCGTCTTCACCATCCTCATCGGTCAGCATGTAACGATCCGTTGTTTCAGGTTCACAATCCAGCATTTCAAAAAACGCGTTCAACTGACCGATTTCACACGTCTCTTCGTTTTGCGGCGCATCAGTCTCAACGCACAGTGGAATCTCACCCCCTCCGTTCACCAGGGTGATATGGACATTAAAATAATCGTCTTCGCAGTCATCATCCTCTTCGTCAACGATTGGCCGCAGACCATCAGACAAAAACTGGTGAAATACCACTTCACGCATATTTAACGCATACCGATACTCGGAAGAATCAAAAACGAAGAAGCGCTCTGTGTTTGGGGCGGTTTTTTCCTGAAAATAATAATAAAACCTCCGCTTATCCGCCGCTGAAATGGGCAACAGCAAATAGTCCTGATATCCCTGTAGCCAAAGTTTTACGGTCCAGAGACCACTGTCCATTTCAATGCCGCTTGTGGCTATCGCTTCAAGATCTTCATCGGTTTTACGACGCTTCTTGCGGAAGTCGTTTATCAACCGATCGCTTTCCGGGAACACGACATTTAGAGGCTTATCCAGGGCATTGCATATTGCCTGTGCGAGACTCAGCTTTGCGGCAACTTTTCCGGTTTCGATACGTTGAATTTGCTGCTGGCTGGTGCCAACCATAAATGCCAGTTCGCGTTGGGTGATAGATAGCTGGGTACGAAGCTGTTTGATGTTGTTCTGTAACATGGCATCCATCCTTCATAAGGGGCAGAGAGTGCCATTAAAACACATAAATGAGTAAAGACACAAAATTGTGTTTTTTTCCTCAGTAATCAACGCTCATGAACGAAAAGAAAATTCCTTCATCGTTCTTCTTTCGTATGCCAGAGATCCACGATATAGATATCATTGTCACGGAGTTCGTAGTGAACCTCGTAGTCATCAAACAACACTTTTCGGACTTGCCGAGGTTCATACCGAGTCTGCTGTACGCCAATTGCTGGATGTGCTGTAAGATCAGCGCATCCAGTAATCAGGCGATCCAAAACGTCATCGGCGTGCTGGCGGCTATACTGAAGGGCAAAACGGTAGATACGCTCCAAGTCATCCTGAGCTTTAAGCGTCCAGTAAATTTCCATTTATCAAGCTTTCTTTAAACGGTTGGCAAAATCTACCATATCCGAATGACTCACCACACGACCAGCATCCACATCGGCAAGACCGGCCTGGATACTCTGATGACGCCGTTCTCTTTCTGCCAGCATACTGGTCAATGCTTCCTTAATAATCCAGCTCTTAGAACGATCTAACTCAATTGCCAGATTTTCAACAGCAGCAGCCAACTCAACTGGAATCTGGGCGCTGATGGTCTGTTTAGCGGAAGAAGCCATAGGGATTACCTCGTTTAATAATACTTAATAACTCCTGTTAAGATTAGCATAGAGGTGCCTATAAAAACATCACATCTTATTTCACAGGCAACATCCCCGGATAGTGTTTAGCCACGATATCATTCATCTTTTCCACCAGATCCAGACGCTTAAACGTGATATGCCCGCTGCCCTTCTGAAAATAGCGAATGGTGAACAAATCATCTTCGAAAACCTGCTGATGCGGATTGTCACGCACAAAGTCCATAAACCGGATGGATACATCATGCCGGTTGTCGGGAATAGTCTTCCCGTCAAGCAGGTACAGCATCCGCTCCAGATCGGCGAGCTGATCGCGTCGCCAGCCCCAGTTCAGGCTGTAGCCCCATCGGTCATGCTTCACCAGATTGTTGACGATAATCCTCTTGCTGAAGTAGCAGGGATTATTGGTTTTATAGTCCCACGACAACCCTTTGAACACATTGATAATGCCGCGTTCAAAAACATCCTGCTTGTTATGGTGCAACTGTTTAAAGGTACTCAGAATATTGGCTTTACTGATGGCCGGAAGATCGCCTTCATCCAGATCCTTTGCCCACTGGTTGCGAGCCTCGGCATCCATCAACGACAACATCCCCGATTTCAGCATCAGGTCACGCCAGATGCTGCGATCGATATTGCGGGCGATAACTGGCAGGGCTTTGTCCGTTGCCTGCATCAACCAGCAGTCAAAAGCCCGCCCTTGCCGCATCGCCCAGTGCTCCGCCGTGTTGCCGCCAATACTGGATGTCAGGCGGGAAATCTCATCAAGCTGGTGGATGACGGCTTCAATCTGTTGCAGCGCCGCATTCCGCCCGGTGACGATCCGTTCAATATTTGTCGAGCAGATAAGTTCGTTATGGTTAGTTAACACTTCAGCTTCTGTTTGCATAATTTTCCGTCCGTATAAAAGCAAACACGCCTGCCGGGAATGGCAGGCGCATTATGCAGGGAGTTAACAGGGAAGAAAGATCGGGAATGTAATATGGGAAGGCTGCTCGCAAGATTCAGTGTGCCGCGAGATAGCGTTGACGTCGCAACAGACCCGTAGCCTGTCGCGCCCGCAGAATGTCTACAGCCCGAAGATAGGGTGATTGTTCCTGCCAGCTAAATCCCTTGCGATCGATACGAACCAGCTCGTATTTCTCTACAATAAAGTTCACGGCATTAGCCAGCGTGATACCGGCGTCAATGTGTTCCTGAATCACCTTCTCTACGCTAAACGGCGTGTCACTGAGTTCGAGGCCATAATGTTTAGCCAGTAAATGGGTCAGCAGTTTTTGCCAGATTTCGACAGGCGACGGCTGTGACGGGGTCGCCCGGTGTGGGTGGTTGTATTGGGTTTGCATAATGAAATTCCGTTGGTAAACAGATAGTGAGGGGGGATGCCGGTCAGTTTTTAACGACGGTTGGGTAAAGCGAAAGATAAACGTAACCGAACGATCCGCGAGTGTCGGCTTCGCAGGTTATGCCCCGGAGTGCAGTCGTAAAGCGTCTGGCTTCGCGCGGATTGAGTGCGCCAGTGCGTAAAGCGACCTCCATGCGTTTAATAAACATTGGAAATACGATATTCAGAGTCTTTAGTTGCGCCGGGGTAAATTCACCGTAAATACCCGCCCGGTCAGCCAGATAGTGCAGGTGATTACCTTCCTGAACTAACCGGGCGCCAAATGATGGGAAGACATCGTTCCGTAGTCCCCATACTGGCGTGGATTGTGTTTCATTTGTGTCCATTTTGGATTTTCCGTAAATATGATTAATTCAGGGTCACACAGCGCAGGAGTGCATACGGGCCATGCCGATCCGGACAGCGCCATTGAAAAATACCGCGCTTATATGCTGGAACACGAAAACCAGCCTTTACAGCCCGGAACAGGCTACCCCTTAGTCAAAGCGTTGCTGGGTCTGAACCGGTACCGCCAGCCGGATGATAAATCGCCGTTGGTTGAGGTTGTTGTGATGTCGCGTAACAGTCCTGATACAGGTATCCGCGTTTTGAATACCATTCGCCATGACAAACTCGATATTACACGTTCAGCTTTTACCGCAGGCGAAACCGTTGCCGATTACCTTGATGCCTTTGATGTGGATCTGTTTTTAACAACTAACGTTGAAGATGCGCAAAAGGTGATTGATTCCCGATTCTGCGCCGCTGCAATCCTGAAAGATCCACCTTCTGACGCATCTGATATCCCGGAAGGGCAAGTGCGCATTGCTTTTGACAGCGACGCGGTACTTTTTTCCGATCAAAGCGAACTGGTTTATAAGACCCAAGGAATGGCTGCCTTTCATGCTCAGGAAGACGCGCAGCAGGATATCCCTATGGAAGAGGGACCTTATGCCACTTTGCTAAAAAAAATAGCCAAGCTTCAGGAGCGATTGCCGACCCGCGTTGAGTATTCTCCTGTTCGTATTGCATTGGTGACAGCCAGAAATAGCCCTTCGGAAATGCGCGTTATTAAAACGCTAAGAAGCTGGGGGGTATATGTCGATGAAGCTTTTTTTCTTGGCGGTGTAGAGAAAACAAAAGTTCTGAAGGCGTTTAAACCGCATATTTTCTTCGACGATCAGGACGTGCATTTGATCGCAGCGGCCAAGGTTGTATCTTCTGGAAAAGTCCCTTATGCCAGTAACTCCGAACTTGCAGAACGTGAAGCATCGTAATTATCGCTGACAAACCATTTCGTCATCAAGGCTGAATGGTTTGTATGCCACACGCAAAATAACTGCCCTACCCCAGCTCAATGTTCCCCTCTAAACACCTCTTTCCTATGCCATTCCACAAACCGCTCGCCCGGATAATTTTCTTTAACCGGGGGCAACGCAATCGCCTTTCCCGCAAAATCCCAGAACAGCCGCTGTACCACCCCACCACCATTTACCGCGTCGGAAACTATCACACGCATATTTTCATCCAAACCAATCGAACCACGATCAAACGCTTTATGATGGATTGCGCACAATGCCAGGCCATTAGGTACTTCACAAGGGCCATGGTTCTGCTTCCATCTGATATGGGCAGCTTCCAGAGCAATTGGCGCATTGTCGTGGCGCATGTTGAAGCCGCAGATCGCGCACTGATAATTGTAAGCACGTAGCACCATCTGGCGGAACTTCGGATCGCGTTGACGGAGAGAGGTGCGAATATCAAAACCCATCTCGTCAGCGATGTCTTCCTGAATACTGACCGGGAAATGCGCCTCCAGGAGCTGCTGCGCCAGCGTATCAATTAACCTGTGATTTTTTGCCACCAACGCAAAATTATCGGCATCAAATCCACCCTCGACATTATATTCAATGAGTTCACGACGGGGCGGCTGGCGGCTACCCTTGGTTGAGCACAGTTCTGCGTTTTGTAGTTCCCAGAAGCCATCGCCCTTCAGACGCCAGAACGGCATGTCCGGGCGCTGGTCACGACGCTGCGGTCCATAACGTTCCAGGAGATCCAACAGGGGCTCGTAGATTTCAGAGCCATAGTTAAACAGGCGATCATGACCCTGCCGATAGTGTGAGAGGACGTGCAGCAGCAATAATGGCTTATGTGGCGCACGCTGTTCGCCTTTGCGCCAGATAGTGATATTTGATATCGCTTGCTTTAGGGTTTTGTCAGAGGCCATTACATTGAAGAATCCATGAGCACATATTTGCGATGATGCTCGCAACTATATGTACATTCAAGACTTTATTGCAGATATCTTTTTTATTTGTCAGCTCTGTACCTGGCAGATGAAAACCCGATAACAACGGTAAAAAATACAGCGCCCAACCAGCCCCAATAGAGCTGGTTGGGCGTTTTAATTTAAACATCAATCAAGAAATAAAAGCACTCGTCTCACTCACCATGCCCCTGGTTGATCTTCGCATAGTCAAATGGCGTGATCCCTTTCTCCCGATTCGCATCCAGGAAATCAGCCCACCATTGCAGCATCAGTTTGCGTTCGTCGATAAACTCCGCCTTATGGATATACGCTGCCCGCACTGAGTTACGTTCCATATGGCTCATCTGTCGTTCTACCGCATCCTTTGACCATAACCTTGACTCAATCAATGAGCTACAGGCCATCGTGCGGAAGCCGTGACCACAAACCTCAACCTTGGTGTCATACCCCATCACCCGTAGCGCACTGTTCACCGTGTTTTCACTCATCGGCTTACGCGGATCGTGATCGCCAATAAAAATCAGTTCATGCTTGCCACAGAATTGTTTTATCTGCTTCAGGATCGCCAGTGCTTGCTTAGAAAGCGGCACCAAATGCGGTATATGCATCTTTGATCCTCGGTGAGAATGCTTAACGTCAGGGATAGGTTCTCTCTCTGGTGGAATCGTCCACATCGACGTGTCAAAATCAATCTCTGACCAGCGAGCAAAACGCAGCTCACTGGATCGAATAAAGATAAGCAGAGTGAGTTCCGTTGCCCAGCGGGTTAGCGGCCTGCCGGTATAGCTGTCTATTTTCTGGAGCAATTCAGGGATGCGTTTTAACGCCAGCGCCGGACGGTGCTGTCGATTGCCAGAAGCAACCGCTCCTGCCATCTCTTGTGCCGGGTCATAATCAATTAACCCGCTTTGTACCGCATAACGCATAATGGCCGTAGTGCGCTGTTGATGACGGGCAGCAACCTCAAGACGTCCAGACATCTCTACGGCTTTAATGGGCGCTAATAAATCGCGAGTTTTTAACTCAGCGATATTACGTTCACCAAGCGCTGCAAAGAGATTATCTTCCAGGCTTTTTAGCACACGATGGGCGTGATCTTCAGACCACTTTTGGTTGGTGCCATGCCACTCGATCGCCACCTCTTTGAAGGTCCGTACTTTACTCTGTTCAACCTTATCATTTTTCTTTTTGTCTCCCGGATCGACGCCATTCGCTAGTAGCTTACGCGCTTCGTCACGACGTGCTCTGGCATCCGCCAGTGTGATTTCAGGGTAAACCCCAAGTGCCAACATCTTTTGCTTGCCGTCATAACGGTACTGCAAACGCCAGTACTTAGAACCATTTGGATGGACAAGAAGGTGCATACCGCTGCCATCGGTCAGTTTGTATTGCTTATCGTTGGCTTGGCTGTTCTGACCTTGATATCTGTTAACGCCATGCTTATCCCCTCCCTGTTGGTACAAGCATTATCGAACCGGAAATACCATCATCTGTACCAACATGTGTTGGTAGATGTACATTGATGTCGGTTGACCTTGAGAGGGTTAATATAGCGGGAAAAGTGGGTAAATACTGGATTTCAGACATAAAAAAAAGACCTCAGTTGAGGTCCATTTACATGCTTTTGGTGCCGAAGGCCGGACTCGAACCGGCACGTATTTCTACGGTTGATTTTGAATCAACTGCGTCTACCGATTTCGCCACTTCGGCACTGAAGAGGTATGCGGAAAACGTTGTGGATTATACCTGTCATACGCCGCCATGCAAGCACGAGCGTACACCTGTTTCGCTAAGTGCTGAAAATTTCAGCAGTGTTGAGTATTAAATAGAATAATCAGGCTACTTCCCGCCTTCTCCAGCAGATTAACGCCGGGCGTCCCTTGCCTCCATGCTCTACACTTTTCAGTTCAACACCACATTAAGGGAAACACAATGACGATAATAAAAAGCTATGCCGCCAAAGAGGCGGGCGGCGAGCTCGAACTCTATGAATATGATGCTGGAGAACTCCAACCGGAAGATGTCGAGGTACGGGTCGACTACTGCGGGATCTGCCATTCCGATCTGTCGATGATCGACAATGAATGGGGGTTCTCTCAATACCCTCTGGTTGCCGGACATGAGGTCATCGGTCGGGTAGCCGCGCTCGGCAGCGCGGCACAGGATAAGGGGCTAAAAGTCGGCCAGCGCGTTGGAATCGGCTGGACGGCGCGCAGCTGCGGACACTGCGATGCCTGTATCAGCGGCAATCAAATTAACTGCCAGGAAGGCGCAGTGCCCACTATCCTCAATCGTGGCGGTTTTGCCGAGAAGCTTCGCGCAGGCTGGCAGTGGGTAATTCCTCTTCCGGAGAATATAGATATGGCGTCCGCAGGTCCGCTGTTATGTGGCGGCATTACGGTCTTTAAACCGCTACTGATGCACCATATTACTGCTACCAGCCGCGTTGGCGTCATCGGTATCGGCGGGCTGGGGCATATCGCCATAAAGCTGTTACATGCAATGGGCTGCGAAGTCACCGCGTTCAGCTCAAATCCATCGAAAGAGCAGGAAGTGCTGGCAATGGGGGCCAATAACGTGGTGAACAGCCGCGATCCGGAAGCGTTAAAAGCACTGGCGGGCCAGTTCGATCTCATTATTAACACGGTCAACGTCGATCTCGACTGGCAGCCCTACTTCGAAGCGCTGACCTATGGCGGCAACTTCCATACCGTTGGGGCCGTATTGAAGCCGCTGCCCGTACCGGCGTTTACATTGATTGCCGGCGATCGCAGTATCTCAGGCTCGGCAACCGGAACGCCATATGAACTTCGCAAACTGATGAAATTCGCCGGACGCAGCAAAGTCGCGCCCACCACGGAACTGTTCGCAATGTCACAAATCAACGAGGCTATTCAGCACGTTCGCGACGGCAAAGCCCGCTATCGTGTAGTGCTAAAAGCTGACTTCTGACCGCCTGACTCAGCGCTTTGACAATGATCAGGAAGCGCTGAGTGCCTGACGAAAAGCCTGTACAGCCAGTCGGCACTGCTCCGTCACGTGATCGATGTCATGATTAACATCGATACGCGCAATATCATGTTCATCGGCACACGGTCGCTCCAGCGCGTCAAACTGACTTTGCAGCAGGTCTGGCGGCATAAAATGCCCGGCACGACGCTGCATTCGCTGCAGAATGGTAGCGTAATCGCCATCCAGCCACAGGAAATGTACGTTAGGGCTGCTCTTACGTAAAATATCGCGGTACTGTTTTTTTAATGACGAGCAGACAATAAATCCCGTCTCATTTTTTTTATAAAGACTGTATGAAGCGTCATTTAATCGTTCCAGCCAGGGTAAACGGTCTTCATCAGTTAACGGTATTCCCTGAGACATTTTATCAATGTTTTTCGCCGGATGGAGATCATCGCCGTCAATAAACTTCGCAGAAAATAATGTTGCAATTTTGCTGCCTATTAAAGATTTACCACTACCTGAAACACCCATTAAAATATAGCTTTCCCCGGCCATTTAAATACCTCTGAGTCATATTCCACACCACAATATTACGCCTCTACGTTCGACAATTTCACGTTTTTTAATTTCCATAGAGAAGAACTCTAAGGCACATCACGTTATGCGTAACATTGTAGTGTAACAATTTTCCAGCGTGACATAAGTCACAAATAATGACAAATAAAACCGCTTAAATGCGTTCAGGGTAACTACCTGACCAGTGAGGAATTTATGGAAGTAAAAACTCAATCCTGCGTTGTTGCGGGTAAGCGTGCTGTTGCCGTTACGGAACAAAATATTGAATGGAATAATAAAGGAACACTCGTACAAATTACCCGAGGCGGCATTTGTGGGTCTGACTTACATTATTATCAGGAAGGCAAAGTCGGCAATTTTACAGTAAAAGCGCCAATGGTTTTAGGTCATGAAGTGATTGGCAAAATCGTTCATAGCGACTCAGATTTATTACGTGAAGGACAACCGGTAGCGATTAATCCATCGAAGCCTTGCGGTCATTGCAAATACTGTCTGCAGCATGAAGAAAACCACTGTACTGAAATGCGTTTCTTTGGCAGCGCCATGTATTTTCCGCATGTCGATGGCGGTTTTACCCGATTTAAAGCTGTCGATACCGTTCAGTGCATTCCCTGGCCGGAACAGGCAGACGAAAAAGCCATGGCCTTTGCCGAACCGCTGGCGGTTGCCATTCATGCGGCTCATGAGGCGGGCGATCTGCAAGGCAAACGCGTCTTTATCTCCGGCGTTGGCCCTATCGGCTGCCTGATTGTTAGCGCGGTAAAAACGCTGGGCGCGGCGGAAGTAGTATGTGCCGATATCAGCGCCCGTTCTCTCTCGCTGGCCCGGCAGATGGGCGCGGATACGCTGGTGAACCCACAGCATGATTCTCTCGATGACTGGAAAGCAGAAAAAGGGTATTTCGATATCAGTTTTGAAGTCTCTGGGCATCCTTCCTCTATCTCAACGTGTCTGGAAGTCACACGGGCCAAAGGCGTGATGGTGCAGGTTGGCATGGGCGGCGCAGTCCCCAACTTCCCGATGATGATGGTAATAAGCAAAGAGATCTCCCTGAAAGGCTCTTTCCGCTTTACTACCGAATTTAATACTGCGGTTTCTTGGCTTGCCAACCGCGTTATCAATCCGCTGCCGTTACTGAGCGCGGAATATCCATTTACCGACCTGGAAGCGGCGCTGCTCTTTGCCGGAGACAAAACACAGGCGGCAAAAGTTCAGCTCGTTTTCTGAGAAAGTAAAATAAGGGACACTATCATGAACGATCTTTTTTCACTGGCAGGTAAAAATATCCTTATCACCGGAGCCGCTCAGGGAATTGGTTATTTGCTGGCAACCGGTCTTGGTCGCTATGGCGCGCGCATTATTGTTAACGATATTACCCCGGAGCGTGCCGAAACAGCCGTGACGAAACTTCAGCAGGAAGGGATAAAGGCTATTGCCGCTCCCTTTAATGTCACCCATAAACAGGATATTGAAGCTGCGGTTGAACATATCGAAAAAGATATCGGCGTCATTGACGTCCTGATAAATAACGCCGGTATCCAGCGCCGTCATCCGTTTACTGAGTTTCCCGAGCAGGAGTGGAATGATGTCATCGCCGTAAATCAGACCGCGGTTTTTCTCGTCTCTCAGGCCGTTACGCGCCGTATGGTGGCGCGGCAGGCAGGAAAAGTGATCAACATCTGTTCGATGCAAAGCGAGCTGGGCCGCGACACGATTACGCCATACGCCGCGTCGAAGGGTGCCGTGAAGATGCTGACTCGCGGCATGTGCGTGGAGCTGGCGCGTCATAATATCCAGGTCAACGGTATTGCGCCGGGATACTTCAAAACGGAGATGACCAAAGCGCTGGTTGAAGATGAAGCCTTCACCTCCTGGCTATGCAAACGTACGCCTGCCGCACGCTGGGGCGATCCCCAGGAGCTTATTGGCGCAGCGGTGTTTCTCTCGTCAAAAGCCTCCGACTTTGTTAACGGACATCTGCTGTTTGTCGATGGCGGTATGCTGGTTGCCGTCTGAGCAGGGAAATACGACGCAGCGCGTAAGCGCTGCTATTTTGGCGCTAATAAGAGAGACGAATATGCCATTAATAATTATTGCGGCAGGCGTTGCGCTGCTGTTGGTCTTAATGATTGGCTTTAAAGTTAACGGCTTTATCGCCCTTGTTCTGGTTGCCGCCGTGGTGGGATTTGCCGAAGGGATGGGCGCGCAAGACGTCCTGCACTCCATACAAAACGGAATTGGCGGTACTCTGGGCGGACTCGCCATGATCCTCGGTTTTGGCGCGATGCTGGGAAGATTAATTTCCGATACCGGCGCCGCGCAGCGCATTGCGACGACGCTCATTAATACGTTCGGCAAAAAACGCGTGCAATGGGCGCTGGTGATCACCGGGCTTATCGTCGGCCTGGCAATGTTTTTTGAAGTCGGATTCGTACTGCTGTTGCCGCTCGTTTTTACGATTGTGGCCTCATCGGGACTGCCATTGCTGTATGTCGGGGTTCCAATGGTCGCCGCCTTATCCGTTACGCACTGCTTCCTGCCGCCGCATCCCGGCCCTACCGCTATTGCGACAATTTTTGAGGCAAATCTCGGTACGACCCTGCTGTATGGGTTAATCATTACCATACCGACCGTGATTGTTGCCGGCCCTCTGTTTTCAAAATTGCTGGCGCGCTTTGAAAAAGCGCCACCTGAAGGACTATTTAATCCTCACCTATTCAGTGAAGAAGAGATGCCGTCATTCTGGAACAGTATTTTTGCCGCCGTGATCCCGGTCATTCTGATGGCCATCGCAGCGGTATGTGAAATCACGCTGCCAAAAACGAATGCCGTGCGGGTTTTCTTCGAATTTATCGGTAATCCAGCAGTGGCGTTGTTTATTGCCATTATCATCGCCATTTTTACGCTGGGCCGACGCAACGGACGTACGGTTGAGCAGGTGATGGATATCGTCGGCGAGTCCATTGGCGCTATTGCGATGATTGTTTTTATCATCGCGGGCGGCGGCGCGTTTAAGCAAGTGCTGGTGGATAGCGGCGTGGGTCAATATATCTCGCAATTAATGACCGGCACCTCGCTATCTCCGTTATTAATGTGCTGGACGGTAGCCGCCGTGCTGCGTATTGCGTTAGGTTCCGCGACCGTGGCTGCGATAACCACAGCGGGCGTCGTATTGCCGATTATTAACGTAACCCACGCCGATCCGGCGTTAATGGTACTGGCGACAGGCGCGGGAAGCGTTATTGCATCACATGTTAACGATCCCGGTTTTTGGCTGTTTAAAGGGTATTTTAATCTTAGCGTCGGGGAAACCCTACGCACCTGGACCGTTATGGAAACATTGATTTCTGTCATGGGGTTGCTGGGTGTACTGGCGCTGAATGCGGTTCTGCATTAATTCATCATCCGCAGCCCAATTAACCATGGGGGCGACGTTCCCGCCCCCGGTACTGGAGAAAACATGAGGAATCACAGAATTTCTTTGCAGGATATCGCTACGCTTGCTGGCGTGACAAAAATGACGGTGAGCCGTTACATCCGCTCGCCGAAAAAAGTCGCCAGGGAAACCGGCGAGCGTATTGCGCAGATCATGGAGGAAATTAACTACATACCAAATCGCGCGCCAGCTATGCTGTTAAACGCGCAAAGTTACACTCTGGGCGTGCTGATCCCCTCTTTCCAGAACCAGTTGTTTGCCGACATTCTTGCCGGGATTGAATCCGTAACGTCGGGTCATAACTACCAAACTCTCATTGCGAATTACAATTACAATCGCGATTCGGAAGAAGAGTCCGTTATCAATTTACTGTCTTACAATATCGACGGCATTATTCTTTCAGAAAAATATCATACCCTCAGAACCGTCAAATTCCTGCGCTCAGCTACCCTTCCGATTGTAGAACTCATGGACATCCAGGGTGATCGCTTAGATATGGAGGTGGGGTTTGATAACCGTCAGGCCGCCTTTGATATGGTCAGCACCATGCTGGATAAACGCCAGCGGCGAAAAATCCTCTATCTGGGTTCAAAAGACGATATCCGAGATGAGCAGCGTTATCACGGCTACTGCGATGCGATGACGCGCCGGGGGCTGGCGCCGTTGCGCATCAATCCCCGCGCTATCTCCTCTATCCATCTGGGGATACAGCTAATGCGTGATGCGCTTACTGCGCACCCGGACGTGGATGGCGTCTTTTGTACTAACGACGATATCGCAATGGGCGCTCTACTGTGGTGCCGCGAGCGTCAACTGGCCGTACCGGAGCAGATCTCCATCGCCGGCTTCCACGGTCTGGAGATGGGCAGGCAAATGATACCGAGCCTCGCCAGCGTAATTACCCCTCGTTTTGAGATCGGGCGCAGAGCCGCGCAGATGTTGCTCAACAAAATTAAAAATAACGATCTCAACCATAATACGATTGATTTGGGTTATCAGATTTATCACGGCAACACATTATAACTTTTTGAACTACTGCGCTTATGCTCTTTCCCGCAGCTTGCCTGTGCTTAACGCGTAGCCAAAAGCGCCACGTGTCAGGTTACGCGCTACATCATTCGAGGAATACCAGGCTGTCTGCCGGATGGCGGCGGAAAGGACTTATCCGGCCTACGGGTCCGGAGTAGGCCTGAAAAGCACAGCGCCATCAGGCCTACGATTACTGTGATTACGACTTACGCAGCATTAGCCACAGGCTAATCAGGAAGAAAGACGCGCTCGGCAGCAGCGCGCCGACAATCGGCGGAATGCCATATACCAGCGTCAGCGGGCCAAAAATCTGGTCGAGGACGTAGAAGACGAAGCCGAAGCTAATCCCCGTCACCACGCGCACGCCCATCGGCACACTACGCAGCGGTCCAAAGATAAACGACAGCGCCATCAGCATCATCACCGCCACGGAGAGCGGCTGGAAGATTTTACTCCACATATTGAGCTGATAACGTCCGGCGTCCTGTCCGCTCGACTTCAGATATTTAACGTAGTTATGCAGACCGCTGATGGAAAGCGCATCCGGGTCCAGCGCCACCACGCCTAACTTATCCGGCGTCAGATTCGTTTTCCAGGTGCCGCTCACCGTCTGCGAACCGGTGATCTGTTTCGGGTTTTGCAGATCGGACTCATCCACCTGCGACAAACGCCAGACCTTATGCTCCGGGTCGAATTTTGCCGAAGCGGCGTAACGCACCGACTGCAAACGACGCTGATCGTTGAAAGCGTAAATGCTAATGCCGGCCAGCTCCTCGTCGCCCTTCACCCGTTCAATATAGACAAAGTTATTCCCGTCTTTCGCCCACAGACCTTGCTGGGTGGAAAGCAGCGAGCCGCCATACATCGCCTGCGCACGATAGTTACGCGCCATCTGCTCGCCCTGCGGGGCGATCCATTCGCCGATCGCCATGGTTAACAGCACCAGGGGGATAGCCGTTTTCATCACCGACAGCGCCACCTGCATACGGGTGAAACCCGATGCCTGCATCACCACCAGTTCGCTACGCTGCGCCAGCATCCCCAGTCCCAGCAGCGCGCCAAGCAGCGCCGCCATAGGAAAGAAGATCTGGATATCCTTAGGTACGCTGAGCAGGGTGTACATACCCGCGCCCAGCGCGTCGTAGTTACCCTGCCCCGCTTTTTTCAGCTGATCGACAAACTTGATGATCCCGGAGAGCGACACCAGCATGAACAACGTCATCATGATGGTGGTAAAAATGGTTTTACCGATATAGCGGTCAAGTACACCAAATGGCTGCATTATACCGCTCCTTTACGCAGAAAACGGGCACGCAGGCGGCGGACCGGCACCGTATCCCACAGGTTCAAACCAATCGCCAACGCCAGATAGATCAGGTTGACCGCCCACATCCAGATAACCGGGTCCAGTTTGCCTTTACCGCCATTCGATTTAATGGAGGTCTGGATCAGGAAGAACAGCAGATAAAGCAGCATGGCGGGCAACATAGACAAGACACGCCCCTGACGTGGATTCACCACGCTGAGCGGCACGACCATCAGCGCCATCATAAATACGGTAAAGACTAACGTGATACGCCAGTGCAGCTCGGCGCGAGCGCGATCGTTGTCGGTATTCCACAACGTGCGCATGTCCATCTGGTCGGTATCGTTCGGGTCCAGCGCCACGGCCTGATGGCCAATAATTGCCTGATAGTTCTGGAAGTCGGTGATGCGAAAATCGCGTAGCAACGCCGTTCCTTCAAAACGCGTCCCTTTGTTTAAGGTGACAACCTGGGAACCATCGCGCAACTGAGTAAGGTGTCCGGAATCGGCCACGACCACAGAAGGACGAGCATTGCCCTTAGGGCGAATTTGCGCCAGGAAAACATCGTGGAAGTCGCTGCCGTCAACGCTTTCGATGAACAGCACCGAGCTGCCGTTGGTCGCCTGCTGGAATTGTCCCTGCGCCAACGCCGCCATACCGGGGTTCGCTTTCGCCTCTGCCAGTACTTCATCCTGGTGTTTTGACGACCAGGGGCCGGCCCACATCACGTTAACCGCCGCAAGGATACCGGTAAATAACGCCAGTACCATGGCGGCCTTTACCAGCACGGCTTTGCTCAACCCACAGGCGTGCATGACCGTAATTTCACTTTCGGTATACAGTTTGCCCAGCGTCATCAGCAGCCCCAGGAACAGGCTTAAAGGCAGGATGAGCTGCGCCATTTCCGGTACGCCCAGCCCCAGAAGCGAGAGCACCAGATTTGCGGGAATATCGCCGTCAACCGCCGCGCCGAGAATCCTCACTAACTTTTGACAAAAGAAGATCAAAAGTAAGATGAAGAGTATCGCCAGCTGGCTTTTGAGCGTCTCCCGCACCAGATATCTTATGATTATCACTTTAAATACGCCCGTAAAAACCCATTTTTTTGCTGGAATTTAGCTTGTTTCATGGCTTAAACGTCATTTATTCTCTTGAGTCGTCGAAATCATCGCTAAGATCATTATACTCAGCGGATTCACCTCTCAGAACTTGTTCTGACGTGCCAATGCCGTAATAACGTTAAGATTAACACGAAGTCACCGCAACAGCGGACATGAGTTACGAAAGCTTTCAATTTCTATACTCTAATGGATTTCGAGTTGCAGGCAGGCGGCAAGACTGTGAAGCCCCGGAGCTTACATCAGGTAAGCGACAGGGGCGAGCAGGCGCAGCCAACGCATCTGCAACTTGAAAGACGACGAGTATAGCTGTAGCCACCACTGTTGTCTTTAAGATTCAGGAGCATAGTGCATGGAGTTCAGTGTAAAAAGCGGTAGCCCGGAGAAACAGCGGAGTGCCTGCATTGTCGTGGGCGTCTTTGAACCGCGTCGCCTTTCTCCGATTGCAGAACAGCTCGACAAAATTAGCGACGGATACATCAGCGCATTGCTGCGTCGCGGCGAACTGGAAGGAAAACCGGGGCAGACTCTGTTGCTGCACCATGTTCCTAACGTTCTTTCCGAGCGAATCCTCCTCATTGGTTGCGGCAAAGAGCGCGAGCTTGATGAACGTCAGTATAAGCAGGTTATTCAGAAAACGATAAATACTCTGAATGATACTGGTTCGATGGAAGCCGTCTGTTTCCTGACCGAACTGCACGTTAAAGGCCGCAACAACTACTGGAAAGTGCGTCAGGCCGTCGAAACGGCCAAAGAGACGCTTTATAGCTTTGATCAACTCAAGACCAACAAGAGCGAGCCGCGCCGCCCGCTACGTAAGATGGTCTTTAATGTGCCGACCCGCCGTGAGCTCACCAGCGGCGAACGCGCCATTCAGCACGGTCTGGCCATCGCCGCCGGGATTAAGGCTGCGAAAGATCTCGGCAACATGCCGCCCAATATCTGTAACGCCGCCTACCTGGCGTCACAGGCGCGCCAGTTGGCCGACAGCTACAGCAAAAATGTCATCACCCGCGTGATCGGCGAACAGCAAATGCGCGAACTGGGTATGAACGCTTATCTGGCGGTCGGCCACGGTTCGCAGAATGAATCGCTGATGTCGGTGATTGAGTACAAGGGCAATCCGTCCGAAGACGCGCGTCCGATCGTGCTGGTGGGTAAGGGCCTGACCTTCGACTCCGGCGGCATCTCCATCAAGCCATCTGAAGGGATGGACGAGATGAAGTACGACATGTGCGGCGCGGCGGCGGTTTACGGCGTGATGCGTATGGTCGCCGAGCTTCAGCTACCGATTAACGTTATCGGCGTACTGGCGGGCTGTGAAAACATGCCGGGCGGACGCGCGTATCGTCCGGGCGACGTACTGACCACCATGTCCGGTCAGACGGTTGAAGTGCTGAATACCGATGCTGAAGGCCGTCTGGTACTGTGCGACGTGCTGACCTACGTTGAGCGCTTCGAACCGGAAGCCGTCATTGACGTCGCGACGCTAACCGGCGCCTGCGTGATTGCGCTGGGCCATCACATTACCGGTCTGATGTCGAACCATAACCCGCTGGCGCATGAACTGATCGGCGCGTCCGAGCAAGCGGGCGACCGCGCGTGGCGTCTGCCGCTGGGCGATGAGTTCCAGGAACAACTGGAGTCCAACTTTGCGGATATGGCGAACATTGGTGGTCGTCCTGGCGGCGCTATCACCGCGGGCTGCTTCCTGTCGCGCTTTACCCGTAAGTACAACTGGGCGCACCTGGATATCGCCGGTACCGCCTGGCGTTCCGGCAAAGCGAAAGGCGCGACGGGTCGTCCGGTAGCGCTGCTGTCGCAGTTCCTGCTCAATCGTGCGGGCTTTAACGGCGAAGAGTAAGTTTGAGATTACCCCGTAGGCCTGATAAGGCGCATTAGCGCCGCCATCAGGCGTTTTGCCGGATGGCGCTGCGCTTATCCGGCCTACGGGAGGCATCATGACAACGCATTTAAATCCACCACAAGAAGCCCCATATATGAAAAATGCGACGTTCTATCTTCTGGATAATGACACCACCGTCAACGGTTTAAGCGCCGTTGAACAACTGGTGTGTGAAATTGCCGCAGAACGTTGGCGCGCGGGCAAGCGCGTGCTGATCGCCTGCGAAGATGAGAAGCAGGCCATTCGGCTGGATGAAGCGCTGTGGGCAAGACCGGCGGAAAGTTTTGTCCCGCACAATCTGGCAGGCGAAGGCCCACGCGGCGGCGCGCCGGTTGAAATCGCCTGGCCGCAAAAACGCAACAGCAGCCCGCGCGATATTTTAATCAGCCTGCGTACAAGCTTTGCAGATTTTGCCACCGCTTTCACAGAAGTGGTAGACTTCGTCCCTTACGAAGAAACTTTGAAACAACTGGCGCGCGAACGCTACAAAGCCTACCGCGTGGCTGGTTTTAACCTGAATACGGCAACCTGGAAATAATGGAAAAGACATATAACCCCCAAGATATCGAACAGCCGCTTTACGAGCACTGGGAAAAGCAGGGCTATTTCAAGCCTAACGGCGACGAAAGCAAAGAGTCCTTCTGCATCATGATCCCGCCGCCGAACGTCACCGGCAGTTTGCATATGGGACATGCTTTCCAGCAAACCATCATGGATACCATGATCCGTTACCAGCGTATGCAGGGTAAAAACACCCTGTGGCAGGTCGGCACCGATCACGCCGGGATCGCCACCCAGATGGTGGTTGAGCGTAAGATTGCCGCTGAAGAAGGTAAAACCCGTCACGACTACGGCCGCGATGCGTTTATCGACAAAATCTGGCAATGGAAAGCGGAATCCGGCGGCACCATTACCCGTCAGATGCGCCGTCTCGGCAACTCCGTTGACTGGGAGCGCGAGCGCTTCACCATGGACGAAGGTCTTTCCAATGCCGTGAAAGAAGTCTTTGTCCGCCTGTACAAAGAAGACCTGATTTACCGCGGCAAACGCCTGGTGAACTGGGACCCGAAGCTGCGCACCGCCATCTCTGACCTGGAAGTGGAAAATCGCGAGTCCAAAGGCTCCATGTGGCACATCCGCTATCCGCTGGCCGACGGCGCGAAAACCGCAGACGGTAAAGATTACCTGGTCGTCGCCACCACCCGTCCGGAAACCGTACTGGGCGATACTGGCGTGGCCGTGAACCCGGAAGATCCGCGTTATAAAGATCTGATTGGCAAATTCGTTATTCTGCCGCTGGTTAACCGCCGCATTCCAATCGTTGGCGACGAACATGCCGATATGGAAAAAGGCACTGGCTGCGTGAAGATCACCCCGGCGCACGACTTTAACGACTATGAGGTCGGGAAACGTCATGCCCTGCCGATGATCAACATCCTGACCTTTGACGGCGACATCCGCGAAAGCGCGGAAGTGTTCGATACCAAAGGTGAAGAGTCTGACGTTTATTCCAGCGAGATTCCGGCTGAGTTCCAGAAGCTGGAACGCTTTGCTGCCCGTAAAGCAGTCGTTGCTGCCGTTGACGCGCTGGGCCTGCTGGAAGAAATTAAACCGCACGATCTGACTGTCCCTTACGGCGACCGTGGCGGCGTGGTTATCGAACCGATGCTGACCGACCAGTGGTACGTCCGTGCAGACGTGCTGGCGAAACCGGCGGTGGAAGCGGTTGAAAACGGCGACATTCAGTTCGTGCCGAAGCAGTACGAAAACATGTACTTCTCCTGGATGCGCGATATTCAGGACTGGTGTATCTCTCGTCAGCTGTGGTGGGGTCACCGTATCCCGGCATGGTATGACAACGACGGCAACGTCTACGTTGGCCGTACCGAAGACGAAGTGCGTCAGGAAAATAACCTCGGCGCCGACATTCAGCTTCGTCAGGACGAAGACGTTCTCGATACCTGGTTCTCCTCCGCGCTGTGGACTTTCTCTACCCTCGGCTGGCCGGAAAACACCGACGCCCTGCGTCAGTTCCACCCGACCAGCGTGATGGTTTCCGGCTTCGACATCATCTTCTTCTGGATTGCCCGCATGATCATGATGACCATGCACTTCATCAAAGATGAAAACGGCAAGCCGCAGGTGCCGTTCCATACCGTCTACATGACCGGTCTGATTCGCGACGACGAAGGCCAGAAGATGTCCAAATCCAAGGGTAACGTTATCGACCCGCTGGATATGGTCGACGGCATCTCCCTGCCGGAACTGCTGGAAAAACGCACCGGCAATATGATGCAGCCGCAGATGGCGGAGAAAATTCGCAAGCGTACCGAGAAGCAGTTCCCGAACGGCATTGAGCCGCACGGCACCGACGCCCTGCGCTTTACCCTGGCGGCGCTGGCTTCTACCGGTCGCGACATCAACTGGGATATGAAGCGTCTGGAAGGTTACCGTAACTTCTGTAACAAGCTGTGGAACGCCAGCCGCTTTGTGCTGATGAACACCGAAGAGCAGGATTGCGGCTTCAACGGCGGCGAAATGACTCTGTCGCTGGCGGACCGCTGGATCCTGGCGGAATTCAACCAGACCGTTAAAGCCTACCGCGAAGCACTGGATAGCTTCCGCTTCGATATCGCCGCAGGCATCCTGTACGAGTTCACCTGGAACCAGTTCTGCGACTGGTATCTGGAGCTGACCAAGCCGGTAATGAACGGTGGCACCGAAGCCGAACTGCGCGGCACCCGCCATACGCTGGTCACCGTACTGGAAGGTCTGCTGCGCCTGGCGCACCCGATCATTCCGTTCATCACCGAAACCATCTGGCAGCGCGTGAAGGTTATCTGTGGCATTACCGCCGATACCATTATGCTGCAGCCGTTCCCGGAATATAACGCCGCACAGGTGGATGAAGCCGCGCTGGCCGATACCGAGTGGCTGAAGCAGGCGATCGTCGCGGTACGTAACATTCGTGCGGAAATGAACATCGCCCCGGGCAAACCGCTGGAACTGCTGCTGCGCGGCTGTAGTGAAGAAGCCGTTCGTCGTGTTAACGACAACCGTAGCTTCCTGCAAACCCTGGCGCGTCTGGAAAGCATCACCGTGCTGCCAGCCGATGACAAAGGCCCGGTTTCCGTGACCAAAATCATCGACGGCGCTGAACTGCTGATCCCGATGGCTGGCCTCATCAACAAAGACGATGAGCTGGCGCGTCTGGCGAAAGAAGTGGCAAAAATCGAAGGTGAGATTGCCCGTATCGAAGGCAAGCTGTCCAACGAAGGTTTCGTTGCTCGCGCGCCGGAAGCGGTCATTGCCAAAGAGCGTGAGAAGCTGGAAGGCTATGCAGAAGCAAAAGCGAAGCTGATTGAGCAGCAGGCGGTTATTAGCGCGCTGTAATCTGAAAGCCTGATGGCGCTTCGCTTACCAGGCCTACACGTTCGCTTATTGACATGGCGCGATCGGTAGGCCGGATAAGGCATTCACGCCGCCATCCGACAACATGAATTATGGGCCGACGTAAACGTCGGCCTTTTTACATCAGATAAACGGGAAGTAAGGCATGATGCCACGAGAAATCCACATTAGCAGGCTGTTTTCCAGCGGCTTCTCATCATTGGTTAACTCAAGCGAATCCAGATCGCCCTGGACCTGTGTATTCTGCGCCAGCCAGCTCACCAGCCAAATTTTCAACCACGGATAAGCCAGCCCTAAGGTCACGCCGGAAATCACAAACACCACCAGTAACCGCCACAGCATACCGTGTGCAGTGACAGAGGAATGAAAACGAATCGAATCGTTCGCCAGTGACAAATTGTTTAAAAACAGGTTGCGTAACGCCACATATAAGTAACTGGTTACCACAATAATCGCGAGAAAATAGAGGAAATAACATGCCATTATCTGGCCATAATATTGCAGAATAAGCGCCCCTCCTGCCTGCGCATTCCCCATCATACTCAAAAGAATCATGTCGGTGAACACCGGCGCGATTAGATAACCAATCACGACAGCAAAAGGGAAAAGGGTCAACATTGCCAACACGCACCCTCTGATGCACGTTTTAACATTAACCTGAATCGAGAAACGATGAATGCCAAAGTTTGCGCCATTGCCAAACAAGGTCATCCATTTGCTGTAGGTAATACCGTTAATGACCCCTATCCCAATAATAGCCAGCAAACCGAGAAAAACGATATTGAACACTAAACCGCCGACGGCGATGGTTACCAGTGAGATAATATAAAGAACAATATAAAGCGCCACCATCAGGAGTACCGGGAGAGCGAACATGTACCACCAGGCGCGCCGCATGGAACACTGGAATCCAAAATGTACGCCATTAAGCGAAGTCATCATCGCCTGATACTGTAATCCTTTCACCGCCATAAAAGGAATAATCGCAATTAATAAGCCGAATAGCGTAAAACCGAGACCGGGATGACCGTGTTCAATAAGAGAGAGGCTAACAATATAAATAATAAAAACTAACAACACACTAATAAATAATGCGCCGCCCGTGGCTTTGTAAGCAAAAGGCTGATTGTTTAGCGTCATATTAGTATAAATATAACGTCGACATTTCACCATCGCCCACGGCGCATAGATTCCAAACGTGATACACGTCAACAAGAAATTCACAAGGCAAATAACAAAATACTTTCCGCCCTTGCCTGTAAACACCAACGTGTGATTATGGTTATCTTTACTACTGATAACGTTATTCATGAATCATATCCCTGAATTACAATCTATTAGAATTAATAATAAAAACCAGTAAATTGTTACTGATTTGACTACGATACTATTTTTGTTTAATTTTTCCGCCTTTTATTTTGTCTGATTCAGGATCTCCTTGCGCGTGACTCAAGACGGTGGTATTAAAGTAATCTATAAATAAATTTTAAAAATTGAGCCATATTATGAATAATGTCGCCTCGCCAACGCTCACGGTGCGCCGAATCACTACCGCCGACAATGCCGCTATTGCCCGTGTCATCCGTCAGGTTTCAGCGGAATACGGACTTACCGCCGATAAAGGTTATACCGTTGCCGACCCCAATCTGGATGAACTGTATCAGGTTTATAGCCAACCGGGCGCGGCCTACTGGGTGGTAGAGCAAAACGGTTGTGTGGTGGGCGGCGGCGGCGTGGCGCCGTTATCCTGTAGCGAACCAGACATTTGTGAACTGCAAAAAATGTATTTTTTACCGGTGATTCGTGGTCAGGGGCTGGCGAAAAAGCTGGCGCTGATGGCTCTGGATCATGCCCGTGAACAGGGTTTTAAACGCTGCTATCTGGAAACAACGGCTTTTTTACGCGAGGCGATTGCGCTATACGAACGTTTAGGATTTGAACATATTAGCGAACCGCTCGGCTGCACCGGACATGTCGATTGCGAAGTGAGGATGTTAAAGGATCTCTGAAAACCAGGCGTTTATTTATCCTCGCCAGGTATTATTTTTGCTGATATAAGTAATCCCGGAAACATCCTGTTATCCGGGAATCACTTATTATTCAAGGAAGTTATAAATGAAACGCCTATTATCAGCAATTGTTTTCCCCGCTATGTTTATTAGTATCTCTAATGTATATGCATTAGATATACAGCCCGGCGAATGGAAAATGGAAAATATAGAAATGCGCACCATCAATCCAGATACAAAAGAAGTATTAATGGATGAAAAAAATTCGGGCATAGCGACGCTTATGTGTTATACCCCTAAAATGTCTGAAGATTCTAAAAAAATGGTGAAGGGTTTTTCTACCAGTGCAGGCGGTTGCACGACAACATTTGTAGAAAGTACGGATACCAAACTGATCAATGAGACTGTCTGTAATAATCCTGATGTCAAATCGCACTCTATTGTAGAAACGACGAAAATAAGCGATACAGAATTTGCGATGACCATGAAATCGGATGTCGATGCAGGAGGTAATAAAACAACCTCCATCAACAAAATTAAACAAACCTTTGTTGGCAAGACCTGCTCTGAAGCGTCAAAAGGCGTGAAACAGTAAGTATTTCAACACAAGAACCCGTAGTGATGATGCAAAAATGGCATTGTTCACGGTCACCTTTCGGGAATATAACACTGAGTGAGTTCTTTTTGCCTGCCGCAGGGCAGGCTTTACTCAGGACAGAATATCATGAAAATGACTTTTTCTGCTCGCCAGCAGTTTGATGTCGGGCGGATGACCACGCAGGTGGCGACAGCGTAAAAGATAAAAACGCTAATCTTTAATTTTACCCTTTATCCGGCGGCTGGCACGCCGCTATGAAAACGAAACTCGCGGTCTGGCGACAAGATAAGGTCAGCTTCTACCTCGCCAAAATAGCGCACGCGCGCAGAAATGTCCTCGGCGGAAATCTGCTGCGCCAGCGCCAGGTAATCCTGATAATGCCGTGCTTCGGAGCGCAGAAGCGAGAGATAAAACGTCTGTAAATCCTCATCCAGCCAGGGCGCCAGAGCGGCAAAACGTTCGCAGGAGCGGGCTTCGATATACGCCCCGCAAATCAGCTTATCAATTAAGGTGAGCGGTTCGTGCGTGCGTACCGCTTTCAACATTCCTTTCGCGTAGCGGCTGGCGGTGATTTTCACATAAGGAATGTTTCTGGCCTGCATGACCTCGCGTACCTGCCAAAAATGGTGCAACTCCTCTTTAATCAATAACACCATACGGTCGATAAGCTGACGTCCCCAGGGGTCATCAGTTTGCGGCATGGCGCTTTTGCTAATCTGTTTATGCAGGGCAACAAAATCCGGCTCCGGCCCCTGACGAAACGCGAACGCCTCGTAAGGTTGCAGCCAGGAGAGCAGCGCGTCGGCGCCCGATTTATCGGCGACATATTTACGCACCAACAGCAACGCGGTTTGCGCAGCCTTCAGTTCGCAGATCAGGTGATCGGTAAGCAGAAGAGGAAGATTTTGCGGATCGCGGGCCTGGACAATCCACGCCTGCGGCGTCGGGCAATGCAGGAAATTAAGCACCGGAGAGAGTATTTGCGGGTAATTCATACGTAACCTGTTAAAAAAATACGACAGCAGACGCTGCCGTACCGTCATACTATGCAGCTTTAGTGACGCACGCCGTCGTCATCTTCATCGACATAATCGTCGTCATCACCCTCTTCGCCATTAGGGTCTTCGAAATAGGTTCCCCAGCCGTCGTATTCAACATCATATTTTTCCGCCAGGTTCATCAGTTGCTCAACCTGAGCGTCGATGAGTTCGGCGTTCAACGCGCACTCGCTGAGGATGTCGCAACAAATAACCGTATCGCCCTCTTCCACTTCCAGCTCTTCCGGCTCCGTCACTTCATAGCCGAGTTTAAAGGCTTCTACCGCGGCTTTTTCCAACGTTTCGAAATCGTCAGCGGAAAGGTGATGCTCGATAGTGTACAGCGCATCCGGATCGCTGCCGTCCTCAAGTAACTCTTCAATAATTAAGCGCGTTTCTTCACGCTGCTCTTCCAGTAATTCCGGGTTTGCCATAGCTCGTTCCTCATAGATGTCCTGCCGATACTCTTATTGTCACATACCGCCGACGTTGCCTCCACCTTATCGAGAAAAGTTTTATCAAACAGAGTTGCAAATGAATAATCATCCATATAAAGTGAATTTTAATTCAATTAGAGGCCTAAGCCATGTGAGGGAAGTATGTCTACGTTTTACCAAAAACCTTTTTTAAAGTTACTTGATTTCACCGCCAGCGAGCTCACTGCTCTGTTGCAGCTTGCCGCCAAACTGAAAGCCGATAAGAAAAACGGTAAAGAAGAACAAAAGCTGGTGGGTAAGAATATTGCGCTCATCTTCGAAAAAGACTCGACCCGGACACGATGCTCTTTCGAAGTTGCCGCATACGATCAGGGGGCGCGCGTGACGTACCTGGGTTCCAGCGGGAGCCAGATCGGCCATAAAGAGTCCATCAAAGATACTGCCCGCGTCCTGGGCCGGATGTTTGACGGTATTCAGTATCGAGGATATGGCCAGGAGATCGTCGAAACGCTGGCTGAATATTCCGGTGTGCCGGTATGGAACGGTTTAACCGATGAGTATCACCCAACGCAATTACTGGCGGATCTGCTCACCATGCAGGAACATCTGCCGGGTAAAGCCTTTAACGAGATGACGTTGGTCTATGCCGGCGACGCGCGTAATAACATGGGTAACTCCATGCTGGAAGCCGCCGCGTTAACAGGATTGGATCTCCGTCTGGTCGCGCCAAAAGCCTGCTGGCCGCAAGCCGCGTTAGTGGCGGAGTGCAGCGCCATGGCGAAAAAGAACGGCGGCGCCATCACCCTGACCGAAGATATCGCCTCGGGCGTAAAAGGCGCGGATTTTATCTATACCGATGTTTGGGTCTCTATGGGCGAACCCAAAGAGAAATGGGCGGAGCGTATTGCCCTGCTGCGTGATTATCAGGTCAACAGCCAGATGATGGCCTTAACCGGCAATCCGCAGGTTAAGTTCCTGCATTGTCTGCCTGCGTTCCATGATGACGAAACCACGCTCGGCAAAAAAATGGCCGAAGAGTACGGTTTACATGGCGGGATGGAAGTGACCGACGAGGTTTTTGAGTCTGCGGCCAGCATTGTCTTTGATGAAGCGGAAAACCGAATGCATACCATCAAAGCAGTAATGGTAGCGACGCTGTCTAAATAATGTCGTTATGATGCCGGATGGCGGTTGGCCTACAAGATCGCAACGTGCAGGCGCCGCCATCCGGCACAAAATATTACGCCATCAGCATTTTCACAACCGCTTTACGTACCCGCGCCGGTTCTCCCACCGCGCACAGGGGCTTATGCACTTCGCCGGGATAAAACACCACAAAGTCGCCTTCGTTCAGGACGACGGTTTTCTCGTCGACGCTCGTCGGTAAAAATGCAATGTCTTTATCCGCCAGCCAGTCCGTGTGCGGCGTTCCCGCAGGCCGGGTACTGAATGCCATCCCTTCCTGACCTTGTAGCACAATCTGAATATCAAGATAACGGGCGTGATACTCTGCGCTGCGCGATTCGCCCGGCTCCGTCATATTTTCAGAAATCATATAAAACAACCTGTCGCCGTCAATGTCATACTTACCTGGCGCGGTCGTTGCCGTGACATGCGCATTGACGTGCTCAATCGCCTGCCGTAACGCCGTCGGCAGCCTGGCCTCCAGATGTTCAATATTGCCAATAATCATCGCATCCCCTTAGTTAAAACAGCGTTTTATTTTTCTCTTTATACGAGAAAAATGGCTGCCATACTACCCTTACTCTCATCGATTTTGCGCCAGCGCATGTTTATCGCCAGCGGTGTTTATATATTGTTAATAGTTCACCCAACTTTATGCAGCACCTATGCATAAACCCCAGTGGCGCCAAATTGCCATCACTAACAACGCTTTGATATTAAAGGCGTTAACATAAAAACGTTTTAGCGATCACAATTCGCTCTCCCTGCATAAATGACTTCTATATCCATAGTTATTTTTAAATTATTTAAATATCCCCGATAATAAAATCCCCCTCACGCATAGTTATGCAACTCTTAAAAATAATCACTTTATTTTCAATAAGTTAAGATTTAAACATCATTCAATATAACAAACAAATAATTAACAATAAAAAATAACAAACCATATAGCTGCGTAGTAATTCATTTAACTCTTTATTGTTTTTACAATTTATCTGACCCGGCTCATATATTAAGTAAGAAAAATAGCACTCCTTAATTGATGTGAATCTCATCACATTAACAACCCAAATAAAATTCAATCATTGCTCCCGAATTTAACTGAAACGCCGCGACTGCAAGCACGCTAAATATTTGCAGCCACTCCTTCTTTATTCTTGAAATTATGTAAAAGGTATAATGATGGAAAAGCATTTTGTCGGTTCTGAAATCGGTCAATTACGCAGCGTAATGTTGCATCGTCCCAATCTCAGCCTAAAAAGACTTACCCCTTCAAATTGTCAGGAATTACTTTTTGACGATGTATTATCCGTAGAGCGCGCTGGCGAAGAGCATGACATTTTTGCCAACACGCTGCGCCAGCAAGGGATAGAAGTGTTGCTGTTAACCGACCTGCTCACCCAAACGCTGGATGTGGCTGACGCTAAAGCCTGGCTACTGGATACGCAAATTTCCGATTATCGCCTTGGGCCCACCTTTGCCGCAGATATTCGCGCCTGGCTGGCGGATATGCCGCACCGTGAACTGGCTCGCCATTTAAGCGGCGGTTTAACTTACGGCGAAATCCCCGCCTCCATAAAAAATATGGTGGTCGATACTCACGATATTAATGACTTTATTATGAAGCCATTACCGAATCACCTATTTACCCGTGACACGTCCTGCTGGATATATAACGGCGTCTCAATTAACCCCATGGCGAAACCTGCACGCCAACGTGAAACGAATAATTTACGTGCTATTTATCGCTGGCATCCTCAATTCGCAGGCGGTGATTTCATTAAATATTTCGGCGACGAGGACATTAATTACGACCATGCCACTTTAGAGGGCGGCGATGTGCTGGTGATTGGCCGCGGCGCGGTGTTGATCGGCATGTCTGAACGTACTACGCCGCAGGGTGTCGAGTTCCTGGCGCAGGCATTGTTTAAACATCGTCAGGCGGAACGCGTCATTGCCGTTGAACTGCCAAAACATCGCTCCTGTATGCACCTTGACACCGTCATGACCCACATTGATATCGACACCTTCTCCGTCTATCCGGAAGTCGTTCGCCCGGACGTTCAGTGCTGGACGCTGACGCCAGACGGACGCGGCGGTCTGAAACGAACCCAGGAGAGCACGCTGGTTCATGCTCTTGAAACAGCGCTTGGCATCGATCAGGTGCGCTTAATCACCACTGGCGGCGACGCATTTGAAGCTGAGCGCGAACAGTGGAATGACGCCAATAACGTGCTCACCCTGCGTCCAGGCGTGGTGGTGGGCTATGAGCGCAACATCTGGACCAACGAAAAATACGACAAAGCCGGCATTACCGTCCTTCCCATTCCCGGCGATGAACTGGGTCGCGGGCGCGGGGGCGCACGCTGCATGAGCTGTCCACTGGAACGCGATGGTATTTAAAGGAGACGTTATGGAAAACAAACGCACACTGGTCGTCGCGCTGGGCGGCAATGCGCTGCTCAAACGCGGCGAACCGCTGGAGGCTGATATTCAGCGTAAAAATATCGAACTGGCGGCCAGAACCATCGCCCAGCTTACGCGGCAATGGCGCGTGGTGTTAGTGCACGGCAACGGCCCACAGGTAGGACTGCTGGCGCTACAAAATAGCGCCTACGCTAACGTTACGCCCTACCCGCTCGATATTCTCGGTGCGGAAAGCCAGGGCATGATTGGCTACATGCTGCAACAGGCGCTGAAGAATCATCTGCCGGAGCGTGAAATCAGCGTCCTGCTCACCCAGGTCGAAGTCGATGCCAACGACCCGGCATTCCTCAATCCAACCAAATATATCGGCCCCATTTACGACGAAGCGCAGGCCCGTGCGTTACAGGCAGAAAAGGGCTGGGTATTCAAAGCCGACGGTAACGCCTTCCGCCGCGTTGTGCCCTCCCCGCAGCCGAAACGCATTGTGGAAAACGATGCCATCCGCGCGCTGATTAGCCGCGATCACCTGGTTATCTGTAACGGCGGCGGCGGCGTGCCGGTAGTGGAAAAAGCCGATGGCTACCACGGTATCGAGGCGGTGATCGACAAAGATCTGTCCGCCGCCCTGCTTGCCAGCCAAATTCACGCCGACGCGCTGCTCATTCTGACCGATGCCGACGCGGTGTATCTCGACTGGGGCAAACCCACCCAACGCCCGCTGGCGCAGGTTACGCCGGAGCTGCTTCGTGAAATGCAGTTCGACGCCGGTTCGATGGGCCCGAAAGTGACCGCCTGCGCTGAGTTTGTCAGCCATTGCCGCGGCATTGCCGGAATCGGCTCGCTGGCGGATGGGCAAGCCATTCTCGCGGGCGAGAAAGGTACTTTGATTCGGTGTGAAACCGCCGACGTTGACGCATAAGGCTTTTTACCGGATGGCGGCTTCCGCCTTATTCGGCCTACAGAGCGCGCATAACCGTGGGCCGGATAAGCGCAGCGCCATCAGGCAATTCATTTTAACAAGGATATTGTAATGGTTATTTCACTGAAAAATCGTAACTTTTTGAAGCTGCTTGACTACACCCCGGCGGAAATCCAACACCTCATCGATCTGGCTATTGAGCTGAAAGCCGCAAAAAAAGCCGGATGCGAAAAGCAAACACTGATCGGCAAAAACATCGCGCTGATTTTTGAAAAAACCTCTACCCGCACCCGATGCGCGTTTGAAGTCGCCGCGTTCGACCAGGGCGCGCAGGTGACTTATCTCGGCCCAAGCGGCTCGCAGATCGGCCATAAAGAGTCCATGAAAGATACTGCTCGCGTCCTGGGGCGGATGTATGACGGCATCGAATATCGCGGATTTGGTCAACACATTGTGGAAGAGCTGGGGGAATACGCGGGCGTTCCCGTCTGGAACGGCCTGACCGATGAATTTCACCCCACACAGATCCTGGCCGATCTGATGACCATGCTGGAACATGCGCCGGGCAAAACGCTGCCGGAACTGAGCTTCGCCTACCTGGGCGACGCGCGCAACAACATGGGCAACTCGCTGATGGTGGGCGCGGCGAAGATGGGCATGGATATCCGCCTGATAGCGCCAAAGTCCTTCTGGCCTGATGCCGCGCTGGTCGCGCAGTGCCGGGAAATCGCCAGCGTTACCGGCGCTCGTATCACCTTAACGGAGAGCGTTGAAGACGGCGTTCACGGTGTGGATTTCCTCTATACCGACGTCTGGGTCTCGATGGGAGAACCCAAAGAAGCCTGGGCGGAGCGCGTCAGTCTGATGACGCCATATCAGGTCAACCAGCAGGTGGTAAACGCTACCGGTAATCCTGATGTGAAGTTTATGCACTGCCTGCCCGCCTTCCATAACGAGCACACCAAAGTGGGACGCGAAATCGAAATGGCTTACGGCCTGAAAGGACTGGAGGTCACGGAAGAGGTGTTCGAGTCCGCAGGCTCGATAGTCTTCGATGAAGCGGAAAACCGGATGCACACCATCAAAGCAGTCATGGTGGCGACGCTCGGCGACTAATCCCACAGGATATGCGCCCTCGCGGCGCATATCCGTGATATCAGGAGAGAACATCATGGGTAAATTTAAATTTCCCACCGCTTATACCATCCTGTTTATTCTTATTGCCCTGGTCGCGGTGATGACCTGGATTGTGCCGGCGGGAAAATACCAAATGGCGATGAACGCCACGCTGGGAAAAGAGGTGCCGGTGGCGGGAACGTATGCCCCCGTGGACGCGCATCCGCAAGGGATTACCGCTGTTTTACTGGCGCCGATTGACGGCCTCTATAACCACGAAACCTACACCGCCGGCGCCATTGACGTCGCGCTGTTTGTCTTGATTATCGGCGGCTTTCTGGGGGTGGTGAATAAAACGGGGGCGATTGATGCCGGTATTGAACGGGTAACTATCAAACTCAACGGCAAAGATGAGTGGATGATCCCCATTCTGATGGCGCTGTTCGCCGCAGGCGGCACTATTTATGGCATGGCGGAGGAGTCGTTGCCCTTCTACACGCTGCTGGTACCGGTCATGATGGCGGCCCGCTTCGATCCGTTAGTGGCGGCGGCAACCGTACTGCTCGGCGCAGGGATAGGCACGCTCGGTTCGACCATTAACCCTTTCGCCACGGTCATTGCCGCCAACGCCGCCGGCATCCCTTTTACTCAGGGAATGCTGATGCGCGTACTGCTGTTAATTGTCGGCTACGTACTGTGCGTGTTTTGGGTAATGCGCTATGCGCGCAAAGTCCGCGCCCATCCTGAGCTTTCTATCGTGGCGGATAAAATGGAGGAAAATCGCGCTCATTTTCTCGGCAATCGCGCCAATACACTGCTGGAGTTTACGGCTACCCGGAAATGGGTGCTGCTGATCTTCGCCGCCTCTTTCGCGGTGATGATTTACGGCGTGGCGGTTCTCGGCTGGTGGATGGCGGAAATCTCCGGCGTCTTTCTGGCGGCGGCGATTATCGTTGGCGTGATAACGCGGATGGGTGAGGAAGCGTTTACCAGTACCTTTATCGACGGCGCGCGGGATTTGCTCGGCGTGGCGCTAATTATTGGTATCGCGCGCGGCATTGTGGTGGTCATGGATAACGGTATGATTACCCACACCATTTTGCACAGCGCGGAAAGTCTGGTTTCCGGCCTCTCTACCACTATTTTCATAAACGTAACCTACTGGCTGGAAGTATTGCTCTCCTTCCTGGTGCCCTCCTCTTCCGGTCTTGCCGTATTGACGATGCCCATTATGGCGCCGTTAGCGGATTTTGCCCACGTACAGCGGGATTTGGTCGTAACCGCCTACCAGTCGGCCTCCGGGATTGTGAACCTGGTTACTCCCACCTCCGCCGTGGTCATGGGCGGTCTGGCAATCGCGCGGGTTCCCTATGTCCGCTATCTGAAATGGGTCGCGCCGCTGTTGCTGATCCTGACATTGCTGAATATGGCGGTACTGAGCATCGGAGCGATGATGTAACGAGCCAGATGGCGACGCGTCTTATCCGACAGGACTGATAAGCACAGCGCCATCAGGCACGCCGTCACCTTTTTTGATCGGCTTCTCATTTTCCTGCAAAACCGCCCGATTGATCCGCAATCGATGTGACAAATGTGATGAATTTCGCCAGTCCGTTGATATTAATAATAAAGATAAGGTGCATTTATGAAGGAATACGATGATTACTCCGCCAAAGAACAACAGCAACTGGCGGTTTGTCAGCGCCTGATTAGTGAAAAAAGTTACCTGTCCCAGGAGGAGATTCGCCGCGATTTACAAAATGAGGGATTTGAAGGTATCAGCCAGTCTACGGTTTCGCGCCTGCTCAAGCTGCTGGGCGCAATAAAAATCAGAAATACGAAGGGACAAAAGATTTATTCCGTAAATCCCCAGCGGCGTCCTTCGCCGGATGCCGGACGTTCAATAGCTGAAATGGTCGTCAGCGTTGAACATAATAGCGAATTTATCCTTATCCATACGGCGGCAGGTTATGGTCGCGCCGTCGCGAGAATTCTGGATTACCACGCATTGCCGGAAATTCTCGGCGTCGTTGCCGGTAGCAGTATTGTCTGGGTCGCACCACGGGTCGTTCAGCGTACGGCGCTGGTACACAAACAAATTAATTATTTGCTTAAAATGAATTTAAATTCATAAGAACCGTTTGCGATGAGTAAATCATGCATTAATTCGCTTGATCCCCAAACAGAGCTGAGTATAATCGCGGACAATTTGCCGGGAGGAAGCATGGTTCAGTGTGTACGACATTCTGTCTTACCGCGTCTGAAAAAGGACGCAGGCCTGCCGTTTTTCTTTCCGTTGAAAACCAATACCAAGCCCCTCAATTGAGGGGCTTTTTTTTGCCCAGGCGTCAGGAGATAAACATGGCTAACCCGCTATATCAAAAACATATCATTTCCATAAACGACCTCAGCCGCGACGATCTTAATCTGGTACTGGCCACGGCGGCGAAATTAAAAGCCAACCCGCAGCCGGAGCTTTTGAAACATAAAGTGATCGCCAGCTGCTTTTTCGAAGCCTCCACGCGTACCCGCCTGTCGTTTGAAACTTCAATGCATCGCCTGGGCGCCAGCGTAGTGGGCTTCTCCGACAGCGCCAACACGTCGCTGGGGAAAAAAGGAGAAACGTTAGCCGACACGATCTCAGTGATTAGCACTTACGTGGACGCGATTGTGATGCGCCATCCGCAAGAAGGCGCGGCACGTCTGGCGACGGAGTTTTCCGGTCAGGTGCCGGTGCTCAATGCGGGCGACGGTTCGAATCAGCATCCGACGCAAACCCTGTTGGATCTGTTCACCATCCAGGAAACGCAGGGCCGTCTGGATAACCTGCATATCGCGATGGTCGGCGATCTGAAATATGGCCGCACCGTGCATTCGCTAACCCAGGCGCTGGCGAAATTTAGCGGCAACCGTTTTTATTTTATCGCGCCGGACGCGCTGGCGATGCCGCAGTACATTCTGGATATGCTTGATGAAAAAGGGATGGCCTGGAGCCTGCATGGTTCTATTGAAGAGGTCATGGCCGACGTCGACATCCTCTATATGACTCGCGTACAGAAAGAGCGTCTCGACCCGTCGGAGTACGCCAATGTGAAGGCGCAGTTTGTTCTGCGCGCCAGCGACCTGAACGGCGCGCGTGAAAATATGAAAGTGCTGCACCCGCTGCCGCGGATTGATGAAATCACCACGGATGTGGATAAAACGCCACACGCCTGGTACTTCCAACAGGCGGGCAACGGTATTTTCGCTCGCCAGGCGTTACTGGCGTTAGTACTGAATAGCGAACTGAGTCTGTAAGGGAGAAAAACGATGACACACGATAACAAACTGCAGGTTGAAGCCATTAAATGCGGCACCGTGATTGACCATATCCCTGCGCAGGTAGGCTTTAAACTGCTGAGTCTGTTTAAATTGACCGAGACCGATCAGCGAATCACTATCGGTCTGAATCTCCCGTCTGGCGAGATGGGGCGTAAAGACTTAATCAAAATAGAAAACACCTTTCTCACCGAAGAGCAGGTTAACCAACTTGCTCTGTACGCGCCGCAGGCCACCGTTAACCGCATCGACAACTACGACGTAGTCGGGAAATCACGCCCCAGCCTGCCAGAGCGTATTAATAATGTGCTGGTTTGCCCGAACAGCAACTGCATCAGCCACGCGGAACCAGTATCCTCCAGCTTTGCAGTGAAAAAACGCGCCAATGATATCGCCCTCAAATGCAAATACTGTGAAAAAGAGTTTTCGCATTATGTGGTGCTGGCCAACTAATTTGGGTTGGTTATGAGATCCTGGCTCCCTATAATGAGCGGGGACATTCTATTACCGCTGTAATTCAGGAGAAATCATGAGCAAAACTATTGCGACGGAAAATGCACCAGCAGCAATCGGCCCATACGTACAGGGCGTTGACCTGGGTAGCATGGTAATCACTTCCGGTCAGATTCCGGTCGATCCGAAAACCGGTGCCGTAGCGGAAGACGTATCCGCTCAGGCACGTCAGTCGCTGGAAAACGTTAAAGCTATCGTGGAAGCCGCTGGCCTGAAAGTAGGCGACATTGTGAAAACGACCGTATTCGTGAAAGACCTGAACGATTTCGCGACCGTCAATGCCACCTACGAAGCGTTCTTCACCGAGCACAACGCGACCTTCCCGGCGCGTTCCTGCGTGGAAGTTGCCCGTCTGCCGAAAGACGTGAAAATTGAGATTGAAGCGATCGCTGTTCGTCGCTAAGCGCCGGACGTCATCCCCGCCGGGCGGCGCAAGTTTGCCCGGTTCGGGGCACCAACAGCCATGGAGAGGCGGCAATGGTAAGAGCGCGTTTTACCGAGGAACAAATCGCCGATTTTCTGCAACAGTCTAAAAACGGCGTACCGAATAAGGCGTTATGCGAAGAATATGGATTTAGCAACAGCACGCTCCGTCGCTGGCAGGAGAAACATGCTGAAAGCATACGCCAGGAATTAAAACAGATAGAATCTACCGCGAAGATAGTCTTTTTATGCTTCATTGTCGCAGCCATATTGCTTACCCTTATGTTTCCTAAACCCACTGCCGCCTTAGCGATTCCTCCTTACTTAGTTTATTGCATTAGCTATATTCGCCGCTTTCGTCGCATATCCGCAAAACATATCCGGCGGTGGGACATCTCCTCCTCTCGTTCCGGATTGGGGGCAGAGAATGTATTTTACAAACTTAGCTGGACATTCCTCTTTTTTATGCCTGCATATAGCATTCTACAGTTGCTTGAATAAGCCCTGAAATTTAAAGATAAAGCCGATCGCGTTAAACTTGTCGAGCTTTACGGACATCTGACCTGGTTAGCGATATCGGGGATTAAGCACGCTGGCAAATCCCCGACGAAAGTGTTTACTGCCAGCCATAACGTCGGCTGTAAAACCCTTTCACCAACTGGGTTAACGTCATATAGCCCGCCAGAATGGCAATCAGCCACGGGAAATAGCTTAACGGCAGCGCCTGTAATTGCAGGTAAGACGCCAGCGGCGAAAACGGCAACGAAACTCCCACCACCATCACCAACAATGTCATCGCCATCAGCGGCCAGGCAGCGCGACTTTGAATAAACGGCAGACGGCGGGTACGGATCATATGCACAATCAGCGTTTGCGACAGTAATCCCACCACAAACCAGCCGGACTGGAACAAAGTTTGCGTTTCTGGCGTATTCGCATGAAATACCCACCACATCAGACAAAAGGTCAAAATGTCGAAAATCGAGCTGATCGGACCGAAAAAGACCATAAAGCGCCCCAAATCCGCCGGATTCCAGCGCTGCGGCTTTTGAATTTGTTCTTCATCGACATTATCAAACGGAATCGCCACCTGGGATACATCGTACAGCAGGTTTTGAATCAGCAAGTGCAGCGGCAGCATTGGCAGGAACGGCAAAAAGGCACTCGCCACCAGCACGCTAAACACGTTACCGAAATTTGAGCTGGCCGTCATCTTGATATATTTCAACATATTAGAAAAAGTACGACGACCTTCAATGACGCCTTCTTCCAGCACCATCAGGCTCTTTTCCAGCAGGATAATATCGGCCGCTTCACGGGCGATGTCCACCGCGCCATCTACCGAGATACCAATATCCGCCGCCCGCAACGCCGGAGCATCGTTAATCCCGTCGCCCATAAAACCGACCACATGCCCCTCGCGTTTGAGTAAAGTGACGATGCGCTCTTTATGCATCGGCGTCAGACGCGCAAACAACGTCGTACGGGCGGCCAGCGCCGCCAGCGCGTCGTCGCTTAACCCTTCAATATCACTGCCAATAATGACATCGCCCGCATCCAGCCCAACTTCATGGCAAACTTTCGCCGCTACCAGCTCGCTGTCGCCGGTGAGAATTTTCACCGTAATTCCGCTCGCCTTCAGCGCTTTCAACGCCGGCGCGGTGGTCTCTTTCGGCGGATCGAGAAAAGCGATATACCCTTCCAGAATGAGGTCAGACTCATCGATACGTTGGTAATCGCCCTCACGCGCAGGCAGGTATTTGGTCGCGACGGCGACCACGCGTAGCCCCTGACGGTTCAGCGTGTCGGTAACGCGTTTCACCCGGCGCAGCATATTGTCGTCCAGCGGCACAATATCGCCGTTGTGGCGCACCTGAGTACACACGTTCAGGATCTCCTGTAACGCGCCTTTGCAGACCAGTTGATGCACGCTCGAATCTTCGGCCACCACCACCGACATCCGGCGACGCTCAAAATCAAACGGAATCTCATCGATTTTCTGCCAGCGTCCGGAGAGCTGACGCGCGGCGGTTTCGTCTACTCCCTCCAGGACTGCCGTATCCAGTAAATTTTTTAGACCGGTCTGATAATGGCTGTTCAGCCAGGCGCAATGCAGTACATGCTCGCTGGGCTTACCAGAAATATCCGTATGATTCTCCAGCACAATTTTATCCTGCGTCAGTGTGCCGGTTTTATCGGTGCACAGAATATCCATCGCGCCGAAGTTCTGAATCGCATCAAGGTGCTTCACGATAACTTTCTGTTTCGAGAGCTTCACCGCCCCGCGCGCGAGGGTGGAGGTGACGATCATCGGCAACATTTCCGGGGTGAGCCCTACCGCGACCGAGAGCGCAAATAGCGCCGCTTCCCACCAGTCACCTTTCGTGTAACCATTAATAATCAGTACTACCGGCGCCATGACCAGCATAAAGCGGATCAGCAACATACTGACGCGGCTAATTCCTTTCTGGAAAGCGTTCTGCTCGTTATCTTGTTCCGACACGCGCCCCGCCAATTGACCAAACCAGGTGTCGGCGCCGGTCGCCATCACCACGGCCTGCGCCGTTCCGCTCACGACGTTCGTCCCCATAAAGCACAGCGTGTCGCACTCAAGCGGGTTATTTTGCCGGGGCTCACGCGTCGCGGCGACTTTCTCGACCGGCAGAGATTCGCCGGTCAGCGACGCCTGGGCGACAAACAGATCGCGCGCCTGGATAATCCGTAAATCCGCCGGGATCATATCCCCCGCCGCCAGCTTAATAATATCGCCGGGCACCAGTTGATCGATGGGTAATTCCAGCCAGGCGTTTTCGCCATTTTCATTAATAACCCGCAGTACGGTAGCGGTATTGCTCACCATCGCTTTTAGCGCGTCCGCCGCTTTTGTCGAGCGCGCTTCCTGCACAAAATTCAGCAGCGTTGAGATACCGACCATCAGGGCGATAACGCCTGCGGCAAACAGATCCTCCGTGGCATAAGAAATGCCGCCAAGAATCGTGAGTAAGATGTTGAAAGGATTGCGATAACATACCCACAGATGCACCCACCACGGCGAGGGTTTCTGTGCCGGAAGGCGGTTTTCGCCATGCTTTTCACGCGCGCGCGTCACCTCGGCAGCGTTTAATCCCTCCGGGTGCGTATCAAAAACGCGCCAGAGAGTCTCCTGCTCCATTGCCGCGACTTTCAGACAGCGCTCGCTCAGCGAAGGCGGGATAGTCGCATTTACCGCGGTCTGCGCGCCGGGCAGCGGATCGCGGTGAACCAGACGATAAGGCAAATGACGATTAAGCCGGGCAAAAAGCTGGCGGGTAATGGTTTTTAGCATAGGTAATCCCTCCGCGCCGAAGTCAGGCGCAGAAAATTCTTCAGGCACGGCAAAGCCTTGCCCGATGAGCAATGTTTAAATAAAAACAGGGACGTTATTGTGTCACTGTCTTACACACCGGTAAGACAGCAGAGGCAGGCTTACCGGAAAAGGAAAATTCTCCATCGCGGGAGAGGGGTGGGTTCAGGGTCCATGTCGCCTCCGGTAAGTAAATAATTTGCGCCGCGGATTATACGCATAAATCCATAAGTTTTGTGGCAATTATGGCGGTATCATACCGTTACGTAATTAAACCAACGATAAACCAGACTTTGCCCATTGCCCTTCGCTTGAGTAAAGTTACTCTTTTTATCACCATCAGCGTCACGCCACGGGAAAACAGGATGCAAAACCGGCTCACTATCAAAGACATCGCCCGCCTGAGCGGCGTAGGGAAATCAACCGTTTCCCGCGTGCTTAACAATGAAAGCGGCGTAAGCGAACGTACCCGCGAGCGTGTCGAAGCGGTGATGAATCAACACGGTTTCTCCCCGTCCCGCTCCGCCCGCGCGATGCGGGGACAAAGCGATAAAGTGGTCGCTATTATCGTCACTCGCCTTGATTCGTTGTCTGAAAACCTCGCGATTCAGACCATGCTGCCTGCGTTTTATGAACAGGGCTACGACCCTATTATGATGGAAAGTCAGTTCTCGCCGACGCTGGTAATGGAACATCTGGGCATGCTCAGACGACGTAACATTGATGGCGTGGTGCTGTTTGGCTTTACCGGCATCACAGAAGAGCTGATCGCCCCCTGGAAAGCCTCGCTGGTGCTGCTGGCAAGAGATGCGCAAGGTTTTGCCTCCGTCTGTTACGACGACGAGGGCGCGATTCATATCCTTATGCAGCGGCTGTATGAGCAGGGACACCGCAACATTAGCTTTCTGGGCGTTCCCCATAGCGATATTACCACCGGCAAACGTCGGCATGACGCATACCTGGCGTTTTGCAAAAAACATAAACTTCATCCCGTCGCCGCCCTGCCCGGTCTTGCCATGAAGCAGGGCTATGAGCATACGGCAAGTGTCATCATGCCGGATACCACCGCGTTAGTCTGCGCCACCGATACGCTGGCGTTGGGCGCCAGTAAGTATTTACAGGAGCAACGTATTGAGACGCTGCAACTGGCAAGCGTCGGGAACACGCCGCTGATAAAATTCCTGCACCCGGAGATCGTCACTGTCGATCCTGGCTATGCTGAAGCCGGACGGCAGGCGGCTTCGCAGCTGATCGAACAGATCAATGGCCGCTGCGATCCGCGCCGGATCGTCATTCCTTCTACCCTCGCCTGAGTGACTGATTAAACGGAATACCACGAGTAATTTGTGATCGTCGCTGCGTTTCGGGAACGTTCCCATTTTTAAACCAACGTTGAAGAGCTACTCTTGCGCCAACCCATAACTTACCTCCTCTGCCATGAGGCTTTACGATGAGCAAAGTAAAACAAGCCGATATCGACCGGCTGATTGACCTGGTCGGCGGGCGCGACAACATCGCCACGGTGAGCCACTGCATTACTCGCCTGCGCTTTGTGCTCCACCAGCCCGCGAACGCCAGGCCAAAAAAGATCGAACAATTACCGATGGTTAAAGGTTGTTTCACCAACGCTGGTCAGTTTCAGGTGGTGATTGGCACCGACGTTGGCGATTACTATAACGCGCTGCTGGAGACCACCGGCAAAGCGTATGCTGATAAAGAGCAGGCCAAAAAAGCCGCTCGCCAGAACATGAAATGGCATGAGCAGTTAATTTCCCACTTTGCGGAGATCTTCTTTCCGCTACTACCGGCGTTGATCAGCGGCGGTTTGATCTTAGGCTTTCGTAACGTGATCGGCGATGTGCCGATGAGCAACGGCCAAACGCTGGCGCAGATGCATCCGGCGCTAAAAACGCTTTATGATTTTTTATGGTTGATCGGCGAAGCGATCTTTTTCTATCTGCCGGTGGGGATCTGCTGGTCGGCGGTGAAAAAAATGGGCGGCACGCCGATTCTTGGTATCGTGCTCGGCGTGACACTGGTGTCGCCGCAGTTGATGAATGCGTATCTGCTGGGCCAGCAAACGCCGGATGTCTGGAACTTCGGCTTATTTAGCATTGAGAAAGTGGGCTACCAGGCGCAGGTTATCCCGGCGCTACTGGCAGGGCTGGCGCTTGGGTTTATTGAAACGCGGTTGAAACGCATCGTGCCGGATTATCTCTACCTGGTCGTCGTCCCGGTGTGTTCGTTGATACTGGCCGTCTTTCTCGCCCACACCTTTATCGGCCCCTTTGGTCGTATGATCGGCGACGGCGTGGCCTTTGCGGTACGTTATCTGATGACCGGCAGTTTCGCCCCGATAGGCGCGGCGCTGTTCGGCTTCCTGTATGCCCCGTTGGTCATTACCGGCGTCCACCAGACAACGCTCGCTATCGATATGCAGATGATCCAGAGCATGGGCGGTACGCCAGTCTGGCCGCTGATTGCGCTGTCGAATATCGCGCAGGCCTCCGCCGTGGTGGGCATCATCATCTCCAGCCGTAAACACAATGAACGCGAGATCTCCGTTCCTGCCGCCATTTCCGCTTACCTTGGGGTAACTGAACCGGCGATGTACGGTATCAACCTGAAGTATCGTTTTCCGATGCTGTGCGCGATGATCGGATCTGGTCTGGCGGGACTGCTCTGCGGTCTGAACGGCGTCATCGCCAACGGTATCGGCGTGGGCGGCCTGCCGGGTATCCTGTCTATACCGCCGCGCTACTGGCAGGTGTACGGCATGGCGATGGTTATCGCGATCGTTATCCCGGTGATTCTGACCACCTTTATCTATCAGCGTAAGCATCGTCAGGGCACATTACAAATTGTCTAATTCTTCTTCGGGGCGCAGTTGCGTCCCAACGCACTTGCAGGAAACAACAATGACTATTCCCCTCTGGTGGCAAAACGGCGTTATTTATCAGATCTACCCGAAAAGTTTTCAGGACACGACCAGCAGCGGCACCGGCGATTTACGCGGCGTGACGCAGCGCCTTGACTATCTACAGCGACTCGGCGTAGATGCCATCTGGCTCACGCCGTTTTATATCTCGCCACAGGTGGATAACGGTTATGACGTCGCAAATTATACGGCTATCGACCCGACCTACGGCACGCTGGATGATTTTGACGAGCTGGTCGCGCAGGCGAAAGCACGCGGTATTCGTATCATCCTGGATATGGTGTTTAACCATACTTCTACCCAGCACGCCTGGTTTCGCGAAGCGCTGAACAAAGAGAGTCCATACCGTCAGTTTTATATCTGGCGCGATGGCACGCCGGATGTCTGCCCGAATAACTGGCAATCCAAATTTGGCGGCAGCGCCTGGCGCTGGCATAGCCAGAGCGAACAATATTATTTACACCTTTTCGCGCCTGAACAGGCCGACCTGAACTGGGAAAACCCCGCCGTACGCGCCGAGCTGAAAAAGGTCTGCGAATTCTGGGCCGATCGCGGCGTGGATGGCCTGCGTCTGGACGTGGTGAACCTGATCGCCAAAGATCAGAATTTTCCTGACGATCCGACGGGCGACGGACGCCGCTTTTATACCGACGGACCGCGCGCGCATACGTTTTTACGCGAAATGAACCGTGACGTTTTTACGCCGCGTAATCTGATGACGGTAGGCGAAATGTCCTCTACCACGCTGGAAAACTGCCAGCAATATGCCGCGCTTAGCGGCGACGAACTCTCGATGACCTTCAATTTTCATCATCTGAAGGTGGATTACCCCAATGGCGAAAAGTGGACGCTGGCAAAACCTGATTATGTGGCGCTGAAAGCGTTGTTCCGCCACTGGCAACAGGGGATGCATAACGTCGCCTGGAACGCGTTATTCTGGTGTAATCACGATCAGCCGCGCATCGTTTCCCGCTTTGGCGACGAGGGGGAATACCGGGTTCCAGCCGCAAAAATGTTGGCGATGGCGCTGCACGGTATGCAAGGGACGCCTTATATCTATCAGGGCGAAGAAATCGGCATGACCAACCCACACTTTACCCGCATCACCGATTATCGCGACGTGGAAAGTCATAATATGTTTGCCGCGCTACGCGCCGCCGGGCGCGACCCCGACGAACTGCTGGCTATCCTGGCCAGTAAATCCCGCGACAACAGCCGCACGCCAATGCAGTGGGACAACGGTAAAAACGCCGGTTTCACCCAGGGCGAGCCGTGGATAAACCTGTGCGATAACTATGCGGAGGTTAACGTCGCGGCAGCATTACGCGATGAAAACTCGGTGTTTTACACCTATCAAAAGCTGATTGCGCTACGTAAAACCCAGCCTGTACTGATCTGGGGCGATTATCAGGATCTCCTCCCGGATAGCCCATCAGTATGGTGTTATCGCCGCCAGTGGCAGGGGCAAACCCTGCTGGTTGTCGCCAATCTGAGCGACCAGTGTCAGGAGTGGCATCCGCCGCATATCAAAGGACAGTGGCAGGCGCTACTGCACAATTATGGCGAGGTCACCAGCCAGCCAGCCGCGATGACGCTCCGCCCATTTGAAGCCATCTGGTGGTTACAACGCTAACGCGACGTCCTTATACGGATAAACGCCACAAACCTATTGACACGGGCTGTGGCGTTGCTCCAGGTTACTGACTGTTTTTGTTGAATAATTAATCAGATTTTTCTTGCTATCTTTTACAAACGCTACAGCGCCCGCCATCTGTACGCTCTGATTTTTACCTTGTTCTACATCAATAAAATTGCAAACATCCTTGATGCAAATCACTACATATAGACTTTAAAATGCACACCGACCCAATATGTTGTATTAATTGACTACAATTGCTACAACATCCGTTCACTCGACACAAGGTGAATTGTGGATAACCTGGGTCAGGATTGTGGGAAGTCGTTGGAAAAGAGATGAATAAACCTGTTATGGCTTCCCCGGCCTCTGTGGATAACCTGTTCTTACAAATATGGAGTGATCATGACACCGCATGTGATGAAACGAGATGGCTGTAAAGTGCCATTCAAATCAGAGCGCATTAAGGAAGCCATTCTACGTGCAGCTAAAGCAGCGGGAGTCGATGACGCAGATTACTGTGCCACCGTCGCAGAAGTCGTTAGCAGCCAAATGAACGCACGCAGTCAGGTGGATATTAACGAGATCCAAACTGCGGTTGAAAACCAACTGATGTCCGGCCCGTACAAACAGCTTGCCCGCGCCTACATCGAATACCGTCACGATCGCGACATTCAGCGTGAAAAGCGTGGTCGTCTGAACCAGGAAATTCGCGGCCTGGTAGAGCAAACTAACTCCGCGTTGCTCAATGAAAACGCCAACAAAGACAGTAAAGTCATTCCCACCCAGCGCGATTTGCTGGCCGGGATTGTCGCCAAACACTATGCCCGCCAGCACCTGTTGCCGCGTGACGTAGTACAAGCGCATGAGCGCGGCGATATCCACTATCACGATCTCGACTATTCGCCGTTCTTCCCGATGTTCAACTGTATGTTGATCGACCTGAAAGGCATGTTGACCCAGGGCTTTAAGATGGGTAACGCCGAGATCGAACCGCCGAAATCAATCTCTACCGCCACTGCCGTTACCGCGCAGATTATCGCGCAGGTCGCCAGCCATATTTATGGCGGCACCACCATTAACCGTATCGACGAAGTGCTGGCGCCGTTTGTCACCGAAAGCTACAACAAGCACCGCAAAACCGCCGATGAGTGGCAGATCCCGGATGCCGAAGGGTATGCGCGTTCTCGCACCGAAAAAGAGTGCTACGACGCCTTCCAGTCGCTGGAATACGAAGTTAACACGCTGCACACCGCTAACGGCCAGACGCCTTTCGTGACCTTTGGTTTTGGCCTCGGCACCAGTTGGGAGTCGCGTCTGATCCAGGCGTCTATTTTGCGTAACCGTATCGCCGGTCTGGGTAAAAATCGCAAAACCGCCGTGTTCCCGAAACTGGTCTTCGCTATCCGCGATGGTTTGAACCACAAGTTTGGCGATCCGAACTACGACATTAAACAACTGGCGCTGGAGTGCGCGAGCAAGCGCATGTATCCGGACATTCTCAACTACGATCAGGTGGTCAAAGTCACCGGTTCGTTCAAAACGCCAATGGGCTGCCGCAGCTTCCTCGGCGTGTGGGAGAACGAAAACGGCGAACAGATCCACGACGGGCGTAACAACCTGGGCGTGATTAGCCTTAACCTGCCGCGCATCGCGCTGGAAGCAAAAGGCGACGAAACCGCATTCTGGAAACTGCTGGATGAACGTCTGGCGCTGGCGCGGAAGGCGCTGATGACCCGTATCGCCCGCCTTGAAGGCGTGAAAGCCCGCGTCGCGCCTATCCTGTATATGGAAGGCGCCTGCGGCGTGCGGCTGAAAGCGGACGACGACGTGTCTGAAATCTTTAAAAATGGTCGTGCGTCCATCTCTCTGGGCTACATTGGTATCCATGAAACCATTAACGCGCTGTTCGGCGGCGAACACCTGTACGACAGCGAGCAACTTCGCGCTAAAGGCATCGCGATTGTGGAGCGTCTGCGCCAGGCCGTGGATCAGTGGAAAGACGAGACCGGCTACGGCTTTAGTCTGTACAGCACGCCAAGTGAAAACCTCTGTGACCGCTTCTGCCGTCTGGATACCGCCGAGTTCGGCGTGGTGCCGGGCGTAACCGATAAAGGTTACTACACCAACAGCTTCCACCTCGACGTGGAGAAGAAGGTCAACCCGTACGACAAAATCGATTTCGAAGCGCCGTATCCGCCGCTGGCGAACGGGGGTTTCATTTGCTACGGCGAATACCCGAACATTCAGCACAACCTGAAAGCGCTGGAAGATGTCTGGGATTACAGCTATCAGCATGTACCCTATTACGGCACCAATACGCCGATCGATGAATGCTACGAGTGCGGCTTTACCGGCGAGTTCGAATGTACCAGTAAAGGTTTCACCTGCCCGAAATGCGGCAACCACGACGCCGCACGCGTCTCGGTCACCCGCCGCGTGTGCGGTTATTTAGGCAGCCCGGACGCGCGTCCGTTTAACGCCGGTAAGCAGGAAGAAGTGAAGCGCCGCGTGAAGCATTTAGGCAATGGGCAGATAGGTTAATTCTCCGTTTGCAAAGACCGTAGGCCTGATAAGACGCAATCGCGTCGTCATCAGGCATCACAATGTTGCCGGATGCGGTGCAAGCACCTTATCCGGCCTACATGCTTTCTGGACACCCGCTATGCGCTACCATCAATACTACCCCGTAGACATCGTTAACGGCCCCGGCACCCGCTGCACCCTGTTTGTGTCAGGGTGCGTGCATGAATGCCCTGGCTGCTATAACAAAAGCACCTGGCGGCTGAACTCCGGCCAGCCGTTTACCAAAGAGATGGAAGATAAGATCATTGCCGATCTGAACGACACGCGCATTCACCGTCAGGGGATCTCGCTGTCGGGCGGCGATCCGCTGCATCCGCAAAACGTACCGGATATCCTGGCACTGGTACAACGCATCCACGCGGAGTGCCCGGGGAAAGATATCTGGGTGTGGACCGGCTACAAGCTCGATGAACTCAACGCCGCACAGATGCAGGTAGTCGATCTCATCAACGTGCTGGTCGATGGCAAATTTGTGCAGGATCTGAAAGACCCGGCGCTTATCTGGCGCGGTAGCAGCAACCAGGTAGTGCATCATTTGCGTTGATCGCTAAAGCCGTTTGTTTGCATCGTGATAGACGGCTGAATGTTCTCGCTTGCCGACCGCGACAACAAACACAATCACAACTTCATCCCGAACCTGGTACACCAGACGATAACCGGACGATTTAAGCTTAATTTTATAGCAGTCAGGAAGACCGTTTAAACGGGCAGAGTCGATTCTGGGGTTCAATAGCACATCAGCCAACTTTTTCTTAAGCTGAGCCTTCACCGTATCGCCCAGCTTATGCCACTCTTTTAAGGCCCTCGGGTCGAATTCCAGTTCATAAGTCATCCAGACTAACCTTGATTCCCTTTTGCGGACTAGACAGCCTCTCCCGAACTGTCTGAATCAATGCATCTTCACTGTCGCTAAGAGTGACGGTTTTCACTGGCATGCGCCCCGTTTCCGCGACGTACTGGAACAGTAATCGCACGGCTTCCGTTGGAGTAATGTTCAGTTTTTCCAGCACGGCATAAGCCTCATTTTTGAGTTTGTCATCCAGACGGACGTTCAGCGTGGCCATTATGCCTCCAGGAGAATCGAATGTGTAATGCAGTTTAGCATTACATTCGCATTACATCGAATTCTGGATAACGCCTCTCAAAAACGACTCACGCACTCCATCGCGACCGTTTTAAATTGCGTAAAATTCTGACATGCGCATAGGCGCGTCATGGCGCGTTCGCGCAGGAAAGTGACGAAAATATCGTAGATGGCCATCGCCTCTTCATACTCACTTTTGCTGATGGCGAGTAAAAAAATAACGTGCGCCGTTTCGTCACCCCAGGCAATCCCCTGTGGCGCGAGTACCGTATAAACCACCGTTTTCTTCGCCAGCAGCCCCAGCGCGTGTGGCAAGGCAATCCCGTCGCCTAATAACGTACTGACGATAGCTTCACGTTCAATAACCGAATCGAGAAACGCCGCATCAACAAAGCCTTCCTCATGCAACTGATCGCACAGCGTTTTAAACAGCGTCTGTTGATCTATTTCCCCCTCCACGATGCGAAAATGCGAGGCATCGAAATATTTATCCAGCATCCACGGACGGGTTCTGTCCACCAGCACCAGCTTACCGATCTGCTCCAATTGATAGTCGGTAGGAAAGGGGGCGATCATGATGACCGGTTTATCTTTTTCGCCGATCCGCGCCGTGGAAATCACAAAATCCTCCACAATACTGTCCCGCGCCTCATAGTCGCGTAGCGTCAGAGTGCGGGCAATCTCAATCTGCGGGTATTTCCGCGCCAGTACCGCTTCAATCATCCGCACCATCGCATTACCAGCATCGCACACCAGCAGTACCTGCGGCTGCCGCTGGTAGCCAATGTTGTAACTACGTTCCAGCCCAACGCCAATATGCAGCACCAGAAAACCGATTTCGTTTTCGCTAATGGTATACGGCGTGTATTTTCCCCAACTCGATATCGCCGCCAACGTCATATCCCACGCCATCGGATAGTGCTGCTTAATATTTTCCAGTAGTGGGTTGGGGATCATGATCTGGTAGCGCACGCGGGTGATCATCGTTTTGATGTGGGTCAGCAAGTCCGCGTGAAGCTGTTTATCATTCAACAGGTTATAGTTGTACTGGGTATTAATAAAATTGAGGATATAGTGCACCAGCGCCTCTTCATCATCGGCATTAATGGCGCTGGGGGCAATCTCCTGTACCTGGCGGGCGGCAATATGCACCTTCAGCCAGCTTACTTCCGGCTCCGACAGCGGCTTGTCAGCCAGCTGTTGTAGTAGCTCCGCAATCTCATGCGCCGCATGGCGCACTTTTTCATCGACCTCCTCTGCCACGCATTCCGATAACGGATACCCCTCGCGAATACGCCGTACCGCCACCGCGCAGTATAAACGCAGAAACAGCTCGCCCTCATCGGTCAGGCGGATTTGACAATGAGAGAAAATATCCGGCAAAAGAGACTGCAGCCGTTGAGACACCTCGGTGTTCAGCGTGGTACTAACAATTAACGGATGGGAGGGCTCCTGCTGCGCCAGCGTCCATAAAAGGTCGGTCAGACAGGCGCGAATCGCCATCTCTCCACCAAACAATTTCATGCCATGACGCGGACGCGTTTCCAGCGTCAGATGATAACGCAGCAAATGCTCGCGCACGTCCGCCATATCGTTCTGCAACGTCGCACGGCTGACAAACCATTCATCTGCTAAATCCTCCAGCTTCAGAGAGAAGGCGGAGGTTAAAAAACGCGCCAGCAAATAGTGTATCCGCTCCTGGCTGGTGCGCGGACCGCGCGCCAGGGCGGGAGATTGCTGCGTTTGCAGGGATTGATAACGTGCCGGATCATCAATTTTGAGCTGATACCCGTTGCCGCGGCTGAGAGTAAATTGCGCGCCATGCGGCGTCAGCAACATGTTCAGCGCGGCGATATCCGCCCGAACGGTACGCGTGGAGACCGACAACCGCTGCGCCAGTTCGTCCTGCGGCAGCGTCTCGTTTTGCAGCATCGCAAATAGCTGCGCTAAACGTTGGTTGGGGAATCGCACGTCTCTCTCCTCATGATTAGCCGACACGCGACCGGACGATAGCGAGTAACTGACGCACATCGTCCGCACGGGTGTTGCCGCTCACCTTATCAATAATCGAACTATAAATGTGAGGAATGATTTTGCTTACACCTGCATCAAGGGCGATGTGCAGAATCTCGGCGAAGTTTTCCAGATCGATGCCGCCCGTCGGTTCCAGCCAGAAATCATGGCGGGCGCAGGCGTCAGCCACCGCTTTATACTCGTCGCGACAGGTGAGTCCTCCCATCGGAAAGTATTTAACAGAGCTGCCGCCCATGTCTTTGAGTAGCGCAATCGCCGTTTCTATGGGTACGATGCCGTCCGGCGCGCGGCTGCTTAGCGGGCCGGTGGAAATTTTCACCAGTCCCGGCGTGCCGGTCGGCGAGACAAGACCGTTCACCACCGTCTCATTTTGCCCCAGCAGCGCCCGGCTGGCCCCTACGCCGGTAAACACCTGGTTGACATGCTGCGGCTGTACCTGACGCGAGATTTCGCTCACCATCGCCGACTGGTTAGGATCGCCTGCCCCCAGTCCGACGGAGAGCGCATTGTCGATAAGCGCCGCATATTCACGCATATCCGCGACTGCGCTTGCCACATCCGGATAGTTTTTGGAGAGCACGCCAACCAGCACATGACCTTCCGCCGCCGCGTAGATTTCCCGGGCGTTATCTTTCGAACCGGCCAGTACGTTCAGGCAAACGCGATCGCGGTAAAAGTTAGGGGTCAGTTTCATGCTTGTTTCTCCTGATTAATCACCTCGCCAATACGACGCGCCACAATCGCTAACTGCGCGCGATCGACGCTGCGGACATCCGCTTCAATAATCCCTTCGTTGGCTTTGTATCCGCGAAAGTAAATCGCGTATTCCCCTTGCTTCAGCGCGTCGACCAGTTCGCCTGTGGCGATGCCGGTAACGGCTTCATCAAACTTAATTTCCGTGCGCGCGATGTCGCGTCCGGCGCTGTCCCACACCACGCGGGCGCTGACGCCGTTAAACGTGTTCAACGTGTCGATAAAGGGCGCCATTTTTTCTACCATCTCCGCGCCGCTCTCTTTTTGCGCCCGCAGGTACAATTCAATGGCGCAGGTCAGGCCAACAATTCCCTCCTTGCCCACCTTCATCGCCCGGCCAATGCCCGCTGACTGACGTTTTACCCACTCAACATACTGCGTTTTGCCAATCACCAGCCCGCTGGTCGGCCCTTCAATCGCTTTCGCGCCGCTATAGATAACGAGATCTGCGCCCATGCGGTAGTAGCACTGCAAATCTTCTTCCGCCGCCGCGTCTACAATCAGCGGGAGATTATGCGTGCGCGCCACCACCGCAGCCTGCTCCACGCTGAGCATACTTTTCTGTACGCAGTGGTGAGATTTGATATAGAGAATAGCCGCCGTGCGCGGTGTAATGGCCGCCGCCAACTGCGCGGCGGAACATTCGTTGGCGTAACCGGCTTCCACCAGTTTGCCGCCGCCCAGCGCCACCATCGTTCCCACCGGCGCGCCAAAGTTGACGTTGTGGCCCTTTGGCAGGACGATTTCGTTATTTTCAATCGGTGTAACGTGCAGGTTTTCCAGCAGCCAGTCGCTGTCCTGAACCAGTACCGCGGCAACCGACTGGGCAAGGCCCGCACTGGCGCAGGAGACTACCGTCGCCCCTTCCACTTCCAGCAATTTCGCAATGTACTCGCCGGTTTTATTCACCAGATCTTTCATATCGAAATACTGATTCATTCCGGCCATCGCCGCGTCTATCACTTCCGGGCGCGGCGTAGAGACGCCGAGCGCCGTCATACGTCCGGAGGCGTTAATCACCTGTTTTAATTGATACTTTTCAAAAATCGAAGGCATGTTCCGCGCTCCCTTGTTCGGTCATATAGCCCTTGCCTGCGCGTATCGCGGCAAGCGGCGTCAGCAATTCTTCAGCCTGTAAGCTGTCGTTTTCCGCGTCTACCAACACGGTGGGCTGGCGTTTAAGCGTAAAGAGGGTCAGGTCGGCATCCAGACCTGGCTGAAGACGCCCTTTGGTTTTCAGATTCAGGCTATCGGCGGCATTGGCCGTCACGCACGCAATGACCTGCGGCAGCGACATGCCGATGGCGAGGAATTTCGACATCACATTAGCCAGCGAATGCACCGGGCCATTGATGCGGTTACGGCAGTAGATATCGGAACTGATGGTATGCGGTAAAATCCCCAGGCTAATGGCGCGTTTCGCCACCGCAAAGCTCAGGCTGGCGGTACCATGTCCAACGTCCAGACGCACGCCGCGCGCCAGCGCTCGTGTCACCGAGGCGCGCAGCTCGCCGTCAGGCCGAAGAATACGGTTCGGCTTACCGTTGTAACAGTGGGTAATGATATCGCCCGCCGTCAGACGCTCCGCTATTTCGTCCAGATCCGGCGGGTTATTGCCAATATGCACCATCAGCGGCAGGTTGCCGTTTTCTTGCTGCATGGCTTTAGCGCGTTCCAGCGGCGTGATGCCGTTAACGCCTACCACGCTGCTGCTCATCCGCGCCTTGAGGCCGACGATAAAATCCGGATGGCGTTTTACCGCCTGCCGGACCGCATCGGCGTCAATATTGGTCATGTTAGCCAGCTCGTTTTGGGCAATAAGCCCAACGCGTGAAACATTCAGCAGCGCATAAACCTCGGTGGTCGCCTGACGCGTCAGAGCATAGAAATCATCAATGTCGTCTGCGCCAGTGCTGCCGGCATCCACCACTGTGGTAACGCCAGTGGCAATACCCACGCTGTCCGGTTCGTCGTGGTAAATCGGCGATGTCGGGTAGCAGTGAACGTGAGAATCAATCCAACCCGCGCTGACAAAACACTCACCGCGCAGGTCAATGGTTTTCAACGCCGGACCATCAACGTCACCCAACGCCGCGATTTTGCCATCTTGCAGGGCAATATTAGTCAACGTGTCATCGACCAGACGCGCATGGCGCAGGAGTAAATCAAACATCGTTCTCTCCTTTGCCGGATGGCGGCGCAACCGCCTTATCCGGCCTACAAATCAACAGTTAGCTAATCGCAACCGGGAAGATGGAACCGAGGATCATCGCGCCTAAAATCGCGCCGCCAGTAATCGGCTTCTGCCAGATATAAAACAGCAGCGCGCCCACCAGAGAGCCCAGACCAATAGGAATCGATGCCGTCATGGCGCTGAGGATAATCAACGGCCCCAGAAAACGGCCTGAAGTGTTACCGGCCCCCATCATGACGTCCGCCCCGTACGTGGAGTCGCTCTGATTAATGGTGAACTTACGCGCCAGAATAATGATGTAGCCAATCGCCAGACCAATCACCAGACCGGTTATCAGCGAAGCGATAAAGTTCGCCACCGGGAAGACAAAGCCAGCCCCCAGCAGTAACGCCGGAACCCCTAAGCCCACGCCGGTCTGAATTGCCCCGCCGATATCCAGAATTCCGACCAGCGAACCTTCGATAATGCGGGCAAATAAAAAGCTGGCGCCGAAAGCGGCGACCGCGCCGTAGACGCCGGTATCCATCCCCGCTTTCAACATCGCCACAAAAGCGACTTCGTTAAATGCGCCGATGCCGTACAGATAGTACATATGCGTCCCGGCGAAAACGCCGGAGGAGAGCAGGCCAACAAAGATCGGGAACGACCAGTCGGCATACCAAAAACCTTTATTCTCTTCCATTGTGGCCTCCGTTATTTGCCGCTGAGCGAGTTGTGGATCAGTTCAAGCCAGTTCGGTACCGTCATGTTGAAAGACTCGATCATTTTCATGTCGAAGCCGCGGAAGAAGCCGCTCAACACAAACAGCAAAACGATGGCGACCATCATCACTTTGGTGACATGGTTCCAGCCGCTCTCTTCTACGCCTTTACCGATCAAAATACCCAGTACCAGCCCCGGTACGGCGTTCCCCATGATGAGCTGCGCCGCGCCGCCGAAAACGGTGGCCCAGAAGCCCGATTTTTTACCAGCGTCGATCGCCGCTAACCAGAAGATCACAGGCATGACGATGTTGACCAGCAGGTTTGCCGCCGGTACCAGCACCTTAACCGCCGTCACCTGTAGCGCTTCTGGCACGGATGAGGCGGTCAGGTTAAGGAACGTCACGACGATCATGCCGATGACGGCGCAGGCGATCGCCATTTTTTTCGGGTCGTGCAGCGTCTCGCCGACGTTACGGTTTTTGATCATTAGCGCCGCCGCGCCCCAGTTAGGGATGATGCGGTGATCGACATCCTGGGTGAACGATCCGGCCGCCACAGACGATGCCCAGGCGTTAAAGAAGAAACCCAGTCCAAAGGAGAAGTGAGATGCCGGGTCGCCTTCACAAGAGTTGAGTTCGCCCAACGTACGGAACGCGCCCATCCCCTGCGTGGTTGGCGCGTGAAACATGCGTGCAGCCCCAGCGCCCACCCCTACGCCGACCAGCGCGCCGATAATGAGAGATTTAATTAGTATTATCAGGAACATAACTATGCCTTTTTAATAAAAATCAGCGTTTCGCGACGAAATCCACCCTGTCGAGATTGATGGCGGTCACGTTGACGGTCACATCCAGCTCCACGCTGTAAGTGCGTCGTTCCCGGCGCAAAAAGAAAAACAGAAAGGCCTCTTTACGCACCGACTCATGCGCCTGAACAATCCGCACATCCTGTGGCTCAATACGCAGTAAGATATACGGCGACTCTCTCATCACCGCCGACTGAACATGGTTCAGCGCATCGGCAAAGGCGCGTGCTTTGGCGTCGCCCTTGCCTTTTACTCTCACCGTGGTGGTGAATTGCTCTTTCATCATCAGGCGCCGTATTTCTTTTGCCACGCCTGCACCAGGCGCTCGCCGAGCTCTTCTTTATCCATAAAGCCGAAACCCAACACGTTGCAGCCTTCATTGATAGCGGTGACGCCTTCATCCACTGACCGCATTCCATATTTGGCTTTGTAGCCATGCTTGTTTTGCGCGGTGATAGCGCCCGCGCCGCCGCTGCCGCAAAATGAAATGCCGAAGGTGGCGTTTTCCGCTTTCATCACATCGCCCAGCTTCATGTCTGCCGCGACGCCCGGTACGACGACCGCGCGACCGCCCGCTTTTTCCACGCCTGCCGCTACTTTCTGGCCTTTACCCAGGCGATCGCCAATCACGACGGTAATCTGTTCCATTTTTTGCTCCTTAGAGGTTGTCTTTCGCGACTTCAAAATGTACCGATAATAGCCAGGCTTCTTCGTCAGGAAGGTTGCCAAACGCCGCCACGATTTCGCGGGCGAGCGCCATTGATTCGGCTGAGATTTCATCAAACAAGCTGGCATCGACTTCCGGTAAAGGCTCGCCGGTAATTGACCGGTGCGCCATCGCGCGAACGTGCGAGGTCAGCATTTGCGTCTGTACCGCATTGGGGACAATGTGATGCCGCCCCAGCAGGCTATCCACCTGCGTTAACACCTGTTCAGCCAGTTCGTTAATTCGCTCACCGGCATCGTGTTTTACTGCTCCGTTATCCACGCGTCTCACCCCGTTAATGGCAATGAGATAAAACTAGCGGCAAGGGTTAAAAGTTTGTAGCGAGTTATTTTCCACCTCGAAGTGGAAACGCGAGTGGGATAGGTGATCTGCGCCACAGAAAAGGCGGCATTAATGAATTATCGCCGGGAAAGTGTGAGATCTATCGCGGCATAAAGAGGAAATGGCAAAACAATGACGTTGTCGTATAAAGTGAGAAAGTGTGATGGGTATTACAGTTTGCCGGATGGCGACCTGCGGATAAAGCGAAGCCGCCATCCCACAAAAATTAACGATACTTCTTATGATACGTATTGCGGGTGGTTTTTAGCGCTTCCGCCGCCGCTTTCGCTTCTTTAACGTTACCTTCGTTCGCCAGCTTCAGCGCGCCATCAATTTGGCCGACCAGAATGTCAAAACCGTGACGAAAATCCTTCATTTCCGGGCTATCCGGCGCTTTATCTTCCAGCTTTGGCGGCGTAGCTTTTTGAGCATCCAGCGCGGCCGCGCGCATTTTGGTTAATGCCGCTTTCAGTTCAGGGGCACTATCCGTTTTCTCAACAACTTTCAGGTTATCATTGAGAATATCCATATTATCTTCAAGATCGGCAGCAAAAACAGCCGAACCGAATACCAGCGATGACACAGCAAGAATAGCTAACAGGCTTTTACGCATTGCTCACTTCCTTTTTTATTATTAACGATAAGTGTAATACCCTGAATAATTCGGGTCGCAGGCAGCCAACGCGCCTGCAGCCTGAAGTATGACGGGTATTATTGTCCGGCGATTTTCATCTCCGGTAACAATACCGAACCACACTGTATATTACTGCGCGTTTCAATATCATCACCCACGGTGACAATATTACGCCACATCTCTTTTAAATTACCGGCAATGGTAATTTCACTTACCGGGTACTGGATTTCACCATTTTCAACCCAGAATCCCGCAGCGCCGCGGGAGTAGTCGCCGGTAATACCGCTGACGCCCTGGCCCATCAGTTCCGTCACCACCAGGCCGGTGCCCATCTCTTTTAGCAACTGCTCAAAGTTCAGCCCCTGCCCGGCGATACGCCAGTTATGAATGCCGCCGGCATGACCGGTACTTTTCAGCCCCAGTTTGCGGGCGGAATAGTTGGTCAGCAACCATTGCGTCAGTACGCCATCCTTCACAATGTCCCGGCGCTCCGTACGCACGCCTTCGCTGTCGAACGGTGAAGACGCCAGCCCTTTTAGCAGATGCGGGTGTTCTTCGATGGTTAACCATTCAGGCAGAATTTGTTTGCCCAGCGAGTCGAGCAGAAAAGTGGATTTACGGTATACCGCGCCGCCGGCAATCGCCCCGACCAGATGACCAAATAGCCCTGTCGCCACTTCATTGGCGAAAATGACCGGCGCTTTCATAGTGGAGAGCTTGCGCGGCGACAGGCGGGATAAGGTACGGCGCGCGCACTCGGCCCCGACCCATTCCGGCGCTTGCAGATCCGCCATTGCCCGACCGATGGTGTAAGCGTAATCACGCTCCATATCGCCGTTCTCTTCGGCGATGACGCAGCTTGAGAGCGAATGGCGCGTGGAGCAATATCCCTGCAACATGCCGTGGCTGTTGCCGAACACTTTAATGCCGTAATGGCTGTTAAAGCTCCCGCCTTCGGTATTGGTGATGCGTTTATCCGCCTTTAGAGAAGCCTGTTCCGCACGCGCGGCCAGTTCAATGGCTTCGTCTGGCGTAACCTCTGCCGGGTGGAACAAGTCCAGATCCGGCGCGTCAAACGCCAGCAGTTCTTTGTCCGCCACGCCTGCGCACGGGTCCGGCGACGTGTAACGCGCGATATCCAGCGCGGCCTGCACGGTACGGGCAATCGCCTGCGGGCTTAAATCCGTCGAAGAGGCGCTGCCTTTGCGGTTCTGGTGATACACCGTAATGCCCAGCGCGCCGTCGCTATTAAATTCGACATTCTCTACTTCACCATAACGGGTGCTGACGCTAATGCCGGTGGTCTTGCTGACGGCGACTTCCGCCCCATCCGATTTGCCTGAGGCTAACTCCAGCGCTGTCGAAACTGCTTCTTCCAGAATCTTACGCTGCGCTTCAACTTGTGAGATTACTTTCATTGCAAATGCCATAATGTAGAGAGAGTTTCTCTGAAGTCTAACAGAGAACCGTTTTTCAGTGCGCATCTTAACTGGTAACATTAGCCTCTTTTTTTAAGGAGCCTGACATGACAAAGCAGCCCGAAGACTGGCTCGACGACGTTCCCGGTGATGACATCGAAGACGAAGACGATGAAATTATCTGGGTCAGTAAAAGTGAAATTAAACGCGATGCCGAGGAATTAAAACGCCTGGGCGCGGAACTGGTGGATCTGGGGAAAAACGCGCTGGATAAGATCCCGCTGGACGCCGATCTGCGCGACGCCATTGAACTGGCCCAGCGTATCAAAATGGAAGGACGCCGCCGCCAGTTGCAGCTTATCGGAAAAATGCTGCGCCAACGCGACGTTGAACCTATTCGCCAGGCGCTGGACAAGCTGAAGAACCGCCATAATCAGCAGGTGGTGCTGTTTCACAAGCTTGAGCATCTGCGCGATCGTCTGATCGTCGAAGGCGATGACGCGGTAGCCGAAGTACTGACCCTGTGGCCGCACGCCGATCGTCAACAGCTTCGTTCATTGATCCGCAATGCGAAGAAAGAGAAAGAAGGCAACAAACCGCCGAAATCAGCGCGTCAGATTTTCCAGTATCTGCGCGAGCTGGCGGAAAACGAAGGGTAATTTTACACGTTGATAGCGTCTGCCGGATGGCGGCGCTGGCGCCTTATCCGGCCTACGGGAATGTACGTATTGTAGGCCCGGTAAGCGCAGCGCCACCGGGCATTTTTTACTCCACAACCAGTGCTTTTTTCGCCAGCCCATCCAGCAATTTCTGATGGATGCCGCCGAAACCGCCGTTGCTCATCACCAGGATGTGATCGCCAGGCTGTGCGGTTTTCACCACCATTTCCGCCAGCGTATCGACATCGCCACTCCAGTGAGCAGGCTGTACGCAGGCTTCAGCGACTTCCGCCACTTGCCACGGAATATGCGGCGGCTGCAGCAGGAACACTTCATCCGCACGCCCTAACGACGGCGCCAGGTCATCCTTGCATAACCCCATCTTCATCGTGTTAGAACGCGGCTCCAGCACTGCGATAATGCGCGCGGTGCCGCCCACTTTACCGCGCAGCGCCGCCAGCGTGGCCAGAATTGCCGTCGGGTGGTGAGCAAAATCGTCATACACCGTCACGCCGTTCGCTTCGCCGCGTAGCTCCAGACGGCGGCGGGCGTTAATAAATGACCCCAGCGCGCTGGCCGCTTCTGCGGGCGCGACGCCCACGTGGCGCGCGGCGGCAATCGCCATCAGACCGTTGTGCATGTTATGTTCGCCGACCAGGCCCCATTTCACATCGCCGACTTTTTCGCCGTCCAGCCACACTTCCCACTCGGAAGCATCCGTAGTCAGCTTCTTCGCCTGCCAGTGTCCCTGCTCGCCCACCAGCTCTTGCTCGCTCCAGCAGCCCAGCGCCATGGTCTGTTTCAGGTTGATGTCGTTTTCCGGCCAGATGATGCGCCCCTGCCCCGGCACGATGCGCACCAGATGGTGGAACTGCTTCTGGATCGCTTTCAGATCGTCGAAGATGTCGGCATGATCAAACTCAAGGTTGTTGAGGATCAGCGTCCGCGGGCAGTAATGCACAAATTTAGAACGTTTATCAAAGAACGCGCAGTCGTACTCATCCGCTTCGATAACAAAGAACGGGCTCTCGCCCAGGCGCGCGGAAACCTCAAAGTTGCCCGGTACGCCGCCAATCACAAAGCCCGGTTTGTACCCGCACGCTTCCAGTATCCAGGTCGCCATGCCTGCGGTCGTGGTTTTGCCGTGGGTACCGGCGACCGCCAGTACCCAGCGGTCGCGCAACACAAAGTCGTGCAGCCACTGTGGACCAGACATAAAGGGAATGTTTTTTTCCAGCACCGCTTCCACGCACGGATTCCCGCGCGTCATCGCATTGCCGATAATCACCAGATCCGGCTGCGGATCGAGCTGGCTGGCGTCATAACCCTGGATCAGATCAATGCCTTGCTTCTCAAGTAAGGTACTCATCGGCGGATACACATTGGCGTCCGAACCCGTTACTTCATGACCAAGCGAGCGAGCCAGCATCGCCAGCCCCCCCATGAAAGTGCCACAAATTCCCAAAATATGAATGCGCATACGTCACTATCCTTTTTTTATCTGCGAGCCATTTTACGCACATGTCTGGCAAGTGAGAAACGCATTTCAGGTAAATCTGTACTTTGCTGGCGCGATTCACCTGAGCGCATCATCTGAAATGTTTGTTAAGATTGTTACGGTCGCTTTACTCCAATCAATTGCAGGGAAAGTGTTATGAAAACGTTAGGTGAATTTATTGTCGAAAAGCAGCACGAGTTCTCTCAGGCTACCGGTGAGCTCACTGCTTTGCTGTCGGCAATAAAATTGGGCGCCAAGATCATCCACCGCGATATCAACAAGGCCGGTCTGGTCGATATCCTGGGTGCCAGCGGTGCTGAGAACGTACAGGGCGAGGTTCAGCAGAAACTCGATCTGTTCGCGAACGAGAAACTGAAAGCTGCACTAAAAGCGCGCGATATTGTAGCGGGCATCGCATCGGAAGAAGAGGACGAAATTGTCGTCTTTGAAGGCTGCGAACACGCGAAATATGTGGTGCTGATGGACCCTCTGGATGGCTCTTCTAACATCGACGTTAACGTCTCTGTCGGTACGATTTTCTCGATTTATCGCCGCGTGACGCCCGTCGGCACGCCAGTCACCGAAGAAGATTTCCTGCAACCCGGCAACAAACAGGTCGCTGCGGGATATGTCGTGTATGGCTCGTCCACCATGCTGGTTTACACCACCGGCTGCGGCGTACACGCTTTCACCTACGATCCGTCGTTAGGCGTGTTCTGTCTGTGCCAGGAACGTATGCGTTTCCCGGAAAAGGGTAAAACCTACTCCATTAACGAAGGCAACTACATTAAATTCCCGAATGGCGTGAAGAAGTACATCAAATTCTGCCAGGAAGAGGATAGTTCAACAAGTCGCCCTTATACCTCACGTTACATTGGCTCTCTGGTGGCCGATTTCCATCGCAACCTGCTGAAAGGCGGCATCTATCTCTACCCCAGCACCGCCAGCCATCCGCAGGGAAAACTGCGTCTGCTGTATGAATGCAACCCGATGGCGTTCCTCGCGGAACAGGCCGGCGGCAAAGCAAGCGATGGTAAAGAACGTATTCTGGATATCATTCCAGAAAGCCTGCACCAGCGCCGCTCGTTCTTCGTCGGCAACCGCCATATGGTTGACGATGTGGAACGCTTTATCCGCGAATACCCGGACGCGTAATCTTTACCACCATGCGGAATAACGCATGAAGCCGCCATTGGGCAATAACATGTCCGATGGCGGCGTTGCCTTATCAGACACGTGATTTTTCCGGTTCTTAACCTTTGGCGTTCATGCTCCGCAACGACGCGCCAGATGAGGCGGAAACGAAAACAAGCGAAGACTTTCGGCGTGAGTTGGCTATAATACTCGCCACTTGTTTGTCATAAATTCAAAGGAAACAGACATGAGCTTACTCAACGTCCCGGCGGGTAAAGAACTGCCGGAAGATATCTACGTCGTTATCGAGATCCCGGCTAACGCAGATCCGATCAAATACGAAGTTGACAAAGAGAGCGGCGCGCTGTTCGTTGACCGCTTCATGTCCACCGCGATGTTCTATCCGTGCAACTACGGTTACATCAACCATACCCTGTCTCTGGACGGCGACCCGGTAGACGTTCTGGTCCCGACGCCGTACCCGCTGCAGCCAGGCGCCGTCATCCGTTGCCGTCCGGTTGGCGTACTGAAAATGACCGACGAATCCGGTGAAGATGCGAAACTGGTTGCCGTACCGCACACCAAACTGAGCAAAGAGTACGATCACATTAAAGATGTGAACGATCTGCCGGAACTGCTGAAAGCGCAGATCACTCATTTCTTCGAGCATTATAAAGATCTCGAAAAAGGCAAATGGGTGAAAGTTGACGGTTGGGACAACGCCGAAGCGGCTAAAGCGGAAATCGTTGCCTCCTTCGAGCGCGCAGCGAAGAAATAAGTTCGCTTTTACATAAGCGTCAAGATAAAGGCTCTCATAGTAATGAGGGCCTTTTTATTGGCTAATGAATAGAGCACAATTTTTATCATTATTAGTTTAACATTCACGGAATGAATAAGACTTTACCTGATTTTTTATTAAAAAGGGTTGAATACACTCACGCTTTCTCTAAAAAGCTTAAGATAATAATTTTTTTGTGAATTCCCGCAGACTCCCATGGACTTACGCCCTAAATATTAGCAAGCGCTAAAGTCTTATTTAGTGCATAAGCCCGATTACCTTTTTAATAAGGTATCCTAAGCTCTCCCTACCAATAACCGTATTTTTAATCCAACATAACATCCGCTCAAAACACACTTTTTAATATATTTTTAAGGGCTGCCATAATTATTTACTACTTTAAGAGATTATGATGAAAAATGATATATTAATTACCGGTGGACATATCATCGATCCCGCTCGTAATATTAATGAGATTAACAATTTACGCATCATTAACGATATTATCGTTGATGCCGATAAATATCCTGTAACTTCGGAGACCCGGATTATCCATGCCGACGGCATGATCGTCACTCCCGGTCTTATCGATTATCACGCGCATGTTTTTTATGACGCGACGGAAGGCGGCGTCAGGCCTGATATGTACATGCCGCCGAATGGCGTCACCACCGTCGTGGATGCAGGTTCTGCCGGTACGGCAAACTTTGATGCCTTCTACCGAACGGTGATTTGCGCCAGCAAAGTTCGAATCAAAGCGTTTCTGACCGTGTCGCCGCCGGGCCAAACCTGGTCACAAGAAAATTATGATCCTGACAATATTGATGAAAATAAGATCCACGCGCTGTTTCGCCAGTATCGCAACGTTCTTCAGGGATTAAAACTCAAGGTTCAGACTGAGGACATTGCTGAATATGGCTTAAAACCGCTGACTGAATCCCTTCGTATTGCCAACGATTTAAGGTGCCCCGTAGCAATACACTCGACTCATCCCGTCGTTCCCATGAAAGAACTTGTCTCCTTGCTACGCCGCGGCGATATTATCGCTCATGCGTTTCACGGCAAAGGTAGCACCATTCTTACTGATGAAGGCGCTGTCTTAGCCGAAGTCCGTCAGGCAAGGGAAAGAGGCGTTATATTTGATGCCGCCAATGGTCGCAGCCATTTTTCAATGAACACGGCACGCCGGGCCATCGCCAATGGCTTTCTTCCGGATATCATCAGTAGCGATCTCTCAACCATCACTAAACTCGCCTGGCCTGTTTACGCCTTACCATGGATTTTATCGAAATATTTAGCACTCGGCGTCGCGCTTACCGATGTCATTAACGCCTGTACCCATACCCCAGCAGTTTTAATGGGTATGGCAGCAGAAATTGGTACGCTGGCCCCTGGGGCATTTGCCGATATCGCCATCTTTAAATTAAAAAACAGGCATGTTGAATTTGCCGATATTCATGGTGAAACGCTCACGGGGACGCATGTGCTGGTACCACAAATGACCATAAAATCCGGTGAGATATTATTTCGTCAAATTGATTTTGGCGCGCGGCCAAACGGAGTTGAAAAATGACCTCAATACAAAAATGGCTACGGATCGGCGCGACATTAATGTTCGGCCTTTTTGTTGCTTATCTTGACCGTTCTAATCTTTCCGTTACGTTACCTACGATTACACACGACCTGAATATTGATGGCGCAACGGCCAGCATTGTATTAACCATATTTCTTATTGGCTATGCCTTTTCAAATATTTTTGGCGGCGTATTTACCCAGCGATACGATCCGAAAAAAATAGTCATTCTGATGGTGCTAATCTGGTCGATTGCGACCGTTTTTGTCGGATTTACCTCGTCAGTGTACGTTATTTTGATTTGTCGGCTGGTGCTTGGCATTACCGAAGGCATTTATTGGCCGCAGCAGTCCCGCTTCGCCAGCGACTGGTTTTCAGACAAAGAACGGACGCAGGCGAATAGTATTATCCAGTATTATGGACAGTTCCTGGCATTAGGCCTGGGATTTATGATTTTGTCCCCGCTGGATGCTGCCTTCGGTTGGCGAAATGTTTTTATTATCACTGGTGTGATCGGCATTGTTGTTGTTGTTCCACTTTATATAACAATGCTGAAAAAACAGGAAGAAGCGCCTTATTATCGTGCGCCGGCGCCAACAGAGAAAACTAAACTTACCCTGGAATCGCTGGGCGGAACCCCCTTCCTACTTCTTATTTTTACCTACATCACTCAAGGGATGTTGTTCTGGGGAATTACGTTATGGATACCCATGGTTGTCAATTCTCTCGGCTATACCGGATTCAGTAAAGCATTGGTCAGTTCTCTGCCTTATCTGACTGCGGTTATACTGGCAATCCCTATCTCATGGATCAGTGATAAGACACAAAAGCGTGTACTTATTGCTTCACTGGGCCTACTAATCCCCGGCGTGATGTTATTTCTCCTGCCATTTGTCGATGCGCCGGGCTTTAAAATCACGCTCATTACCCTGGCGATGGGTTATTATGCCGCCAGCTTTACCCCCAATATCTGGTCGATTATCCAGTCGAACGTTAAACCCCATGCGATTGGCCCAGCCTCCGGTATTATTAATGGCATCGGCGCCGGCGGCGGCGGTACGTTGGCAGGCCTAATGGTCGGCTATTTTTACCGGACAACCGGCAGCTATATGCAGGGATTTATGGTTCTCGGATGCATTGTTATCCTGGGCGGCGCGTCATTATTGATTTACGGCAGAATAAGAGCTCACCATGCCCGGCGTTAACGCCATCAGCCAGAATGTAAAAAACAACGCCACCCGAGGGTGGCGTGTTCAGTTCAGGGCTGGTTTCTGTCTAACCAGTCACCGCTTTCAATCAGAGTTAACCCATCAACAGGACGTTGATATACATACATCCATGCGCTGCCGTAAGGCGTCTGGATTAACTGGCGTGCGTATTCACCGCCCCTGGTGCGCAAAGCATCAAGTTCGGCCAGCGTGGCGTTATCAATTCGATAAACTTCACCGTATACCGCTCCGTTTCCCGGAACTGCGCCTGGATAGTGGCCCAGACTATACAACTGGTAGTTATCGATACGGTAATCGCCAAGCAATTGGGCATTGGTCATCCAGTGACTGTTGCCTTGTTTCTGTCGTAAACTGCCATAGACAAATATTCGCATTGCTAAAACTCAAACTGATAGAGCAAATCAAGTGCCTGATCTACGCCAGACACTGCTTCCAGATATAGCTTAGGCATCAGGCGATAACGTAACGTGAGCGTCGCCAGAGAGTCAAATATCCCTACACCATACTTCACCTGTAGACCCGGCAGTACATAGCCGCTGACCACAACCTGGGACGAATCGCCCACCCCTTGCGTGTCCAGCGCCAGATTACTTACACCGAATGTCTCTCCGATTTTACCCACAACCTGACCACTTTGCGCAACCCCCAGGCCAATAAGCATGGAGGTCATTGCTGCGCTATCACTCTGATTGCTGTCCAACCCCTGCCCACGCAGCAGATAAGAAAGCGCTTCAGCCTGCGGCATCGCCGGATCGGAGAAGATTTCCGCTTTGGGTTCATCAGCAGTGCCTGTGACGCGCACACCCGCAATGACATCGTCTTCGGTGGCGTCAGGGTTACGGATCGCTTCGATATTGAGCAGCGGCTGATCCGGCGGGCCGGAGAACAGCAGCTCGCCTTTACGGACAAGCAGGTCCTGGCCGTAGGCGCGGAATCGGCCGTCAGGAATATTGATTTGACCATTCAGCCCCAGCCCCTGCTTATCCTGCGCGACTTTCAAATCGCCGGTCAAACGCGCTTTAAGCCCGAAGGCGTCGATGCGCACGTTGTTGCCGACGTGGACCGTCAGATTACTGTTGATGGGAATAGACGCTGTCTGCGGCGTTTCTGGTTGCAGGTCATTATTGAGCATAACCACATCGCTGGAGACGCCGACCGCGCTCTCCGGCAGGTCGTGCACCACAATTCGTGCCCACGGAACGTCCACACGCCCATCCAACGTGAACAGCGAAGGCGTCGCGTCAAAGACCACATCCGGCGAGACATCCAGGCGCACCATCGGCGGAACGGTAATCCGCACCCGGCTGCCTTTCGCCGTCACCCGCGCGCGCCAGTTGTCAATCTGACTCCAGTCGGCGTTACCGTTCAGGTTAATTTGCCCTTGTTGTGTTCGCACGATACCGGCGAGTGTCGAACGCGTCCCGCTAAAGTTCATGGTGAGCTGGCTCGGCTGCATCTCAAACGGCATAAAATTACCGTCAATATCCAGCGCGCTAAGCTGCAACTGACCAAACAACTGCGGGCTTTGCACATCGCCGCCCAGACGTAGCCTGGCGTTTAACATTCCCGCCGCTTTTTCGCCGCGCGAAAAGACAGGGTTGACCATCGCCAGATTGACATTGCGCATGTTGACGTTACCGCCGAGATTGCGCCGCCCCTGAGGATCGGTTACCTGCACCAGGCCATCGAATTGACCATTGTTCGTCAGGCGAATCAGCCATCCCAGCTCGGCGCGATTATTGTGCAGATCGGCGCTGAGGTTCAGCGTCTCAAACGCGACCGGTAATGGCGCGTCATTGACGGTCTGCGTGACCTTCACATTACGACCGGAAAGCGTGACCTTCCCCTGCGGCAATCCCTCCTGGGTGGTGTCCCACGACACGTCCGCCTTCCCGCTAAAGATCCCGCTGGCCTGCGTGGTATCAGGCATAAATGGCTTCAGCATCGCCAGATCAAAGCGGTTGAGATTGACCACCGCCCGTCCTGCGGCGCCCGCATCAATGGTTTGCGGGATGCACAGCTCGGCGTTCGGGTTCAGCCAACAATGCGGCCCGATACTGATTTTCTGTTCTTTATTACGGTAGTCCAGCGCAATCGCGCGGGTCAACGACCATGGCCCCACTGGCGTCTGGAAACGGGTGTCGCTTACTGTCCCTTTCCAGCGCGCCGCCTCGCGATCAAAACTGCCTGTCAGGGAAAGTTGACCGGATACCGGTTCTCCCTGAACACGGAGCTGTAGCTGATGCTGCTTCTCGCTGCCTTTGGCGTCAAGCGTCACCAGATTGATGTTAACGTCGGGCTGCGAAATCCGCTCTACGCGAACGTTGAGATGGCCCGCTATCTGATCGGTGGATTTAATATCGCCCTCAATGCGCGCCTGGGCGACAGACAGCTCCTGCCAACGCAGACCGCGGGCGGTGATATCCGCCAACAGCTGCGGCGCTTCTACCGTACCGCGGACTTTAACGATTCCTTTTGCCATGCCGCCCAGTCCTGGCAGCGCATTATCCAGCCCCGGCGCATCGATGGCGGCGTCAAGATTCAGCTCCTTAACGCCAAGCTCGCCTTTTATATCGGCGCTGTTTGGGCCCAGCGCAAGGTGCAGCCCCGGGATCGTCCACTGCATGTAGCTGTTGCCCTTTAGCGTCCCGTTGACGTTAACGCTGTTCTGCTTCACATTGCCGGTCAGCTTGAGCTCCGGGACATCCATCTGCCAGGTGCCGCCGTAGAGGCTGCCTTTGGTTTTCATGACGCCGTTAAGCTTCGCGGGCCAATCCGGGATCTCTTTAGCGGTATTGATGCCATTCAGCGTCAGTTCGCCACGCCAGCTAATCGCCTGCTGCCAGTCCACCAGCGCTTTCAGTTCGGTTTTTCCCTCCAGAGCGGCGACGGTGAGTTTATCGAGATTAATCTGCCGCTCATTCCCTTTAGCATCCAGCGTAATGGTCGCCGGCGGAATATCTTGTCCTTTCACGGCGGTTCGCATCGACAACGTATAGTCGGTCATCTTACCGCTCAGTTTGAGCTTCAGATCGTCAGCCTGAAACTGGGTATCACCCGTCAATGGCCAGGCAATGCGTTGGCTGACGACTTCAAGATTGAGCGGTAAACCGGCCTCCGCCAGCCGCGTCTGGGCGCGAAGCGCGACATCCATCGGCCCGGAAAGGTTCACCCCGACCTCCAGTTGTTCGCGTAACGCGCCGCCGACCTTGAGTTTTATCTTTTCACCCTTTAGCGGATCGATATTCAGCGTACTGTTGAGCGTAATATCAACCGGCCAGTTATTGGCGAGCTGCGCCGTACCGGAGGCTTTCACCGTGCCCTGGTTGGCGTCGATATCCAGAGTATCCAGCTTCATATTACCGTCGATACTGCTGACTTTAAGCAGCATCGTGCGCACCGTCAGATCGGTATCGCCGGTGATGCGTAGCTGCTCGCCGCGAAATGACTCGATATTCAGATTGAGCGGCAGGTGAACATCGGTCATCTCCGGCATTACTGGTTTTGCAAACAGATCTTTTAGCGTTTCGCCAAGCGGCTTTTCATCCGGTTGAGGTTTCTCGATTTTGGGTTCAACCACCTCTTCCTGCGCCACGTCAGCGACCTTCGGCAGCGCGATCAGCAATCCCTGAAGCCGCGTCGGTTTCAGGGTCAGGTTTTTCTCCTGCCATGCCAGCCCGGAGGTAAAATCCAGCACCGAAACGGTAGTGTCATCAATCTTGATATTGATGTTATTCAACGCCACGCGCGACAGCGTGATGGGCCAGGGCGTGGAGAGGTTCAGCGGTCCGCTTTCTTCCTCTTCTTGCGCCGGTTCGGAGGGTGGCATTTTTTTGCTGTCGATAGCGACATTAATGTCTTTTAGCGCCAGATCATTGACGCACAGGCTACTGCGCCACAGGCAATCAAGCCCGACGGCCAGATGAATTTCGCCCGCATTCACCGCAACGCCCGGCTGCTCATAGCGGATATTTTTTAACGATAAGTCCCGCCAGCCGCCGGTGACCTGCCCAATCTCCAGCCCCGGCACCCAGCGGTTCGCCGCACTGAATACCAGATGCAGCCCCGTCGTCGTCCCGACCAGAAACGCAACGCTCGCCAGTAACACCACAATGAAAATCAACACGCCGAGGCTTATTTTCTTCCATAAACTCATAATTCAGGCCCCAGACCGATATAAAACTGTAAACCGTGTTCGTCTTTGTCGCCGACCGGTACGGCAAAATCGAGTTTGATAGGCCCAACCGGCGACGCCCAGCGCACGCCGACCCCGGTCCCGGTTTTGAAATCGCTACGGCGAATATCACTCACCGCCTCGCCGCTATCGACAAACACTGCCCCCCACCATTTGCCAGTGACGTTATACTGGTACTCCAGCGATCCGGTTGCCAGTTTTGAGGCGCCTTTAAGATTGCCGTCGCTATCTTTAGGCGAAATAGATTTGTATTTATAGCCGCGAATACTGCGGTCGCCCCCGGCGAAGAAACGTAAATCCGGCGGAACTTTGTCGAAATCACCGGTTTCTATCCAGCCCAAATTGGCGCGCATCACAAAACGGTGGCGATCGTACAAAGTCCGAATCCAGACGTTTTGCGCCTGCAGCACGGAGAAATCCACGTCGGAGCCCCAGGCCGTATTCGAATAGTCTACTGAATAGCGCTGCGAATCGCCCCAGGTTGGCATCAGTCCCCCTCGCGAGCGGGTTCGGCTGATCATCACGCCCGGGTAGAACAGCATGGTGGTATTGGTGACGTTCCCCTGGGTAAAGTGGTCGAAACTCCAGCGCAGGTTAATCGCCCGCTGCCAACCACTGGAAAGGTCCCAGTAACGCGACACGGCAAGCGTGGTCGAGTCCTGCTCCGTATCATTCAAATCGGTACGTTTAAAACCGCCCTGTACCAGATAGTATTGCTCCAGCGGGTTTTTCAGCAGCGGCATTTTATAACTAAAATCCAGCACCTGTTCCGGCGCAGAAATACTGGTGCTGGTGGTCAGGCTATGACCGTAAGAGTTCATCCACGGTTTTTTCCACGACGCTTTCACGCGCGGCCCGACGTCGGTGGAGTACCCCACCCCGGTTTCAATCGTGTTTTCGGTTCGCGGCGATACCACGCCTTTTAACGGCAGAATTTTTGTTTTACGCGATTTCTCAAATTCCGGCGCCACCACGACAGAATTAAACCATCCGGTAGCGGAAAGTCGGCGGTTTAGTTCCGCCAAATCTTTCGATTCGTACTCATCACCCTCTTTAAACGGCAACAGATTTTGTAAATATTCATCACGAATCTGCGAACCTTCGAAGGTGACAGGCCCGAAGCGATAGCGCTCACCGCTATCATAATCAATATCCCAAAACGCCTGATGACGGCCCAGAGCAATTCCCAACTGACTTTTAATGAATTCGCTGTCGAAATAGCCTTTGCGTAGCGACACGCTGGTTAACGACTTTTTAAAATTGTCATAGTCCCCCTGGTTGAGCACCGTGCCGATTGCCGGACGCGTTTTCAGTAAGGCCAGATAATCTTTGTCCGTACGCGCGCCGCCGCGTAAAATGACTTCTGTACCGCCAATCAACACCGGCTGGCCGGGCGTAACCCTGGCGATTAATACCTGCCGTCCTTTCGCAGGCGGTGGAAGCAAGTCGAATTTGATAGTGGGTTCGTAATAGCCTAACGCTTTAAGCCCTTCGCGAATCGCATCATCAACTCGGGCGCGAAAGCGCCGATCCGGCGTCACCTCATCGCTCTGAATCGTAGAGAGCTGTGCGCGAACGTTTTTTTCCAGCTCTCCGGATAGCCCTTCGACTTTCAGACGAACATTTGCGGCTACCGCAGAACTGCTCAGGCACAGTAAGCTAACCCAACATAACTGACGGATATGTGGCACATTTTCTCCTGAATATCCCCTATTCCCACCCCTGGAAAAAATCACACTACCGCTCCGCGGCTTAACATAAAATCAACAATTTCGATTGAAAAGCAGACGACTGCCAAAATATTTCTTATGGTTAAATCCAGATACATTAATGTTGTTATTGTGTGCAAAGATGCGTCTCGTTACAACCTTAACGCCAATTAACGCTTTCGGGAGAATAGCTCATGAGTTTATTTGATAAAAAACATCTGGTTACTCAAGCAGATGCGTTACCAGGACGCAACACCCCGATGCCGATCGCCACTCTGCATGCGGTAAATGAACACTCTATGACCAATGTCCCTGCCGGGATGGAGATCGCCTACTTCGCTATGGGCTGTTTCTGGGGCGTAGAACGTTTATTCTGGCAATTGCCCGGCGTATATAGCACCGCGGCAGGGTATGCAGGCGGTTACACGCCTAATCCAACCTACCGGGAAGTCTGCTCCGGGCAGACCGGCCATGCCGAAGCGGTACGGATAGTGTACGATCCTGCCGTTATCAGTTATGAGCAGCTTTTACAGACCTTCTGGGAAAATCACGATCCGACGCAGGGGATGCAACAGGGTAACGATCACGGTACGCAATACCGTTCTGCGATTTATCCCTTAACGCCGGAACAGAATGCCGCCGCTCACGCCAGTCGCGAGCGCTTTCAGTCGGCAATGACCGCCGCCGGAGACCATCGCCCTATTACCACGGAAATCGCCCATGCGACGCCGTTTTACTACGCCGAGGATGAACACCAACAGTATCTGCACAAAAATCCATACGGTTACTGCGGGATTGGCGGGATCGGCGTTTGCCTGCCGCCTGACGCGTGACGACGCAGGCGTAGGGGGAACTTGTCGGAGTTGAAAATGAACCCTCTGGCGACTTTACAGTAGCTTACGCTATACTAGCCCTGAACTTATCGGCTCACTGCTACGAGCCGGTTTTCATTAAACGTTACCACACGGATTTATAAACTTCCCTTCCGAGGATCTGGCGTTTCGCCGGATAAGATATGTTAAACAGTATATTCATTATATTCTGCCTGATCGCTGTAAGTGCGTTCTTCTCCATCTCCGAGATCTCGCTTGCCGCATCACGTAAGATTAAACTTAAGTTATTAGCTGATGAAGGCAGTATCAACGCACAACGCGTATTGAAAATGCAGGAAAATCCCGGCATGTTTTTCACCGTTGTGCAAATTGGCCTGAACGCCGTCGCTATTCTTGGCGGTATCGTCGGCGATGCGGCATTTTCGCCCGCCTTTTCCGCCCTCTTCTCGCACTATATGTCGCCAGAACTCTCCGAGCAGCTGAGCTTTATTCTCTCTTTCTCGCTGGTGACGGGGCTGTTTATCCTGTTCGCGGATTTAACCCCGAAACGCATCGGTATGATTGCGCCAGAAGCTGTGGCTTTGCGTATCATCAACCCGATGCGCTTCTGCCTGTTCGTTTTTCGCCCGCTGGTGTGGCTGTTTAACGGCATGGCAAACAACATCTTCCGCCTGTTCAAAATTCCAATGGTGCGGAAAGACGACATTACTTCTGATGATATTTACGCAGTGGTGGAAGCCGGCGCGCTGGCGGGCGTCTTGCGCAAGCAAGAGCACGAACTAATTGAAAATGTGTTTGAACTTGAATCTCGCACCGTACCGTCTTCTATGACGTCGCGCGAAAGTATCATCTGGTTTGATCTGCACGAAGACGAACAAAGCCTGAAGAAAAAGGTCGCCGAACATCCGCACTCAAAATTTTTGGTGTGTAATGAAGATATCGACCACATCATCGGCTATGTAGACTCCAAAGATCTGCTGAATCGCGTGCTGGCGAACCAAAGTATGGCGCTGAATAGCGGCGTGCAAATTCGCAATACCTTGATTGTGCCGGATACGCTGACCCTTTCTGAGGCGCTGGAAAGTTTCAAAACGGCGGGCGAAGATTTCGCGGTCATTATGAATGAATACGCACTGGTCGTCGGTATCATTACGCTGAACGATGTGATGACCACGCTAATGGGTGACCTGGTCGGCCAGGGACTGGAAGAGCAAATTGTGGCGCGCGATGAAAATTCCTGGCTGGTTGACGGCGGCACGCCGATTGACGACGTCATGCGCGTGCTGGATATCGATGAGTTTCCGCAATCCGGCAACTATGAAACCATTGGCGGCTTTATGATGTTTATGCTGCGCAAGATCCCAAAACGCACTGATTCGGTGAAGTTTTCCGGCTACAAATTTGAAGTGGTGGATATCGACAACTACCGTATCGATCAGTTGCTGGTGACGCGCCTCGACAATAAAAGCAACGTACCGGCGCCGAAACTGCCCGATGCGCAAGGTAAAGAAGACAGCGCGGCCTGAAATACGTTTGCCAGAAACATCAACGGCTCCTGATTCAGGAGCCGTTTTTTTTTACTTTTTTAACCTACTGCATAGCACTTTTGGTTACGCCATCTCAGTTTGCAGACGCATAACCTGACGGTTAACTTCAGACATCACAGACAAGTGCTGCTTGTCTCTCACTTTTGGGATAAGAATCTTACCCTTATCGAACTCAAAAGCGCCAACATCCTTGATATATAACCGTCCACGGAACAGGATCTTCACGTACTTCGCCACCTGTAGCGGGTTGTAGCGTTGGAAAATTTTCATTGTTGTCTCCTGCAGAGTATTACGCCCTTGCGGTGCCACAATCGGCCCAACAGTTTTAAGGCGCAAATTTTAATGCCATATGACTATAGACCATATCTACGTCGTTTCCAGTGTGCATAAGTATATTTACCTTTTGATTACAGTTATTCAGAATTATCTAAACATCAGCTCATTTTTCTCAGTATATGCCTTCATTTTTCACAGGAAGTGTGCGCCCGCCCGCAAACTGGCATCCCCTTTGCGGGAAAAAGCATCAATCGCACATATGATTAACTATCGGCCCAAAGTGGTCGGATCACCTGCAAAAAAATAAAGAAGGAATGACCATGACCCTACGTAAAATTCTGGCGATGTCGTGTCTGCTACTCCCCATAATGGCTTGTGCGCATAACCTTGAAGATAACCAACGGGTGCCGCCGGTAGGCATTGCCGATCGTGGCGAACTGACGTTGAATAAAGATGAGTTTAGTTATAAAAACTGGAATAGCGCGCAGCTGGCGGGAAAAGTGCGCGTCCTGCTGCACATTGCGGGTCGAACGTCAGCGAAGGAAAAAAACGCCACGCTGATTGAAGCGATTAAATCAGCCAAGCTCCCACATGACAGATACCAGACGACCACAATTGTGAACACCGATGATGCGATCCCAGGCTCCGGTATGTTCGTGCGTAGCAGTATAGAAAGTAATAAAAAGCTCTACCCGTGGTCGCAATTTATTGTCGACAGCAATGGCGTGGCGCGTAACGCCTGGCAATTAAAAGAAGAGGGGTCCGCCGTCATCGTGCTTGACAAAGACGGTCGGGTTCAATGGGTGAAAGATGGCGCGTTAACCCAGCAAGAGGTACAGCAGGTGGTCGACCTGCTGCATAAGCTCCTCAGTAAATAGTCACCCGGAAGCCGGGGTTAAGGAACGATTCACGAGGGGTATAGTCCAGCGTTTTTCCCTGCCAGTCGTGAACGTGCGCCCCGGCTGCAACGGCAATGGCATGACCTGCGGCAGTGTCCCAGACGCTGGTCGGCCCAAATCTGGGGTAAAGCTGCGCCTGGCCTTCCGCCACAAGGCAGAATTTCAGCGAGGAACCAATAGAGGTTGTCTGATGTTCGCCAAGCTGTTGGAGATATTCGGTGAGTTCATCATCCGTATGCGAACGGCTAATCACCACCAGCGGCGGGCGGGCATCCCGGACCTGAATCTGCTTACGCACCCCGCACTCCTCTTTCCAGGCCTTACCTTCCGCCGCGTAGTACATCACTTTCAGCACCGGCGCATAGACCACGCCCAACACCGGTTTGCCCTGCTCAATCAGCGCGATATTGACCGTGAATTCGCCATTGCGCTTGATGAACTCCTTGGTGCCGTCGAGCGGATCGACCAGCCAGTAACGCTGCCAGTGCTGGCGCACTTCCCAGGCGGGCGGATCTTCTTCTGAAAGCACCGGAATATCCGGCGTGAGCGTGCGTAACCCTTCGAGAATCACGGTATGTGCGGCGATATCCGCCGCAGTGACTGGAGAATCGTCCTGCTTGCGGGCGTACTCCATCGGTTTGGCTCCATCATAAACCTGCATAATGGCATCGCCCGCGTTCCGTGCAAGCTGGCATACTTGTTCTAACATTCTCCACCTCTTTATGACAGGGGCGTTAACTCGTTGTTTTACTTATACCCGATCGTTAAGGGTTCCGCCAACTGTGATACCGTCTGCGGTTTTGATAATACCTTTCATGGCATGATTCCCCCTTCTGTGAACACTCGCAAAAAATCGGCCGGATGGGGCGGTTTCGCCTTCTTCTGGCGACGGTCGGAACGATATCGAGTTTCACTGTTTACCATCGCTATTTTTCACTATCCGGCTTTTCTATTGCGTTCTTAAAAGGTGCCTCTGATGATTAAGTTTAGTGCAACGCTTCTGGCTACGCTGATCGCCGCCAGCGTGAATGCGGCCACCGTCGATCTCCGTATCATGGAAACTACTGATTTACATAGCAACATGATGGATTTCGATTATTACAAGGATACCGCAACCGAAAAATTCGGATTGGTACGTACCGCAAGTTTGATTCATGCCGCCCGAAATGAAGTCAAAAACAGCGTGCTGGTGGATAACGGCGACCTGATTCAGGGGAGCCCTCTGGGCGATTATATGGCGGCAAAAGGGCTCAAAGACGGTGATGTTCACCCGGTCTATAAAGCGCTCAACACTCTGGATTACGCGGTTGGAAACCTCGGCAACCATGAGTTTAATTATGGTCTGGACTATCTGCATAACGCGCTGGCTGGCGCGAAATTCCCTTATGTTAACGCCAATATTATCGACGTTAAAACCCAAAAGCCGCTCTTTACGCCTTATCTGATTAAAGAGACGAGCGTTATTGATAAAGACGGCCACCCGCAAACTCTGAAAATCGGCTATATCGGCTTTGTTCCGCCGCAAATCATGATTTGGGATAAAGCGAACCTGAGCGGCAAAGTTACCGTCAATGACATTACGGAAACCGCCCGGAAATATGTGCCCGAAATGCGCGAGAAAGGCGCTGATATCGTGGTAGTCATTGCTCACTCAGGCCTTTCTGCCGATCCGTACCACAGCATGGCGGAAAACTCGGTTTATTACCTCAGCGAAGTTCCTGGCGTCGACGCGATTATGTTTGGCCACGCTCACGCCGTCTTCCCCGGTAAAGATTTTGCCGACATCAAAGGCGCGGATATCGCCAAAGGTACGCTTAACGGCATTCCTGCGGTAATGCCTGGCATGTGGGGCGACCATCTGGGAGTGGTCGATCTGGTGCTCAATAACGACAGCGGCAAATGGCAGGTTACGCAGGCGAAAGCGGAAGCGCGGCCTATCTATGACGCCGCCGCTAAAAAGTCGCTGGCGGCGGAAGACAGTAAGCTGGTCGGTATTCTGAAAGCCGATCACGATGCCACCCGCGAGTTTGTCAGCAAGCCCATCGGTAAATCCGCCGATAATATGTACAGTTATCTTGCTCTGGTGCAGGACGATCCTACCGTACAGGTGGTGAATAACGCGCAAAAAGCGTATGTGGAACACTTTATTCAGGGCGATCCGGATCTGGCGAAACTGCCGGTGCTGTCCGCCGCCGCGCCGTTTAAAGTTGGCGGGCGTAAGAACGATCCTGCCAGTTTTGTCGAAGTGGAAAAAGGCCAGTTGACCTTCCGTAACGCCGCGGATCTTTATCTCTATCCGAATACGCTGGTGGTGGTGAAAGCCAGCGGCAAGGAGGTAAAAGAGTGGCTGGAATGTTCTGCCGGACAATTTAATCAGATTGATATTCACAGCAACAAACCGCAATCGTTGATCAATTGGGATGGCTTTCGCACCTATAATTTCGATGTCATTGACGGCGTGAATTATCAAATCGATGTGTCACAGCCCGCCCGCTATGATGGCGAATGCCAGATGGTGAATCCGCAGGCGGAACGTATTAAAAACCTGACCTTTAACGGTAAGCCTGTCGACCCGAACGCTACGTTCCTGGTCGCCACGAATAACTATCGCGCTTACGGCGGCAAGTTTGCCGGCACGGGCGACAGCCATATCGCCTTTGCGTCTCCGGATGAAAATCGCGCCGTGCTGGCGGCATGGATTGGCGCAGAGTCAAAACGCGCGGGCGAAATCCATCCGGCGGCGGATAATAACTGGCGTCTGGCGCCAATCCACAGCGATACGGCGCTGGATATCCGCTTTGAAACATCGCCAGGCGATAAAGCCGCTGCCTTCATTAAAGCGAAAGAACAGTATCCGATGAAGAAGGTTGCTGTCGATGATATCGGTTTTGCCATTTATCAGGTGGATTTGAGCAAGTAACGTGAGTCCCGCATGGCGCTGCGTTTATTCGGCCTGACTGGCAGGCCGAATAAAGCGCTAGCCGCCATCTGATAAACGCTCCCGCTGCGCCAATACCTGCGGCAAATTCAGTTCTATCCAGTCCGCCAGCGCGGCGACTTTATCGCTCACCTGCTCGCCAAGCGGCGTCAGGCTGTACTCCACATGCGGCGGAACAACTGGATATGACACCCGGTTAAGAAATCCGTCCTGTTCAAGCGCCTGTAACGACTGCGCCAGCATCTTTTCACTCACGCCTCCCATCTTGCGGCGCAGGTCGCTAAAACGGTGTGTACCGTCGCGTAACGCCACCAGAATCAGTACGCCCCAGCGACTGGTGACATGTTTTAACACCTCACGGGACGGGCACTGTTCAGCAAAGAGATTGCCTTCACGCAACTGCCGGGAAAGAGTATGAGCGCGCATTGATACTTACCTTTTTGTACGTACTTACTAAAAGTAAGTTTAGGTGGTAGCGTAATAAAACACAAGACCAACACTGAGGAGTTCACCATGATTGCTATCACTGGCGCAACGGGCCAACTGGGCCAACACGTTATTGAAAACCTGCTAAAAACGACGCCCGCCAGCCACCTCGTCGCGATCGTCCGTAACCCGAAAAAAGCCGCCCCGCTCAGTCAGCGCGGGATTGCCGTTCGCCAGGCGGATTACGCTAACGAAGCCGCGCTGACAACCGCCTTACAGGGCGTTGATAAACTGCTGCTTATATCATCCAGCGAAGTGGGACAACGCACCGCGCAGCACCGCAACGTTATTCAGGCCGCCATTGCCGCGAAGGTGAAATTCATCGCCTATACCAGCCTGCTACATGCGGATAAATCGCCGCTGGCGCTCGCCGATGAACATATTGAAACGGAAAAAATGCTGGCTGAGTCAGGTATTCCTCACACGCTATTACGTAACGGCTGGTATACGGAAAACTACCTGGCGAGCGTCCCTGCCGCGCTGAAGCATGGCGTCTTTATTGGCGCAGCGGGAGAAGGGAAAATCGCCTCCGCAATGCGCGCTGACTATGCCGCCGCCGCCGCGCGCGTCATCCGTGAAGAGGGTCACGCCGGGAATGTCTACGAGCTGGCGGGTGATGACGCCTGGACATTACGCCAGTTGGCGGATGAACTTACTCATCAGAGCGGAAAAAAAATCGTCTACCAGAACCTGAGCGAAGTCGATTTTGCCGCCGCGTTAAAAGGCGCAGGCCTGCCTGACGGACTGGCGGATATGTTGGCCAATTCTGACGCTGGCGCGGCGAAAGGCGGCTTGTTTGATGACAGCCATACGCTGCGTAAACTCATCGGTCGCCCGACGACGACGCTCACAGAAAGCCTTCGCTCCGTACTGTAAGTGTTAAAATTTAGTTAATTTATGTGGCATCCTCATAGACCTTCTCTGATAATGACGGAACGGTTTATGAGGAGAATCTGATGATTAGCGGCGTGCTATACGCCCTGCTGGCAGGGCTAATGTGGGGATTGATTTTCGTCGGCCCGTTAATCGTGCCGGATTACCCGGCCCTCTTACAGTCAATGGGACGCTATCTGGCGCTGGGGCTGATTGCCCTGCCGATTGCCTGGTTAGGCCGCACGCGGTTACGCCAGTTGACGCGTAAAGACTGGTTCACCGCCCTGTCGCTGACTCTGATGGGCAATGTAATCTATTACGCCTGCCTCGCCAGCGCTATTCAGCGAACCGGCGCGCCGGTTTCGACGATGATCATCGGGACATTGCCGGTCGTCATTCCGCTTTTCGCTAACGTTCTCTATAGCCAACGAGACGGCAGATTATCCTGGCGGCGTTTAGCGCCCGCGCTGGCGCTTATCGGTTTTGGCCTGCTGTGCGTCAATATTGCTGAACTTAGCCAGGGATTGTCCGATGTTAGCGGCTGGCGCTATGGTTCAGGCATTGTGCTGGCGCTGATTTCCGTAGCGTGCTGGGCATGGTATGCGCTGCGCAACGCCCGCTGGCTGCGGGAAAATCCCGACAAACATCCCATGATGTGGGCAACGGCGCAGGCGCTGGTTACGCTGCCGGTCTCGTTAATCGGCTATGCGGCGGTCTGTCTGTGGCTGAGTATCCAGAAACCGCTGTTTACCCTGCCCTTTGGCCCGCATCCCGCGCTGTTTATCGGTCTGATGATCGCCATCGCGGTGCTGTGTTCCTGGGTGGGCGCGTTGTGCTGGAATATCGCCAGCCAAAAATTGCCAACCGTGATTTTAGGGCCGCTGATTGTTTTTGAAACGCTGGCGGGACTGCTCTATACCTTCATTCTGCGCCAGGAAATCCCGCCATTCCTGACGTTAAGCGGCATTGCGCTCTTGGTGGCGGGCGTGGTCATTGCCGTGAGAGCGAAACCGGAAAAAGCGACCGTCGTTCCGGTCACGGAACGCTAATTTCATACTCGCTTAAATTATACGCACCCCGAAAGTGTTATAGCCTCGCCTTAAAGATGCATTTATAATACAACTTATATTATTGCAAATGAGGTAACGGCTATGGCTTATCGCGATCAACCTTTAGGCGAACTGGCGCTCTCTATTCCCCGCGCATCGGCGCTGTTTCGCCAGTACGATATGGATTACTGCTGCGGTGGAAAACAGACGCTGGCACGCGCCGCCGCGCGTCACGACGTCGATATTGACATCATTGAAGCGCAACTGGCGCAATTGGCTGAACAGCCCATCGAAAAAGACTGGCGCGCCGTTCCGCTGGCGGACATTATTGACCATATCGTTGTTCGCTATCATGACCGACATCGCGAACAACTGCCGGAGCTTATTCTGCAGGCAACCAAAGTGGAACGCGTTCACGCGGATAAGCCAAACGTCCCACGCGGCCTGACAAAATATCTCACCGCGCTGCATGAAGAGCTTTCCAGCCATATGATGAAAGAAGAACAGATCCTGTTCCCAATGATCAAACAGGGTATGGGTCGCCAGGCAACGGGCCCGATAAGCGTAATGGAAAGCGAGCATGACGAGGCGGGAGAGCTGGTAGACGTCATCAAACACGTCACCCAAAATGTAACGCCGCCGCCAGAAGCCTGCACCACCTGGAAAGCGATGTATAACGGCATTAATGAGATGATTGATGATCTGATGGAGCACATCAGCCTGGAGAATAACGTGCTGTTCCCACGCGCACTGGCCGGGGAATAATCGCCAGCCGGGCATTTTGCCGGATGGCGGCTGTAAACTGCGCCTTATCCGGCCTACAAATCAACGCTACGCTGTAAGCCCGGTAAGCGCCAGCGCCACCGGGCAAAACAATTAACGCATTCCCGCCATCCGTTTCTTACCTATCAACAGCCAGCCCAGACCCAACGCGATAAACCACAGCGGCGTCACGATCAGCGCCTGGCGCGTATCGTCTTCCAGCGTCAGTAATACCAGCACGAACGCAAAGAACGCCATACAGACCCAGCACATCAGCTTACCGAGCGGCATCTTATAGATGGATTTCTCATGCAGGTGGGGGCGCTTTTTGCGGTACACCAGGTATGAACACAGAATGATGGTCCAGACAAACATAAACAGGATAGCCGAAACCGTAGTGATCATGGTGAATGCGCCAATCACGCTCGGGTTGACCATCAGCATAACCACGCCGCCCAGCAGGCAGATACAGGAGAAGGTCAGGCCTTTCGCCGGTACCGCGCGTTTCGATAGCTTAGCGAACGCTTTTGGCGCCACGCCTTCTTGCGCCAGGCCAAACAGCATACGGCTGGTCGAGAAGACGCCGCTGTTGGCGGAAGACGCCGCCGAGGTCAGCACGACAAAGTTGATCACGCTCGCAGCGGCAGGCAGACCCACCAGTACAAACAGCTCAACAAACGGGCTCTTATCCGGCACCACGGAACTCCACGGCGTCACCGACATAATGACAATCAGCGCAAAGACGTAGAACATGATGATACGGATCGGTATTGAGTTAATCGCGCGCGGCAGCGATTTTTCCGGATCTTTAGTTTCTGCGGCGGTAGTACCAACCAGCTCAATGCCCACGAAAGCGAACACTGCAATCTGGAAACCGGCAAAGAACCCGCTAATACCTTTCGGGAACCAGCCGCCGTCATTCCACAGATGCGCGAAAGACGCTTCAACGCCTGTCGGCGATTTAAAGTGCATCGCAATCATCACCAGCCCGACCACAATCAACGCCACAATGGCGACGATTTTGACCATAGCAAACCAAAATTCCATTTCACCAAACATTTTAACGGTGGCGAGGTTGAGGCTTAGCAGCAGGATCACTACCGCCAGCGAGGCGACCCAATCGGAAAGGCCGGGAAACCAGAACTGCGCGTAGGCGGTAATCGCCACCACGTCAGCCATACCGGTCACCACCCAGCAAAACCAGTACGTCCAGCCGGTGAAATATCCCGCCCAGGGGCCAAGCAGGTCGGAAGCAAAATCGCTAAACGATTTATATTCCAGATTCGAGAGCAGCAATTCCCCCATGGCGCGCATCACGAAAAAAAGCATAAAACCGATGATCATATACACAAAAATGATCGACGGTCCGGCGAGACTGATCGTTTTACCCGATCCCATAAACAGACCGGTACCAATAGCGCCGCCAATAGCGATAAGCTGTATATGACGGTTTGTAAGATTGCGCCGTAGCGACTGTTCAGCCGGAGCCTGTTCGTCGGCTGCGACTTTTACCTGATCTACCATGTTTTTCTTCCTGTACCTGTCTGTGTTGTGCGGGCTCTACGGCCTTTGGTCTATGATACGACGATCCTGTTATCAGGACTCATCGATATTAGGTAAGAATCGGCGGGATGAATACTAAGATTCAAATACAATGTTAATTTTATGTTTAAAATGAGTGTTATATCACTTTGATAATGCGAATTAGCTCACAAAAATACACGTAACGACGCCATTTGCAAAATAAAATATTGGCATCTACTGAAGTCAGGGTTGCCGGATAAGGCGTTTACGCCGTCATCCGGCAAACCCGGGGCGCTTACAGAATTTCCAGCAGTTCCACTTCAAACACCAGGGTGCTGAATGGCGGAATAGATGCCCCGGCCCCACGCTCGCCATAGGCCAGCTCCTGTGGGATAGTCAGTTCCCATTTGGAACCTACCGGCATCAGAGTCAGCGCTTCAATCCAGCCGGCGATCACGCCATTTACCGGGAATTCAGCCGGTTCGCCGCGCGCGACGGAGCTGTCAAATACGGTGCCATCAATAAGCTTACCGGTGTAATGCACGCGTACGCGGTCGGTACGCGCCGGAATCGCGCCTTCGCCCTGCGTCAGAACGCGGAACTGTAAACCAGATTCAGTACTGTTCACACCGTCTTTTTCGCGGTTTTCTTCCAGGTATTTCACGCCTTCGGCCGCCATCGCTTTGAAACGCTCACGACGCACCGCGTCCGCACGCTCATGAATTTCACGCAGCGCACGATGCACCACATCAACAGGAACCGCCGGGTGTTTACCTTCCAGCGCATCAGCAATGCCTGCAACCAGCGCTTCAGGCAACAGCCCTTCAAGACCGGATTCGCTGAGCTGCTGCCCTACCTGCAAACCAATGCCGTAGCTCGCTTGCGCTTCAATAGTGTCAAAAGTCGGGGTGGCCATTATTTTTCCTTCATCGGATATCAAAAAAGTAGCGGGCAGCATAACAGCCACGCTTCTTCTGGTAAAACTTTGTCTCAGGGAGGATGACAAATCGCAGGGAAAAAGAAACAATAGATTATCCGTATTGATGTCACGAAAGCGGATAGCACTACCAGTATCATAGCGTTAGCCATCTATACTCTATGATTAAGGAACGAGATGCGGAGCAGGAGGTAAACCATGCCCGGGCGCTTTGAATTAAAACCAACCCTGGCGAAAATCTGGCACGCGCCGGATAATTTTCGCATCATGGAACCGCTGCCGCCTATGCATCGTCGTGGCATTATCATTGCCGCTATCGTGCTGGTGATCGGTTTCCTGCTGCCCGCCAGCGAGACCAGCGACTCACCTGTCGTCACGCGGGAAGCGCAATTGGATCTGCAATCGCAATCACAGCCGCCGACGGAGGCCCAGCTTCAGGCGCAGCTGGTCGCGCCGCAAAACGATCCGGATCAGGTGGCGCCCGTTGCGCCGGAACCTATCCAGGAAGGCCAGCCGGAAGAACAAAACCAGCCGCAGACGCAGCCTTTCCAGCAGGATAGCGGCATCGGTCAACAGTGGCGCTCGTACCGGGTAGAGTCTGGTAAAACTCTGGCGCAACTGTTCCGTGACCACGGGCTGCCCCCGACAGACGTTTATGCAATGGCGCAGGTAGAAGGCGCTGGCAAACCGCTGAGTAATCTCAAAAATGGTCAAATGATTAAAATTCGCCAGAATGCCAGCGGGGTGGTGACAGGTTTAACGATAGATGGCGATAACGGTCAACAGGTGCTGTTTACGCGTCAGCCTGACGGCAGTTTTATTCGCGCACAGTAACGCCGGCTACGCCTTATCCCGCCTGTACCCTATTCGTTCAGGTGAAGCATTACCGCTTCACCTTATTCACCCACCAAATCCCCGAACATACCAGCACCAGAGCAATCATGTATTTCCACTCCAATATATTCTCGCCGAGAAAAATAGCCGAAAGAGCCGCGCCGGAAACCGGGATCAGAAAGTTAAACGGCGCAATCATCCCCACACGGTTATATTTGAGTAAAATGCTCCATAGCGCAAAAGCGACCGACGAGAGCAGCGTCAGGTAGACTAAAATCGCCACTGATGAGAAGCCATGTATCGTCAGCGTACCGCCAAAAACGTAACCGCCAATGACCAGTACCAGACCGCCAATCCCCAATTGATAGCCAGTCATGACCATCGGATCGACCGTCTGCGAGAGACGTTTGCCATACAACGTGGCCGCAGAAAGAATAAACGCCGCCAGCACCACGGAGCCTTCTCCCGGCAGATTAAAGCTGAAATCCAGGCCGTTGCTGACGTTCACCACCATGACGCCCGCAAAGCCCAGAATACAGCCGAGCGTTTTGTTGTAGCTCAATCGGTCGTTCTGATAAATAAAGTGCGCCAGCAATACGCTGAAGAATGTGCCTGTCGCGTTCATGATTGAGCCTTTCACGCCGGAGGTGAACGCAAGGCCGATATAGAAAAAGAGATATTGCAGCGACGTCTGAGTCAGCCCCAGTAACGTTAACTGAGCAAACTGGCGCGGACGAAACCGACCAATCGGTTTACGCTGAAGCAGCGCGAACAGTAGCAGCAACCCACCCGCAAACAAAAAACGATAACCAGCAAAAACAATTTTAGAAGGGATATCGTCGGTGGCTATCTGAAAGAGGTCATAACCGCTTTTGATGGCTGGATAAGCGCTGCCCCATAGCAGGCAACAAAATGCGGCACACACATAAACGACGTTTTTGCGGGCAAACGGGGAGGCCTGGCGTTGGGTATCCATTCTTTCACCAAGAAATTAAAATAATGTTTTATTTTTGATTATCGCGAAAAGAGGGGGAGATAGCCAGTCGAAAAGCGATGGGGTTAAAAAAGCAAAACGTCGGCGCTGGGCCGACGTTTCGTTGCTAGCAAAAACGAGAATGCCTGATTACTCAGCAACCACGTTGATGATAACTTTTGCGAATACTTCGCTGTGAACCTGGAAGTTCACTTCGTGTTCGCCAGTGGTACGCAGAACGCCGTTCGGCAGACGAACTTCGCTCTTAGCCACGTCAACGCCAGCCGCAGTCACAGCGTCAGCGATGTCGCGAGTACCGATGGAACCGAACAGTTTACCTTCGTCGCCTGCTTTAGACGCGATAGTAACGGTTTCCAGGGCGTTGATTTTCTCTGCGCGTGCATTTGCAGCAGCCAGAACGTCAGCCAGTTTAGCTTCCAGTTCAGCGCGACGTGCTTCGAAGTATTCAACGTTTTTCTTGGTAGCCGGAACAGCTTTACCCTTTGGTACCAGGAAGTTACGAGCATAGCCCGCTTTAACGTTAACCTGATCACCCAGGCTACCCAGGTTTGCTACTTTATCAAGCAGAATAACTTGCATTACCTTATCCTCTCAAAGTCGTATTAATGGACCGTGACCGATTACTGATGGCGATCAGTGTACGGCAGCAGAGACAGGTAGCGAGCGCGTTTGATAGCGCGAGCCAGCTGACGCTGGTATTTTGCACGGGTACCGGTGATACGGCTTGGGACAATCTTACCGCTTTCGGTGATGTAGTTTTTCAGCGTAGCGATATCTTTATAGTCGATCTCTTGAACGCCTTCCGCGGTGAAACGGCAGAACTTGCGACGACGGAAATAACGTGCCATATGGCTAGTCTCCAGAATCTATCAATTCAATCTGCTCGGCATGCAGAACCATTTTGCTCAGACCGTTCTTTGCCTTGTGGCAAGAAATAAACCCCTGAACGGTTATGCGGCTGCCGACCGTTATACTGTGAGTAATGGCCTGGTTTTCGTGTCCGCTAACAATAACGGGCATTTGGCACCACGCCTGCCGGTGAAAGCCGGCTTCCTCTTGCACAGAACGATGCTCAAGCACGAACTGGCAATGCGGAATTCCTGATGGACTGACCTTTCGAAGGGGGGCCCTGCACACGGTGCCGGACAACGCCAGACGGTTGGTCATCAGAAATTACTCTTCAGAATCCCCAGCTTCAGCATCATCTGCGGTTTCGTTAGCGAAATCATCGCGACGCTCACGGCGCTCGTCTTTCGCTTTAACCATCGGAGAAGCTTCGGTAACAGCGTGCTTAGTACGCATAACCATGCTGCGGATAACGGCATCGTTGAAGCGGAAGGTAGTTTCCAGCTCATCGATCACTTCCTGCGGCGCTTCAACGTTCATCAGAACGTAGTGCGCTTTGTGCAGTTTGTTGATCGGGTAAGCCAGCTGACGGCGGCCCCAGTCTTCCAGACGGTGGATCTTGCCTTCTGCGCCAGTGATGGCAGCAGAGTAACGCTCGATCATGCCCGGAACCTGTTCGCTCTGGTCAGGATGGACCATAAAAACGATTTCGTAATGACGCATCGAATTGCTCCTTACGGATTATTCAGCCTCCTGTCTGGGTCAGCCGCGGCCCATGGAGGCAAGGAACGTGTTAAAGGTCGGCTGAAAAATGACGCGTTATAATACTGGCGCCTGCGGGCAAACTCAAGGTGATTGTACAATTATTTATCGTGCCGAACGTAACGCCTGTCCCGTCACATTTTGCTGCTGAGATATTAACTTCATATCGCATGCCACTATAAACGGCCTGTTGCGGCAGAGAAATTGACACTGTGGTCAGCGCACTTTTTTGCCACACAGGATTTCTTAAACATGGCGGCATACATCAATGGGTTGTTAATCAGGTAAAAAACGACAATGCAATAATTTTTTGAACAACAGCATCAGAAAAGGTCGCCATCTCTGCGGCGGGTTATGGTTAAAATTAAACCAGAAGCGATTCACTAAAGGGGGATATCGCCAACCAGACCGCGCTGCTGAGGAGGTACTCTATGCGAGCCCGGATAATGTTATTTCTGGCTGCGCTTTTGCCTGGCATAACTGCAACGGCAGCCGTCGAGTTAAATAATCATCAGGCCAGAAATATGGATGATGTGCGCAGCTTAGGCGTAATCTACATCAACCATAACTTCGCCACGGAAAGTGAAGCCAATCTGGCGCTGAATGAAGAGGCCGACGTGCGAAACGCAATGTATTATCACGTCATATTTATCCGGGAACCGGGTAGCAATGGCAATATACACGCCAGCGCGAATATTTATCGCTAGCATCAGGAAAACCAACGAAAAAACCATAGTTGATTTGCCCCCTGAACAGGGGGCTTTTTTCGCGGAAAGATGGCTCCGGAATTAGACCTGTGACATCCCGATAATATTCACATTCCGGAGCTCATACTTCACTTCTGCCCGTAATACGCATTCGGGCCATGCTTACGCATGAAGTGCTTGTTCATCAGATAATCGTCGATGGGATTCAGCGCCGGGTTAATACCGCGCGCAATCCACGCCATTCGTGCCACTTCCTCCATGACGACCGCGTTATGTACCGCATCGTGCGCATCTTTCCCCCAGGCGAACGGCCCGTGTTGATACACGACAATACCTGGCGTATGCAGCGGTTCCACCTCGCCCAGCGTTTCGATGATCACCTTACCGGTGTTCAGCTCGTACTCGCCCTGCACTTCTTCTTCGCTTAACGCTCTGGTACAAGGAATATCGCCAAAGAAATAGTCCGCGTGCGTGGTACCGAGCGCCGGAATAGCCATCCCCGCTTGCGCCCATGCCGTGGCGTGGGTGGAGTGGGTATGAACGACGCCGCCAAGCGACGGATAGCGTTGATACAGCGCCAGATGGGTAGCGGTATCGGAAGAAGGACGATAACGTCCCTCCACCACTTTGCCATCCATATCCACCACCACCATGTCATCTACCTTCATGGTTTCATAGGCGACACCGCTTGGCTTAATCACCACCAATCCGCGTTCGCGATCGATAGCGCTGACGTTGCCCCAGGTAAACGTCACCAGTCCATAACGGGGCAAATCCATGTTAGCGTCAAATACCTGCTGCTTGAGCTTTTGCATTAGGCTGCCTCCACCAGACCGGCGCTGGCCATGCGCGCTTTCACCCAGTCACGCGCTTTCGCTACCTCTGCCGCCGGGTTCTCTGCTGTTTCGCTCCACATCTCAATCAGATAGGGCCCGCAATAGCCACTCTGTTTGAGCGTTGCAAAACAACTCTCGAAATCCACCACGCCTTCGCCAAACGGCACATTTTTGAACACGCCGGGTTTAGTATCTTTGACGTGTACCGCGACGATATGCCCGATTCCCGCCTGTAGCTCCATCTGTACGTCGTTATCCCAGGCAGACAGATTGCCGATATCCGGATAGAGCTGGAACCACGGGTTATTGAGGTAGTGAGCATAGCCCAGCGCTTTACTGATGGAATTCATCAGCGGGTAGTCCATGATCTCCATCGCCAGCGTCACCTGGGCGCGGCTGGCCATATCAACGCTCTCTTTTAACCCATCGCGGAAGCGGCAACGCGTTTCGTCGTTGGCCTGCTGATAGTAAACGTCGTACCCCGCCAGTTGAATGACGCGAATCCCGACGTCCTGCGCAAACTGAATCGCTTTACGCATAATCTCCAGCCCCTGCGCCCGTACCGCGTCATCTTCGCTACCGAGCGGAAAACGACGATGCGCGCTCAGACACATGGACGGCACGCGCACGCCGGTTTCAGCAACCGCGCTCACCAGCGCCAGGCGCTGCTCGCGACTCCAGTCGAGCCGCGCCAGTCGGGCGTCGGTCTCGTCCACCGACATTTCAACGAAGTCAAAACCCAGCGTTTTCGCCAGCCGCAGGCGCTCCAGCCAGCATTCCCCGGCAGGGAGCGCTTTTTCATAGATGCCGAGCGGAATTTGTTTCGACAGCATAGCCGCTCCTTAGCCCCACAGTTGGGCAATGGAGCGTTTGAACTGCCGTGCGGCTTCTACCGGCGATTCGGCATCGCGAATGCTGCGCCCCGCGATAAAGACATGGATCGGAATGCCTTTGAACAGCGGCAGGTCTTCCAGCGCCAGTCCGCCGGTCACGGTCACTTTAAAGCCCATATCGGACAGCCGTTTAATCGCGGTAATATCCGCTTCACCCCACGCCACGCCTGCGGCCTGCGCGTCACGGCTGCGGTGATAAACCACTTGCTGAATACCCGCATCACGCCACTGCTGCGCCTGTTCCCAGGTCCAGTAACCGGTCAGTTCGATCTGCACGTCGCCGTTGAACTCTTTCGCCACATCCAGCGCGCCTTTTGCGGTGTTGATATCCGCACAGCAAATCACGGTCACCCAGTCCGCGTTGGCTTCGAAACACATACGGGAGAGGATTTTACCGGCATCGGCAATTTTGGCGTCCGCCAGCACGATTTTGTGCGGATAGAGTGCTTTCAGGTCGCGAACGGCACGCACGCCTTCGCCCACGCACAGAATGGTGCCCACTTCGATAATGTCGACTTCTTCGGCAATCAGGCGAGTGGTTTCATAGGCGCTATCCATAGTCTGGTTGTCCAGCGCGACCTGCAACATTGGTAATGACATTTTCAATTCCTTCTTAAGCTGCCGCGTTGGTGCGGTCAATGAGATCCAGGACTTCCTGCGCGGTACGGCAGGCGCGTAAACGGTCAAAATTAGCTTCGTCTTCAAACAGATTAACGATCTGCATGATGCCTACTTCCTGATGGGTATTGGCGTCTACTGCCGCCATGGTGATCAGAATATCGACCGGGTCGTTATCTTCGTGGTTGAACTCCAGCGGCTTTTTCAGGGTCACCAGCGAAAAACCGGTTTTCTTCACCCCTTCTTCCGGGCGGCCATGCGGCATCGCCAGGCCGGGGGCAATCACAAAATAGGGGCCAAACTGCTCAACGCCATCCAGAATGGCCTGGTAATAGCGCGGCTCCACCACGTCGGCAGCTACCAGTAAATCGACGCCGATCTTGACGGCTTCCTGCCAGGTATTCGCTTCAGCCTGCAGGCGGATAGAATTATTCTCCGCCAGTGAATCACGTAATTTCATGTTGCATCCTTACTTCACGTCTTGCGGGAAATGTTCTTTGATCACTTCCAGCAGTTTCGGGCCAAAATCCGCAGGCGACAGCATGTTGCGCACGCCAACCACATATTTGTTGCCGGTCACGCTGATTTCGCCTGCAATATGGGTAGAAGCGATGATGATATCCGCGCCGCTCAACTCGCTTTTGTACTCGCCAACCGCGCAGCTGTTTACCGTGTGGTCAATGTTTGATTGGGTTAAAAACTGGTCCACTTTCATTTTCATGATCATGGAACTGCCCTGTCCGTTGCCACACACAGCCAGAATACGTACGGTCATAATCAAAACTCCTTATTAAGCAGACTGTTCTGCCAGTTGTTTTTCTGCATCTTCTTCTGCGCGCAGTGCGCGGCCAGCGAAGAACATATAAGCCAGTGCAATTACAATGATGACGGCCATAAAGGCGATACCGAGGGAGAAGAAGCCCTGCATCATCGGCGGTGCCAGAATCGACCAGTCCGCCATACCCATCCAGGCGCTCATCCCCGTGAGTTTCACCGCCCAGACGCAACCAAAGATTTCGATCATCCCCATCACCAGACAAATCTTCAGCGCCGCACGCCAGCCGCCGAAGTGGTTAGCGAACACGCCGATAGTGGCGTTAGAGAAGAACATCGGGATAAAGCCAGGAATAATCAGGATCGAGGAGCCGCAGGCAACCAGGATGCCAACCGCAATCAGCTGGCCGATGGTGCCCCACATAAAGCCCCAGACCACCGCGTTAGGCGCGAAGCTATAAATAGCGGCGCAGTCAATCGCCAGTACTGCGCCCGGAATCAGACGCTGGGAGATACCGTTAAAGGCCTCAGAGAGCTCGGCGACAAACATACGCACGCCCTGGGTGATGATGAAGATCGCCACCGCAAAGGAGAAACCGGTTTGCAGGATATAGATTGTCCAGTGGGTTTTACCCGCCATCGCCTGTACGGTATCGATACCAAAAGAGAGCAGAATGGCACCAAAGAAGATGGTCATTACAATCGCCGTGGAGACGATGTTGTCATGGAAAATGTTCAGCCAGCCCGGCAGTTTGAGGTCTTCAACGCTTTCCTCTTTTTTGCCCAGGAACGGCGCGACTTTATAGGCAATCCAGGAAGCAAACTGCTGCTGGTGACCGATGGAGAAACCGCAGCCGTCCGTCACTTCCTGAGTCGGCTTGTACATCATGTTGGAGGTAATACCCCAGTACAGGGAAACCAGTATCGCCGTGCAGATAATGGTGGTCCACATGGAATAGCCGAAGATATAGAAAGAGACCGCAATCAGCCCCGCCTGCTGGAACATGATGTGCCCGGTCAACATGATGGTGCGAATACCGGTAATGCGTCGCAACAAGACGTAACAAATATTCAGCGCCAGCGCGAGCAACACCGCGTAGCCTACCCAGCTATACGCATCACCCATCCGTTCGATCGTTGCCATCATCGAAGCATAGGTATCGGAAATCGCGCCGTTGATGCCGTAGACCTCAGACATTTTCGCCACCACCGGTTTAAAGGTGCTGGTCAGAATGCCGGACCCGGCCTGTAGCAGCATGAAGCCAATGATGGTTTTGATCGTCCCTTTGATGATCACGCTGACGCTTTTACGCAGCAGGATATAGCCCAGGCAGGTCACAATACCCAGTAATAGCGGGGCATTGGTCATTACCTGATTAAAGAAAATGGTAAAGATGTTGTAGAGGATCTCCATAACGATCTCCGGTAGACGAGGTTGCTGAGTCACAGGCGCTCAGGATAATGTCCCTTCACTGTAATTTTCAAAAGTAATCACAACAAGATTGAATTTGATTAAATGTGACGTAGCGCGCAAATAATTAGCGCACTTAATACATGGTTTACTTATAGGTAACTCATTTTTTCATTAAATAAGTAAAATCATAAAGATGGCTACATCCCCATGACGCCAGGCAAGATTAAATTTTCTCCTGACTGCGTTATCCCCTACCCAAAAGTCAAAAAATAGCCCATTGCCTTCTTGAGAAAATAGTGTCAGAATTAATCAAAACAAATCACGTTTTGAACTATTTTGAACAAACATGAAGGTAAATGCGATGAGTAAAGTACAAAGCATCACGCGTGAATCATGGATTCTGAGCACGTTTCCGGAGTGGGGAAGCTGGCTGAACGAAGAGATTGAGCAAGAGCAGGTCGCGCCGGGTACGTTCGCTATGTGGTGGCTGGGCTGTACCGGTATCTGGCTAAAATCTGAAGGCGGCACTAACGTATGCGTCGATTTCTGGTGCGGTACCGGTAAACAGAGCCACGGTAATCCGTTGATGAAAACCGGCCATCAGATGCAGCGTATGGCTGGCGTCAAAAAATTACAGCCTAACCTGCGCACCACGCCGTTTGTTCTCGATCCTTTCGCTATCCGTCAGATTGACGCCGTACTGGCGACCCACGACCATAACGATCACATTGACGTCAATGTCGCGGCTGCCGTAATGCAGAATTGCGCCGATGATGTTCCGTTTATCGGCCCGCAGACCTGCGTGGATTTATGGGTTGGCTGGGGCGTGCCGAAAGAACGCTGCATCGTGGTAAAACCGGGCGATGTCGTGAAAGTGAAAGATATTGAAATTCACGCGCTTGATGCCTTTGACCGCACCGCATTAATCACCCTGCCCGCCGATCAGAAAGCCGCTGGCGTACTGCCGGACGGCATGGATGTACGCGCGGTTAACTATCTGTTTAAAACGCCGGGCGGCAATCTCTATCACAGCGGCGATTCTCACTATTCCAACTACTACGCGAAACACGGCAACGAACATCAAATTGATGTCGCGCTCGGTTCTTACGGTGAAAACCCGCGCGGTATTACGGACAAAATGACCAGCGCGGATATTTTACGCATGGCGGAATCGCTGAATACCAAAGTGGTGATCCCGTTCCATCACGATATCTGGTCGAACTTCCAGGCCGATCCGCAAGAGATCCGCGTGCTATGGGAAATGAAGAAAGATCGCCTGAAGTATGGTTTTAAACCGTTTATCTGGCAGGTTGGCGGCAAGTTTACCTGGCCGCTGGATAAAGACAATTTCGAATACCACTATCCGCGTGGGTTTGACGATTGCTTTACCATTGAACCCGATCTACCGTTCAAATCCTTCCTGTGAGTCGATATCATGCCGGGATTACCCGGCATTTTTTCCATTTACTTTAGTATTTCCAGGCTATTTCAAATATCATCTTTTCAAATCAATTTGTATCGGAATAGCTCATGACTGAAGCACAAAGACATCAAATACTGCTGGATATGCTGGCACAGTTGGGCTTTGTTACCGTCGAAAACGTGATTGAGCGTCTGGGGATCTCCCCGGCGACAGCGCGCCGCGACATCAACAAGCTAGACGAAAGCGGGAAACTTAAAAAAGTGCGCAACGGCGCAGAGGCCATAACCCAACAGCGGCCCCGCTGGACGCCGATGAATCTGCACCAGGCGCAAAACCACGATGAAAAAGTACGCATCGCGAAAGCGGCGTCGCAGCTGGTAAACCCGGGTGAAAGCGTAGTGATTAACTGCGGCTCCACCGCTTTCCTGCTGGGGCGCGAAATGTGCGGGAAGCCGGTACAGATCATTACCAACTATCTGCCGCTGGCGAATTATCTGATCGATCAAGAGCATGACAGCGTGATTATCATGGGGGGTCAGTACAACAAAAGCCAGTCGATTACCCTGAGCCCGCAGGGAAGTGAAAACAGTCTCTATGCTGGCCACTGGATGTTTACCAGCGGAAAGGGCTTAACTGCGGATGGCCTGTACAAGACCGATATGCTAACCGCCATGGCGGAACAAAAAATGCTCAGCGTCGTCGGGAAACTGGTCGCGCTGGTCGATAGCAGTAAAATTGGCGAGCGCGCGGGAATGCTGTTCAGCCGCGCCGATCAGATCGCTATGCTGATTACCGGCAAAAATGCCAATCCGCAGGTTTTGCAACAGCTTGAAGCCCAGGGTGTAAGCATACTCCGCGTTTAAAGATGCTGTCGGAAAAACGCTCCCGTCGCCGACAACGCTTCTGGCGTAATGCGATGCCGCACGCCTGCGGCCCATAAACAGGTCACATGCTTATCCAGCTTCGCCGCGGCGAGTGCCTGCTGGAGCCGGAAGGTTTCGATAGCAGGCACCACGTCATCCTCCTGACCATGCCACAACAGAAGCGGCCTGTCGGCCAGTCGCTCTAACTGGTGTGTGACTTCCCATTCACGTAGCGGCGCAATGATACTGTCGAATTCCGCCTGCTGTGCCGGGTTCTGCGGGGATAACGGCGGGAAAAGCGTCCGGGCGAGCCCGGTAAAATAGCCCGACCCCATTAAACTGGCCCCGCATTTTACCTCTCGGTGACGCGTCATAATGCCCAGCGCCGTCATACCGCCCATGGATGCGCCGCCCACCGCCAACCGCCCGTCAAGTAGCCAGTTTTCCGCCTGAATCGCCGCACGTAACGTCGTAAATTCCTGCATGTTTTGGTGCAGAATCTGCCAGAATCGGTGTATTCGTCCCTGTGAGTCGCCGCCGAAGCGAGCGCCATGCTCCGGCGCATCCGGCATGACTACCCGGAATCCTGCCTGTGCCAGGGCAACGGCAAAATAACTATAAACCAGGCTGGAGGAGGTGAAGCCATGATAGAACACCACACAGGGAAGCGGCACGGCGCGTTTCCCTTCCGGGAAGGCATGTAGTACGACGCCTCCGGCTAATTGTCGTGTTTCAATCGCTATCATTATTCTCTCCTTTTTATCCGGTATGCCACGGAGAAATACTTAACGCAAGTTTATGGATAGCGCAATAATTCATAATGTTTGAGAACTGGGTTACGCTTTCGCAACGTTTTCATTCGAAAATCGCGTGACAGGTAACACTTCGGGAACATTCCCCCTAAAGGGAAATCAATAAGGCATTACACTATGATTATCAGGAAACGAGATAGAGTTATGCGTCGGTTTGCTTCATTGATAGCAGCGCTGTTATTAAGCGCGTGTAGCGTGCTGCAGGGTACGCCGCAATCTGCGCCGCCTGTCGCCGATCACCCGCAGGAAATCCGTCGCGATCAAACGCAAGGACTACAGCGGATGGGGACCGTAAGCGCGCTGGTTCGGGGCTCCCCGGATGATGCAATAGATGAAATCAGAGCGAAAGCCGTCGCTGCGAAAGCCGATTATTACGTTATCTTAATGGTTGATGAAACGGTTGTAACCGGCCAGTGGTATTCACAAGCCATTTTGTATCGTCAATAACAGTAGATTGATTTTTAGTCAGTTTTACATTGCTTTGCGCCCCTATGCGTTTACCTGTGCACAATAAACAAACAGGTTTACCGTGATGGAGCGTCCTGTTAAATGCGGGGTATGTAATAAGGAGCTGACGATGAAACAAGAACTTGCCTTATCCTCACTGCTGCTTTCTGCCGGACTGGTGAGTACGACGGCACAGTCTGCCGAATTCGCCAGTGCTGACTGCGTAACGGGTCTGAATGAAATCGGCCTGATCTCGGTCAGTAATGTTGCAGGAAACCCACAGGATGTGGAGCGGATTATCGCCCTCAAAGCCGATGAACAGGGTGCGTCCTGGTACAGAATTATTCAAATGTATGAAGAACAACAGTCGGATAACTGGCGCGTACAGGCGATACTCTATGCCTGATGCCGCGTGGCTCGCGCCGGATGGCATGTACTACAGGCCAAACGTTACCGCAGTCCCCCGGTCGCCCTTAACAGTAAATCATTTTGCACCTGGGCAGGCAGCGGCATTTCGCCGCGTGTATCCAGCATCATCTGACACCACGCTTGCGCCAGCGGCGGCGAGGCATGACGCAGCATTTCCGCTCCGCATCCCAGCAAGAAAAGCTGCTGCGTAATCTCTCTGCCCATTGCTTCGTCCGGTTTGCGTAAACGTTGCTGTAGCTGGCGTACCGCGCGGTCGTAATGGCGATCCTGACCTTTGACTTCCGCAAAAGCTTCACTCAATACGTCATAGGCGCCGTGTTGTGTTGTCAGCACCCGAAGTACATCCAGACACATGATATTGCCGGAACCTTCCCAGATACTGTTCACCGGCATTTCACGGTACAGGCGCGGGAGTTCGCTCTCTTCGCAATACCCCATCCCGCCGAGAACCTCCATCGCCTCAGCCACAAAAGGGATTCCCTGCTTACAGATGGCGAATTTCGCCGCTGGCGTGAATAATCGCGCCCATAATGCCTCTTTCGCCTCGCGACGTTGCTCCCAGGCGCGCGCCAGCCGAAACAAAAGCGCCGTCTGCCCCTCCAGGCATAGCGCCATACGACTTAAGGTTTGTCGCATCAACGGTTGATCGATCAGCGGCTTACCAAAAGCCTGACGCTGATGAGCATGGTAAATGGCGACTGAAAATGCGCGCCGCATTAAGCCATGACTCCCGAGCGCGCAGTCAAGACGCGTCATACCGCCCATCTTTAAGATATGCCGAATCCCTTCGCCCTCTTCTCCCAGCCGCCAGCCGACGGCATCCTGAAACTCGACTTCGGCGCTGGCATTAGATCGATTACCGAGTTTATCTTTCAGGCGTTCAAGACGAACAGAGTTCCGTTGCCCGTCTGGCAGGAAACGCGGCACAAAGAAACAGGATAGTCCTCCTTTTGCCTGCGCCAACACGAGGTGCGCATCGCTTTGCGGCACAGAGAAAAACCATTTATGTCCCACCAGCCGATATGAATCATCCGCCAGCCGCTCCGCGTGGGTCGTATTACTGAGTACGTCAGATCCGCCCTGCTTTTCCGTCATTCCCATGCCGATGAGCAGACCCCGCTTTTGCCCGCCCGGCAGCAAATGCGAATCGTAGCGATCGCTGCGCAGCGGCACCAGCCAGTCATGGAAAGTGGCGGGAAGCATCTGCAATAGCAACGGTGTCGCGGCAAAGGTCATCGTGACAGGACAGAGTGTTCCCGCTTCTACCTGAGCATGTAATACAAAACGCGCCGCCCGGGCGACAAAACTTCCCGCCCTTGCCTCCTCCTCCCAGGCCAGGTTATGTACCCGATTAGCGCAAAGCCCCTGCATCAACAGGTGCCAGGCGGGATGAAAGCGAACGTCATCCAGACGCTGTCCCTGGGGATCGTAACGTAGCAACTCAGGAGGATGCGCGTTCGCCAGACGCCCCAGTTCCAGTGATTCCGCCGTTCCCAGTTGTTGGCCAATGCTGGCGAGAAGATCGCTATCCCATCCCGCGCCTTCCCGGGAAACCGCTTCACACAGCGCGCCATCAGACAGGAATAAGTTACTGTTATTGAGCGGAGCTGGTTGATTAAAAACGGTATGTGTTTGCCAGGACATGGTGTCTCCCTCCTTCAATGGCGCTGAAGTCAAGTATGGTCATGACTGCGCCATTGACGCCGGAGCAAGATCACAAAAGTATGATTAACCGGCAATATAATGTGGGACGAAACGGGAAGTGTCTTTGGTAATTAGCGTATTGTCCTCGCGAATCCCCATCCCGGAGGCTTCATCGTCAATGATCCAACTGCCAATCAGCGTATAGCTATCGCCAAAGCGCGGCAAAGGCTGAAACGCCTGGTAAATCATCGGCTCGTCAGCGTAGTCGCCGTCGGCATGATCGATAACATTTTGCCGCTCGTCGAAAATCGTGACGTTGCCGCCTTCACGTGAATAAATCGGCTTCCGCACGCTGCTTTCACCTGGCGCTGCGAGCGATTTTTCGCCCTCAAACCAGGCCGGCAGCAGATTCGGATGGCCAGGGAAAAAGCGCCACAATAACGGCAACAGCCCTTTGTTACTCAGAATACTTTTCCACAATGGCTCAATCCATTGCTCACGACGTTTTCGCAACAGCGGGCCGTTGTCGTCGCGCATCATCCACTCCAGCGGGTAGAGCTTAAAGGCGCGGCGAATCACGTTATCGTCCAGATCGGTCAGCACGCCGCCTACGCCAAGCCCCAGTTCTTCAATATAGATAAATCGCGTTTCCTGCCCCGCCTGCTGCGCGCAATCCTGAAGGTACAGCACCGTCGTGCGATCTTCGTCGGTATCTTCACAACAGCAAAAGTAGAGCGGTTCCCGACTGTACAGCTCGCTGAAGCGGGCGATCAGCCGCTCCTGTATCGCGTTGTATTGATCGGCATCACGCGGGATGGCGCCGCTACGACGGGCATCCTCCAGCCATAGCCATTGAAAGTAGGAGGACTCATAGAGCGACGTCGGCGTATCCGCATTGTATTCCAGCAATTTAACCGGATCTTTGCCGCACCAGACGAAATCCATCCGCCCGTAAAGCGAAGGATCGCGGCTGCGCCAACTTTCGGCGATGACATCCCAGTACAATGGCGGGATCGCCAGCTGCTGCATGATCTGCTCATCCCGGACGGCCCGCTCGACAACCTCCAGACACATCTGATGAAGCTCTGCGGTCGGTTTTTCGATCTGTTCTTCAATTTGCCGTAATGTAAAACGGTAGGCCCGGCTTTCATCCCAGTAAATTTCGTTATCGATAACATGAAAGTCAAAACCGTGATCGCAGGCGATCTTATCCAGATCCCGGCGTACCGGTACGTTATGTCGTAGCATGGTTAGCCTCCCCAGTGTCCGCGGGCGCTGGAAGAACGGCCATAGCCGCCGCGGGAGACGGTGGACGCTTTCCGTGTGATATAACTAGGGCTGGTCGCGGTATCGCTTTTCCCTGTGCCGCTGCGCCACGCATAGTCGCCGGATGTGGTGCGCCAGACGGGACGGGAGACATAAGATGAACCGCCGCTGCTATAGATGTATTGTTCATCACGGTTCTGACGAATCGCGCGGCTGAGTAAAAAGCCGCTTAATACCGGAACCCAGCTCCGCTCGGTAATATCAAAGTAGCAATCGCCAAACTGCGTCTGACAGCGCTCCTGCGTCAATTGCTTAGGCACATTAGCGTAAAATTCTGTTTTCGCATTATTCCAGCCGTCAGCGCAAACGCTGGCGCTATTGCCATCGTCAATACAGTCGTTCACCGTGGCGTAAAACGTCCCATCGCCGTCGTTGTCAGTATTGCCGCCATCACCGCACCCTTTCAGGAGAAAAAAGGCCGCTCCACCCATAATCGCCAGCGTCAGGCATTTTGGCGTGTAGCGATTTCGTTGCCGCTCAAAGGGATTGACCGGTTCAGCTATTCGTCTTATTGCCGAATGGCCTACGCCGGATGTGCTTCTGGATTTTCGTTTTTTTGCCATGATCTTCCGTTACCATGTCATACAGGCAGCGTTAAAAATACCGCCAGCCAGCGCTGCGGTTCCCATAAATAGCCCCGCCGCCACGTTGTGATGAATAATTTTTTCGCTCAGCGTAGGCATGTATAACCTTACGCAACCATAAATCAGCAGTTGAATCACCAGCGCAATGCCGCCCCAGGCAAAATAGTCCGGGATACTGACCGAGTTTATCGCCGCGCTGGATAAGGGGATGACATAGCCCAGCAACGTACCGCTAAAGGCCAGCGATGCCGCAGTATTGTTATTTTTTATCAGCTGCCATTCATTATGCGGCGTTATCTTTGAGTAAATAAAAAGAAATACAATGACCATTGCCGCGCCAATAAAAAAATAGGCGCAGAAAGCCAGTAATGCGTCCAGTATATGCATAATTTCCCTGTATGTGCTTAACCAATAACCGTCAGTGAAGTGAGCGGGATATCCACGCCAAGGGCGCGTGAAAACACCCATTCAGGCTCACCGCGCTCGTTAAATGATTCTTCCCCGTTCAATAGAAGATACTCCCAGGCGTCATCCGTCACCTGGCGCTGGAAGCCCATCGTAAAATTGTGAACGTCCCATTTCTCTGCCTGCTGATTTTCAACCTTTTCCAGCATGTAGACAGGTTCAATATTGCCCGGCTCTTCATGGTTAAAAAAACGCTGCCAGCGCCGTTCTTGCCAGTTGAGCGTCATCGGCCCTATTGCCGCTGGCGCAATGGCTGAACGCCAGTGACGTTCCTCGTTAATACCGAAACTTTCCTCATATACAAAAAGTTTGATGTCATCAATGTCGTCAACATCCGTGCCGCCAGTGGTGTTAATTTGTAGAAACTCATCGCCAGAGGTGTAGTAGCGAAAAATCTGACTGCCGCCGCCTAAATCTATGCGACTCGCTGCCGCGACAGTGTATTTTTCACCTGGTAGCGCCACCAGCAACGACGACTCCAGTAGCCGGAATGCCAGCGTATCCAGCGTGAAACCGGCGTTAAGATGTAATCCTAATGGTCCGCGAATCGGCGCTGGCGCGCTTGTTTTACCGAGCAAACGCTGAAAAAATTGCATCATAGGGGAACCTCTATCTCTTGCCATGCGACCTCTTCAGCCAGAATGCGATTATTACCGACCAGATGTAGCCACATACCGCCTCTGACTTCAGTTGAAATCACCGGATTCAATTCCATACCACGACCATTCTTGCAGTGACTGATCCCCAGCACCGTCGCGTCATGATGAAGCTTCATATAACGCATTAGCGCGCCGTATCGCATAGGCGCGACAGAAGCCGGGACAGGCAGCGCGAATCCGGTATCGCCCAGCATCGGATTCATAATGGAAGCGACAGATTGCGATGATCCTGGGTCCTGAATGGAACGGGAAAGTTGTTCAGCGGAAAGGTTACGGACTATCTCCATGCGCGAGCAGTGGGTTTCCAGTAATCCGGCATAACGCTCGTCTTCCAGATAAACCACAATATGGCACTGCGCGGGTACATAGTCTGCCAGCGAGAGCGCCGCCGTGAAGGTCTGCTCATCGGTACGAGCGAAAATAATCACGCTCTGGCACTGCTCCAGCCCCATGCGCTGGTGTTCCTGCGGATCGTTAAAGTTGCTGATGCGGATAAAATCCACCCAGTTATTACCCGGCAGCGGATGCTGAATATCTTCCAGTTCGCACAGCAGAACCCGTTCAAAGGCACGCCGCTTGTCATATAGCAGCAATGAGATCATCTTTTCGGTTTGATGACCCCGCCAGCCAATCACCAGCATATGATGGTGTAAATGGCGATAATCGCCCATGCCCGTTATTCCTTTCGCTAACATTCCCTGTACCTGCGCAATCACTTTTCCCATTAACGCGCCGAACAACCCGACGCTAACCGGAATTTGCCACAGCGCGGTGAACAGACGTCCTGGCGCCGTCTGCGGGCTAAGATCGCCAAAACCTAATGTGGAACCCACCACCGAGCAGTAATAGATAAAATCGCTTAACTGGCTCACCAACGCGCTTTCGCGCAACAGGCGCAGCACCAGATAACAAAGCAGATACTGCCCGATAAACAGGCCCAGCAAAGCGGGCCAGGTCAGTCTGGACAAATGACGCTGGCAGGTTTTGACAATCCACGTAAAGAGCATTATTCGCCTTGTTGACGCTGTAAACGCGCCAACACATCCTGAGCATTGCTTTTATTGGTTGCGCCAATACCCGCCTGCGCCAGTTTTTCATCCAGGTCGCGTCCATCGGCGACTTTTTCCAGCTGCGCGGCGGCATCCAGCCGGGCCTGGCGTTCAGCCTGACGCGTTTGTAAACGTTTAAGCGACTCCGCCGCCGTAGACACATTCGACGCGGCTCCGACGGTCGAGGTCGTCACCGCCTGCTGCGCGCGCTGCATGGCTTCTGTCGCCTTAACCACTTCAAGTTGCTGCTCAAACTGCGCAATCCGCTGGCCTGTCGCCGTTACGGCCTTCTCCACCGCATCGCGAGAGGCTTCCAGATTAGTCAGCACCTGTTCTTCGGCAAGAATGGCATTTTCCAGACGGGCTATTTCTTCCGCCACTTCGTTGAGTAAAGCGGCGTCGACATTCTTACTCATTGCCGCCAACGCCCGTGTTTCAAGGCTGGCTTTACGCTCACGTAAATCATTCAGCTTGTCATGGCTTAGCTTCACCCGCGCCAATAAATCCACTCTGGATTTACCCGCTTTATCCAGCTCGGCTTTTGCGTCGCGAATATGCTGCTCCAGCATACGTACACCCTGTGCTTCATCAATGGCTTCCTCTGCCTGAGCAACGAATGATTTACCTAACGTGAACAAACTTTTTAAAATTCCCATGTAAGCCGCCTGTATTATTCCTGTGAATAGACTTGTGTTATTTCAGCGATATCCAACGCATTTTCTACAAGCGTGGTGATTTCCAGCATCACGTCGGCAAGCGACGAATTTAACGACAGCGCGCCAAAAGCGACATAATATTCCTCCTGTTTTACCTGGGTAATACCGACCGAAGACAGCGGTAAAACCTTCTGATTTCTCAGTAAGAAAAGATTAAATTCCGCGGTATCTCTAATCGTATTTACCGGACAGATATAAGTCTCGATAACTATTTGTTGCGAGGTAAATAAAACCGCCAGTGGTAAATCGCCATAATCATTCATTTTTATTATTAATGAAGATTCATTATTTTCTATATCAATATCTAATTCGGCGATGTTGTTTAATGCATCCGCCAGCGTCCGTGGAGTCCATGCCATATTTTTATCTCTATCTCATTTTTATAAATAAAAGAAATTACAGGGTAGGTTTTGCTTTTTATATTACCAGTCAAAGATAAAAAAAAACCATCCGATTATGGATGGTTTTTTCTTAAAAAATACTATCAGCATCAGGTGCGCTGGCGAACGGCTTCAAACAGACAAATCCCGGTCGCCACAGAGACATTCAGCGACGACACGCTACCGGCCATAGGAATGCTGATCAGCTCATCGCAGTGCTCACGGGTCAGACGACGCATACCTTCACCTTCTGCGCCCATGACCAGCGCCATGCGGCCAGGCATTTTGCTCTGATACAGCGTATGGTCAGCCTCGCCCGCCGTCCCGACAATCCAGATATTCTCTTCCTGCAACATGCGCATCGTGCGCGCCAGGTTGGTGACGCGGATCAACGGCACGCTTTCCGCTGCGCCGCAGGCGACTTTCTTCGCCGTCGCGTTAAGTTGCGCGGAGCGGTCTTTCGGCACGATTACCGCATGTACGCCTGCAGCATCGGCGCTGCGCAGACAGGCGCCAAGATTATGCGGATCGGTGACGCCATCGAGGATCAACAAAAAAGGGCGATCGTGTAATGCGATCAGATCCGGCAGATCGTTTTCCTGATACTGCCGGCCTGGTTTCACACGAGCGATAATGCCCTGATGCACGGCACCGTCGCTTTTCTCGTCGAGATATTGGCGGTTTGCCAGCTGGATAACCACGCCCTGGGACTCAAGGGCGTGAATCAGCGGCAACAGACGTTTATCTTCACGGCCTTTTAAAATAAAGACTTCCTGAAAACGTTCAGGGGCGCGCTCCAGCAGGGCCTGCACTGCGTGGATGCCGTAAATCATTTCGCTCATTAATGTACTCATTGTTTACGTTTTGCCGGGGGCGCTACGCTTGCCCGGCCTACAGATAATTCACCCTCTTCTGTTTGAAGAGGGTATTGCTCACTCTGCCGCTTTTTTCTTAGCCGCACGCTTCGCTTTGGTCGCTGCGGCTATTTTCTGCGTTTTAGCCGATGGCTTTTTTGCTTTTCTCGCGTCTTTTTTCGCTGCTTTCGGCTTCGCTTTTTTCTCGCCGCGGAAGGCGCTATCAGGCTCGAAGTTAACTTTTTTACCTACCTGACGACGTTTACCGGCGTTTTTACTTTCACCTTTTTTCGCTTTTTCACGCGCCGTTTTGCCGACGTTACGCGGTGCGCGCTCGCTGGAGATCAGGCTAAAGTCAATTTTCCGTTCGTCCATATTCACCGCTTCGACGCGTACCTCGACCCGGTCGCCCAGGCGATATGTCTGTCCGCCGGATTCGCCAATCAGACGTTGCCCTACCTGATCGAAGCGATAGTAATCATTATCCAGTGAGGAAACGTGTACCAGCCCATCGATAAACAGTTCATCAAGACGGACAAAGAAGCCGAAACCGGTGACGCTGGCAATCACGCCCTTAAAGACGTTGCCTACCTGATCCAGCATAAAGTCACATTTCAGCCAGTCGGAGACATCACGCGTCGCTTCATCAGCGCGGCGTTCCGCCATCGAACAGTGCTGGCCGAGCTGCAACATCTCTTCCATCGAGTAGTGATAACCGCCCGTTTCTGTGGTGTTGCCCTTGTTCCCTTGCTCTTTAGCCAGCAGGTACTTAATGGCGCGGTGCAAAGAAAGATCCGGATAGCGGCGAATCGGCGAGGTAAAGTGCGCATAAGACTGCAACGCCAGCCCAAAGTGCCCGCGGTTTTCCGGATCGTAAATCGCCTGCTTCATTGAACGCAGCAGCATAGTTTGCAGCATTTCGGCGTCCGGCCGGTCGGCAATCGATTCAAGCAGTTCGGCATAATCGCGCGGTTCCGGTTTATTTCCGCCCGGCAGCTCCAACCCCAGCTCCGCCAGTACGGAGCGGAATGAGGTGATCGCTTCGGTGGTGGGCTTATCATGAATACGGAATAGCGCCGGCTCTTTAGCTTTTTCGACAAAGCGCGCCGCCGAGATATTCGCCATGATCATGCACTCTTCGATAAGCTTATGCGCGTCATTACGCTGGGTCTGTTCGATACGCTCAATGCGACGTTCGGCGTTAAAGATAAACTTCGCCTCTTCGCTCTCAAACGAGATCCCCCCGCGCTCTTCACGCGCTTTATCCAGCACTTTGTAGAGGTTGTGCAGCTCTTCAATATGCTTCACCAGCGGCGCATATTGTTCACGCAGATCCTGATCGCCCTGCAGCATATGCCAGACTTTGGTATAGGTCAGACGCGCATGGGAGCTCATCACCGCTTCATAGAATTTGTAGCCGGTCAGCCGACCTTTCGCCGAGATGGTCATTTCACAGACCATACACAGCCTGTCAACCTGCGGGTTTAGCGAACACAGACCGTTGGAGAGCACCTCCGGCAACATTGGGACAACCTGTGACGGGAAGTAAACCGACGTGCCGCGATTGCGCGCCTCGCGATCCAGCGGCGTTGGCGGCCGTACATAATAGCTCACGTCAGCAATAGCGACCCACAAACGCCAGCCGCCGCCGCGTTTTTTCTCACAGTAAACCGCGTCGTCAAAGTCACGGGCATCTTCGCCATCAATAGTGACCAGCGGCAAATCGCGCAGATCGACACGACCGACTTTCGCCTCTTCCGGCACCTCTTCTTTCAGCCCGGCGACCTGCTGCTCTACCGCCTGCGGCCAGATGTAAGGTATTTCATGGGTACGCAGCGCCATATCAACCGCCATACCGGTGCCCATATTGTCGCCCAGCACTTCGACGATTTTCCCTACCGCTTTAGTACGGCGAGTTGGACGTTGGGTCAGTTCAACCACGACCACGAACCCCATCCGCGCGCCCATGACGTCTTCTGGCGGGATAAGAATGTCGAAGCTGAGACGGCTGTCGTCCGGCACTACAAAGCCGACGCCCGCATCGGTGAAATAACGCCCGACTATCTGACTGGTTTTCGGTACCAGTACACGGACGATACGCGCTTCGCGGCGACCTTTACGATCGGCGCCCAGCGGCTGCGCCAGCACCTGATCGCCATGAATACAGGTTTTCATCTGCTCGCTGGAAAGATACAGATCGTCTTTGCGGCCTTCGACACGTAAGAAACCGTAACCATCACGATGACCGATCACGGTGCCTTTCAGCAGGTCGAGGCGTTCCGGCAGCGCATAGCACTGGCGGCGGGTAAAGACCAGTTGTCCGTCGCGCTCCATCGCGCGCAGGCGGCGACGCAAGGCTTCAAGCTGCTCTTCGCCTTCAATATTCAGTTCTACGGCCAGTTCTTCGCGACTGGCCGGTTTTTCACGTTTCGTTAAATGTTCGAGGATAAATTCCCGGCTCGGGATAGGATTCGCGTATTTTTCTGCTTCGCGTTCCTGGAAAGGATCTTGTGACATTGAGGTTCCTCCATTGTCATCTCTAATGAAGTTTACTTCACTCCACCAGTAATAATTTATAAAGCGGTTGATTCTCTTCAACCAAATCGGCAAGCGTGTAGTTATCCAGCTCCTTGAGAAAACTCTGCACGGCCTTAGAAAGCGCCTGTTTCAGACGACAGGCAGGGGTGATGTGGCAAAATTCGCTGCTACAGTTGACCAGTGATAAGGGTTCCAGCTCACGCACCACATCGCCAATACAAATAGTATTAGCCGGTTTACCCAGGCGGATACCGCCATTTTTTCCCCGAACGGCGGTGACAAAGCCCGCCCGGCTAAGCTGATTGATAATTTTGACCATATGATTACGGGACACGCCGTAGACTTCTGTCACCTCAGAAATGCTGGTCATTCGTCCATCTGGTAACGACGCCATATAGATTAGCGCACGTAAGCCGTAATCGGTGAAACTCGTTAACTGCACATCAACCTCAGGAAAAGGGAAAACGGGATATAACTTATCTGTATTGATGATAAACCAGCCACAAGCTGTGTCGCTAATTTATTTCAGTTCGGGGAAGGAAAAAAGCGAGGATTTAACACTGTGTCGGATAGCGTAATGGCTTACCCGACACAGCAATGTATCACACTGTTAGCCCGGCAAGCAAAATATCTGCCAGGCGTACCAGATTTACGCGTCGAACGGGTCGCGCAGAATCATCGTCTCAGTACGATCGGGGCCGGTAGAAATAATATCAATCGGCACGCCGGTCAGTTCTTCAATACGCTTGATGTAGTTCAGTGCCGCCTGCGGCAGACCGCTACGATCTTTCACGCCGAAGGTGGATTCAGACCAGCCCGGCATGGTTTCGTAAATCGGCTCTACACCTTTCCAGTCGTCAGCTGCCAGCGGAGTGGTAGTCACTTCGCGACCATCCGGCATACGGTAAGCCACGCAGAGTTTCACCTCTTTCAGGCCATCCAGCACGTCCAGTTTGGTCAGGCAGAAGCCAGACAGGGAGTTCAGCTGTACCGCACGACGAACGGCAACGGTGTCCAGCCAGCCGGTACGACGACGACGGCCGGTAGTGGCGCCGTATTCGTTACCCTGCTTGCAGAGGAACTCGCCGGTTTCATCAAACAGTTCGGTCGGGAACGGACCTGCACCTACACGAGTGGAGTAAGCTTTGAGGATACCCAGAACGTAATCAACATAACGCGGGCCCAGGCCGGAACCGGTCGCCACGCCACCTGCTGTGGTGTTAGAAGAAGTTACGTACGGATAAGTACCGTGGTCGATATCCAGCAGGGTACCCTGCGCACCTTCAAACATGACGAAATCGCCACGCTGACGCGCCTGGTCGAGCAGGTCCGAAACGTCAACAACCATAGAAGTCAGGATGTCGGCAACAGCCATCGTATCATCCAGAACTTTCTGGTAATCAACCGCTTCAGCTTTGTAGTAGTTAACCAACTGGAAGTTGTGATATTCCATCACTTCTTTCAGTTTTTCAGCGAAGGTTTCTTTGTCGAAAAGGTCACCAACACGCAGACCGCGACGTGCCACTTTATCTTCATAAGCAGGCCCGATTCCACGACCGGTGGTGCCGATCGCTTTCGCGCCACGCGCTTTCTCACGCGCGTTATCCAGCGCAACGTGATAATCAAGGATCAGCGGACAGGCTTCAGACAGCAGCAGACGCTCACGAACGGGGATGCCACGGTCTTCCAGTTCTTTCATCTCTTTCATCAGCGCGGCTGGAGACAGCACAACACCGTTACCGATGATGCTGGTTACATTCTCGCGAAGAATACCTGATGGAATAAGATGGAGAACGGTTTTTTCACCGTTGATTACGAGAGTATGGCCTGCGTTGTGACCGCCCTGGTAGCGTACAACATATTTAGCCCGTTCAGTCAGAAGATCGACGATCTTTCCTTTACCTTCGTCACCCCATTGGGTGCCCAGTACGACGACGTTGTTACCCATTTTTCAAAATCACCGTTTGCTTAAAAATGGATTCTACCATCGCTTTTTCAGATATACAGCACTTTTTGCACTCAATCTGCGGCAAATCCGACCACTTTTTGTTCAGCCAATCGTTTTCCTCAACATGTAGTAGACCACAACTCCCGCGACCACAAGTCCGCCGCCAAAACGACGTAAAACATTTTCCGGCAGTTGCGCCAGTGCCGAAACCATTTTTTTCCATGCGCCGGGATACAGCATCGGTCCCAGCCCTTCGAGGACTAATACCAGAGCAAGCGCCAACCAGATTGTTGAATTCATTTATCGCCCTTATAAAAGAAAACCACCGGCATCCTTTGGATGCGGTGGTTTTGCTGGTCTAAAACCGCTGACGCTATTTTAGCGTGTCGTCGAACTCGGTGTCTTCATGTAGCGGAAGAAATCGCTGTCCGGGCTCAGTACCATCACGTCCTGATTACTTTCGAAGCTCTTCTCGTAAGCGCGCAGACTACGAATGAACGCGTAGAAATCAGGGTCCTGGCTGAACGCGTCGGCAAACAGCTTCGCGGCTTCAGCATCACCTTCACCACGCATGATACGCCCCTGACGCTCGGCTTCCGCCAGAGTTTTCGTCACCTCATAGTCAGCAGCCGCACGCAGTTTTTCCGCTTCTTCCTGACCTTGTGAACGATGACGACGCGCGACCGCTTCACGCTCGGCGCGCATACGGTTGTAAATCGCCTCAGAAACCTCGGTCGGCAGGTTGATTTGCTTAATACGCACATCGACCACTTCGATACCCAACGCCGCCATACTGTTCGGGTTGATGACCGGTACTTTACCTTTGGTTTCCGCCGTGACGCGTTCCGCCGCTTCGGCAATCGCATCATCCGCCGCCGGGGTCGCTACTTCATCATCGGTACCGGCTGAACCGGAGTTCAGCGCGTCGCGCACCTCCAGAGTCAGACGACCACGAGAATCGGTCACGATGTCTTTTACGTCCAGGCGACCAATCTCAGAACGCAAACGGTCCGAGAACTTACGTTTTAACAGCACTTCGGCTTGCGAAATATCGCCGCCGCCGGTCGCCAGATAGTAACGGCTAAAGTCGCTGATACGCCATTTGATGTAGGAGTCGACAATCAGGTCTTTCTTCTCTTTAGTCACAAAGCGATCGGCCTGGTTATCCATCGTCTGGATACGCGCATCAAGCATTTTCACTGATTCAATAAACGGGATCTTAAAGTGCAGACCCGGCGCGTAAACCAGCGGTTTGTTCTCATCGTCACGCAGAACTTTACCAAAACGCAGCGTAATGCCGCGCTCGCCCTCTTTGACCACAAAGACGGACATGTAGAGCACTACCAGCACGATGATGATAATCGCAATAACTGACTTACGCATCGTTATTCCCCCTGACGCTGGTAGTCGTTACGCTGCGCATTCGCGCGGCGTTGGTCCATAATATCGCCCTGATTTGAGGACGACGTGTTGCTTGCTCCGCTGGCGTTAGACTTTGTGGACGGCGGCAGGCGCAGCAGGTTGCTGGCGCTATTGTCGCTCTTTGCCGCCGGCGCATTCCCGCCTTTCAGCATCTGATCTAACGGCAGCACCATTAAATTACCGCTCTTGTCGTTAACCAGTACTTTACGGGTATGGCTCAGCACTTTTTCCATCGTTTCAATATACAGACGCTCGCGCGTAATCTGCGGCGCGGCTTTATATTCCGGCAAAATCTTCGCAAACCGGGCGACTTCACCCTGCGCTTCCAGGATAGTCTGGGTTTTATAGGCGCGTGCCTCTTCCAGAATACGCTGCGCCTGACCGTTGGCGCGCGGCTGAACTTCGTTGGTATACGCTTCCGCTTCACGAATGTACTGCTGCTCGTTTTCACGTGCGGCAATCGCGTCGTCAAAGGCGGCTTTCACCTCTTCCGGCGGGCGCGCAGCCTGGAAGTTCACGTCCAGCAGGGTAATCCCCATGTTGTACGGTTTGATAGTCTCTTCCAGCTCGCGTTGGGTATCGCTACGAATAACGGTACGGCCTTCGGTCAGGATGCGATCCATCGTGTATTTACCAATGACGCCACGCAGCGCGCTGTCAGTGGCCTGACGCAGGCTATCGTCCGGGCTGGTCACGCTAAACAGATATTTCTGCGGATCGGTGACGCGGTATTGCACGTTCATTTCAACGCGCACGACGTTTTCATCAGACGTCAGCATCACGCCTGACGCCGCCAGTTCGCGCACCGCTTCGACGTTCACCGGCGTGACGTCGTCAATAAATGTCGGCTTCCAGTTCAGACCTGGCTCTACCAGATGGCTGAATTTACCAAAACGCGTCACAACGCCACGCTCGGCTTCTTTAATGGTATAAAAACCGCTGGCCGCCCAGATAATGACTACTGCCGCCGCGGCGATGGCGACAATACGGCCTCCCAGTTGCGGACGCGGGCCTTGCGATGAGCTACCGCCGCCGGAACCGGTGCCTTTACCGCCCCCAAAACCACCGAGTTTTTTACTCAGCTTACGGAAGATATCATCCAGATCGGGAGGTCCCTGATCGCGGCCACCTTTGTTTCCATTTCCCCCAGAGTTGCTGCCAGGTTTGCTGCTTCCCCACGGGTCGCGGTCCTGTCCGTTATTACCGGGCTGATTCCACGCCATGTTTGTGCTCCATATTTGTTATGCGGTGATCCCCGTTGTCTTTCGACCTCAGAGGATAAGGCGAAATTACTCCATGCTTCAGACGAACCGCCGTTACAGACATCATCTTTCAGGCTGCGTCTTGAGTGGCGGCTTTTTTACCCCAGGTCACTTCGTTGTGAGCCCCTGAGATTCTCTCAGCTACCGCCTCAATACGACCTGAATGACTTCGCGTCTAGATCACGTATTCGATCAACGCCGGTTCTTGTTTACAGAGGCGACGCCAGTCGACAATCGGCATTCGTACCTGCAGACTGACGCTACCGTCTTCCTCCATCCACTCTTTTTCTATTGCCTGAAGCTGATAAAACCGGCTTCTCAGACGCCCTTCCTGCGGCGGCAAACGCAGCGTATGCTGCGCCACCTCGCCGGAAAGACGCTCCGTCAAAGCCTGAAAAAGCTGTGGTATCCCCACGCCGCTTTGCGCTGAAAGCCAAACGCGGATGGGTTTATTCTCTTCATCTCTGTCGATACGCGGTTCAAAGTCGTCCAGCATATCGATTTTGTTCATCACCATTAAGGTGGGGATTTCGTGAGCGTCAATCTCTTCGAGAACGGTGTTTACCGCCTCGATGTTTTCCTGCACACGAACATCCGCCGCATCGACCACATGCAGCAGCAGCGTCGCCTGACGCGTCTCCTGCAGGGTAGCTTTAAAGGCAGCCACCAGATCGTGCGGTAAATGGCGGATAAAGCCTACCGTATCCGCCAGAACGGTTTCACCGACATCCGCTACATCAATACGACGTAACGTGGGGTCCAGCGTCGCAAATAGCTGATCTGCCGCATAGACCCGCGCTTCAGTGATCTGATTAAAAAGGGTGGATTTTCCGGCGTTGGTATAGCCCACCAGCGATACCGTCGGAACGTCGGCCTTGATGCGCGACTGCCGCCCCTGCTCACGTTGCTTCTCAACTTTCTCCAGGCGCGACTGAATCTGCACAATGCGATTACGCAGTAAACGACGGTCGGTTTCGAGCTGGGTTTCACCCGGACCGCGCAAACCAATCCCGCCTTTCTGACGTTCAAGGTGGGTCCAGCCACGCACCAGACGCGTAGCCAGATGGCGTAGCTGCGCCAGCTCAACCTGCAACTTACCTTCATGGGTACGCGCACGTTGGGCAAAAATATCTAAGATAAGACCGGTGCGATCGATAACCCGGCACTCGCACAAACGCTCCAGGTTTCGCTCCTGGGCTGGACTCAATGCATGATCAAACAATACGACCGCTGCGCCAGTCGCTTTCACGGCTTCCGCAATTTCAACTGCCTTACCTTCACCTACAAAGTACTTCGGGTGCGGTGCTTTACGGCTACCGGTAATCACCTGCATTGCTTCGACACCGGCGGAAGAGACCAGAGATTCAAACTCCTGGAGGTCTTCCATATCTTTGTCTTGCGAAAAATAGATGTGTACCAGTACCGCCTGCTCACCGGCATCATAACGGTCAAACAAGCGTAAACCCTCTTAATAACCAGCGGGGGCGATTATCCGACGCCCCCGACATGGATAAACAGCGCGTGAACTTATTCAGTCTCTTCGCTGTCCTGTTGCGCAGTAGAACCCTGCGCGTTGCTACCGTGATGGTAGTTATTGCTGGCGCCGCCACCGGCATTGTTGCTGTGATGGGAAACCGGGCGAGACGGGACAACAGTAGAAATCGCGTGCTTATAAACCATCTGGCTGACCGTGTTTTTCAACAGGATCACGAACTGATCAAAGGACTCGATTTGACCTTGCAGCTTAATACCATTCACCAAATAAATAGAAACTGGAACACGTTCCCGACGCAATGCGTTCAGGAACGGATCTTGTAAAGATTGCCCCTTAGCCATTCTCTTTTCCTTATATGCTTATTTGTACTTTGAACCTTTCGATTCTGAAAAATTGCGCACGATACGTCTCAATTGTACACATTCAGTCTGCGATAGCACCAACAACCTGTAATACTTCTTTTCGCGCCCGATCGGGATTCTCACTGTCAAGCCAGCGCACCCCTTCCCAACCGCGCAACCAGGTCATCTGGCGCTTCGCCAACTGTCTCGTGGCGCAAACACCTCTATAAACCATTTCATCATATGAGATTTCGCCCTCAATGTATGACCACATCTGGCGGTATCCCACACAACGGATGGAAGGCAAGTCCGTATGCAAATCTCCTCGGGCAAAAAGCGCCCGGACTTCTGCTTCAAAACCTGAAGCCAACATCTGATGAAAACGCAGTTCAATGCGCTGATGGAGCAGTTCACGGCTCGCCGGGGCGATAGCGAACTGATGCACCTGGTACGGTAGCGCGTCTCCTGACGTTTGCGTTAGCTCCGTTAAAGTTTTACCCGAAATGAAAAAAACTTCCAGTGCCCGGGAAAGTCTTTGCGGATCATTTGGATGAATTCGCGCGGCGGCAACCGGATCTATCTCCTGAAGTTGCTGATGCAACGCCTCCCATCCAAGCTCCGCTGCTTGCTGCTCTATCCGGGATCTGACTTCCGGATCTGCTGAAGGCAGCGGCGATAACCCTTCCAGCAATGCCTTAAAATACAGCATGGTACCGCCCACTAACAGCGGGATACGCCCCGCAGCGGTGATCTCCGCCATTTGCTCTAACGCGTCGCGGCGAAAATCCGCCGCCGAATACGCCTGCGACGGGTCGCGTATATCCAGCAGTCGATGCGGCGCCGCTTTCAGCTCATCGGCATTCGGCTTAGCCGTGCCAATATCCATTCCCCGATAAATGAGGGCGGAATCAACGCTTATCAACTCTACTGGCAAAACTTTACGCAGTTCTATCGCCAGCGCCGTTTTGCCGGAGGCCGTCGGCCCCATCAAAAATATCGCCTTAGGCAGGCTCGCCTTGCTTACATCATTCATGCTTCAGGGCGTTCATCGCCGAATGTAAATCAACAGGTTGTAACAGGCCACCCGGCGGCGCTTTTACCAGCTGCGGACATAGCCGCTCAACATCCGCCAGCAGCGATATGGCCTGCGCCATCGACCACTGCGGATGTTCGCTCTGCACATTACGCGCTATCCATTGTGCAATATTGACCGTTGCAAATGTGGTCTGTTGCGCCAGGTAGCCTATCAGTTCAGGAATCAAGATTTGTAAATTTTGTTGTCGTAAGGGTAAAGGCACTGCCCGAATGGTCACATGCTGCGCATCTGACTGAAATTCAATACCCAATTCTCCCAACAAAGATTGGGCTTTTTGCAGCGCGGCTTTTTCATCGGCGCTCACTTTTAAACGCAGCGGAATCAGCAACGGCTGCGCGCAAACCGGACTTTGACCCGGTGTAAGCTGCGCCTGACGCAGCCAACGCTCCGCAACCGGCAGCGACAAGAGCTGGATAGTCCCCGCGTGTTCCAGCAACGCACAGTCACCGCCGACTATCGTCAGTACGCGACCAAAACTCTGGCTATGTCCGTCAAGCGCAGGCGCAACCGGCTCCGGCGCGGGGCTCGTCGCCGGCGTCTGTAAAAGCGCGCGATAAACCTCGCCCTGCTGCTTCTGATAACCTGGCTGAGCGTGCGGCCAACCACCCGCGGACTGACGCCCGCCGTTGCCGCCCGATGCGCCGCCGGAATAACGCGGTGTCGCGGGCTCGCGCGCCGCAGTTGGCTCGGCGGGTACAGCAAAATGGTTGCGCCCGGCGGCGATACGGTTTTCCGGGACATGCCGCGGCGCTGGCGCAATCTCCTCCAACGGCAGCGTCGTTTCCGTCTGCTGTTGCAGGACGCTCAGCACCCCTTGATAGATGAAGTCGTGCACCAGCCGGGATTGATGAAAACGCACTTCGTGCTTGGCGGGATGAACATTGACATCCACCTGATGCGGGTCAATCTCCAGATACAGCACAAACGCAGGCTGTTGGTCCGCGCCCAGTTTATCTTCACAGGCCTGGCGAATGGCATGGTTGATCAAGCGGTCGCGCATCATGCGGCCATTCACATAGCAGTACTGGATCTCCGTTAACGCCGTGGTGGTGTGATTCGGATCGGCGACCCAGCCGCGCAGGGTCAGATCGCCATGCTGCCACTCGATCGCCAGTGCCTGTTCGAGAAACGGCGTGCCGCAGATGGCGCCTAACCGGCGCTCTTTTTGCCCGTCCTTTGCGACAGCGCGATACTGCCGTACCAATTTGCCGTTGTGCGACAGGTTAAGCGTGACGTCAAAACGGGCCAATGCAATACGACGGATGATCTCATCGATGTGATTAAATTCCGTTTTTTCGGTACGCATGAATTTGCGCCGGGCGGGCGTATTATAAAAGAGATCCAGAACTTCCAGGGTGGTGCCGACCGGGTGCGCGGCGGGTTTTACCGTCACGTCCATGTCGCGCCCTTCCGCATACGCCTGCCAGGCTTCCGCCTGCTCCGCCGTGCGCGACGTTAGCGTCAAACGCGAGACCGAACTGATACTGGCCAGCGCTTCGCCGCGAAATCCCAGACTGATAATCGCTTCCAGATCGTCAAGCGAGGCGATTTTACTGGTGGCATGACGGGCCAGCGCCAGCGCCAGCTCCTCTTTTTTAATGCCGCAGCCATTGTCACGAATACGAATAAGCTTCGCGCCGCCACGCTCGATATCGATATCAACGCGGGTGGCGCCTGCATCCAGACTATTCTCTACCAGCTCTTTAACAACCGACGCAGGGCGTTCCACCACTTCGCCAGCGGCGATTTGGTTCGCAAGCTGCGGCGGCAAAACCTGAATCGGCATGAAATCTCCTTAATTCGCGGCGGTTATGGCGCCAGGCTGGTTGGTACTGGCCGTCTGGCCTGGGCCGCCCTGCGGCGCAGACTGGATCGGATGCGCTGCAAAGTACTTACGCAACCCCCGGTATATAGCGTCAGCAATCTGCTGCTGATAGCGGTCGCTCGCCAGCAATCGCTCTTCGCCGTGATTACTGATAAAGCCCGTCTCCACCAAAATGGACGGGATATCCGGCGAACGCAACACGCCCAGGCTCGCGTGTTCCGGGCGACGTTTATGCAGCGACCCCACGCCGTCGAGTTGGCTTAGTACGTTCGTCGCCACATCATACCCTACCCGCTGCGAATGACCGAATTGCAAATCCAGTACCGCCTGGCTCAGGTAAGGGTCTGACTGACTGTTCGCCAGCACATCGCCAGCGCCGCCTAACAGTTCGGATTGCTTCTCATGCTGCTCAAGCCAGTTTGCCATTTCGCTGTTCGCGCGACGATTGGACAATACCCAGACGGAGGCGCCGGTGGCGTCGCGATTTGGCGCGGCATCCGCATGAATAGAGACAAGGAAGTTGGCGTTTTGCTTACGCGCCACGTCAGACCGCCCCATCACCGAAATAAAATAGTCGCCGTCACGCGTCAGCACGCCTTTAAACATCGGATCGTTATTCAGTAATGTGCGTAACTTACGCGCGATGGCGATGGTGACATTTTTCTCGCGCGTACCGCCCGGACCTATTGCGCCGGGGTCCTGACCTCCATGCCCGGCATCAATAGCAATCACCACTTTATCGCCAGCGCCTGCTGACGCGCGCGCCGCAGGCCGCGTAACGGTATTGCTGCTGGTTACGCCGGTCAGGCGATCATCAGAAGATTTAAACGGATTACGGGCAGGCTCCGTCGGGCGGGGCGCGCTTTCAACCCGTTTCGCGACGACAGGCGGTGGTGGTGGCGGCGGAACATCGGCATTAATGGTGAAAATGACCGTATAGTTGCCGCCGTTTTGCCGCTTCACCGCCTCGGTTTTACCATTTTCCGTCAGATCGACAAGCAACCGTAAAGATTGCGCATCTTTCGGCGTTCCGGCACGGATCGTTTTCACCAGATTGTTACCGCTAAACTGAAGCGGCAGCCCCTGAATCACGCCGGTCTGCCTGATATCCAGCGCCACGGTACGTTTACCGTCCTGTGAGTAAGCATATTCCGGCTCGCCGATAAAACTCAGCGTAATGCGCGCCTGCTGCTCGCCGTTGGACACCTGAATATCAGAGAGACTGGCGGCGCCCGCCTGCGCGCACAGCAGGATTAAGGCTGCTATTACGGCATTTTTGATGCGATAAATCATCCCGCCACCTTTATAGCTAATCGGCTAAACGCGCCAGTAACGAATGACCCGATGAGGATACCGCGCTTACGCGAGCCTCACGCCCCTGCGCCTGGTAATCAATATGGATTTCGACGTCCGGGTCGGGGAGAACGCCTTTACCTTGTTGCGGCCACTCCACCAGACAAATGGCGTCGTTGGCGAAATAATCGCGAATGCCCATAAACTCCAGCTCCTCCGGGTCCGCAAGACGGTATAAGTCGAAGTGATATACCATCATGTTATCAAGCGCATAAGGCTCTACCAGCGTATAGGTGGGGCTTTTTACATTACCGTTATGGCCTAACGCCTGTAAAAATCCCCGGCTAAACGTCGTTTTACCGGCACCTAAATCGCCATACAGATAAATAACGGTCGCGCCATCACAGGCGTTGGCTACCCGTTGCCCCAGGTCTAGCGTCGCCTGTTCGTCAGGTAGCGGAATTACTCGATTCATCATGGTTTACGTCAATCACATCAGGGTTAACAATACGCCGCAGCGTAGTAAAAAGATCGGTCGCCAACATGCCGCGAGCGCCATAACGCGCTGCCAGTAAGTCCGCCGCCGCGCCGTGAGCCACACATCCCACACATGCCGCATCATACGGGGTAAACTTCTGTCCGAGCAATGCGCCGATGATGCCGGACAGGACATCGCCCATCCCGCCGCTCGCCATCCCTGCATTACCAGCGTCAATGATAGCCAGAGGGTGGTGTTCAGCGGCAATAATCGTTCCTGCGCCTTTTAACACGACCACGCCTCCGTACCGTTTTACCAGACGCTGTGCTGAAAGTAAGCGATCACTTTCAATTTCTGCCACAGAACATCCTAACAGGCGGGCAGCCTCTCCCGGATGCGGCGTAATCACGCGATTGTGACGTTTATCAGGATTGATTGCCAGTAGGTTCAACGCATCCGCATCCCACAGCATAGGTTTACGGACGTTTTCTACTTTCTGTAAGGCTTTTTTGCCCCATTCCTGCTGTCCAAGCCCCGGGCCGATCACCACAACGTCAGCCCAGGTCAGGCTCTCTTCCAGCGACTGAGGCGTGAGTTCATGTACCATCAGTTCCGGGCGGGCCGTCAGCAACGGCGCGATGTTTTCACCGCGAGTCAGTACTCTGACCAACCCAGCCCCCGTACGCAGCGCCGCCTCGCCAGCCATCCGAATTGCGCCCGCTGTTCCCTGGTCGCCGCCAATAATCGCCAGACGACCATGATCGCCCTTATGCGAGGTCGGTCGACGCGGCGTTAGCCATTGCCCCAACTGCGTCGCGTCAAAACGCCGGAGCGGCGGCGTCTGGCTCGCCAGCCAGCCTTCCAGTCCCAACGCGTCATAATGCAATATGCCGGTAACGTCACGCGCTTTGCCGGTCAGCAGGCCTGGTTTCAGGGCGATAAACGTGACCGTATGCGCGGCGCTTATCACCGCGCCAGGCGTGGCGCCCGTTTGCGCCAGCAGACCTGACGGGATATCGACGGCGACAACCGGCGCAGGATGGGCGTTCGCCTGTTCAATCAGACCGGCTACCGGGTCGCGCGGTGCCTGGGCTATGCCGGTGCCAAGCAGCGCGTCGATAATCAGATCCGTCGCTTCCGGCCAGATAATATCGGCAGCATGGATGATGCCGCCGGCATTCAGCCAGGCATCGCGCGCCTGCGCCGCTTCTTCAGGCAACGGTTTGTCGCTCTCCTGCGCCAGCAACGTTACGCTAATGCCCGCCGCTTGCGCTAGTCGCGCCACGACGTAACCATCGCCGCCGTTGTTGCCATGACCACACAACACCAGCCAGTGTCGGGTGTCAGGATAACTGTCACGGGCTACCCGAAATGCCGCGTCGCCAGCGCGCAGCATCAATTCATAGAGTGTGAGTCCGAAGGCATCCGCCGCGTCGCGTTCCAGCCGTTTGATGTCATCGGCGGGCCAAATGGAGTGTGGTATACTTACAGGGTTTTTCTTCATGTTATGGTCCATCATGTCAAAGCCCCTCGATCTCAATCAGTTAGCGCAAAATATTAAGCAGTGGGGGCTGGAGCTGGGCTTTCAGCAGGTCGGTATTACTGATACCGATCTGCGCGCATCCGAACCTGCGCTGCAGGCGTGGCTGGACAAACAATACCACGGCGAGATGGCATGGATGGCGCGCCACGGTATGATGCGCGCCCGGCCTCATGAACTCTTACCCGGTACGCTACGTGTCATCAGCGTGCGCATGAACTATCTGCCCGCCAACGCCGCGTTTGCCAGTACGTTGAAGGATCCCACGCTGGGCTACGTTAGCCGATATGCGCTGGGGCGTGATTATCACAAGCTGTTACGCAGCCGCCTTAAAAAACTGGGCGAGCAGATCCAGCAGTACTGCGGTTCGCTGAATTTTAGACCGTTTGTCGACTCTGCGCCTATTCTTGAACGCCCATTAGCGGAAAAAGCCGGACTTGGCTGGACGGGTAAGCACTCACTTATCCTTAATCGGGAGGCGGGCTCATTCTTTTTCCTGGGGGAATTGCTGATTGATTTACCGCTGCCGGTCGACCAGCCGGTCGAGGAAGGTTGCGGCAAATGCGTCGCCTGTATGACCATTTGCCCGACCGGGGCGATTGTCGAACCGTATACGGTGGACGCGCGGCGCTGTATTTCTTATCTCACCATTGAGCTGGAAGGCGCTATTCCGGAAGCATTTCGCCCACTGATAGGCAACCGTATTTACGGCTGCGATGACTGCCAGCTTATCTGTCCGTGGAATCGTTACTCTCAGTTGACCGACGAAGCAGATTTTAGCCCACGCAAGGCGCTGCATAACCCAGATTTGGTTGAGTTGTTTAGCTGGAGCGAAGCGCAGTTTCTGAAAGTCACTGAAGGTTCTGCGATTCGGCGCATTGGTCATTTACGCTGGCTGCGCAATGTTGCCGTCGCGCTGGGGAATGCGCCGTGTAGTAATGCCGTCATTACGGCGCTGGAAAGCCGCAAGGGTGAGCATCCACTTCTTGATGAGCATATCGAATGGGCGATTGCGCAACAAATTGAAAAGCGCAACGCCTGCATCATTGAAGTGCAGCTACCGAAAAAACAGCGTCTGGTCAGGGTGATTGAAAAAGGGCTGGTGCGCGATGCCTGAATTATTCACAGGCTGTGTATAAAAATAAAAACACATTGCGATTCAAGAGGGAAAAAAGGAACAGACAATAACGCTAACGTTTTGAAATCTTATTTTTTCTATATTTTTCAGTAAATTATAGAAATTCTACGCGTCAGGTATAATTTTTTGCATTCCAGGAGTAATGGGCCGCCCTGTGGATAAGTCTGTTTACAAGGATCTGACGAAAGCGGAACAAAACGTGCCCCAACGCGATATTCGTTGTGGATAATTTTACTGTAGATAAGAATTGGAGCGGGAAACGAGACTCGAACTCGCGACCCCGACCTTGGCAAGGTCGTGCTCTACCAACTGAGCTATTCCCGCATAATCTTCGTCTTTCGAACCGCTACTGCGTTGGCTGCCTTCACTCGCCTGAG
>NZ_JAGEQM010000002.1:0-182439 GCF_017572025.1 Salmonella sp. 32020114201800008SM | reverse complement strand
AANNTTTGGAGCGGGAAACGAGACTCGAACTCGCGACCCCGACCTTGGCAAGGTCGTGCTCTACCAACTGAGCTATTCCCGCATAATCTTCGTCTTTCGAACCGCTACTGCGTTGGCTGCCTTCACTCGCCTCAGTCACTTACTTCAGTAAGCTCCTGAGGACTCATTCAGTTGCCGCCTTGTCGCAATTCGAAATCCTGCGATTGGTGGTCTGTACTTAACAAGTACTTTCAAATTTTGGAGCGGGAAACGAGACTCGAACTCGCGACCCCGACCTTGGCAAGGTCGTGCTCTACCAACTGAGCTATTCCCGCAAATTTGTTGCTGTCGTAATTCGCATTTCTGCGTCGTTACGGGAGGCGCATTATACGAGAAATCCATTTAGCTGCAAGCCCCTGAACGCATTTTTTCGCGATTTTTGTTTGAATGCTGATTAAATCACCAAACAAGACAAAAAACGAGCAAAGCGTGCGCTATGCAACAAAAAACTTTTCACGCCACGCCTAAAGGCACAGAATCAGAATAGCACCCTGCGCCAAAAAAAGAATAGCACGGTGACCACAACATCCAATTGATATCAGGGATCAAGATGAAAAAAAAACTTATTGTCATGCTGTTAGCCAGCCTCTCCGTTCACGCCGCTTCCGTTTCCGCCAGAACATTACATTTTGGCACCTCCGCCACCTATGCGCCCTATGAGTTTGTCGATGCCGATAATAAAATTGTTGGTTTCGATATTGATGTCGCCAACGCGGTCTGCAAAGAGATGCAAGCGGAGTGCTCATTTACTAACCAGAGCTTTGATAGTCTGATCCCCAGCCTACGCTTCAAAAAGTTTGATGCGGTGATCGCCGGTATGGATATGACGCCCAAACGTGAGCAGCAGGTCTCCTTTAGCCAACCCTATTACGAAGGTTTATCGGCGGTAGTCGTCACGCGTAAAGGGGCTTATCACACTTTTGCCGATCTGAAAGGCAAAAAAGTCGGTCTGGAAAACGGTACAACGCATCAGCGCTATTTGCAGGATAAACAACAAGCTATCACACCTGTCGCCTATGACAGCTATCTAAACGCCTTTACCGATCTGAAAAACAACCGTCTTGAGGGCGTGTTTGGCGATGTCGCCGCGATTGGTAAGTGGCTAAAAAACAATCCGGATTACGCCATCATGGATGAACGCGCCAGCGATCCTGACTACTACGGAAAAGGGTTAGGCATTGCGGTACGCAAAGGCAACGACGCGCTATTGCAAGAAATTAATGCCGCGCTCGACAAGGTGAAAGCGTCGCCGGAATATGCGCAAATGCAAGAGAAATGGTTTACGCAGTAATTCAGTGGCGGGAGAGCTGCCGGATGAGACGCTCTGGCGTTGCCATCCGGCATGTTACGCCTCACAGCTTAATGAAATGCTCGCGGTAGTAAGCCAGCTCCGCCACCGACTCGCGAATATCATCCATCGCCTGGTGCGTGCCCTGCTTGGTAAAGCCGGCCAGAATCTCCGGCTTCCAGCGGCGCGCCAGTTCCTTGAGCGTACTGACATCCAGATAGCGATAGTGGAAGTAGGCCTCCAGTTCCGGCATATATTTAAACAGAAAACGACGATCCTGACCGATGCTGTTACCGCAAATCGGCGACTTACCCGCAGGCACCCACGTTTTCAGAAATTCAATCGTCGCCAGTTCAGCGTCTCGTTCGCCCATCGTACTTGCCTTAACGCGATCTACCAGGCCGCTACCGGTATGGGTGCGCACGTTCCAGTCATCCATTAACGCCAGTTGCGCATCGGATTGATGTACCGCAATCGTCGGCCCTTCCGCCAGAATATTCAGGCTGGCATCCGTTACCAGCGTGGCTATCTCAATAATGCGATCGCGCTCGGGGTCCAGACCTGTCATCTCCAGATCGATCCAAATCAGGTTGTTTTCATCGGCACTCATGCTATTTTCCACCCTTCAGAGGTCACATTCACTGTGACTATATTCATCTACAATTGCGTGTATCATAGATGTTTTGCCCACTATGGGCGACCAGGAGCCAGTACGATTGAGCAAAAATAAACTCTCCAAAGGCCAGCAGCGCCGTGTGAACGCCAATCACCAGCGTCGTTTAAAAACGTCCGCGGAGAAAGCCGACTACGATGACAACCTGTTTGGCGAGCCTGCAGAAGGTATCGTCATTAGCCGTTTTGGTATGCATGCCGATGTGGAGTCTGCTGACGGCGAGGTTCACCGTTGCAATATCCGCCGCACTATCCGTTCGCTGGTGACGGGCGATCGCGTCGTCTGGCGTCCGGGCAAAGCCGCCGCAGAGGGCGTCAACGTAAAAGGCATCGTTGAAGCGGTGCATGAGCGCACCTCGGTATTGACGCGCCCGGACTTCTACGACGGCGTGAAGCCTATTGCCGCCAACATTGACCAAATCGTTATTGTCTCCGCGATTTTGCCGGAGCTGTCGCTGAATATCATCGATCGCTATCTGGTCGGCTGTGAAACCCTACAGGTTGAGCCGCTTATCGTACTCAATAAAATTGATCTGCTGGACGACGAAGGTATGGACTTCGTTAATGAGCAGATGAATATCTACCGCAATATCGGCTATCGCGTGCTGATGGTCTCCAGCCATACGCAGGATGGTCTGAAACCGCTGGAAGAAGCGTTAACCGGTCGCATCAGTATTTTTGCCGGGCAGTCCGGCGTCGGAAAATCCAGTCTGCTAAACGCTCTGCTCGGCTTACAGAACGAGATTCTGACGAACGATGTGTCGAATGTCTCCGGTCTGGGTCAACATACCACTACCGCTGCTCGTCTGTATCATTTCCCGCATGGCGGCGATGTCATTGATTCCCCCGGCGTGCGCGAGTTCGGCTTATGGCATCTGGAGCCGGAACAAATCACCCAGGGCTTTGTCGAATTTCATGACTATTTGGGACATTGTAAATACCGGGACTGCAAGCATGACGCCGATCCAGGCTGCGCCATTCGCGAGGCGGTAGAGAACGGCGCTATTGCGGAAACCCGTTTCGAAAATTATCACCGAATTCTTGAAAGTATGGCGCAGGTAAAAACGCGTAAAAACTTTTCTGATACGGACGACTGACAGATACGCTAGGCGTCGTTGGAATCGTCCCCTTTTTTCAGGATACCGGTATAACTGCCGGTTCAGGAACAACAATGGCCTGGAGGCTACCTTGTTAAACTCATTTAAACTTTCGCTACAATACATTCTGCCGAAACTATGGCTCACTCGCCTGGCGGGCTGGGGCGCAAGCAAACGAGCAGGATGGCTGACAAAACTGGTTATCGATCTCTTCGTAAAGTATTACAAAGTCGATATGACCGAGGCGCAAAAACCGGATACCGCCAGCTATCGTACGTTCAATGATTTCTTTGTTCGTCCGCTGCGTGATGACGTGCGTCCGCTCAATACCGATCCTAACATCCTGGTGATGCCTGCCGACGGCGTGATAAGCCAGTTGGGTCGTATCGAAGAAGATAAAATTTTGCAGGCCAAAGGCCATAATTACAGCCTTGAGGCGTTGCTGGCGGGTAACTACCTGATGGCGGATAAGTTCCGCAACGGCACGTTTGTGACCACTTACCTCTCCCCTCGCGACTACCATCGCGTGCATATGCCATGCAACGGCATCCTGCGCGAAATGATCTACGTACCGGGCGATCTGTTCTCCGTTAACCATCTGACCGCGCAAAACGTCCCCAACCTGTTTGCCCGCAACGAGCGCGTTATCTGCCTGTTTGATACCGAGTTCGGCCCTATGGCGCAGATTCTGGTCGGCGCAACTATTGTCGGCAGTATCGAAACCGTCTGGGCGGGGACCATTACCCCGCCGCGCGAAGGCATCATCAAGCGCTGGACCTGGCCAGAAGGCGAATATGAAGGGTCTGTCGCCTTGTTGAAAGGCCAGGAGATGGGACGCTTTAAACTGGGTTCCACGGTCATCAACTTATTTGCGCCGGGGAAAGTGAATCTGATCGCGTCGCTGGCAAGCCTGTCCGTTACCAAAATTGGCCAACCGCTGGCGACGTCGACCGAAACATTCGTCGCGCCGGAGGTAGAACCTGCTCCGCTGCCGGCAGAAGAAATTAAAGCCGAACACGACGCCAGCCCGCTGGTTGACAATAAAAAAGACGACACCTAATCAAGAGAGAATGCTGACTTGCGCCTGATTATCGCTTTTCTGATGGCCTGGTGCCTCAGCACGGGGGCGTTCGCCGCAACGGCCCCCGACGCCAAACAAATCACGCAGGAACTGGAGCAGGCAAAAGCGGCGAAGCCCGCTCAGCCGGAAGCCGTTGAGGCGCTCCAGACTGCGTTAAACGCGCTTGAAGAGCGAAAAGGCTCGCTTGAGCGCGCGAAACAATATCAACACGTTATTGATAACTTCCCTAAGCTATCCGCCACCTTGCGCGCCCAGTTGAATAATCTGCGCGATGAACCTCGCAGCGTACCGCCAGAGATGTCCACCGAAGCGTTAAATCAGGAGATCTTGCAGGTTAGCAGCCAGCTACTGGATAAAACCCGCGAGGCGCAACAGGAACAGGAGCGCGTCAGGGAGATCGCCGACTCGCTCAGCCAGCTTCCCCAACAGCAAAACGACGCCCGCCGCCAGCTTAATGAGATTGAGCGACGGCTCGGCGCCGCAGGCGGAAGTGCCGCGCTTAGCCAGGCGCAAAGTCTCAGTATGCAGGCGGAGTCCGCCAAACTAAAAGCGTTAGTCGACGAACTGGAGTTGGCGCAACTGTCCGCCAACAACCGTCAGGAACTGGCTCGTCTGCGTTCCGAGCTGGCGGAAAAACAGAGTCAGCAATTGGATGCGTATCTTCAGGCGCTGCGCAATCAGCTCAATAGCCTGCGCCAACGTGAAGCGGAACGCGCGCTGGAAAGCACTGAGCTGCTGGCGGAAAACAGCGCCGGTTTGCCGGAAGGCATCGTCGAACAATTTAAAGTCAACCGCGAGCTGTCACAGGCGCTCAATCAACAAGCGCAGCGGATGGATCTGGTCGCCTCGCAGCAGCGACAGGCCACCAGCCAAACGTTACAGGTGCGCCAGGCGCTCAATACGCTGCGGGAGCAGTCGCAATGGCTTGGCGTGTCCAACATGCTTGGCGAAGCGCTGCGCGCGCAGGTCGCCCGTCTGCCAGAGATGCCTAAACCGCAGCAGCTTGATACGGAAATGGCGCAGCTACGCGTTCACCGTATGCGCTATGAAGAGTTACTCAATAAGCAGCCGCAGCTACGGCAAATACGTCAGGCCAATGGACAGCCGCTGACCGCCGAGCAAAACCAGATTCTTGACGCCCAGCTTCGCACTCAGCGCGAGCTGCTCAACTCGTTGTTACAGGGCGGCGATACGCTGATCCTGGAGCTGACCAAACTGAAAGTCTCCAACAGCCAACTGGAGGATGCGCTTAAAGAGGTTAATGAAGCGACCCACCGTTATCTGTTCTGGACCGCTGACGTTAGCCCGCTATCGCTCTCCTGGCCTGTTGATTTGGTTCAGGATTTACGTCGGCTTATCTCATTAGATACGTTTAATCAGTTAGGTAAAGCCAGCATCATGATGCTGACCAGCAAAGAGACGCTACTGCCGTTATTCGGCGCGCTGGCGCTGGTCGGGTTTAGCCTCTATTCACGTCAACACTTCAACCGGTTCCTTGAACGCTCGGCCTCGCGCGTCGGGAAAGTCACCCAGGATCACTTCTCGCTGACGCTGCGAACGGTGTTCTGGTCGATTCTGGTCGCCTCGCCGCTGCCCGTCTTGTGGGCGACGCTCGGCTATGGTCTACAGGAAGCCTGGCCGTATCCGCTGGCCGTCGCCATCGGCGATGGCGTGACGGCGACAGTACCGCTGTTGTGGGTAGTCATGATTTGCGCCGCTTTTGCCCGCCCTAATGGTCTGTTTGTGGCGCATTTCGGCTGGCCGCGAAACCGGGTAGCGAAAGCGATGCGCTACTACCTGATGAGCATTGGGCTGATCGTGCCGCTCATTATGGCAGTGATCATGTTTGATAATCTTAACGATCGGGAGTTTTCCGGCTCGTTGGGCCGCCTTTGCTTCATCCTGATATGCGGCGCGCTGGCGCTGGTCACGCTGAGTCTGAAAAAAGCGGGCATTCCGCTCTATCTTGATAAAGAAGGCAACGGCGACAACATGGTCAACAGCCTGCTGTGGAATATGTTGATGGGCGCGCCGCTTATCGCGATTCTGGCGGCGGCGGTGGGTTATCTGGCCACAGCGCAGGCGCTACTGGCGAGACTGGAAACCTCGGTCGCCATCTGGTTCCTGTTGCTGGTTATTTATCATGTCATTCGCCGCTGGATGCTGATCCAACGACGCCGACTGGCTTTTGACCGCGCCAAACATCGTCGGGCGGAAATGCTGGCGCAGCGCGCGCGCGGCGAAGAAGAACCGGCGCACTCCTCCAGCCTGGAAGGCGCGGTCGACATCGATGAAAGTGAAATCGATCTTGACGCTATTAGCGCTCAGTCGCTGCGTCTGGTCCGCTCAATTCTGATGCTTATCGCCCTGCTATCGGTAATTGTACTGTGGTCAGAAATCCACTCGGCATTCGGCTTCCTGGAGAATATTTCGCTGTGGGATGTCACCTCTACGGTGCAAGGCGTGGAAAGTCTGGAGCCGATTACCCTGGGGGCGGTGCTCATTGCGATTCTGGTCTTTATCATCACCACGCAGTTGGTGCGTAATCTGCCTGCGCTGCTGGAGCTGGCGTTATTACAGCATCTCGATTTAACGCCAGGTACCGGTTACGCCATCACGACCATCACCAAATATCTGTTAATGCTGATTGGCGGGCTGGTCGGTTTCTCGATGATCGGCATTGAGTGGTCGAAGCTACAATGGCTGGTTGCCGCGCTCGGCGTTGGGCTTGGTTTTGGCCTGCAAGAAATTTTCGCTAACTTTATCTCCGGCCTGATTATTTTGTTTGAAAAGCCGATTCGTATCGGCGATACGGTGACCATTCGCGATCTCACCGGCAGCGTGACCAAAATCAATACCCGCGCCACCACCATCAGTGACTGGGATCGTAAAGAGATTATCGTGCCGAATAAAGCCTTTATCACCGAACAGTTTATCAACTGGTCGCTGTCTGACTCCGTTACGCGCGTGGTGTTAACCATCCCGGCGCCGGCGGATGCCAATAGCGAAGAGGTGACGCAAATTCTGCTGACGGCGGCGCAGCGCTGTTCTTTGGTGCTGGATAACCCACCGCCTGAAATCTTTCTGGTGGATCTCCAGCAGGGTATTCAGATTTTCGAACTGCGTATCTATGCCGCGGAAATGGGACACCGTATGCCATTACGCCATGAGATCCACCAATTGATTCTGGCGGGCTTCCGCGAGCACGGTATTGATATGCCGTTCCCGCCGTTCCAGATGCGTCTGGAGAGCCTCGGCGGTAAACAAACGGGGAGAACGTTAACGTCAGCGGGTAAAACCAGCCGCCCGGCGGGGAGTTTGTAAACGCAATGGCGCCGGATGACGCTAAAAGACTCGATGACATAGGCTTATCAGGTCTTTTAGCATAGATCACACACAAAACTGATAGCGCAGGAAGAATTGCCAGGACCAGTAAGCAAATATCACCAACGCGACACAGTACAAAAACCAACTACGTATTTTCTTATACACAGTAACGTAAAAAAATGGGAAAAACAGGGGCAGCGTCATCATCGCGCCAAAACCTCTGGAATCATCATTTTCGACAGTTCTCATCACATCACAAATGTTGTTTATCCCACTCTCGCCAATCATCCACTCTTTATCCAGGACTGAAAATACAGCGATGAGTGGGATAGCCAGTAAAAGCCAGATAGCGCACAATGCAAACATTTTCGGACTCATTATAAATATCCTTTTCATAAAGCCGATGAGCTAACGCTATCCGGACAAAGATTACTCCGCCGCCCACTCCGGATCGGCGCTCATGCGGCTGCTGTAATTCTGATAAATCGCCATCGCCAGCAGCGAGAAGAAGATCGGGCCGCCGATCATCCACAAGGCGCTGTCCCAGTCCCCAGCTTCAATCACTGGCTGGATGATGGTAAAGACGTTGGCAAACGTCACCACCAGCACCACAACACCCGTCGCGACCAGGGTAGAGGCTTTGGTTTTAAAGAGAACAAATGGCCGCTCCAGATCCTGACGCGCTTTAAAGAAGGGAAATGCCAGCGCAAGGAACAGGTATGGCAAGGTCATTGAGACGTTCGCCATCAGAGTGAGTTTGTTATAAAACGCCGATGCGGTGTCACCGCCAAAAGAGACCAGCAAAATAAACAGACTCACCAGCACGCACTGTAGCCACATAGCGGTCGCCGGCATACCGTTAGCGTTCAGTGTCGTCATCGGCGCGGGCCACAACGCTTTTGGCGTCCCCTGAATAATGGCTTTCAGCGGTGAATAGCTCAACGTAAAAAACGCGCCGGTATAAGCCAGAAACATAGAAAGGCCGGTGATACGCGCAAACCAGACGCCCACCGTCATCGCTGCTTCCGGAGAAAGGTTTAACGCGTTACCTAATGTCGTGCCTAAACTCGACATCAGAATGTAGGTGATATTCCCTAAGTTAACGGCGCTATTACTTAATATCTGTTGCCAGTTAGTGCTGACGCCCCATAAAAAGATCGCCAAAGAATAACCAATTGAAATCACAATAGCCGCGAAAACAATACCTTTCGCAAAATTCTTTTCCGGTTTCTCGGTTTTATCCACCAGTCCGCCGACAGCCTCAATACCGCCGTACGCAAAAATAGCAAATACCACAAATGACAACATTGCCAGGCCGGAGTGATAACCCGGATTCGGTGACGAGGTAAAATTAATTTCTTGTGCAAAATGCCCACCATTTAATAACAAAATAGCGACACTCACTAACAATAAAACTAAATTAAGACACATTACGGCAATACCTCCGACCGCCGTAATTCGCGCAATTTTATTGATCCCTCTGGCGGCGACACACGTCACCAGAATCATCCAGCCGACGGCGAGCAGCCCGACAACCTGCGTAGGCTCAAGCCCTGCAATACGCCAGTGCTGCGTCATATCGGCGCCAAAAACAAAAGTAGAAAACGGTACCCAAATTTTTGCCGCCGTACTTACCATCCATATGACATACGATGAAAACCACATAAACGTGCCAATAAACGCGTAACGTGGCCCCACGCTATTATTCATCCACGAATAGATCCCGCCCTCTTCTTTGCGATAAGCGGAACCCATTTCAGCCATCATTAAGGCGAATGGAATAAAAAACAGCAAGGCAGAAAATATATACCACGGGATTGCGCTATACCCCATTAAATAAAACGCCGACGGGCTATTCGCAAAACCAAAAACAGAAGTAAAAATCATCAGGATAAGCCCAATAAGGCTCATCTTTTTTATCGTGTGGGTCATTCAACCATCCCTTACGCTCGAGCGCGTTTGCCAGACGCCGCTCACCGATTGACGCCGCCTTCTTTTTTACGAAGGTCAGCGATAAAAAAATCAACACAGGATTGATACCTAAATGGCATCAAAGTTCCAGCCTTATGTTGTGGCAAACAGAGGATAATTGAAAAAATATGCTACAAAATGGCGCTTATTGCGCCATTTTATCTCGCGAAAGAGTGAATTTCAGATTTACGCCCGATCGACCGTAAAAGCAATCACGTCCGCCAGGCTTTCTGCTCCCAGCGCCAGCATCACCAGACGATCAACACCCAGCGCCACGCCGGAACAATCCGGTAGACCGGCGGCCAGCGCATCCAGCAGATTTTGGTCAATCGGCTGCTGCGGCAGACCGCGCGCGGCGCGCTTACGATTGTCCTGTTCAAAGCGCTGTTGTTGCTCACGTGCGTCCGTCAGTTCGTGGAAACCATTCGCCAGCTCAATACCTTTGTAGTACACCTCAAAGCGCTCGGCGACGCGATGATCCTCGGTACTGATTTGTGCCAGCGATGCCTGACTTGCCGGAAAGTGATAAATAAAGGTCGGCTTTTCTTTACCTATATGCGGCTCAACCCCCATCGTGAACAACAGTTGCAGCAACGTATCACGGTCTTCTTCCGTATCGGCGATATTGCTTAAATCAAGCTTTGCCGCCGCCTCACGCAGTTGCGTTTTATCTGCTGATAACGGGTCAATCTCCAGATGGCGCTGAAACGCCTGTTGATAGGAGAGACTTTCCGCAGGTTGACAATCCAGCACTTGCTGAAGCAAATCATCCACTTCATTCATCAGGCGGTACATATCGTAATGCGGGCGATACCACTCCAGCATGGTGAATTCCGGATTATGATGTCGTCCCATCTCTTCATTACGGAAACTGCGGCATAGCTGGAAAACCGGACCGCACCCTGCCGCCAGCAGGCGTTTCATATGGTATTCCGGACTGGTCATTAAATAGAGGTTCATCCCCTGGGAATGGCCAGGTCCGACGAAACGCGTTTCGAACGGGAACAGATGAATGTCTGTGACCGTCGCCTGACTCATGCAGGGCGTCTCAACCTCAAGCACTCCACGATCGGCAAAGAAACGACGGATTTCCGCCATAATCGCCGCACGTTTTAATAAATTGGGGATGGACGCGCTCGGCTGCCAGGTTGCCGTTTCGCTCATGATTCTTTCTCCAGTTTAAGACAAGGTCACGAAGTCTACTCGCAACGCGCGGGCGAAACAAATTTTGCGCAGGCGTATCGGGCGCCTTCTGGAGGGTAAAAAAAGTGATTTCAGATGGTTTAGTAATTAAATTAATCAAAATCAATGATAATTCATCCCTCTGATACGCTAAAAAAATCGAACACGTCAAATTTCCCTCACATCCCTGAGACTATACTGTTGTACCCATAAAGGAGCAGTGGAAACGCATTCATACTTCGCAGAACCCAGAGGCTTTATCTGGCTGCGCGAGGGTGAAATTACAATAATCTGGAGGAATGTCGTGCAAACCTTTCAAGCCGATCTTGCCATTATAGGCGCCGGTGGCGCGGGATTACGTGCTGCAATTGCTGCCGCACAGGCGAATCCCAATGCTAAAATCGCACTGATCTCAAAAGTGTACCCGATGCGCAGCCATACCGTCGCTGCCGAAGGGGGTTCAGCCGCTGTCGCCCAGGATCATGACAGCTTTGACTACCATTTTCACGATACGGTAGCAGGCGGAGACTGGCTGTGTGAGCAGGATGTCGTGGATTACTTTGTCCACCATTGTCCCACTGAGATGACGCAGCTGGAGCAATGGGGCTGCCCGTGGAGCCGCCGTCCGGACGGTAGCGTTAACGTGCGTCGCTTCGGTGGTATGAAAATCGAGCGTACCTGGTTCGCCGCGGATAAAACCGGCTTCCATATGCTGCATACTCTGTTCCAGACTTCCCTGCAGTTCCCACAAATCCAGCGCTTTGACGAACATTTTGTGCTGGATATTCTGGTTGATGACAACCATGCGCGCGGCCTGGTGGCAATGAACATGATGGAAGGCACGCTGGTGCAAATCCGCGCCAACGCCGTGGTCATGGCGACAGGCGGCGCAGGCCGCGTATACCGCTATAACACCAACGGCGGCATCGTCACCGGCGACGGGATGGGCATGGCGCTGAGCCACGGCGTTCCGCTGCGTGATATGGAATTCGTTCAGTATCACCCGACCGGCCTGCCAGGTTCCGGTATCCTGATGACTGAAGGTTGCCGCGGCGAAGGCGGTATTCTGGTCAATAAAAATGGCTACCGTTATCTGCAAGACTACGGCATGGGCCCCGAAACGCCGCTGGGCGAGCCGAAAAACAAATATATGGAACTGGGGCCGCGCGACAAAGTATCCCAGGCTTTCTGGCACGAATGGCGTAAAGGCAACACCATCTCCACGCCGCGCGGCGATGTGGTTCACCTCGACCTGCGTCATCTCGGCGAGAAGAAACTGCATGAACGTCTGCCGTTCATTTGCGAACTGGCGAAAGCCTATGTCGGCGTCGATCCGGTTAAAGAACCGATTCCAGTACGTCCGACCGCGCACTACACCATGGGTGGCATTGAAACCGACCAGAACTGTGAAAGCCGTGTCAAAGGGCTGTTTGCCGTTGGCGAATGCTCCTCTGTTGGCCTGCATGGCGCGAACCGCCTCGGTTCCAACTCACTGGCGGAACTGGTGGTGTTTGGTCGTCTGGCTGGCGAACAAGCAATGGAACGCGCTGCTACGGCAGGCGCCGCAAATAGCGCCGCGCTCGACGCCCAGGTTGCCGATATTGAACAGCGTCTGAAAAATCTGGTGAACCAGGAAGGCAACGAAAACTGGTCGAAGATCCGCGATGAGATGGGTCTGTCTATGGAAGAAGGTTGCGGTATTTACCGTACCCCGGAACTGATGCAGAAAACCGTTGATAAACTGGCCGAGCTTCAGGAACGTTTCAAGCGCGTACGTATCTCCGATACTTCCAGCGTGTTCAACACTGACCTGCTGTATACCATCGAACTGGGTCATGGTCTGAACGTGGCGGAATGTATGGCGCACTCTGCGCTGGCGCGTAAAGAGTCCCGCGGCGCGCATCAGCGTCTGGATGAAGGCTGTACCGAGCGCGACGATGTGAACTTCCTCAAGCACACCCTCGCCTTCCGCGATGCTGATGGCACGACCCGTCTGGAATACAGCGACGTGAAAATCACCACCCTGCCGCCAGCCAAACGTGTTTACGGCGGTGAAGCGGAAGCAGCCGATAAGAAGGAGAAGGCGAATGGCTGAGATGAAAAACCTGAAAGTTGAGGTGGTGCGCTATAACCCGGAAACCGATACCGCGCCGCACAGTGCTTTCTATGAAGTTCCTTATGATGAAACAACATCGCTACTGGACGCGTTGGGCTACATCAAAGATAACCTGTCGCCAGACCTGAGCTACCGCTGGTCCTGCCGTATGGCGATCTGCGGCTCCTGCGGCATGATGGTCAACAACGTCCCTAAACTGGCGTGTAAAACCTTCCTGCGCGATTACACCAACGGTATGAAGGTGGAAGCGCTGGCGAACTTCCCGATTGAGCGCGATCTGGTTGTCGATATGACGCACTTTATCGAAAGCCTGGAAGCGATCAAACCGTACATTATTGGCAACTCTCGCACGCCAGATCAGGGGCCGAATGTCCAGACCCCGGCGCAAATGGCGAAGTATCACCAGTTCTCCGGTTGCATCAACTGTGGTCTGTGCTACGCCGCGTGCCCGCAGTTCGGTCTGAATCCTGAATTTATCGGACCGGCTGCGATTACGCTGGCGCATCGCTATAACGAAGATAGCCGCGATCACGGTAAGAAGGAGCGTATGGCGCAGTTGAACAGTCCGAACGGCGTATGGACCTGTACTTTCGTGGGCTACTGCTCCGAAGTCTGTCCAAAACATGTCGATCCGGCTGCGGCCATTCAGCAGGGTAAAGTGGAAAGCTCGAAAGACTTTCTTATCGCCACCCTGAAACCACGCTAAGGAGTGCAACATGACGACTAAACGCAAACCCTATGTGCGGCCGATGACGTCCACCTGGTGGAAAAAACTGCCGTTTTATCGCTTTTATATGCTGCGCGAAGGCACAGCGGTGCCGGCAGTCTGGTTCAGTATTGAACTGATTTTCGGTCTGTTTGCGCTCAAACACGGCGCGGAATCCTGGATGGGATTCGTCGGCTTTTTACAAAACCCGGTGGTAGTGATCTTAAACCTGATCACCCTGGCGGCCGCGCTGCTGCACACCAAAACCTGGTTTGAACTGGCGCCGAAGGCGGCCAATATCATTGTAAAAGACGAAAAAATGGGGCCAGAGCCAATCATCAAAGGGCTTTGGGTGGTCACTGCGGTAGTCACCGTAGTCATTCTGTATGTTGCCCTGTTCTGGTAAGGAGTCCCGGATGATTAATCCAAACCCAAAACGTTCTGATGAACCCGTATTCTGGGGACTGTTTGGCGCAGGCGGTATGTGGGGCGCGATCATCGCGCCGGTGATCGTGCTACTGGTTGGCATCATGCTGCCGCTGGGGCTATTTCCGGGCGATGCCCTGAGTTTTGAGCGCGTACTGACGTTCGCCCAAAGCTTTATTGGTCGCGTTTTTCTGTTCCTGATGATCGTGCTGCCGCTATGGTGTGGCCTACACCGTATGCACCACGCGATGCATGACCTGAAAATCCACGTGCCTGCGGGCAAATGGGTCTTTTACGGTCTGGCGGCAATCCTGACCGTTGTGACGGCGATTGGCGTTATCACTCTCTAAGTTGCCACGACGCCCTCTTATCTACCCGATAAGAGGGCGTTTTTTCTTTTCCTGCCTCTCATTTTCCCGCCAGGTTCTACACTTAGAAAAAAACACTGGAAGGAAAATTTTATGCGCATTCTGCCCGTCGTTGCTGCAGTTACGGCTGCATTTCTGGTTGTCGCCTGTAGTTCGCCTACTCCGCCTAAAGGCGTTACCGTGGTAAATAACTTTGATGCCAAACGTTACCTCGGCACCTGGTATGAGATCGCACGCCTCGATCATCGATTTGAACGTGGACTGGAACAAGTCACGGCCACCTATAGTCTGCGTGACGATGGCGGGATTAATGTCATCAATAAAGGCTATAACCCGGATCGGGGAATGTGGCAAAAAACAGAAGGCAAAGCGTATTTTACCGGTAGTCCAAACCGCGCCGCGCTCAAGGTCTCTTTTTTCGGCCCGTTCTACGGCGGCTATAACGTGATTGCGCTTGACCGGGAATACCGTCATGCGCTGGTGTGCGGCCCGGATCGCGACTATCTGTGGATACTCTCTCGCACGCCAACGCTTTCTGAGGAAATAAAACAGCAAATGCTGGCCGTCGCGACCCGGGAGGGGTTTGACGTCAATAAATTAATTTGGGTAAAACAATCAGGTTCGTAGCAATGTCAGCGACGAATTAATGCGCACTGAGTTTTAGCCCAATGATACCCGCGACGATCAAGCCAAGACTGAGCAAACGCGCCGGTGAGGCAGACTCGCCCAACAGAAGGATACCGGTGATTGCCGCCCCGACGGCGCCGATGCCGGTCCAGATGGCGTACGCCGTTCCAACGGGCAGCGTTTTCATTGCCCAGGAAAGTAACGCCATACTGATAACCATGGCCGTAATGGTGATGATACTGGGGGTCAGACGAGAAAAACCGTGGGTATACTTCAGGCCGACAGCCCATACCACTTCAAGTAAACCAGCGATTAATAGAATGATCCAGGACATAGCAGGCTCCAGATAATTAATGGGGCCGTCCCCGGTGAGAATAGCGTTTACAGGTCGTCCTGTAACGTATACGGATGAAAAGCCATTCTTGCCTGAGAGAAAATGAATTTCAACCTTTTTATTTTTTTCCGTCTAAAGGCGGGAATTGGCCCTTTTAAGCCGCGTAGTTTTCGCATTTAGCGCCCACAGGAGTTCTCTATGATGGAACGCCTTCTGGGAAAGAAAGTGCTTTACTACTTCCGGGTGCAAAAAACTATGTTGAAAATTTTAGTGATAGACCGATGCCACTTTACCCGTACGGGCATGGAGGCCTGGCTTAATCACACTGATGTGCTCAGTTCTTCACTGCTGGTATCCGGGATGAATAACCTTATACTGGCGAAAGAACATATTCTGCAATGGAAGCCCCACCTGGTTATCGCTGATTTATATGGTTTTCTCAACGATGCCTTACCCGAACAGCCTATCAATGCATTTTTTGCCGCCTGCAGGATGACGCCGTTGGTATTATTACAGTCAGGGAATATGCCGTACAGACCGCAATATGCCAGTCATGCGGTGTTATCTAAACACACGCCTTTACATGAGCTTGCACAACGAATTAAAGGAGCGCTACATACTCATCCACTGCAGGAAGCGCCGGAAAGCGCCACGCCATTGCTCTCTCCGCAGGAGGAAAAAGTGCTCGCGATGTGGACGGAAGGCACCAGCAATAAAGAGATTGCGTATGCGCTTGGCATTCACGGGAAAACGGTTTACACCTATAAGCGTAATATCCGTATGAAACTTCATATGGATAATCGGTATTCTCCCTTTCTTATGCTTCCGGAGAAAATCGATTAACGGTACGACGCCATGCCGTACCGTTGATGATTACTGCTGAGCTCTGGTTGCAGCGCCAGAGATCGCACTACCACCGTCCGAGATGTCCTCGCCCACGCCGCGCGTGGTATTACAAGCAGTTAATACAGTGGAAAGTACCAAAACAGAAAAGATCGCTGCAATTGTCTTTTTAACCATAATGTCTTCCTTTTCTAGCCAATGTTGTTTGTGTATAGCAACTTAATAATAGACAACATCCCAGAAAATGACGGGCGATCGACTAATTTTAGGAAGACGAGAAGCGATTAGCTGGCTGCGCGGGAGATGGCGTGGCCAAGATGCTGAATATCTTCGCCGAAGCCGCGGGCGGTATTACATGCCGTTAATAATGTGCCGGTAAGAAGAACCAGTGCGACAAGGCAGATAAAGCGTTTCATCATTGAGGCGCGAAAAAAAGGATGGCGCAGCATACGCTGCACCATTTTTCCCGATAACGTAAATTATTTTACGCGGGATACGTATTCGCCGGAACGGGTATCGACTTTGATCACTTCGCCAATCTGCACGAACAGCGGAACTTTAACCACTGCGCCAGTAGACAGCGTGGCTGGTTTGCCGCCAGTACCTGCGGTATCGCCCTTCAGACCTGGGTCGGTATCAACAATTTCCAGTTCAACAAAGTTCGGCGGAGTGACAGAGATAGGCTGACCGTTCCACAGGGTTACGATGCATTCCGCCTGATCCAACAGCCATTTTGCGTTGTCGCCGATAGCCTTGGCATCTGCAGACAGCTGCTCGAAGGTTTCGTTGTTCATGAAATGCCAGAACTCACCGTCGTTGTACAGGTAAGTCAGGTTCATATCGACTACATCCGCGCCTTCAGCGGAATCGGTCGATTTGAAGGTTTTCTCAACGCGCGTGCCGGTCAGCAGACGGCGCAGCTTAACGCGGGCAAACGCCTGGCCTTTACCCGGTTTCACGAATTCACTGGATTCAACCGCATAAGGTTCGCCATCCAACATGATTTTAAGACCGGAACGAAAATCGTTGCTATAGTAAGTCGCCATAAGGCCCTCTGAAATTGTTAACTGGTAGCTAAGCCACAAAATGGCGCATATTGTAACCCTAAATACCCCATTGCGAGAAGATTGGTTAGCGCAACTTGCCGATGTTGTGACCAATCCCGACGAACTGCTGCATCTTTTACAGATTGAAGCTGATGAAAATCTCCGGGCAGGACAGGACGCCAGGCGCTTGTTTGCCCTCCGCGTGCCGCGCGCTTTTATTGCGCGCATGGAGAAGGGCAACCCTGACGATCCTCTTTTACGTCAAGTGCTGACGTCCCGGGATGAATTTATTGTCGCCCCCGGTTTCTCCACCGACCCGCTGGAAGAGCAACACAGCGTGGTGCCAGGATTATTGCATAAATACCAAAACCGGGCGCTATTGCTGGTAAAAGGCGGATGTGCGGTAAATTGCCGCTACTGTTTCCGTCGTCACTTCCCGTATGCGGAGAATCAAGGCAATAAGCGCAACTGGACAGTCGCGCTGGAGTATATCGCCGCACACCCGGAACTGGATGAGATCATCTTTTCCGGCGGCGATCCGCTGATGGCGAAAGATCATGAGCTGGACTGGCTGCTCACGCAACTGGAAGCCATAAAGCACGTCAAGCGGCTACGCATCCACAGTCGGTTGCCTATCGTCATCCCGGCACGCATTACTGACGAACTGGTCGCCCGCTTTGACCAGTCACGTCTGCAAATTTTGTTGGTGAACCATATCAACCACGCTAATGAAGTGGACGAGGCGTTCTGCCTGGCGATGAAGAAACTGCGCCACGTGGGCGTCACGCTTCTCAACCAGAGCGTCCTGCTGCGTGGCGTGAATGATAACGCGCAAACGCTGGCGAATCTGAGCAACGCGCTATTTGACGCCGGCGTGATGCCCTATTACCTGCATGTGCTGGATAAAGTGCAGGGCGCCGCGCATTTTATGGTCACCGATGACGAAGCCCGGCAAATCATGCGCGAACTGCTCACGCTGGTATCCGGCTATATGGTGCCAAGACTGGCGCGTGAAATCGGCGGCGAACCGAGCAAAACACCGCTGGATTTACAGCTTCGGCAGTGCTAATCCTCGCGGGCGCGTCAGGGACGACGAAAAATATTACCGCGCAATATCACGAGGAGATTCCCCCGCGATTCTCCTCACCCTCTGGCGAGGATAAACTAACCTTCGTTAAATACACCTTTCCGATACTCTCTTTTCAATAAAGTCCGTTTTAGGACTCGCTTAGCGTGTACTGCATTTTCGAATTATACTGGTTCTCCTTTTTATAGGACGGCATAAACAATTTATATATCAAATACATTGCAGTAAAACATTTAATTATTTTATATTTGTGGAGAATTGACATGGCCTTAACGATTAAGGGACTAAATACCGGCGTTATTCGTCACAATGATAAGTTTATCGCGCTGGCGCTTAAGGTGAAGTCACTGAGAAATAAAGAAACACTGCTTTTCTTTCCTGTGCTCGCGCTGCGAGACTTGTTGATCGGCCTTGAACACCGGCTTTATTTACAACACTCGCTTCCGGAACAAGAGCAGGAAAAACGCCAGAAAGCCAAAAGCAGTCATGTGCTTAAAATGCATGAGAATATTCCGACAATACTCCGTGAGGAGCTGGAAAATGCCGATGTTAATCAGCGTGTTGAATCTTTAGCGTTGAGCGATAATACAGAAAAAGTATTAACCTTTACGTTAAAGCTGCACAATGGTAGCCATCTTGATTTACAGGTCGGTGAGTGGCAGGTTGAAGTTCTGGTGATGGCTATTATTCACGCCATTAATAATGCCGAAATGCGTGAGCTCGCATTGCGTATTTCTTCAATGCTGGACTTTTTACCATTATACGATGCTGACTGCCTGGAAAACGGTAATATCGAATTCGATACCTATAACCAGCCTGACTGGAAACATAATCTGTATAACCATTATTTAGCGCTCGTTTATCGTTATACGGATGAGGCAGGACAATCGCATGATTGCGGCACCATCATTAAGACCCGTAATCAGTCAGGCTCTAAAGAAGCTGAAGCAATATCACGCCGCTTGCTGAATTTCAGCCCGCGTCTTAAAAAGCTGGAAGGAAAACCGTGTAAGGTTTTTGTCAGAACGCTTGGAACCGGTAAAGCAGCGCGTCTGACGCAAGATCAATGCATGCGCGCGTTGCATAATCTACGCATGGCGTCATCGCAGGAAAAACGCTAACCATATCGCCCTCTGAATCTTTCAGAGGGCGTTACGATTCAGACATATCAATTCGGACATTTATAAACCTGGCCGTTCATCTCGCTGGCCGTCGGGACAAAACTGGACAACATGCCCTGTGACGGACTACTTACGCCATACAGCACGTTTCCACCCATCGCGGCTGCCTGATTACGCAGATCGTTCGCTGCGCCACGCATTGAGCCACCCTCTTCGCCGTGCTGGCCTGAAAACCAGTTACTCTGTTTACCAGTTGCCGTACCAATAAGCTGGCATTCCGCGCCCGGCTTATCTTCGACAAAGCGTACATTTTGGCCGGCAGCGGTGAGTTCGTTGCTGGAGCTACAACCCGCCATCAGCAGCGCGGCGCCAACGATCCCTGCTAAATATTTCACGTGCATGTTATTCCCCATAATCAATGAGCTGGACGTTTTGTCCGTATCTGAATCTTATACTAAAAAGATGACTAAAAGAAAAACCCCCGGTCATTTCTGCCCGGGGGTTTCTCAATTCTGGGAGATAAACATCCAAATCATTCTGGTTGCAGGAAGGCGGCCAGTTTGTTAATCCCCAGTCACTTACTCAAGTAAGTGACTGGGGTTAGCCAACGCATCTGCAGCCTGAAGGATGCAGGGTGTGGGCAATTACATCATGCCGCCCATACCACCCATACCACCCATGCCACCAGCAGCGCCTAAATCAGGAGCATCGCTTTTCGGCAGGTCGGTCACCATGCACTCGGTAGTGATCATCAGACCAGCCACAGAAGCCGCGTACTGCAGCGCAGAACGGGTAACTTTGGTTGGGTCCAGGATACCCATATCGATCATGTTGCCGTATTCTTCAGTTGCTGCGTTGTAACCGTAGTTACCGTCGCCGCCTTTAACGGTGTTAGCGACAACAGACGGCTCTTCGCCGCAGTTCAGCACGATCTGACGCAGCGGAGCTTCCATTGCGCGCAGCGCAACTTTGATACCCACGTTCTGGTCTTCGTTCTGGCCTTTCAGGTCAGCAATTTTAGAAGCAACGCGGATCAGCGCAACGCCACCACCAGCAACCACGCCTTCTTCTACCGCAGCACGGGTCGCGTGCAGGGCATCTTCAACGCGGGCTTTCTTCTCTTTCATTTCAACTTCGGTCGCAGCGCCAACTTTGATTACCGCAACGCCGCCTGCCAGTTTCGCTACGCGCTCCTGCAGTTTTTCACGATCGTAGTCGGAGGTCGCTTCTTCAATCTGCTGACGGATCTGAGCAACACGGCCCTGGATGGCAGCTTCTTCACCCACGCCATCGATGATGGTGGTGGTGTCTTTGTTGATCACAACGCGTTTCGCCTGCCCCAGGTCTTCCAGGGTTGCTTTTTCCAGCTCCATACCGATCTCTTCAGAGATTACGGTACCGCCGGTCAGGGTAGCGATATCCTGCAGCATCGCCTTACGACGATCGCCGAAGCCCGGTGCCTTAACAGCAGCCACTTTCACGATGCCACGCATGGTGTTAACAACCAGGGTAGCCAGCGCTTCGCCTTCAACATCTTCAGCGATGATCAGCAGCGGTTTGCCTGCTTTTGCAACGGCTTCCAGAACCGGCAACATTTCGCGGATGTTGGAGATTTTCTTATCAGCCAGCAGGATGAACGGGCTTTCCAGCTCTACTGCGCCAGTTTCCGGCTTGTTGATGAAGTAAGGAGACAGGTAGCCGCGGTCAAACTGCATACCTTCAACCACGTCCAGTTCGTCCTGCAGACCGGTACCGTCTTCAACGGTGATGACGCCTTCTTTACCGACTTTATCCATCGCTTCCGCGATCAGTTTACCTACGGTTTCGTCGGAGTTAGCGGAGATAGTACCTACCTGAGCAATCGCTTTAGAGTCGGAGCACGGTACGGACAGGGCTTTCAGCTCTTCAACCGCCGCAGCAACCGCTTTGTCGATACCACGTTTCAGGTCCATCGGGTTCATGCCCGCAGCAACGGCTTTCAGGCCTTCGGTAATGATGGACTGCGCCAGTACGGTCGCGGTGGTGGTGCCGTCGCCTGCAGCGTCGTTCGCTTTAGAGGCAACTTCTTTCACCATCTGCGCGCCCATGTTTTCAAACTTGTCTTCCAGTTCGATTTCACGCGCTACGGAAACACCATCTTTAGTGATAGTCGGCGCACCGAAAGATTTATCCAGAACCACGTTACGGCCTTTCGGACCGAGGGTTACTTTCACTGCATCTGCCAGTACGTTTACGCCGCGCAGCATTTTCACACGAGCGTCGTTACCGAATTTTACGTCTTTAGCTGCCATTTTCTCTTTCCCTTAAATTCGTATGTTCAGTGTCGTTCGCGGATTACGCTTCAACAATTGCCAGAATGTCGCTTTCAGACATGATCAACACTTCTTCATTGTCGATCTTTTCAGATTTCACACCGTAGCCATCGTTAAAAATAACGATGTCGCCAACTTTCACGTCCAGCGGCTGTACAGTACCGTTGTCCAGGATGCGACCCTTACCGACAGCGATGATTTCGCCACGAGTTGATTTACCCGCTGCGGAACCGGTCAGTACGATGCCGCCAGCAGATTTAGACTCAACTTCTTTACGTTTGACGATCACACGATCATGTAACGGACGAATACTCATTGATAGCTCTCCTTTGAGAAAGTCATTATCAGTTATGGGTGACGCCGGCCCGTAAACGGTTTCCCGGCTGGTGACCAGAGAGATGGGGATGGGGTTTTGCCCCTTCAAGGGGGGAGATGAAAAAAAATTCTTCTGAGCGAAAAAAGCGGTAAAAACGCTACTTATCTCACGTTTACCCAAGGTTTAGAACATCCTGCTATAAGAAAAGGCGTGTGTGATACGCTTAAAAATGTCTGTCGTCACCTGACGTTACAATGCCGCCGGATAATGAGCTGATGAATGAACTAAAAAAAGAGCTTGGGTTGGTTCAGGGCGTTATCTTGTTAACCACATCATTATTAGGGACTGGCGTTTTTGCGCTTCCGGAGCTGGCTGCGCTGGCGGCAGGCGACATCAGCCTTTGGGCATGGCCGCTGCTCATTATTTTGATTTTCCCTATTGCGATTGTCTTTGCTGTGCTGGGGCGTCACTTTCCACACGCTGGCGGCGTAGCGCATTTTGTCGGGATGGCATTTGGCCCGCGTCTGCAACGAGTGATCAGTTGGCTGTTTTTATCAGTCATTCCTGTTAGTTTTCCCGCAGCCTTGCATATTGCGGTGGGTTTCGGCCAGGCGCTGTTTGGCTGGCAAAGCGAACAGCTCTTATTTGGGGAGCTGGGTACTCTAGGTTTGCTATGGTTTATGGGATCGCGCGGCGCCAGCTCCAGCGCCAACCTGCAAGCCATTATCGCTGGATTAATTATCGCGCTTATTGCCGCCATTCTGTGGAAAGGCGCGATTAAACCTGCGGATATCACCTTCCCAGCCGCAAACGAAATCACCTTTTCCCGGCTGTGTACCGCCCTGGCGATCATGTTCTGGGGATTTGTGGGAATTGAGGCTTTTACGCATTTGTCGTCTGAATTTAAAAATCCTGAACGTGATTTTCCGCGCGCATTGATCATTGGCCTGATGCTGGCCGGCGCCATTTATTGGACCTGTACCGCCGTGGTGCTGCATTTTGGCGTCTATAGCGACAAGATAGCGGCAACAGCCTCGCTACCGCTTATTATTGTTCATCTCTTCGGTATCCAGGCGTTGTGGATAGCCTGCATTATTGGTTATCTCACCTGCTTTGCCAGCCTGAATGTGTATGCTCAGAGTTTTGCGCGTCTGATATGGACGCAAATGCAATATCAGCCCGATCACTATCTGGCTCAACTCTCTCCCGGGCGCCTTCCCTTGCACGCGTTAAACGTTATTCTGGCCTGTTGTTGCGTGAGTTCCCTGGTCGTCTACGCCCTGAAGATTAACCTCAATGCGCTGATCGTCTATGCTAACGGTATTTTTATTATGCTCTATCTGCTTTGTATGCTGGCGGGCTGTCGACTATTGAAAGGGCGCTGCTATGCACTGGCGGTGACGGGTTGTCTACTGTGCCTGTTATTGCTGGTAATGCTGGGGTGGAAAAGCTTATATGCCATTATCATGCTGGCAGCATTATGGCTGTTTTTACCGAAGCGAAAACGCATGGCGTAAGACGTATCTGTTGGCCGGATAACGCCTCACGCGACTTATCCGGCCAGCATCTCTACCTTTAATCCCGACGATCGTCTTTATGTTCAATACGATCGCGATCGTCATCTTTACGCTGATACTCGCCGTCAAATGTTTCGCCACCGCCAGTACCCGCGCTAAACCCGCCGCCCGGCATCCGGGAAAAACGTAAATGCGGCAGCAACTTCAGCGTCAAATGTTTTTGCACTGGCGGTAACAAAAGGAGAAGGCCGAGAAAATCGGTGAAAAATCCCGGCAACAGGAGCAGTAAGCCAGCGATGATCAGCGATACACTCTTAATCATTTCTGCCGCCGGGCTCTCACCGGCCGCCATTTTTTGTTGCATCAGCAAAAAGTTTTTAAAACCCTGGTTACGTACCAGCGACATACCGATAACAGACGTAAAAATCACCAGGATTAACGTCATCAGGACGCCAAGCACATGGGCGACCTGGATAAAGATAGAAATCTCAATGTAAACATAGAGAAAGACAGCTAAAAAGGGTATCCAGCGCAAAGGACTCTCCTGTAAGTCATGGCCGTCTGCGACGACCATTTGAATGGGGTTGCGATTCGCATCGATTCGATATGGTGGTGCGTAGCAAAATTTCAAGTGGTTTGTACACCTATTTTAGGTAGTAATACTAAAGCGGTGACCTATTTCACAAAATAATAAATAAGGGGTAAATTCCCACACTTTAAGTGATCCAGATTACGGTAGGAATTCTGAACCAGCATATGATCTCGTTTATCAGGCCGATGGAGGGGATAATCGTCGGTCAGAAAACATTCGAAATCACATATATCCTGTGTGTTTTAAAGTAAAAATCATTGGCAGCTTGAAAAAGAAGGTTCACATGTCAAACAACATTCGTATCGAAGAAGATCTGTTGGGTACCAGGGAAGTTCCAGCTGAAGCCTACTATGGTGTTCACACTCTGAGAGCGATTGAAAACTTCTACATTAGCAATAACAAAATCAGCGACATCCCTGAATTTGTGCGTGGCATGGTTATGGTAAAAAAAGCGGCGGCGCTGGCCAACAAAGAGCTGCAAACCATTCCTAAGAGTGTGGCGAACGCCATCATTGCCGCATGTGATGAAGTCCTTAACAACGGTAAGTGCATGGACCAGTTCCCGGTAGATGTCTACCAGGGCGGCGCGGGCACTTCCGTCAACATGAATACCAACGAAGTGCTGGCCAACATCGGGCTGGAACTGATGGGTCATCAGAAAGGTGAATATCAGTACCTGAACCCGAACGACCACGTGAATAAATGTCAATCCACTAACGATGCCTATCCGACAGGCTTCCGTGTAGCGGTTTACGCCTCTATCGTCAAACTGATCGATGCCATCAACCAGTTGCGTGAAGGTTTCGAACGTAAAGCGGTTGAATTCCAGGACATCCTGAAAATGGGTCGTACCCAGTTGCAGGACGCCGTACCGATGACGCTTGGTCAAGAATTCCGTGCGTTCAGCATCCTGCTGAAAGAAGAAGTAAAAAGCATCGAGCGTACTGCTGAGCTGCTGCTGGAAGTCAACCTTGGCGCAACGGCAATCGGTACTGGTCTGAACACGCCGAAAGAATACTCTCCGCTGGCGGTGAAAAAACTGGCTGAAGTCACTGGTTTCGCCTGTGTTCCGGCTGAAGATCTGATTGAGGCGACATCTGACTGTGGCGCATATGTTATGGTTCACAGCGCGCTGAAACGTCTGGCAGTGAAGATGTCCAAAATCTGTAACGACCTGCGCTTGCTCTCTTCTGGTCCTCGTGCCGGCCTGAACGAGATCAACCTGCCGGAACTGCAGGCGGGCTCTTCCATCATGCCAGCCAAAGTGAACCCGGTAGTACCGGAAGTCGTAAACCAGGTATGCTTTAAAGTCATCGGTAACGACACCACCGTTACGATGGCGGCGGAAGCCGGTCAGTTGCAGTTGAACGTTATGGAGCCGGTTATCGGTCAGGCGATGTTCGAATCCATCCACATTCTGAGCAACGCGTGCTACAACCTGCTGGAAAAATGCGTTAACGGCATTACCGCGAATAAAGAAGTGTGCGAAGGGTACGTTTATAACTCCATCGGTATCGTCACTTACCTCAACCCGTTCATCGGCCACCACAACGGCGACATCGTCGGTAAAATCTGTGCTGAAACCGGTAAGAGCGTACGTGAAGTTGTGCTGGAGCGCGGCCTGTTAACGGAAGCCGAGCTGGACGATATTTTCTCCGTACAGAACTTGATGCACCCGGCTTATAAAGCTAAACGTTATACTGATGAAAGCGAACAGTAATCGTACAGGGTAGTACCAAAGAGGCACGTCACGATGACGTGCCTTTTTTCTTACAAGAAGTTACCAAATAACAACAATTTAATATCAACTTGTTAAACAACAAGGAAGGCTAATATGATAGTTGTCGAACTTATCATTGTTTTGCTGGCAATCTTTTTGGGCGCCAGACTTGGGGGCATCGGTATTGGATTCGCAGGTGGGCTGGGTGTTCTGGTACTTGCCGCCATCGGCGTGAAGCCAGGGACAATTCCATTCGATGTCATTTCCATCATCATGGCGGTTATCGCCGCGATCTCTGCTATGCAGGTCGCGGGCGGTCTGGATTATTTGGTAAACCAGACGGAAAAACTGCTGCGTAAGAACCCGAAATACATCACTATCCTCGCACCGATTGTGACCTATTTCCTGACTATTTTTGCTGGTACCGGGAACATTTCCCTGGCAACGCTGCCGGTTATTGCTGAAGTCGCGAAGGAGCAGGGAATCAAACCTTGCCGTCCGCTCTCGACCGCCGTGGTATCCGCGCAGATTGCGATTACCGCCTCGCCGATTTCTGCGGCCGTGGTGTATATGTCTTCTGTTATGGAAGGTCATGGCATTAGCTACATTCACCTGCTGTCCGTGGTTATCCCCTCTACGCTGCTGGCGGTGCTGGTGATGTCCTTCCTGGTCACGATGCTGTTCAACTCCAAACTGTCGGACGACCCGATTTACCGCAAGCGTCTGGAAGAAGGGCTGATTGAACTGCGTGGTGAAAAGCAGATTGAAATCAAACCGATGGCAAAAAATTCCGTCTGGCTGTTCCTGCTGGGCGTTATCTGCGTGGTTGTTTATGCGATTGTCAACAGTCCGAGCCTCGGCCTGGTTGAGAAACCGCTGATGAACACCACCAACGCTATTTTGATCATCATGTTGAGCGTCGCAACGCTGACCACCATCCTGTGTAAAGTGGAAACTGACGCCATCCTCAACTCCAGTACCTTTAAAGCAGGGATGAGCGCCTGTATCTGTATTCTGGGCGTGGCGTGGCTGGGCGATACTTTCGTATCCGCTAACATCGACTGGATCAAAGACACTGCGGGTAGCGTCATCCAGGGCCATCCGTGGCTGCTGGCCGTCATCTTCTTCTTTGCTTCCGCGCTGCTCTACTCTCAGGCGGCAACGGCGAAAGCGCTGATGCCGATGGCGCTGGCGCTGAACGTCTCTCCGCTGACGGCAGTCGCTTCCTTCGCCGCCGTTTCCGGCCTGTTCATTTTGCCGACCTACCCGACTCTGGTTGCGGCGGTACAGATGGATGACACCGGTACAACCCGTATCGGTAAATTCGTCTTTAACCACCCGTTCTTCATCCCAGGCACCCTGGGCGTCGTTCTGGCTGTCTGCTTCGGCTTCCTGCTGGGCAGCTTTATGCTGTAAGTGTTTCACCCGCGGGGCGTATCACGCCCCGCATTCTCCCGCCCTTTGACTAACATCCTGCCCTCGTCCGTTGTATAGTGACCGTTCACTTGCGGGTCTTTTTGTTCTTTCGAGGTGTTTATGCTTGATGTTAAGAGTCAGGATATTTCCATCCCCGAGGCCGTTGTGGTGCTTTGTACCGCCCCGGATGAAGCTACCGCCCAGGATCTGGCCGCCAAAGTGCTGGCGGAAAAACTGGCCGCCTGCGCCACCCTCCTCCCCGGCGCGACATCGCTGTACTACTGGGAAGGTAAACTGGAGCAGGAGTATGAAGTTCAAATGATCTTAAAAACCACCGTTTCACATCAGCAAGCGCTTATCGACTGCCTGAAGTCTCATCACCCGTATCAAACGCCTGAACTTCTGGTTTTACCTGTTACTCACGGAGATACTGATTACCTCTCATGGCTCAACGCATCTTTACGCTGATCCTGCTGCTGTGCAGCACATCCGCCTTCGCCGGATTATTCGACGCGCCGGGTCGCTCGCAGTTCGTCCCTGCCGACCGGGCGTTTGTTTTTGATTTTCAGCAAAATCAACACGATCTTACCCTCTCCTGGCAGGTAAAAGAGGGTTACTACCTTTACCGTAAACAAATCAGTATCACGCCGACGAAAGCGGATATCGCCGCAGTCCAACTTCCGGCAGGCGTCTGGCATGAAGATGAGTTCTACGGAAAAAGCGAAATCTACCGTAAGCGGCTAAACGTTCCAGTAACGGTTAACCAGGCGGCGGCTGGCGCGACATTAACGATAACGTACCAGGGGTGCGCCGATGCGGGATTCTGTTATCCGCCGGAAACGAAAACGGTGCCGCTAAGTGAAGTCACCGCGGCAATAGACGCCACGCCGACGCCTGCTGTCACCCAGACGGGTGAGACATCAAAACCCGCCGCCCAGCTACCTTTTTCCGCGCTCTGGGCGCTGCTGATCGGCATCGGCATTGCCTTTACGCCCTGCGTTTTACCCATGTATCCGCTGATTTCCGGTATTGTCCTGGGGGGAAGACAACGTTTGTCGACGGGGCGCGCACTGCTGCTGGCCTTTATCTATGTACAAGGGATGGCGCTGACCTATACCGCACTGGGTCTGGTCGTCGCCGCGGCGGGATTACAGTTTCAGGCGGCGCTGCAGCACCCTTATGTGTTAATCGGCCTTGCCATCGTGTTCACCCTGCTTGCGTTGTCGATGTTTGGCCTGTTTACACTACAGCTCCCCTCCTCACTGCAAACCCGGCTGACATTAATGAGTAATCGTCAGCAAGGCGGTTCGCCCGGCGGTGTTTTTGTTATGGGGGCGATTGCCGGATTAATTTGCTCGCCCTGTACTACAGCGCCGTTAAGCGCGATCCTGCTTTATATCGCTCAGAGCGGCAACATGTGGCTGGGCGGCGGTACGCTGTATTTGTATGCATTAGGTATGGGTCTGCCGCTAATGCTGGTCACCGTGTTTGGCAACCGCCTGCTACCGAAAAGCGGCCCGTGGATGGCGCATGTTAAAACCGCTTTTGGTTTCGTGATCCTCGCGTTACCGGTCTTTTTACTGGAGCGGATTATTGGCGAGGCTTGGGGTTTACGTCTGTGGTCGCTGCTGGGCGTCGCTTTCTTTGGTTGGGCCTTTATCACCAGCCTTCAGGCCAGACGAGCGTGGATGCGTATCGTACAGATTATCCTGCTGGCGGCAGCGCTCATTAGCGTGCGGCCTCTACAGGATTGGGCGTTCGGATCGCCATCCGCGCAAGCTCCAGCGCACCTCAATTTCACGGCTATTTCTACCGTGGACGAACTCAATCAGGCGCTGGCACAGGCCAAAGGCAAACCCGTTATGCTGGATTTCTACGCCGACTGGTGCGTGGCCTGTAAAGAGTTTGAAAAGTATACCTTCAGCGATCCGCGGGTCCAGCAGGCGCTCGGCGACACGGTGCTCTTACAGGCTAACGTCACCGCTAACAATGCGCAGGACGTCGCGCTGTTAAAGCATCTGCAAGTCCTCGGGCTGCCCACCATTCTGTTCTTTAATGCCCAAGGCCAGGAACAGCCGCAATCGCGAGTCACCGGCTTTATGGACGCCGCCACCTTTAGCGCGCATTTGCACGATCGCCAACCGTGAGCGACACTTGCAAAAGCAAAGACGGAGGAGAATACCGTGCAACGTGAAGATATTCTGGGAGAAGCCCTAAAATTACTGGAGACGCAAGGGATAGCCGATACTACGCTGGAAATGGTGGCGGAGCGCGTAAATCGCCCACTCGACACATTACAGCGTTTCTGGCCAGATAAAGAAGCCATTTTATATGACGCGCTACGTTATCTGAGTCAGCAGGTAGATATCTGGCGACGCCAGCTTCTTCTTGATGAGCAGCTTTCTGCTGAACAAAAGCTGCTGGCACGCTACAGCGCGCTCTCGGAATGTGTCAGTAATAACCGTTATCCTGGTTGCTTGTTCATTGCCGCCTGTACGTTTTATCCCGATCCAACCCATCCTATTCACCAACTGGCTAATCAACAAAAACGCGCGGCACATGATTTTACCCATGAACTACTGACCACGCTGGAAATTGACGATCCGGCGATGGTTGCAAGGCAGATGGAGCTGGTGCTGGAAGGTTGTCTCAGCCGAATGCTGGTCAACCGCAGTCAGGCTGATGTAGATACCGCTCAGCGGTTGGCGGAAGATATTCTGCGTTTTGCACAGTGCCGTCAGGGTGGAGCGCTCACCTGACGGGTACTGATTTTATGCATTTTGCCTGAAAAGCAGGCAGTCAGCGCGCTTTTATCACTTTTTTCGTGTAAAGCCGTTGACGACCGCGCCCCTTTACGGTTTAATGCGCCCCGTTGCCCGGATAGCTCAGTCGGTAGAGCAGGGGATTGAAAATCCCCGTGTCCTTGGTTCGATTCCGAGTCCGGGCACCACTTATTCAGAAAACCCAGCCTATGGCTGGGTTTTTGCTTTTCTGGGAATGGAAATCCGTAGCCCCCATCTCTGGCCTGACTAGCTATAACGAGAAGGCCAGATTTTCTCTGGCGCAACGCCCAGCGCTTCGTCGATCAGCCGCTCACCTTTGGGCCAAGGTCAAAAGCTTACTTAGCTACAGGGAGATTATTACCAGTAATAACGCCTATCACTTCATCTGACGGTTCGCTAACCCCGACAAGTGAGTCCAATATCTCCGCCATGAACTTTTTCATCACTGAAAACAATAATCCCTTCGCCAGTTTTGGCATTTTTTCTTTGTCGGCTTCTTTATTCTTAAATACTGTTTCCGACTCTTGTTCATAATCATAAATTAATACTCAGCACATCATGACTGATGGTAGTTACCGGGGTAACAGAGCACATAGTTTAAAATACTTATTCATAGTTTGTTATTACGGAAAGATTTTAACCTAATGCGTGTCAGTCAGGCACGCAGATAAAAAACAACCGGGGAGAAAATTTAAACAAAATGCTGTTAGCCGGAAGTACCGGTATTGTTCTGTTGTCCGCTGCAGTCAGTCCGGTATGGACAGACGATAATGCCAGTACAGCGTCCTGCTTTTTTACCTGTATGTTGAATAACCATTGCAATAAATCATTATAGGATTACATCTGTTTATTATTGCCTGATCCGGAGTGAGTCTTTATGAAAAGTCGTTATTTAGTATTTTTTCTACCACTGATCGTAGCTAAATATACATCAGCAGAAACAGTGCAACCCTTTCATTCTCCTGAAGAATCAGTGAACAGTCAGTTCTACTTACCACCACCGCCAGGTAATGATGATCCGGCTTTCCGCTATGATAAGGAGGCTTATTTCAAGGGCTATGCGATAAAGGGTTCCCCACGATGGAAACAAGCTGCTGAGGATGCAGATGTAAGCGTGGAAAATATAGCCAGAATATTCTCGCCAGTAGTGGGTGCTAAAATTAATCCCAAAGATACGCCTGAAACCTGGAATATGTTACAGAATCTTCTGAAAATGGGCGGCTACTACGCTACTGCTTCGGCAAAAAAATATTATATGCGTACTCGCCCCTTTGTCTTATTTAATCATTCCACCTGCCGTCCTGAAGATGAGAATACTTTGCGAAAAGATGGCTCTTACCCTTCCGGGCATACTGCTTATGGTACACTTCTGGCATTAGTATTATCCCAGGCCAGACCGGAACGCGCGCAGGAGCTCGCCAGACGAGGATGGGAGTTCGGGCAAAGCAGAGTGATATGTGGTGCTCACTGGCAAAGTGATGTTGATGCTGGCCGTTATGTGGGAGCAGTAGAGTTTGCAAGGCTGCAAACAATCCCGGCTTTTCAGAAGTCACTGGCAAAAGTCCGTGAGGAGCTGAACGACAAAAATAATTTATTGAGTAAAGAAGATCACCCCAAACTTAATTACTGAAGGTGAAAGTCTTCCCGCAAACTGGACACAGCAAATGAAAGGAAGTGCAACTGCGTAGGGGCGACCGGGCGTGAGACTGTAATTAAAATTGTGTAAGTGCCTGTTTTTGATATGTTCACTCCAACAACAGAGACAGGCAATTATGGACGAAAAGAAACTTAAAGCCCTTGCGGCTGAAGTGGCTGAAGGCCTTAAAACCGAAGCCGATCTCCATGCTTTTTCCCGCATGTTGACGAAGCTTACCGTCGAAAAAGCGCTCAATGCGGAGCTGGCTGACCACCCCGGGTATGAGAAAAATGCGCCCAAAACAGGCTCAAACACCCGCAATGGCTACTCGTCAAAAACGGTGTTATGCAATAACAGCGAGATCGAACTGAACACGCCGCGTGACCGTGAAAATACCTTCGAACCACAGCTGATTAAGAAGCACCAGACGCGCATTACGCAGATGGACAGACAGATTTTATCCCTCTGCGCCAAAGGCATGACTACCCGCGAAATCGTTGCCACCTTCAAAGAAATGTACGACTCCGATGTGTCGCCAACGCTGATATCTAAAGTCACCGACGCCGTAAAAGAGCAGGTCACTGAGTGGCAAAACCGACAAATGGATACGCTGTATCCCTTTGTTTATATGGACTGTATGTTGTCAAAGTTCATCAGAATGGCAGTGTGATAAACAAAGCAGTTTTCCCTGCGCTGGGGATCAATACCGAAGGTCAGAAAGCGTTGCCGGCATGTGGCTGTCCGGAAATGAAGGCACAAAGTTCTGGCTAAGCGTGCTGACGGAGCTGAAAAAGCGGGGCCTTCAGGACATCCTGATTGCCTGTGTGGACGGTCTGAAGGGCTTCCCGGATGCGATAAACAGCGTCTTCCCGAAATATCCGCAAATCAGCAAAAGCTGGCGTGCGCACTGGGAAAACCTCAATACGCTCTTCAGTTATCCGCCGGATATCCGCAAGACCATCTACCATCTACACTACAAACGCAGTCGAATCCCTGAACAGCGTGATCCGTGCCGCGATTAAGAAACGCAAAGTGTTCCCGGCGGATGACTCGGTACGAAAGGTTATTTATCTGGCAATCAAGGATGCATCAAAAAGATGTAGTATGCCGATCCAGAACTGGCGGCTGGCGATGAGTCGCTTTATTATCGAGTTCGGTGACCGCCTGAGCAATCACCTTTAATATATTAGCAGTTACATAGAATTACTGACAGGCTCAAAAAAAGAGACCAGATTTCAGTCTCTTTTTTATCACTCATAATAATAGTCAGTTATTTTCTTTTATTTAGCTCTTCCATAAAATTTACCCAATTTTTATATTGATAATCAAGATTGCGAATCTCGTCTGAGATGGTTGATTGCTGCTGTATGAGACCACGTTTCTTTGCTATCAACTCTTGTAAACCATCATCGAGCGCCTTCATTTTCGCTTTTATCTTCTCATTAATTTCATTATATTTTACGGAGTATTCTTCTTTATGTTTTTCTAATACAGCACGTTTCTCCGCCCTTATGTCATCAAAATCACTCAACCTGTAATTCTTTAATTTTTCCCGGCGAGCCTTCATTGCTGGGTCGAAAACTTCAGCATTGTACTTCTTCTCAAAATAATAAGGAGCATTTTCTTTATTAAAGAGTTCCAGCTCTTTATTCAAATCACGCTGAACAAAATAACGGCTTTGTGTTTTTCCATCTTCCCCTTTCCCCCAATACTCATCGATTTCTTTATTAATAACTAATATATTAGTTTTAACTTTTGCGATATCATTATTTAATTCGTTTAGTTTTGATTTCTTCCTGGCATATTCATCTTTAATTGCATTTATTTTATCATCAAAACCTGCTCCATCCATGATGATATATTTACCGTCAGTTTCAACATTAGGAATTGGATTGCCTTTTGGTGTTTCTGACATTTGTAATGAAGAAAATATTGTTTTCCATCCAGTATCTTTATTACCAAGACTGTTCAAAGTTGCTGAGAATTTAATATCTTTGCCTTTATCCCACGATTTTTGAACAACAATATAATCAGTTAACGAGGCAACTGGCGTATACAGATCGTAGCCAGTAGAAAGTAAGCCATCAGCAGCATATGTTCTCTTATTTCCATCAACCGATGTTTCCTTGATATCAATTGAATCAAGGATAAGACGCCCATGAAATTGATTACTAAATTGTTCTTTCAAGACTTTCTCTGTAGGGGTGTTATCGTCACCGCATCCGCTAATTAATAGCGAAACCAATAAACCACACAAAAATTTTCCATTCATAACATTCATCCCAGAAATTAATAATATGCAATAAAATCATTTCAGCATCACACAACGAGTTAGCAAATTCAATATTTAATGATGTGTTATTTTTATTATAATACTGTGTCTTTATTTTTAAACCACCAGGACTCGCTATCTTAATGAAAGACAATACCTCTAATAAATCAGATAGTTGGAAAGCAATTTTTTAATGGGCTGGCTGAAGCCATTAAAATGATTTTTTCAATCATCCTTACTGTAGCCGGAGGTAAAGCTGTTACTTCAACTGACGATGAAGAACAACAGGCAGACTACAGAAATGGACTGATCCTACCCGCGTAATATGGACACAACCCTAAGCAAGGTTCTGGTTTTCAAATTGTTCCGGACTGAGACTGCCACAGGCACTGTGACGACGCCATTGATTGTAATCACACTCAATATCATTAAACACTGCTGTCCGCATTATTTCCCAGCTGGCAAAGCCCTCTCCGTGGATACATTCCACCTTCAGCGTGTGAAAGAAGCTTTCTGCACAGGCATTGTCATAACAACAGCCTCTGGTGCTCATACTCCCCCGCAGATTATGTCGTTTCAGTAAGCGCTGCTAATCCGTTGAATAGTACTGACCACCTCTGTCTGTATGCACGCTGACTTTCCCAGTCGTTTACGCCGCCATTGCACCATCTGTAACGCATCGCAGGCTGGCCGCCACGGTTTTTATGTTATACATCCGTCAGGCGTGGCGCACCATAGCGCTGTTTGCGTCACTGAATGCCTCCCGGGCGACGTTATCACAGACAAGGCGGAACTGCTGACGCTGGTTTATCTGATGACGACGCTGATGCCAGACGTACCAGCCACTACGGGCAACCTGAAGTACACGGCACATGGCTTTGATACTGAATTCAGCCTGATGTTTTTCGATGAAGACATACTTCATTTCAGGCGCTTCGCGAAGTATGCCGCGGCCTTCTGGAGAATGGCCAGTTCCTCATCCCCTTCTGCCAGTGGACGTTTTAGATGGGCGATCTCTGCGGGCATCGCCTGTTCGCGGTCAGAAGAAGAGAGCTGATTTTGCTGTTTGCTTCGTCAGTTGTAGAGCAGTGATTCATACAGGCTAAGCTCGCGGGCGGCAGCGGCCCCCCCAATGCGTTCAGCCAGTTTCAGGGCTTCCTGCGAAATTCAGGCGTGTGCTGCTTGCGTGGCTTTTTGGTGGTTGATGCTGGTTTTTTCATATGAGTCACCTCTTGCTTGAGAGTTTACTCACTTAGTCACGTGACCACTATTGCTGGGTAAGATCAAAGAACCTCAATAACGTGTTACACCGTTTTTCATAAAGCCAACCATACGATTGAATGTTTCCCCTCCCCTCAAACTTCCGGATATCGCTACACCGTCTACCCGCCGCAGTATATATTTACCGCGTTGTATGCCTTTCCTGGCCGAGAGCGTTAATATTTACATCCAGGATAAACCTTATCACAAATTAACATCAGATCTTATACCTCATGCTAACTACCTCCATGAAATTAAAGAGCTATTCTCTAAAAGATTAAAGGCAATTATTACTTAATTCAAATTTTAAAGAGATAAATTGATAATAACATGAGCCAATTCTTGTAAATTTCCATCTTTTTTTTATACGCGACATAGTTTTTTAACGATACTATAATATGTAGAAATGCAATATAAAATAGCATTTCCCATAGAAAATGAAAAGATCGCCACCTGATACCTTAAGTTCGCAAATAATTATATAGCTATATATTAGTTTTCTTTTGAAATATTTTTCAGAATAATTTTTGATTTACACGCACATTTAATAAAAGGAAATTATCATGCTAAAAGTATTTAATCCCTCACCTGTCCAGGTGGGGAGCATTGAATGTTTACAATCAGCGCAAAACTGGCAGAGGAAATCCTTATCACTTCAGGGATTAAATTTACTGCAGTCCGTACTCATCAAGCTCACCACGGGTAAAATTTCAATTACGACATCGTCCGGGGAGTATATTACGGCATCAGGGCCAATGTTAATATTTTTAGCTAAAGATCAAACTATTCATATCACTATGGAAGAGACTCATGAACAGTTAAATTATAATTTAATTGAATTAGATTCTGCGTCAATAAAAAATGCTTATAATTTTTTTCTGTATGAACATGCAGACTTTTCGGCCCCATTAACAAAACCGACGACAAAACATCTGTTAGCGCCAATAGAAACAGGCGTAGCAAGAGTATTCAACCTTTTACACTCTTCAAATAAAAGCCAGAAATTATCCCAAGATAAAAAGGAATATTTAATAAGATTTCTACTTTCAGAGTTCATCTATGAACCTGAAGCATTTGCCCTCTTTAGAGAACTATCGCAAAATACATTAGCCGAAAATATCTATAATATTATTATAAGCGACATAAGTCGAAAATGGGCGCTCAAGGATATTTCTGACTCACTCTATATGAGTTGTTCCACATTAAAAAGGAAATTGAAACAAGAGAACACCTCATTCAGCGAAGTTTACCTTAATGCGCGAATGAATAAAGCGACAAAACTTCTACGCAATAGTGAATATAATATTACCCGAGTGGCTTATATGTGTGGTTATGATAGTGCTTCTTATTTTACATGCGTTTTTAAAAAACACTTCAAAACTACACCATCGGAATTTTTAGCGTTCTTATCTTCCTCTCGTCATCAATATGTTAATTGAGATATCTGACAATGCAGTATAAGAACAAAGCAAAACATATTAATATAAGAGATGGGATTCTGTTGCTCGCTAAAAAATTCGACCTAACATTGAGCGAGAAAAAAGTCATTTATTACGTGGCAGCAGGATTATCTGTTAAAAGTTGCTCAAATTTATTAGATCGAAATATAAAAACGATTTCAACACAAAAGAGATCAGCCTATAAAAAAATGGATATTACTACTGATGTTGAATTAATCCATTTGATGCTGAATGAGTTTTACATATCAGTCGATATTACGTAATTTTTTCTAAAATGTTGCCAAAGTGATAGGCAAGGCAATTCTGGATATCATCTTCAGAGATCGGTGTGATATCTACGTTGTTTAATTTAACTGTTCCCGTATAACAATGACTGGAATTTGATAGTGCTTTGATTAAAGAAGATTTACCTGAACCTGATGTACCGATAATACCCATAAAATCTCCGGGAACAGCAGTGAATGAAAGCTGTTCAATCAGTGTTCGTTCCGCAAACGCTATGGGGTAATTCTTCGCTGTCTATCGGCTGGCTGACGATCGACTCTACTCCGCCAGTGTTGATAACGATACCGGTAACTGGCATGTTTCTGTTCCGCAATCCGCTATTCTGTCGGGGGGGGGGGGGAGAATCAGTACATCATTACGGCCACCGATCCCGCCGGGAATAGCGCCATCGCCAGTGGAACATTTACAGGCACATCGCCGACGGAAAACCCGGTTAACAAGAGTTCCGGCGTAGATGAAATGATTTCGCTTAGCGAGGCGACATGGCATTCGGTAAGTGTTGATGAAGAATATTATGCCTGATAACTAAACATCACTATGCGAGGCCTCTTCGGAGGCCTGCTGAAAAAAACAGAATAATATTTATTGTCTGTTAATTATTACAGAGAGAGTTAATTTATAAAAAAAAGCGGCAGACTACGCTGCCGCAAATATGAGGAGGACAATTACCGTTACGCTACACCACAAAGTAATCCGCTACTGAGGTAAGTAAAACATAAATATCCCCAACAATGAATCAACGAATCAAGCAATCGTCAAATCATGGTATTAATAACCTTGTTCTGTTTTAGCATACTGTGACAGTAAAAATAGATTTTAGTCATTCTGTATATCACACGAAAATTTATAAAACAGATTTGGTTCACTCACAATATACAAATTATTTTCATTATCCATGGCAATCCCTTCTGGTTGGGGGATATCATCTCTGAGCCCTGACCACTCCGCCGTCAGGAACAATCGATCGCGCACCCGCCACTCGGAACTGACCTCCAGAATCATTTTTGACTCGTCCGACAACACCAGCAGCGAATCCGTTGGGGCATGGTATTCAAGTCCGGAGACATCGCTCACACTTGCAGTGATGGCAGAAGGCAACGCTCTGGTGATACCATTTTTGCTCATCTCTACTTCTTTGATCATAATGGGTTTTCTTTCTTTTGCGACATATAATCTCTCATTTTTCGCATCCCATGCCGTACCTTCCAGCCCTTTATTTTTTGCTTTGTCATAACCCTCAAGCTTCACCATGGAGATTATCTGCATGGTGCCGCGCTGAATATCCACCTGTGTTTTATAAACCGCGCCATCTTTCTCACTGCCTATCTGGAACTGGTTGCCCCCACTCCATGCAATAGACTCCGGGTCGTGGATGCCCTGGAGCGGCATCCGCCCTACCAGCTGCCCTTCTGTCGTTAACCAGACCAGTTCAGGGGGATTATTAATAACGGCGAAAAGCATCCTGTCTTCGGCGGAGTAGGTCAAACCTGAAAGGTTACTCTTAACTCCTGCGACTGGTTTTTGCTGAATAACCGCTTTATAGCTACTCAGTGCTAGCGCCGAGGGTTTATCACCATATTTGAGGATCAGTTGATAAACATAGCGTATATCGTCCCTGACCATAAATAAAATCACGCCCAAGAGTACAACCACAATAACGCGTTTTAGTAATCTCATAAAAAATCCATAGCAGATCGCGTCACGACTGATGTCGTAACGCATTTCTTAAAAATAAAGCCGATGTCCGATAGAATCGTTATTCGGTTATGGCGAGCGCCATTAGCATAGGCAAAATGAAATAGTGAGGGTTATCACAAAAAGCCCGATTTTAATCACTAACGTACCCTTTTTGTAAATTGACATAATCAAGAGGAGGGTAGTTTCGGCTAATTATTTAAATAGTACGTCTGCAAATTCGCCCCTGTATGCAGGGCAAATGACAAAAAGTGATAATTAATGAGATGTAACACCGCAATTTGATCTGCTATTGCTGCTCCCACTTCTATTCAACCGGGCAGCAAAAAAAATGAAACTCAACCTTATTACCGTCAGCCTGGCTACGCTCGTTGCCGCTGGCGCATTCCCGGCCCATGCCGGTCCTCAGGCGCATGTCGTGTGCGGCTATCACCACACGCTGGGCGATGACGCGATTATGATGTTTGGTAAAGCGAATCAGGCGATGTGGCATGACTTTTTTGGCAACCCCCACACCGATGCGGTCTCTACCTACCAGACGTTGCGCGCGCAACCCGATACCACCTGTGATAATAAAGCCGACAGCTCCGCTTACTGGGCGCCGTCCATGAAATTACCTGATGGTGAAATCGTAAATCCGGCCTACCAAAAGACCTATTATCAATCCACAAATGTAGCGCAATATCCGCTCCATCCATTCCCGGCCGGGCTGGAGTTACTGGCAGGCGATCATCACGGTACTGGCCCCAGTTCCGCAATCACCTTTTTATGTGCCAACGGCAAAGGTTACACCAACAAGGTAGGCGAAATATGCGGCCTGCGTAAAGCGGGCGATGCCGTCCAGTTTAATATCGGGATCGCTTTCCCCAACTGTTGGGATGGCGTCAACCTGAAACCGACCCATAGCCACAATAACGCTATCTATGCCGACCACGGGAAATGTTCCGCAGACTATCCGGTAAAAATCCCAACGGTGAATATGAACATCGCCTGGGTACTCCCGCAGATCTCCTCGCTGGATACGTCTAAAGTGGAATTGTCGATGGACCCGGTAATGCATGGCGAAACCCGGGAAGAGCGCTGGGGAAGTCTTTATACCGCCCATGCCGATTTTATGAATGGCTGGACGGAAGATGGCGCGCAGTTTATGACGGATCTGTGTATGAATCAGGGACTGGATTGCGGCACTACGGTTCCTTACGCCTACAGTAAAGCGGAAGAAAATACCTGGGTAAGCAGCGAAGACGACAAGCCTCATGCCAGCGTCGATACCTTGTACGTACAGGATGACTGGACAAATGGCGGACGCACGCAGCACCCGGAAACGCTCACGCTGGTGAAATTTAAGATCCCGCCCCTGCCTGGCAATATGGACGCTTCGCTATTCAAATACCGTATTCGCCTTTTTGGCGGCAAAACGGAAACGAACGGCGCCGATCAAATTTTCTTTTACCCGACCAGCAGTGACTGGCACGTCAGTACCGTGTCCTGGAACAATAAACCGGCGATCAATTACCGTTCCGATGCCGTATTATATCTAAACCATTCACATGAGTATCGCATGGTTGATGTCGATAAAGCGGTGCGCAAAGCGCTGGCGGAAGGGAAAACGGAAATATCCTGGTATATCGGCGGCGACCGTAAGGGAAATCACTACGACTTCATGCCAGCGGACTCAAAACAGAGCCTGGTGCTGATGCTGATCGGTTTCAAAAAGACGCCGGAGCTGTAATAGTAAACTGTGCCCGCTGACGCAACAGCGGGCACGATGGCGGCACAAGTATTACGGCACGCCATCAAAACCCGACCAATACCTCAGAAAAACAACCGTTTATTCTCTGGCTGTAGTCCCTGTTGCTGCTGAACATCCTGCAGATAACAGGTCGCTACGACGGCAAGCCGGGCATAGAAGGCGCTAACGGTATTGCGTTGCAGCAATTCCAGATAGCGGAATCCCCAGGGCAGCAGATGCGCCTCCAGTAACCGGTTGGCCGCCACGTTGTCGCCTCGTGCCAGCAGATCGCTACAGGCCAATAGCATCAGGCCAAACTGATCTTCCGGCTCGCGTTCACGGTCAGTGAATACCATGCCCTGCGACTGTAAAAAAGCTCGATAATCGGCGGTGGTTTCCCCCATCAGCAAATTATCTTTTTCCAGATAGACCGATCCCCAGGGCGGGACGGGCATCTTTCCCTGGCCTTCAAACAACACAGAAAATTGCCATGTAAGCGCATCATTATCCGGTAGCGACCATGACGCACACAGTGATTCAATATGTCCGCGATCGCGCCAGGGGTAAAGCTCAGGCAACGTTGGCAAACAATCGAACAACGCTTTCACCTCCGGCCTCTCAGGGGAGTAGTAAAACAGTGCGCCGAGGATACGCGGCAAAACAGCACGGGAAAGCATAGCAATAGCTCCTGAAATATTTCGCCTGATGACGCTACGCTGATCAGGCTTACATGGCATAAACCGGGCAAAAAACTACATTGGCAGCGTCCACAGATTGTAAAACGCAATCCTACCCGCCAACTCCGCCGCGATAACTACCCCTGCCGTCATGGCCAGCACCGCAGCGCTCGATTTCAGGCGCGCGCAGACCACCACCCCGACCACGCCCGCCGCCAGCAATATCGCCTGGGCGGTAAACCAGCTATGCTGCGCAGCGGTCAGAGCGCTATCGGCGCTCATCAGCGTCGCCATATAGCCCGGGCGCAGACAAAAGCTCACCAAAATCGCCAATACGCTGACCAGTAGCCCCAGACGGCGCACGCCAAACAATGCCGCCAACGCGCCGCCGCCAATCAACGGCGTCAATATCATCATTGCCGTGGTGTAAGATGAACGCCAGGTCACCACCGTCGGCAGTTGGTAAATCTGCGGAACGGCGTATAAGAAGACCACCCCGACTATCGCCGCCAACCAGACCAACGCGTTACACAGCGGCGTCGCACGGTTCAGCAATAAACCGAGCGCCCCCAGCCCGCCGAGCGCCGCAAAAGCCGCCGACAGGACAATCTCGTTACTCATCGGCGAATGTCCGACGCGCAGCAGCATATTCAGCGCACGCAACGGTTGCCCGACGTGGAAGGTGCCGACAACGACGCCAATCCCAAACAGGCACATCACCGAGAACAGACCGATAGCCTTACGCCGCGGCGCGACCAGCCCCATTGCGCCGCCAATCAGCAGCAGAATAAACGCGCCGACCGCGCTCTGGGTAAAGACCGTAAAAAAGACCAGCGGTAACTCATGCATGGCGCACCTCCCGAATGTTCATGATTGCGCCTTCCGTATCGCCCGTGGGTCTCGCTTTCGGATGCGGTTTAATAATGAGGTTAGGATGGGTGAACGACGCCGAAGGCAGCGGCGCGATTTGATTCTCCGTGCCATATTTTGCCCGTAATTCATCGACAGGGCCGAAATCCAGCGCTCGCTGCGGGCAAGAATCCACACAGATAGGGCGCAGATTGTTCTCCAGTCGGTCAAGACAACCGTCGCATTTACGCATCACGTTCGCCTGCGTATCAAACTGCGGCGCGCCGTAGGGGCAGCGCATTTCACAATAGCGACAGCCGACGCATACGCTGTCATCCACCACGACCAGACCATCTTCTTTGCGTTTATGCATCGCCCCGGTCGGACAGCCGGAGACACATACCGGCTCATCGCAATGGTTACAAGCAATAGAGAGGTAGTAGGTAAAGGTGTCGTGATGCCAGCTTTCCCCCTCTTTCACCCAGCTTCCGCCGCCATATTCATAGACGCGGCGCAGTTTCGGACCGACATCCAGATCTTTATTATCCTTGCAGCTTACCTGGCAGGTTTTACAGCCTGAACAGCGCGAGGAGTCAACATAAAAGCCATACTGTTTCATCGTACATCACTCCTTAAGCGCGTTTAATTTCAACCAGATTGGTATGCTGCGGATTGCCTTTCGCCAGCGGCGAAGGATGGTGGCTGGTCAGCGTATTGATACAGCCGCCGACATCAACGCCGTTGCCGTCAAGCTGCGTCCACGCGCCCTGCGGCATCGCCGCCACGCCGGGTAAAATGCGCTGGGTCACTTTACAGGGAAGCTCCACCACGCCGCGGTCATTGAATACATGCACCCGATCGCCGGACTTCAGTTGGCGGGCGCTGGCGTCAATCGGGTTAATCCAGACTTCATCCGGCACCGCCTCATGCAGCATCAGCACATTGCTGTAGGTCGAGTGGGTATGCCCTTTGGTATGGAAGCCGCTTAACTGCAACGGATACTTCGCCGTCAGCGCTTTGTTAAGGTGCGACTCTTTCGCCGGACAAAATTCCGGCAATGCGGGAATTCGCTCGCCTTCTGGCAACGTCCACGTTTGCGCCAGATCCGCCAGCGCCTGGGAGTAAATTTCAATTTTGCCCGACGGCGTGGAGAGTGGATTAGCCTCGGCGTCGGCGCGGAAATCGGCAAACGCAAGGCTCTGCTGCTCGGTAGCGATACGCTGGTCAATCACGCCCATCTCTTTCGCCACGCTCCACTCCGGCAGGTATGGGCGTTTTTCACGGATCTGCTGATAGTGCATCTCCGCCCACTGCGCCTGCGTTCGGCCCTCGGTATATTGCTCGCGCAGTCCAAGATGCCCGGCGATATCCGCGCAGATGTCATACGTGCTGCGCACTTCCCACATCGGTTTAACGGTTTTCTGAATCGCAATCATATAGTTATGCGATCCCGCCGCATAGGAGCTGTCCACCAGGTCTTCCGCCTCAAGATAGCTGGTCTCCGGCAACAGCAGATCCGCATACATCGCGCTGGGCGTCATATGGTTTTCAATCACGATAATGGTTTCACACAGCGATTCATCCGCGAGAATTTGACGGGTGCGGTTTGTTTCGCCGTGCTGATTAAGCAAAGTATTACCGGCCTGGTTGAAAAACAGCTTAATCCCGGTTTTTAGCCTGTCCGCGCCTTTTACGCCCATTGTCGTCGCGGTCATTTTCTCCGGATGCTGAATGGCGTCCGTCCACAGATAGCAAGGAATAGAGGTTGTGATCGGATTCTTACCGACGGGCAACAATGGCACGCCATACGGCGTACCGTAAGGCCAGTTGCCATTATTGGTGCCGGGCCGCCCGAAGTGGCCTGTTAACGCTGGCAGCGTCTGAATAGCACGCACGGTTTGCTCGCCGTTGGCATGACGCTGCGGCCCCCAGCCCTGGCAAATATAGCAGGCGCGCGCCGAGGCGATTTCGCGCGCCAGTTGGCGAATACGCGTTGCAGGAATTCCGGTGATATCCGCCGCCCATTCCGGGGTTTTCGCGATACCGTCATCGCCTGTGCCAAGAACATAATCTTTATAGCTGGCGTTAGGCGCAGCCGTGTCCGGCAATGTGCTACGGTCATAGCCGACGCAATAGCGGTTTACCAGCGCCTCGTCGAGAAGCTGTTCGGTAATCAGCGTATGCGCTATGCCGGCGACTAACGCAGCGTCCGTGGTTGGGCGAATCGGTAGCCATTCGGCGTGTTCGGTAATCACCGAATCGGTATAGCGCGGATCGATAATAATGACTCGGGCTTTCGAGGTCTCCAGCGCCCGGCGCAGCTCTTCAACCTGACCGCCGCCGGACATCCGCGTTTCTGAGAGATTCAGGCCAAATAGCACCACCAGATCGGAATGCGCGATCTGCGTAAAATGGCTACCGACATAGGTACCATGCATATAGGGCGTTGCCGTCGCGATTTGCGCGGTCGAGTAGGTATTATGGTAATTTAAATAGCCGCCGGTGAGATTTAACAATCGCTTCCATGCGGGCGATCCCTGCGTATGATAATATGCCCCGGATTGATAATTATAATAAATAGCTTCCCGGCCATATTTTTCGCTAACGCGCGTTAATTCCGCCGCAATAAAGGCCGTAGCCTCATCCCATGAAATACGTTTAAATTTTCCTTCGCCGCGTTTTCCCACTCTTTTCATCGGATACTTAATGCGATCCGGGCTATAGACGCGCCAGCGACTGGAACGCCCACGCAGGCAGGGACGAATCTGATGCTCGCCGAATACCGCGTCATCTTTCGCATCTTCCGGCTCAATACGCACAATGCGATCATTTTTCACGATAACCTTAAGCGGGCATCGGCTGCCACAGTTGACCAGACAGGCGCTGTGCCTGACGGTTTCGCCGTTGGCATCCTTCGGTATCGGGGTATCCTGCGCCTGGGCAGTGGTAGCAAAAGGCAGCGTAATCGCCTGACTTAGCGTCACCGCCGCCCCTACTTTTGCAGTAGCGACAATAGCATCACGTCGGGTTATGGTTGTGTTCAGCCATTTTTTTATTTCCATTTTTTATTTCTCACATTGCTTCCATAATTATTAATAATATGTAATGAAAACTAATCATAATAGATTAAATATTTGTGCTGATTGATTGTGATCAAACGCATTCTGAACGTCAGTAAAAATAAAATGTGATACCGCATACGTTATTATAAAAATTAATGAAAAATTATTTTATGTAATTCTGATGAAAATAAATTACCCATCACGGTATCCGGCGATATTAATTAACGACATGACGTTTGCCAGTCGACATGAGCAGGTAGCGCCCCCTGCAAGGCAAGACGGGCCTTTCAACACTGGAGCAACATCGCCTATGCCTTTGAATTAGACGCCTCATCAGGGATAATAACCTTACGATTCGTCCGCTCAGGTCCACTATGAAACACTCCCTGCCATGCCGGGCGTTACGCAAACGCCCCATGAAACTCGGCACTACCGTCATTCTGATGGTCAGCGCCGTTTTGTTTTCGGTGCTCGTTGTGGTCCATCTGATCTATTTTTCGCAAATCAGCAGCATGACGCGCGACGCGCTGGCAGATAAAGCGCTGGCGGTGGCTCGCTCGCTGGCGGACTCTCCGGCAATTCGCGAGGGGCTGAAAAAACCGCCTGCGGAAAGCGGCATTCAGCCGCTCGCCGAAGCGGTGAGCCAGCATAATGGCTTTTTGTTTATTGTAGTGACCAATATGCAGGGCATCCGTTATTCACACCCAGAAACGCAGCGAATCGGCCAACCGTTCAAAGGCGATGATATTCTGCTCGCGTTGCAGGGAAAGGAAAACGTTGCCATTAATCGCGGCTTTCTCGCCAAAGCTCTACGCGTTTTCACACCGGTTTATGATGAACGCCACCGGCAGATCGGCGTGGTAGCGATTGGCCTGGAACTCAGTCACGTTACGCAGCAGATCAACAATAGCCGCGGCAGTATTATCTGGTCCATTCTGTTCGGCGCTCTGGTGGGATTATTAGGCACGTATGCGCTGGTCAAGGTGCTAAAACGTATCCTGTTTGGCCTCGAACCCTATGAGATCTCAACCCTGTTTGAACAACGCCAGGCGATGCTGCAGTCAATCAAAGAGGGCGTTATCGCCGTGGATGGTAGCGGCGAAGTCACGTTGATTAACCATGCGGCGCAGGCGCTGCTCGCTTATCGAAAAACGCAGGATGACGCCAGATTATCCACCCTGAGCCATGCCTGGTCGCAGGTAGTGGACATTAGCGAAGTGTTGCGTGACGGTACGCCGCGCCGCGATGAAGAGATCATCGTCAAAGGCCGCCTGCTGCTGGTGAATACCGTTCCGGTGCGCAGCAACGGCGAAATTATCGGCGCGATATCCACCTTCAGGGATAAAACAGAAGTTCGCCAACTGATGCAGCGGTTGGACGGGATGGTGAACTACGCGGATGCGCTCCGTGAACGATCCCACGAATTCATGAACAAATTACATGTGATTCTGGGATTATTGCACCTGAAGAGTTATAAGCAGCTTGAAGCGTATATTATCAAGACGGCCAATAACTATCAGGAAGAGATCGGTTTGCTGCTGGGTAAAATAAAGTCGCCAATTATCGCTGGCTTTTTGCTCAGTAAGATTACTCGCGCCTCTGATTTCGGGCACAGCCTGGTGATAAGCAGCGACAGCCAGTTACCGGATAATAACAATGAAGATCAGGTTACGGTGCTGATTACGGCGCTGGGTAATTTGATTGAAAACGCGCTGGAAGCGTTGAGCCAGGAATCCGGCGGCGAAATCAGCGTCTCGTTACACTACCGTCATGGCTGGCTGCATTGCGAAGTGAGCGATGACGGTCCGGGTATCGAACCTGAGCGCATCGAGGCGATTTTTGAAAAAGGCGTCTCGTCGAAAGGCGCCGAACGCGGCGTCGGTTTAGCGCTGGTTAAACAGCAGGTTGAAGCGCTTGGCGGCGTAATTTCCGTGGAGTCCGAGCCTGGGATCTTCACACAATTTTTTGTACAGTTACCCTGGGATGGAAAAAGGACCAGCCTATGATCAATGTATTAATTGTCGATGACGATGCGATGGTCGCGGAGTTAAATCGCCGCTATGTCGCGCAAATCTCCGGTTTTCATTGTTGTGGAACCGCTTCGACGCTGGAAAAAGCGAAAGAGTTTATCTTCAACAGTGAAAATCACATTGACCTAATCCTGCTGGATATCTATATGCAGCAGGAAAACGGATTGGATCTGCTGCCTGTCCTGCACAGCGCAGGCTGCAAAAGCGACGTTATTGTCATTTCTTCTGCCGCTGACGCCGCCACCATTAAAGATTCGCTTCACTACGGCGTGGTGGATTATCTGATCAAGCCTTTTCAGGCCACGCGCTTTGAAGAAGCGTTGACCGGCTGGCTACGTAAGAAAACGGCGATGGAAAAACGCCAGTATTACGAACAGTCTGAGCTTGACCTGCTCATTCACGGTAATTCATCCAGCGAGCAGGAGCCTCGTCGGCTGCCAAAAGGGCTGACCCAGCAAACGCTACGCACCTTATGCCAGTGGATTGATGCGCATCAGGAGCAGGAATTTTCTACCGACGAGTTGGCCAACGAAGTGAATATCTCGCGCGTCTCCTGCCGTAAATATCTTATCTGGCTGGTAAATTGCCATATCTTGTTTACCAGTATTCATTACGGCGTGACCGGCAGGCCGGTTTACCGCTACCGCGTTCAGCCGGAACATTACTCTTTACTGAAACAATATTGTCAGTAAGGATACCGCATAAAGCCGACGCAAAGCGTTATATCCTGGTAACATTTATTATAACAATGCCAATAAAAATGCTATCACATTAATAACAAACCTGGGAAATTGTGTCAGATCAAATATACTCAACCCAGGCCTGTTAACGTTATTTTCTATTATTACAGCGCTCTGCGCTGTTTTTAATTTCAAAACGATAACAAAAGTTAATTAAGTATTATCCCATGCCGAGAGTGTGTATTTTTATTAAAAAAGGGATTTGTCCGGAATTTTCCTGACACTTAAATAAAATTATGTTTGTAGCAATGGAGCTTGTGCTACGCCTATGGACAATACGTATATTGGTGAGCAGATACGCGTCTCCACACGCCATACTAATAATTTAAAAAAATGGCGTGACAATGATCACATAAGTCACATGCTGTTCGATTTATCTCGTGATTTACCTGATGGCGAGACACAAAAATCAAATAATAAACGCCTGTTTTTAAAACAGACAAATCATAATTTACTGTTCTCGCTGACTCCACCTGCCCATCGCCAGAGGGTGCTTCCCTCTGAACATCACCATCGCAAGAAAATAATTACTTAAAGCAACTCTGTAAAAAGCTTAATCGTTAATCGTCGCCACTGGCGCATTGAATATTCGCCATTTCCTGATGCTCATTCACAAAAATCAGAAGATGGCTGTGATCCATTTATCAAAATTGACTGGGTTTATCGCGAGGATAAATAAAAATGTTATTTAGTATACAGCTTCTCATAATATTAATATGTCTGTTTTATGGTGCCCGAAAGGGCGGGATCGCGCTCGGGTTGTTGGGCGGTATCGGTCTGGTCATTCTGGTGTTTGTTTTCCATCTCCAGCCAGGTAAACCGCCCGTTGACGTAATGCTGGTCATTATCGCGGTAGTCGCCGCGTCGGCAACGTTGCAGGCGTCAGGCGGACTGGATGTGATGTTGCAGATTGCCGAAAAGCTGCTGCGCCGCAACCCCAAATACGTCTCTATTGTGGCGCCGTTCGTCACCTGTACCCTGACGATTCTGTGTGGGACAGGCCACGTGGTCTACACCATTTTGCCGATTATCTATGACGTGGCGATCAAGAATAATATCCGTCCGGAACGTCCAATGGCGGCCAGTTCTATCGGCGCACAAATGGGCATCATCGCCAGTCCGGTTTCCGTCGCCGTGGTTTCTCTGGTAGCGATGCTGGGCAACGTGACATTTGACGGAAAACATCTGGAGTTCCTCGATCTGCTGTCGATCACCATCCCGTCTACCCTGCTCGGTATCCTGGCAATCGGTATTTTTAGTTGGTTCCGCGGTAAAGATCTGGATAAAGACGAAGCGTTTCAGAAATTTATTTCCGTACCGGAAAACCGTCAGTACGTGTACGGCGATACCGCGACGCTGCTGGATAAAAAACTGCCGAAAAGCAACTGGCTGGCGATGTGGATCTTCCTGGCGGCGATTGCCGTGGTCGCTCTCCTGGGCGCGGACTCCGACTTACGTCCAACCTTCGGCGGCAAACCGTTGTCGATGGTGCTGGTCATTCAGATGTTTATGCTGCTGACCGGGGCGCTCATTATCATCCTGACCAAAACCAATCCTGCGTCTATCTCAAAAAACGAAGTTTTTCGTTCCGGTATGATTGCGATTGTCGCGGTATACGGGATCGCCTGGATGGCGGAAACCATGTTCGGCGCGCATATGTCGGAAATTCAGGGCGTGCTGGGCGAAATGGTCAAAGAGTATCCGTGGGCCTACGCCATCGTTCTGCTGCTGGTCTCCAAGTTTGTTAACTCCCAGGCAGCGGCGCTGGCGGCGATTGTTCCCGTCGCGCTGGCTATCGGTGTCGATCCGGCGTATATCGTGGCCTCTGCGCCGGCATGTTATGGCTACTATATTCTGCCGACCTACCCAAGCGATCTGGCGGCGATTCAGTTTGACCGTTCCGGCACAACCCGTATTGGCCGCTTCGTCATTAACCACAGCTTCATTCTGCCGGGTTTGATTGGCGTGAGCGTCTCCTGCGTCTTTGGCTGGATCTTTGCCGCAATGTACGGATTCCTGTAATGGCCGCGCGCGCCGCCAAGTTATGCGCGGCGCGCGACTTAGAGCCTGGCCCATGAGGCTCTTAATACATTTTCTTACTATTAGGCTGGAAGCACATGTCGAAAAAAGAGTTTATCTATCAGGCGCCTTTCCCGATGGGAGAGGACAAAACAGAGTATTATCTGCTCACCTCCGATTATGTCAGCGTCAGTGAATTCAACGGAGAATCTATCCTCAACGTTGAGCCGCAGGCGTTAACGTTGCTGGCTCAGCAGGCCTTCCATGATGCGTCTTTTATGCTCCGTCCTGAACACCAGCAGCAAGTCGCCGCCATTCTCCATGACCCCGAAGCCAGCGAAAACGACAAATATGTGGCGTTGCAATTCCTGAGAAACTCCGAGATCGCCGCCAAAGGCATTCTGCCGACCTGCCAGGATACCGGCACGGCGATTATCATGGGTAAAAAAGGCCAACGCGTCTGGACGGGCGGCGGCGATGAAGCCGCGCTCTCCAAAGGCGTGTTTAATACCTATATCGAAGATAACCTGCGCTACTCGCAGAATGCGCCGCTGGATATGTACAAAGAGGTCAATACTGGCAGCAACCTGCCAGCGCAAATCGATCTCTATGCTGTCGACGGCGACGAGTACAAGTTCCTTTGCGTGGCGAAAGGCGGCGGTTCAGCAAACAAAACGTATCTCTATCAGGAGACCAAAGCGCTGCTCACCCCTGGCAAGCTGAAAAACTTCCTCGTTGAGAAAATGCGCACGCTGGGCACCGCGGCCTGTCCGCCATACCATATCGCCTTTGTCATTGGCGGCACCTCGGCGGAAAGCACGCTGAAAACCGTTAAGCTCGCCAGCACCCACTATTACGACGCGCTGCCGACGGAAGGTAACGAGCACGGCCAGGCATTCCGCGATCTCCACCTGGAACAGGAACTGCTGGAAGAAGCGCAAAAACTTGGCCTCGGCGCCCAGTTCGGCGGGAAATATTTCGCCCACGATATTCGCGTAATTCGCCTGCCGCGTCACGGCGCTTCCTGTCCGGTGGGGATGGGCGTCTCCTGCTCGGCAGACCGTAACATCAAAGCGAAAATCAACCGCGAAGGCATCTGGATCGAAAAACTGGAACACAATCCGGGCCAGTATATTCCGCCAGCACTGCGTCAGGCGGGCGAAGGCGACGCGGTAAAAGTCGATCTCAACCGTCCGATGAAAGAGATCCTCGCCCAGCTATCGCAGTACCCGGTCTCGACTCGCCTGTCGCTGACGGGCACCATTATCGTAGGTCGCGATATCGCCCACGCGAAGCTAAAAGAGCGTATTGAATCCGGCGAAGACCTGCCGCAGTATATTAAAGACCATCCCATCTATTACGCAGGTCCGGCAAAAACCCCGGCAGGTTATCCATCTGGCTCATTAGGCCCCACCACCGCAGGCCGAATGGACTCTTATGTCGATCTACTGCAATCCCACGGCGGCAGTATGATCATGCTGGCGAAAGGCAACCGTAGTCAGCAGGTCACGGATGCCTGTAAAAAACATGGCGGCTTTTATTTGGGCAGTATCGGCGGCCCGGCGGCGGTACTGGCACAGCAGAGCATTAAGCATCTGGAGTGCGTCGAGTATCCGGAACTCGGCATGGAAGCTATCTGGAAAATTGAAGTAGAAGATTTCCCGGCCTTTATCCTGGTGGATGACAAAGGCAACGATTTCTTCCAGCAGATTGTCAGCAAACAGTGCGCTAACTGCGCGAAATAACCTGGCAGGCCCGGCGTTCTCCCGGGCCGCGTTATCGGTTAATTGCCGGATGGCGCTACGCTTATCCGGCTTATCCGGCCTGCACGAGAGACCATGCTCACGCTTTTACATCGCTGGTCGCTACCACAGAAATCGCCGGGCTATCCGGCTGTTCGACGAATGGCGGCGTTTTCCGGTATTTATCCAGCAGGTGGATCTGAATTTTGCGCAGCATATCGCCGTTCAAACGGTAGTAGCGGAAGTAGAGAACCAACGTCATCATGAAAAACAGTACCGGCAGGACAATCATAATAAACTGCATCCCCTGCAGGGTTTGCGCAGACTGCGCCACGTTCGGCGTGTAGCCAATCAGCCCCAGCACCAGAGCGATAAAGAACGCCGCAAACGCCGAGCCGCCCTTCACGACCATCGTCTGTACGGAATAAGCGATACTCTCGCAGCGAATATTGAGCTTAAATTCCCCATAATCGACCGTATCCGCCACCATGATTACCTGAAGCACCCAAAAGAGCGCGGTCCCGATATTCAGGAAAATACCCGCCGCCACGATTAAAGCGGCATTATGGACATCCGCCAACGCCATCGCGAAGAGCCCTGCGCAACTCAGAACGGGCATCACGGAGGCGCCCGCCCACAATATCCGCCGCGATAACATTTTCACCAGCCGGGGGAAGACAATCAGCGTCAGCAGATTCGCCGCGCCGGCATAAGAAAGGTAATAGGGAAAAAGATCGGCATCGCCAATCACATAGGTGAAGTAGTAGATCGCAAAGCCATTGATAATATTGGAGGCAATGTTATACGCCAGCGCCATTCCCAACAGGCAAGAGAGCTGATCGTTTTTGTATATCAATCCAACGATCGTTTTTAACGTCAGATGTGGGCGGCCCGCCGTTACACCGTTGTCGGAGGAGTACACCTCATGGACGTTGCGTAATGTCACGATAGTCGAGGCGATAAAGAACGCAATCAGCACCAGCGTAAACATCTGAAAGCCGAACCCACGATCCGCTCCGCCAACGTAGTTCACAAACGGCAGCGTTATACCGGCAGTGGCGAAGCCAGCCAGACTGGCGAAGAAACGCGGGAACGGCACCAGTTGTTCGCGTTCTCGCTTATCAAGCGTAATGGTCGGCACCAGCGACCAAAATGGGATATCCATAATGGTATACGTCATGCCCCACAGGATGTAGGTTACGCAGACAAACACAACCTGCGCGGTTCCCTCAAAAAGATGAGCGCTGAACAGCAGGAAAAGCACCAGCGAATTGGTTAAGGTGCCGATCAATATCCACGGCTTAAATTTCCCCCACCGCGAACGCGTGGCGTTGACAATCCAGCCCATGATGGGATCGTTTATCGCATCCCAGATTCGCGCGACCAGAAAGAGGGTGCCGACGAGGCCGACCGAGAGTCCCACCACATCGGTGTAGTAATACATCAGGTACATATACACAATGCCGATGGCGAAATCCTTACCAAACGCACCGAACCCGTAACTCAGCTTTGTTGTCAGAGAGATGCTCATAGGGTACCGGGTCGCTGTTACCAGCGCCCGCCTTCTGTTAGTAGAGGTTAAACGCCGGATCTGCCGTCCAGCGCGGCTGGAGATTAACGGCGTAACCAGGCCGGAAGCCAGTCGCCATGCGCGGCGATCAGATCGTCAACCAACGCATAGATTTCTTCGATACCCAGCACCGCTGCGGTATGAGGGTCCATCATCGCCGCGTGATACACGCGATCGCGGTTTTCCGTGAGGATGGCTTCGGTCAACAGCGTTTGCACGTTGATGTTGGTCTGCATCATCGCCGCCAGATGGGAAGGGATCGTCCCCACCTTCGTCGGTTGAATGCCGTTGGCATCCACCAGACAAGCCACTTCCACGCAGCTTCCCTGCGGCAGGTTATCAATCAGCCCCTCATTACGCACATTGCCGTAAATCACGCTCGGCTCGCCGGTCCACAGAGCGTTCATAATGGTGCTGGCGTACTCGCGGGACGGTTTGATGTCGATACGCTCGGCGGTTTTATACTCCTCCAGCTCTTTATGCCAGTTCGCCAGTTGTTCTACGCAGCGTTTCGGATATTCATCCAGCGGCACCTTGTAACGTGCAATCAGATCCTCGCGTCCCGGTTTAATAAACCACGGCGTGTACTCGGCAAAATGCTCTGATGACTCGGTGACGAAGTAGCCCAACTTTTTGAACATCTCATAGCGCACAATGTTCTGGCAGCGTTCATTGCCGTGAATATTGGGCTTCGGCGCCTGTCCGGCGTCATAGGCCGCCAGCAATTCAGGATAGAGATCGACATAAGTCCCGTCAGCCGTTTTGCGCTCCAGTTCGAGGTAAAACGCCATGTGGTTAATGCCGGCGCAGCGGTAGCGCAGCGAGGCGGGATCGATATTCAGGTCGCGCGCCAGTTCTTCCGCCGTTCCCTGTACCGAATGGCACAGGCCGACCTGTTTGATATGCGGATAACGGGCATACATCGCCCAGGTATTCATCGCCATCGGGTTGACGTAATTGAGCATGGTGGCTTTCGGACAAACTTCCGTCATGTCTTCGCAAATCCGCCACAGATGCGGGATGGTCCGCAGCGCGCGCATAATGCCGCCCGGCCCCAGCGTATCGGCGATCGTCTGTTCCAGGCCATGACGCTTACAAACCTCAAAATCGGTCACGGTGCAGGGTTCATAGCCGCCAATCTGAAAGGCGACCACCACGAAATCCGCATCCTGTAGCGCCGCTTTCTGGTGGGTATGGCAGGTAATCCGGCCAGAAGCGCCCGCTGAGTCCATCAGTTTCCGTACCACAATGTGCGACTCTTCCAGCCGGGTTTCGTCAATATCCATCAGGGCGACATGCGCTGACTTTAGCGCCTCGCGGTGAAACACATCGCCGAGGATATTTTTGACGAAAATCGTAGAACCTGCGCCGATAAAGGTAATTTTGGGTGCCGTCATCATGACTCTCCAGAACAGTAGTGAACACCTTCATGGTGGCACGCGTTCCCGGTGAAAACCTCCGTCTTCCCCGATGAGCATTCCCGAAAACTCAGATCGTATGCTGGCGCGCGGGAGATCTGAGTTTTTGGGACAAAATGGCGTAAAAAGCAGAGTATTCGGCCTGATAGTCAGGCTACGCTCTACAATATCGACGGATTCTGTGTCCGGATTCCCGGTTTCCTCCCGGCTAAAGGGGCATAATTCTGATAATTCAGGAAATGGAGTGACGATGAGTACGCAAGCAATATCCCTCCTCCCGCCCGACCCGCACATGTGCAACGGCGATGAAAAGCAAACCCGTAGCCCGCTGTCGCTCTATTCCGAATATCAACGACTGGACGTTGAACTGAGGCCGCCGCACAGAATGGCCAGCAGTCACTGGCATGGACAAGTAGAAGTGAATGTTCCGTTTGACGGCGATGTGGAGTATTTAATCAACAATGAAGTCGTGCAGATAAAGCAGGGGCATATCACCCTGTTTTGGGCCTGTACGCCACACCAGCTTACCCGCCCCGGCAACTGCCGCCAGATGGCGATTTTCAGTTTGCCGATGCACCTGTTTCTCTCCTGGCCGCTGGATCGCGATCTTATCAACCATGTCACGCACGGGATGGTGGTTAAATCACTGGCGACCCAGCAGCTTAGCACCTTTGAAGTGTTGCGCTGGCAGCAGGAAACAAGCAGCCCGAATGAGCAAATTCGCCAGTTGGCGATCGATGAAATCGGCCTGATGCTTAAACGCTTTAGCCTTTCCGGCTGGCAACCCATTTTGCTCAATAAAACATCACGCACCCACAAGAATAGCGTCTCACGCCATGCGCAGTTTTACGTAAGCCAGATGCTGGGATTTATTGCCGATAACTACGATCAGGCGCTCACCATTAACGACGTCGCGGAGCATGTCAAACTCAATGCTAATTACGCGATGGGAATATTCCAGCGGGTTATGCAATTGACGATGAAGCAGTACATCACGGCGATGCGCATCAATCACGTACGTGCCTTATTGAGCGATACTGACAAAACGATCCTCGATGTCGCTCTGACTGCCGGGTTCCGATCCAGCAGCCGTTTTTACAGTACTTTTAGCAAATTTGTCGGTATGTCGCCGCAACAATACCGCAAGCTAAGCCAGCAACGACGCCAGACGATGCCCGGCTAAAGCCGGATACCACTATCAGCCAAAAAAATAATTCACCTGTCGATAAACGGCAGGTGAAATCGCTAGCTATCAATAATTAACCCTTTGTTTATTAAACAATAACACTAATAAATGACCATTATTCCATCACTTTACACCCCCTATTTGACGGGGTAATACTTGCCCACGTCACATTCATACGGCGGGTCGGCAAGGCGTAAATTGCACGGCCTCCACAACCGGGTAAAAGATGATGAAAGTATTAATTGTTGAAAGTGAGTTTCTGCATCAGGACACCTGGGTTGGCAACGCGGTTGAGCGTCTGGCGGATGCCTTGAGCCAACAAAATGTTACCGTCATTAAATCGACATCCTTCGATGACGGCTATGCCATCTTGTCCGCGAACGAAGCCATTGACTGTCTGATGTTTAGCTACCAAATGGAACAACCGGATGAGCACCTGAGCGTCAGGCAATTGATCGGTAAGCTTCACGAGCGTCAGCAAAACGTGCCCGTTTTCCTGTTAGGCGACAGGGAAAAAGCGACGGCATCGCTGGACCGCGACCTGCTGGAGCTTGTCGATGAATTCGCCTGGATTCTGGAAGACACCGCTGACTTTATCGCCGGACGCGCCGTTGCCGCCATGACCCGGTATCGCCAGCAACTGTTACCGCCGCTGTTTAACGCGTTGATGAAATACAGCGACATTCATGAATATTCATGGGCGGCGCCGGGACACCAGGGCGGCGTCGGTTTCACTAAAACGCCTGCCGGTCGCTTTTATCACGATTATTATGGCGAAAACCTGTTCCGCAGCGATATGGGGATTGAGCGTACCACGCTCGGTTCACTCCTCGACCATACCGGCGCGTTTGGCGAAAGCGAGAAAAACGCCGCCCGCGTATTCGGTGCTGACCGCTCCTGGTCCGTGGTTGTCGGGACCTCCGGTTCTAACCGTACTATTATGCAGGCCTGTATGACGGATAATGATGTCGTTGTACTGGATCGTAACTGCCATAAATCCATCGAGCAGGGGCTGATCCTCACTGGGGCCAAACCGGTATATATGGTGCCAAGCCGTAACCGTTACGGCATTATTGGGCCAATCTACCCGCAGGAAATGCAGCCTGAAACCTTGCAGAAAAAAATCAGCGCCAGCCCGCTGACCAAAACTAAAGCCGGACAGAAACCGTCTTACAGCGTAGTGACCAACTGTACCTATGACGGCGTATGCTATAACGCCAAAGAGGCGCAGGATCTGCTGGCAAAAACCAGCGATCGCATTCACTTCGACGAAGCATGGTACGGCTATGCGCGCTTCAACCCGATTTATTGCGATCACTACGCGATGCGCGGCGAGCCAGGCGACCATAACGGTCCGACCGTGTTTGCCACCCACTCCACGCACAAACTACTGAATGCGCTTTCACAAGCTTCCTACATTCACGTCCGTGAAGGCCGTGGCGCGGTGAATTTCTCCCGCTTCAACCAGGCCTATATGATGCATGCCACCACCTCTCCGTTATATGCCATCTGCGCATCCAACGATGTGGCGGTATCGATGATGGACGGTAACAGCGGCCTGTCCCTGACTCAAGAGGTGATTGACGAAGCGGTTGATTTCCGTCAGGCGATGGCGCGTCTTTATAAAGAGTTTACCGATGAAGGCGACTGGTTCTTTAAACCGTGGAATAAAGACGTCGTCACCGATCCACAAACCGGTAAAACATATGACTTCGCCGACGCGCCGGCAAAACTGCTGGCCACCGACCAGAACTGCTGGGTCATGCGCCCCGGAGAAACCTGGCACGGCTTTAAAGACCTGCCGGATAACTGGAGTATGCTGGACCCGATTAAAGTCAGTATCCTGGCGCCGGGTATGGGCGACGATGGCGAACTGGAAGCATCCGGCGTACCTGCTGCGCTGGTCACAGCATGGCTTGGCCGCCACGGTATCGTGCCGACCCGCACCACCGACTTTCAGATTATGTTCCTGTTCTCTATGGGGGTAACTCGCGGGAAATGGGGAACGCTGATCAACACGCTGTGCTCCTTCAAACATCATTACGACGCGAATACGCCGCTGGCGCAGGTGATGCCGGAACTGGTGCAGGATTATCCTGACACTTACGCGAACATGGGTATTCATGACCTGGGCGATAAAATGTTTGCCTGGCTACGTGAAAATAACCCGGGCGCCCGTCTCAACGCCGCCTATTCCACCCTGCCGATTGCGGAGATTACCCCGCGCGACGCTTACAACGCGATTGTGAACAACAATATTGAAATGGTGGCGATTGAAAATCTACCGGGTCGCATTGCGGCGAACTCCGTTATTCCTTACCCGCCAGGAATCCCGATGCTGCTCTCCGGCGAAAACTTTGGCGATGAAAACAGTCCGCAGGTGGGTTACTTACGCTCACTGCAATCCTGGGATCATCACTTCCCTGGCTTTGAGCATGAAACCGAAGGCACGGAAATTATTGATGGCGTATATCACGTTATGTGCGTGAAAGCCTAATCACAAAGAGTCTTTTTTTTGAGGATGGCATGTATTCCCTGAGTATTGCTGCAAAACAATAATACTGTCATACCTTTTTGCGCGGGCCCCATCCCGCGCTTTTTTTATACAAAAATGACAAGTTGCCACTCGCGTACAACTTTTTGTACACCCTAATTCATCGTACAAATATTGTAATATTATTCAGGAAAGTTATTTTAGTGCAGTTTCAATTCATCACACAATTGACTCAGTCCCCGTTATCTCTCCCGTTTGGCGAGATCCGGTATTTTATGTTCATATTCCAGGAGTTCGGGTATGAGGATTTGCAGCAACGAACCTTGCATAGTGTTATTAACCGAAAAAGATACATGGTTACGAGTAAATGGTAAGGAGCCAATCAGCTTAAAAGCGAATCATATGGCCATTCTGGCTTGTGAAAATAACGTTATTGACATTTCATCATTAAATAGCGTGCTAGTAATACAAGTGAGTCGCAATAATATTAAAGACTATTTACAATTCCTGAATAAAGATCTCTCACACCTTCCCGTCTGGCAACGCAACGCCGATCCCTTATTGACCGCCAACTGTCTGACGCCGGATATCTTCAGGGTCGCCGCCCGCTACAGCGCGATGGAAGCACCGGATGAAATTGTTAGTGAACGTACCCGTGCGCTCCTTTTCACCGTTTTATCCCGCTTTCTTGACCACAAAAAATTTATTTCTTTGTTAATGCACATGCTGCGCAGCCGCATCAGTGACAGCGTTTACCACATCATTCAGAGCGATATTCATAAAGACTGGAATCTGAGCGCCGTTGCCAGCTGCCTGTGCCTGAGTCCAAGCTTGTTAAAGAAAAAGCTCAAAAACGAGAATACCAGTTATAGCCAAATAATCACGACCTGCCGAATGCGTTATGCCGTAAACCAATTATTAATGGACGGAAAGAATATCTCGCAAGTCTCACAGCTGTGTGGGTATAACAGCACGTCGTACTTTATTTCCGTGTTTAAAGAGTTTTATGGTATGACCCCCCTGCATTATGTTAGCCAACATCGGGAACGATCGGCTGCCTAATTTTTCTACACTCAACGATAAGACACGATAATAGCAGCATTGGCGATAACCCGTCTCCGACATAATTCAGCGGCATTCTGAGGGGGTATGATACGACGTAATTTATCGTAACGAAGTCACCTTTTCAGGAGTCCAAATTATGTCTTCGGATGCTGATGCTCACAAAGTGGGCCTAATCCCCGTCACCTTAATGGTATCGGGGAATATTATGGGTTCAGGGGTATTCTTACTCCCTGCCAACCTGGCGGCCACTGGCGGGATTGCAATCTACGGATGGCTGGTCACTATCATCGGCGCCCTGGCGCTGTCGATGGTTTATGCCAAAATGTCGTCCTTAGATCCCAGTCCCGGCGGTTCTTATGCCTACGCACGCCGCTGCTTCGGGCCGTTTTTGGGCTATCAAACGAACGTGCTGTACTGGCTGGCATGCTGGATCGGTAATATCGCGATGGTCGTTATCGGCGTCGGCTATCTGAGCTATTTCTTCCCGATTCTGAAAGATCCGCTGGTATTAACGCTTACCTGCGTCGCGGTGCTGTGGATTTTTGTTCTGCTGAACATCGTCGGGCCGAAAATGATTACCCGCGTACAGGCCGTCGCCACCGTACTGGCGCTGGTGCCTATCGTAGGGATTGCGGTCTTCGGCTGGTTCTGGTTTAAAGGCGAAACCTATATGGCGGCCTGGAACGTGAGCGGCATGAATACCTTCGGGGCGATTCAAAGCACGTTGAACGTTACGCTGTGGTCATTCATCGGGGTAGAAAGCGCCTCCGTTGCGGCCGGGGTGGTCAAAAACCCGAAACGCAATGTGCCTATCGCCACCATCGGCGGGGTACTGATCGCCGCCGTCTGCTATGTGCTCTCCACAACGGCGATTATGGGGATGATCCCCAACGCGGCGCTGCGCGTGTCGGCATCGCCTTTCGGTGACGCGGCGCGTATGGCGCTGGGCGATACCGCAGGGGCTATTGTTTCCTTCTGTGCGGCAGCAGGTTGCCTGGGCTCTCTCGGCGGCTGGACGCTGCTTGCCGGTCAAACCGCAAAAGCGGCGGCGGACGATGGTCTCTTCCCGCCAATCTTCGCACGGGTTAATAAAGCCGGTACGCCAGTGGCTGGGTTGCTTATCGTCGGCGTGCTGATGACTATCTTCCAGTTCAGCAGTATGTCGCCGAACGCCGCGAAAGAGTTTGGTCTGGTCTCCTCCGTGTCGGTTATCTTCACCCTGGTGCCTTATCTTTACACCTGTGCCGCGCTGTTGCTATTGGGCCACGGTCACTTTGGTAAAGCGCGCCCGCTGTATCTGCTGATTACCTTCGTCGCGTTTGTGTATTGCATCTGGGCGGTCATCGGTTCCGGCGCCAAAGAAGTGATGTGGTCGTTCGTCACGTTGATGGTGATCACCGCGCTGTATGCGTTGAACTACAACCGCATTCACAAAAACCCGTATCCGCTGGATGCGCCGGTTAAACAGGATTGACCACGTGTAGTTAATGTTATCGCAACAGGCCGGATAGCGCAGGTTATCCGGCCGCCACCAACATTAAGTTCTTAAGGTTCACTTAATTTTACTTTGTCACGATTAGCGTCACCGAATCGATGGACGCATCAACATGTTAAAGCGCTTTCTTAAAAGACCTGTTCTTGGGCAAATCGCCTGGCTTCTGCTTTTTTCCTTTTATATTGCCGTCTGCCTGAACATTGCGTTCTACAAGCAGGTACTACAAGACCTACCGTTAAACTCGCTGCGCAATGTGCTGGTGTTTATTTCCATGCCGGTCGTCGCGTTTAGCGTGGTCAATAGTGTGCTGACGCTGGCCTCATTTATTTGGCTAAACCGACCGCTGGCCTGCGTTTTTATTCTGGTCGGCGCTGCCGCGCAGTATTTTATTTTGACTTACGGCATCATCATCGATCGCTCCATGATCGCCAATATGATGGATACCACGCCCGCGGAAACCTTTGCGCTGATGACGCCGCAAATGGTGCTGACTCTGGGATTAAGCGGCGTTCTGGCAGCCGTGATTGCCTTCTGGGTCAAAATCCGTCCGGCGACGCCGCGCTTACGGAGCGGGCTTTACCGCCTGGCCAGCGTCCTGATCTCTATTTTATTAGTTATTCTGGTCGCCGCCTTTTTCTATAAAGATTACGCCTCGCTATTTCGAAATAATAAACAGTTGATCAAAGCGTTAAGCCCATCGAACAGTATTGTCGCCAGTTGGTCATGGTATTCGCATCAACGGCTGGCGAATTTGCCGCTGGTACGCATTGGCGAGGATGCCCATCGCAATCCATTAATGCTGAAAGGCGATCGCAAAAACCTGACGATTCTCATCGTTGGCGAAACCTCGCGCGGCGATGATTTCTCTCTTGGCGGCTATCCGCGCGACACCAATCCGCGGCTGGCGAAAGACGATGTGATCTACTTCCCGCATACCACCTCTTGCGGTACGGCGACCGCGATCTCCGTTCCCTGCATGTTTTCTGATATGCCGCGCAAACATTATGACGAAGAGCTGGCGCATCACCAGGAAGGGCTGCTGGATATTATCCAGCGCGCGGGGATTAACGTACTGTGGAATGATAATGACGGCGGCTGTAAAGGCGCATGCGATCGCGTTCCGCATCAAAATGTCACCGAGCTAAACCTGCCCGGACAATGTATCGACGGCGAGTGCTACGATGAAGTGTTATTTCACGGTCTGGAAGACTATATCGACCATTTGAAAGGCGATGGCGTTATTGTATTACATACCATCGGCAGCCACGGCCCAACCTATTACAACCGTTATCCACCGCAGTTTAAAAAATTTACCCCAACCTGTGACACTAACGAAATTCAGAACTGTTCCCAAGAGCAGTTGATCAACACCTATGATAATACCGTGCTGTACGTGGACTATATTGTAGATAAAGCCATTAACCTGCTGAAATCTCATCAGGATAAATTCACCACCAGCCTGGTCTATCTTTCCGATCACGGCGAATCATTGGGTGAAAATGGCGTTTATTTACACGGTTTGCCGTATTCCATTGCGCCGGATACGCAAAAACATGTCCCGATGCTCATTTGGCTTTCTAAAGATTATCAACAGCGTTATCAGGTGGATCAGGCCTGCCTGCAAAAACGGGCGAGCACGCTGGATTATTCACAGGACAATCTTTTCTCAACCATGCTGGGATTAACCGGCGTACAAACGACGTATTACCAGGCCGCAGATGATATTCTGCAACCGTGCAGGAGACTAAGCGAATGAAGATACTGATTGTTGAAGACGACACGCTATTATTACAGGGGTTAATACTCGCCGCGCAAACCGAAGGCTATGCGTGTGATGGCGTTTCGACAGCGCGTGCCGCCGAGCATAGTCTGGAGTCTGGTCATTACAGTCTGATGGTGCTGGATTTAGGGCTGCCCGATGAGGATGGCCTGCATTTCCTGACGCGAATCCGACAGAAAAAATATACCCTGCCAGTACTCATTCTGACCGCCCGCGATACGCTCAATGACCGCATTACCGGGCTGGATGTCGGCGCAGATGATTATCTGGTTAAACCCTTCGCCCTGGAGGAGTTGCACGCCCGCATCCGCGCACTGCTGCGCCGCCATAATAACCAGGGTGAAAGTGAACTGACGGTTGGCAATCTGACGCTCAATATAGGCCGCCATCAGGCATGGAGGGATGGACAGGAACTGACCCTGACGCCTAAGGAGTACGCGTTGCTCTCACGGTTGATGCTCAAGGCAGGCAGTCCGGTGCACCGGGAAATTCTTTATAACGATATCTACAACTGGGATAACGAACCCTCGACCAACACGCTGGAAGTGCATATACATAATTTGCGCGACAAAGTCGGCAAGTCGCGCATTCGCACGGTTCGCGGGTTTGGCTACATGCTGGTTGCCACTGAGGAAAGCTAAGTGAGCCTGATGCGTTTTCAGCGAAGAGCGATGACCCTTCGCCAGCGTTTAATGCTGACAATTGGTCTTATTCTGCTGGTGTTCCAGTTAATCAGTACCTTCTGGTTATGGCATGAAAGCACTGAGCAAATCCAATTGTTCGAGCAGGCGCTGCGGGATAATCGCAACAACGATCGCCATATCATGCACGAAATTCGCGAGGCGGTCGCCAGCCTGATCGTCCCCGGCGTATTTATGGTTAGCCTGACGCTGCTAATTTGTTACCAGGCGGTACGGCGTATTACCCGTCCGCTCGCCGAACTGCAAAAAGAGCTGGAAGCGCGGACGGCGGATAATCTGGCGCCGATCGCCATTCACAGCTCCACGCTTGAGATTGAGTCCGTCGTCTCGGCGATCAATCAACTGGTTACGCGTTTGACCACCACGCTCGACAATGAACGCCTTTTTACCGCCGATGTGGCCCATGAGCTACGCACGCCGCTGTCGGGGGTGCGTTTGCACCTGGAATTATTGTCAAAAACCCACAATGTTGATGTCGCGCCGCTTATCGCCCGTCTTGACCAGATGATGGATAGCGTCTCCCAGCTTCTGCAACTGGCGCGCGTGGGCCAGTCATTCTCTTCCGGGAATTATCAGGAAGTAAAACTGCTGGAAGATGTGATCCTCCCCTCCTACGATGAGCTGAACACCATGCTGGAAACGCGCCAGCAAACTCTGTTGCTGCCGGAAAGCGCGGCGGACGTGGTGGTGCGCGGTGATGCGACGTTACTGCGTATGCTGTTGCGAAATCTGGTGGAAAACGCGCATCGCTATAGCCCTGAAGGAACCCATATCACTATCCACATTAGCGCCGACCCCGACGCTATTATGGCGGTCGAAGACGAGGGGCCGGGTATTGATGAAAGCAAATGCGGGAAGCTAAGCGAAGCGTTCGTGCGGATGGACAGCCGTTATGGCGGAATTGGCCTGGGGCTGAGTATCGTCAGCCGCATCACCCAGCTACATCAGGGACAGTTTTTCCTGCAAAACCGTACGGAAAGAACAGGCACCCGTGCCTGGGTGCTGTTGAAAAAGGCATAACAGGCGTTTAATACGTCGTGACCCACACATAGATAAAACTGCTGACAATCAGCACACTACACAGGGTCGTCAAACTTTTATAAATATAGCTTTTCATGACGCTCTCCTCCAAAGGTATGGAGGAGAGTATGCCCGCGAGAGATTAAGCGAACCTTAAGCGCGAAATTTATTCATCGATACGCGGATGTTGCTGTACCAGACGCGAACGTTTGACCTGCAGCTCCGCAATTTCCTGATCGATGTCGTCGATTTTCTGCTCAATATTATCGTAATGCTCGCCCAGAATTTCCTTCGCTTCCTGAATGTCCGACGCCGCTGGCGTTGCGCCTTTTAACGGACGATTGGCCGTTTCTTTCATGGAAATACCGGTAATCAAGCCTATCACCGCGATGACCATCAAATAATACGCCGGCATCATCAGATCCTGCGAGCTTTCCACCAGCCAGGCCGCCAGCGTTGGCGTCAGACCGGCAATCAATACAGAGATATTAAAAGCCGCCGCCAACGCGCTGTAACGAATATGCGTCGGAAACATCGCCGGCAATGTCGAGGCCATCACCCCGGTAAAGCAGTTCAGAATCACCGCCAGCATCAACAAACCGGCAAAAATCAGGCCAATAACGTTACTGTTAATCAGGATGAAGGCCGGGATCGCCAGCGCAAACAGCGCAATGCTGCCCATAATCACAAATGGACGTCGACCGAAACGGTCGCTCAGCAGCCCCATCACCGGCTGCACAAACAGCATCCCGATCATAATGGCGATGATAATCAACACGCCGTGATCTTCAGAATAGTGCAGGTTATGCGACAGGTAGCTCGGCATGTAGGTGAGTAGCATGTAGTAGGTCACGTTGGTGGCAATCACCAGACCGATACATGACAACAGGCTACGCCAGTGTTTGGTGGCAATCTCTTTAAAGGAGACTTTCGGCCCATCCTGCAACCCTTCGCGGTCGCCCTGCTCCAGTTTATCCACGTGCTGCTGAAACGCTGGCGTCTCTTCCAGCGCATGGCGTAAGTAGAGACCAATAATTCCCAATGGCAGGGCGATAAAGAACGGAATACGCCAGCCCCACTCCAGGAAATTCTCCTCGCCGACAATCGTCGAGATTAAGACCACCACGCCCGCGCCCAGCACGAATCCGGCGATAGAACCAAAATCCAGCCAGCTTCCCATAAATCCGCGTTTACGATCCGGCGAATATTCCGCGACAAAGATCGACGCGCCGGTATATTCCCCGCCAACCGAGAAGCCCTGCGCCATTTTACACAGCAACAACAGTATTGGCGCCCAGATACCGATCGTCGCGTAAGAGGGGATTAACCCGATACAGAAGGTACTGATCGACATAATCACAATCGTGATCGCCAGGATCTTCTGGCGCCCGTATTTATCGCCGAGCATACCAAAGAATAACCCGCCGAGCGGACGAATCAGGAAGGGAACGGAAAACGTGGCCAGCGCGGCAATCATTTGAACGCTGGGATCGGCGCCGGGGAAAAAGACTTTACCCAACGCGTAGGCAACAAATCCATAAACACCAAAATCAAACCACTCCATCGCGTTGCCCAGCGAGGCGGCGGTAATCGCTTTGCGAAGTTTACCATCATCAATGATGGTCACATCGCCCAGTGTAATCGGTTTTATTTTTTTCCTTTTCAGCATAGCTGTCCTCATAGGCTAAGCCCTGTAGCGCTATATACGGCGGGCACTGGCATACCGCGCCAGCGTCGCCGTCGAGCGGAGGGAGGGGCGCGAACGCTATCCCTCATACAAGCGTAGCAGGTTTACTTACACTGTCCGGTTACGGACTGTACAACCGAACCTGTTGACGCCTGAATGGGCAGTTAATGACCTTTTTACCCTAACAGGGTTTAAATATGTGATCAACTTCACACATATATGTCAATTCGGTCAAAAGGTGTAAATAAGGACGCCCTAATGCGCTGTGGTGACAGTAAAAAAGCGGTTATTCGAGTGTAAACCATTGCTGACTGGCGTAGCGCAGCCCCTTTTATAAAAGCGGCAATAGTCCCGACAACGCTAAGGATTTTGTGTATAATTGCGGCCTTTTTCGGCGATCTGCCATTTTTGGGCGCGTTTGCCCCCGCTGACTTTTTGAGGATACCAACATGTCATTACCCCACTGCCCGCAATGTAACTCCGAATATACCTATGAAGATAACGGCATGTTCATCTGCCCGGAATGCGCTCACGAATGGAACGATGCGGAACCCGCTCAGGAGAGCGATGAGCTGATTGTCAAAGACGCCAACGGCAACCTGCTGGCGGACGGCGATAGCGTCACCATCGTGAAAGATCTGAAAGTAAAAGGTAGCTCTTCCATGCTGAAAATCGGCACCAAAGTGAAGAACATTCGTCTGGTTGAAGGCGACCATAACATCGACTGCAAAATCGATGGTTTTGGCCCGATGAAACTGAAATCCGAGTTCGTGAAAAAGAACTGATTTACCGCGTCATTGCCCGGTAGCGCCTCGCTTACCGGGCCTGAGCGGCCCTGCCACCGACAATATTGTGCCAATTTCGAACTACACTTAACGAGCATCTCTTACCTGAGGTAACCATCATGCCGTTAAGTCCCTATCTCTCTTTTGCCGGCAACTGTGCCGACGCCATCGCGTATTATCAACAAACGTTAGGCGCAGAACTGCTTTATAAACTCAGCTTCGGTGAAATGCCCCCCTCGGCGGCGGATAACGAAGAGGGCTGCCCGTCAGGAATGCGCTTTCCCGATACTGCTATCGCCCACGCCAACATGCGCATTGCCGGCAGCGATATCATGATGAGTGATGCCAGCGCGTCGGGAAGGGCGCATTATTCCGGCTTTACGCTGGTGCTTGATACCCAGGATGTAGCAGAAGGGAAGCGCTGGTTTGATAACCTTGCCGCACAAGGGCAAATCGAAATGGACTGGCAGGAGACCTTCTGGGCGCAGGGTTTCGGCAAGGTCAGCGATCGTTTCGGTGTGCCGTGGATGATTAACGTGGTTAAACATCAGCCTGCCACCTAATTCCCCGGGAGGCTCGCCCTCCCCCTTGCCATCAGAGTGATCTTTGGCTGTACGTTATCCGCCGTTTAACTGTCATAGAATAAATAATGACGGTAGTTTGCTACAGTCTGTCGAAAGATGGTTGATCCTGATGAAGCGTCGGGAGGACATTATGCCAGTCTGTGAATTACGCCACGCGACAACAGAGGATACCGATTCTGTTTACGCGCTTATCTGTGAGTTACTTAAAAATGAGCTTGATTATCAGGCTTTCAGGGATGGATTCGCCGCTAATTTACTGGACCCCAACGTTCATTATCGTTTAGCGCTGCGCAACGGAGAGGTAGTCGGCATGATCAGCCTGCATATGCAGTTTCATCTCCATCATGCCAACTGGATTGGCGAAATTCAGGAGCTGGTGGTATTACCGCCGATGCGGGGGCAAAAAATTGGCAGTCAGCTTCTGGCCTGGGCAGAAGAAGAAGCACGTCAGGCGGGGGCGGAGCTAACGGAGCTTTCCACAAATATTAAACGCCGCGATGCACACCGTTTTTATCTTCGCGAAGGTTACAAGCAAAGTCATTTTCGGTTTACGAAAGCATTGTGATCTGGCAGCCGTCATCAGGAGATAAGGCATAACGTAATCAACCGTCACCGGGTGAAGTAGCGGAGTCATCTCAATTCTACTGTCGGCAAGCCTGGATAAAGGTTAAACGGGCTGACTCGCTTCTTTAGCAAAAATGGCCCTTTTAAGTTGTAGAAATGTAAATTTATTGTCAACGAACTACACTTTTCTCTTTGGCATCACCGGGAGGGTTGCCTGAAAATCCCGGGATGAGGTTTTCTTAGAAGGACAGTGACGTTATGTTCGCAGCAATCATTATCGGTATTTTTATTATCAGCGTCATTTATGCGCATTCACGCGGGGTGGAAAAACAAAAACTTTCCCGTCAGCTCTTTGACCACTCGACGTTTATGGCGCCGATCAATATGTTCATGACTCGCTTCTCAACGTTACCGGCAAAGCAGCCGTACTTTGATACCACGGCATTTCCAGAGCTGCAGAAGCTGACGGAAAACTGGCAGGTGATTCGTGAAGAGGCGCTACGGCTTCAGCATCACATAAAAGCCGCGCAGGCCAATAACGACGCCGGATTCAACACCTTTTTCAAGCGCGGCTGGAAACGGTTTTACCTTAAATGGTATTCCGATGCCCACCCGTCGGCGGAAACGTTATGCCCGATAACGACAAAGCTGGTCAACAGCATCCCCTCTATTAAAGCGGCGATGTTCGCCGAGTTGCCTCCCGGGGCCTATCTGGGAAAACATCGCGACCCCTATGCCGGTTCAGTACGTTACCATCTTGGATTAAGCACACCGAATGACGACCGCTGTTTTATTGAAGTTGATCGACAGCGCCATAGCTGGCGCGACGGCAAAGCCGTCATCTTCGACGAAACCTACGTTCATTGGGCGGAAAATAAAACTGAGCAGACGCGTATTATCCTCTTTTGCGATATTGAGCGCCCAATGAAATGGCGCTGGGCGCAGAGCGTAAACCACTGGGTCGGCGCATCGTTGATGTCCGCCGCCAGTTCGCCAAACGACGAGAACGATCGCACCGGTGCGATTAATCGCATCTTTAAATACGTTCACGCAGCACGCGATGCCGGGCAACGGCTGAAAAAGAAAAACCGCACTCTCTATTACGCGCTGAAATATCTCGTTATTGCCGCTATTTTTGCCGCGATAATCCTTTTCAGCCTCCTCTGAAGCCGGGCCGCGGTATGGCACTGCCTGCCGCGGCCTGTTCTATCCTGGCGTTAGTCTCAAAGCGTTCCCTGGCCTTGAGTCTATCCATCCGGGTAATTTCCACTTCAGGCAGAGCAGATTGCCGGATGGCGGCTCCGCCTTATCTGGCCTGCGCTCAGCGTTTCTCCTCATAATAAATGTCATGCGGCATTTTCTTTCGACACGTCAAAACTGACGATAGCCTGTTTTTCGTCAGGGTTTTGAGCAAAATTCGCCCGTAATATCAGGGAAAGCCCATACTAAAAAAGTGGCATAAAACATGCATACTGAGGGCGACAGCGCGTATGCGCGATTTGATTAACTGGAGCGAAACCGATGAAAAAAGTCGTCACGGTTTGCCCGTATTGCGCATCAGGTTGCAAAATCAATCTGGTGGTCGATAACGGCAAAATCGTCCGGGCTGAGGCGGCGCAGGGGAAAACCAACCAGGGTACCCTGTGTCTGAAGGGCTACTACGGCTGGGATTTTATTAATGATACCCAGATCCTGACCCCGCGCCTGAAAACCCCAATGATCCGTCGCCAGCGTGGCGGCAAACTGGAATCTGTTTCCTGGGATGAAGCGCTCAATTACGTCGCTGAACGTTTGAGCGCCATCAAAGCGAAGTACGGTCCGGATGCAATCCAGACAACCGGCTCCTCTCGCGGTACCGGAAATGAAACCAACTATGTAATGCAAAAATTCGCACGCGCCGTTATTGGTACCAATAACGTTGACTGCTGCGCTCGCGTCTGACACGGCCCATCGGTTGCAGGTCTGCACCAATCGGTCGGTAACGGCGCAATGAGTAATGCGATTAACGAAATTGATAACACTGATTTAGTGTTCGTCTTCGGGTATAACCCGGCGGATTCCCACCCTATCGTGGCGAATCATGTGATTAACGCTAAACGCAATGGGGCGAAAATTATCGTCTGCGATCCGCGCAAAATTGAAACCGCGCGCATCGCTGACATGCATATCGCGTTGAAAAACGGCTCGAATATCGCGCTGCTCAACGCAATGGGGCATGTCATTATTGAAGAAAACCTGTACGACAAAGCGTTTGTCGCCAGCCGTACCGAAGGTTTTGAAGAGTACAGTAAGATTGTCGAAGGCTATACGCCGGAGTCCGTCGAAGAGATCACTGGCGTGAGCGCACAGGAAATTCGTCAGGCGGCGCGGATGTATGCCAGCGCGAAAAGCGCAGCGATCTTGTGGGGTATGGGCGTCACCCAGTTCTATCAGGGTGTGGAAACCGTGCGTTCACTGACCAGCCTCGCGATGCTGACCGGCAACCTCGGCAAGCCAAGCGCGGGCGTTAACCCGGTTCGCGGCCAGAACAACGTTCAGGGCGCGTGCGATATGGGCGCGCTCCCGGATACTTATCCGGGCTACCAGTACGTTAAGTTCCCGGAAAACCGCGAGAAGTTCGCTAAAGCCTGGGGCGTAGAAAGTCTGCCTGCGCATACCGGCTATCGCATCAGCGAGCTGCCGCACCGTGCGGCGCATGGCGAAGTGCGCGCGGCGTACATTATGGGTGAAGATCCGCTGCAAACCGATGCGGAACTCTCTGCAGTACGTAAAGCGTTTGAGGATCTGGAACTGGTCATCGTGCAGGATATCTTCATGACCAAAACCGCGTCGGCGGCGGATGTGATTTTACCCTCTACCTCCTGGGGCGAGCATGAAGGCGTCTTCTCTGCGGCTGACCGTGGCTTCCAGCGCTTCTTTAAAGCCGTTGAGCCGAAGTGGGACCTGAAAACCGACTGGCAGATTATCAGTGAAATCGCCACCCGGATGGGCTATCCGATGCACTACAACAACACCCAGGAGATCTGGGATGAGTTGCGTCATCTGTGCCCGGATTTCTACGGCGCCACTTACGAGAAAATGGGCGAACTGGGCTATATCCAGTGGCCGTGCCGCGACACGTCGGATGCCGATCAGGGAACCTCGTACCTCTTTAAAGAGAAGTTCGATACCCCCAACGGTCTGGCGCAGTTCTTCACCTGCGACTGGGTAGCGCCTATCGATAAACTCACCGAAGAGTACCCGATGGTACTGTCGACGGTGCGCGAAGTCGGCCACTACTCCTGCCGCTCAATGACCGGTAACTGTGCGGCGCTGGCCGCGCTGGCCGATGAACCGGGCTATGCGCAAATCAATACCGCCGACGCCGCGCGTCTGGGCATTGAAGATGAAGCGCTGGTGTGGGTTCATTCGCGCAAAGGCAAAATCATCACCCGCGCGCAGGTCAGCGATCGCCCGAACAAAGGGGCGATTTACATGACCTACCAGTGGTGGATTGGCGCCTGTAACGAGCTGGTGACTGAAAACCTCAGCCCGATTACCAAAACGCCGGAGTACAAATACTGCGCCGTACGCGTTGAGCCGATCGCCGATCAGCGAGCCGCCGAGCAGTATGTGATTGATGAGTACAACAAGCTGAAAACCCGCCTGCGCGAAAGCGCAATGGGTTGATCTGCCGGATGGCGGCATCAGAATGCTTTATTCGGCCTGCGTCTACTGTAGGCCTGATTAGATGCATTAACATCGCCATCAGGCATTTTCCCTATAACAGCCTCCGCCCAGAGGCTGTTTTTTTATCCATACGATCTCTTTATACTGTCTTTTCCGTACCCTAAATAAAATTCAAAATGAAACTACTTCTTGCATTGATGTTGTTTATGACATTCTTTGCCCATGCCGCAGATCCTGAGCCGGGTAGCCAGTATTTGCAGGCAGCAGAGGCAGGTGACAGACGCGCGCAATATTTTCTGGCCGACAGTTGGTTGAGCTATGGCGATTTGAACAAAGCTGAATACTGGGCGCAAAAAGCCGCCGACAGTGGCGACGCCGACGCCTGCGCGCTACTGGCGCAAATCAAAATCACTAATCCGGTAAGCCTGGATTATCCCGACGCGAAAAAGCTGGCTGAAAAGGCGGCTAACGCGGGCAGTAAAGCGGGAGAAATTACGCTGGCGCGGATCCTGGTCAACACCCAGGCCGGGCGTCCGGACTACCCAAAAGCCATCTCGCTGCTGCAAAAGGCCTCTGAAGATCTGGATAACGACTCCGCGGTGGATGCGCAAATGTTGCTTGGCCTGATTTACGCCAACGGCGTGGGCATTGCCGCCGATGATGAAAAAGCCGCCTGGTATTTCAAACGCAGTTCCGCTATTTCCCGTACCGGCTATTCAGAATACTGGGCGGGAATGATGTTTTTAAACGGAGAACCGGGCTTTATTGAAAAGAACAAGCAGAAGGCGTTGCATTGGTTGAATCTAAGCTGTCTGGAAGGGTTTGATACCGGTTGCGAAGAGTTCGAAACGCTAACGAATGGCTGATGTTTATTGCCGGATGAACGTAGTCGTTGTAGGCCTGATAAGCGTAGCGCCATCAGGCAAACCGGAGCAGGTTGCCGGATGGCGGCGTGAACGCCTTATCCGGCCTACATTCTCTTTCTCTGTAGGCCGGATAAGCAAAGCGCCATTCGGCAATCCGTTATTGGGCGGTCTTATCAAATTTGCCCAGCACGTCGCGCTCGTAGGCCAGCGCTTTTTTGCGGTCAAACTTGTGTTCCCACTTGGCGATCACCAGCACCGCCAGCGCATTCCCCACCACATTTAGCGCAGTACGCGCCATGTCGAGGATACGGTCGACACCGGCGATAAACGCCAGCCCTTCCAGCGGAATGCCCACGCTGCCCAGCGTCGCCAGTAACACCACGAAGGAAACGCCAGGCACGCCGGCAATCCCTTTCGACGTCACCATCAGCGTCAGCACCAGTACAATTTCCTGCCACAGCGACAGGTCGATACCGTATAGCTGCGCGATAAAAATGGCGGCGATGCTCTGGTATAACGTGGAGCCGTCGAGGTTAAATGAGTAACCGGTCGGTACCACGAAACTGGTGATAGAGGCTGGCGCGCCGTAAGCTTCCATCTTCTCGATAATGCGCGGCAGTACGCTCTCGGAACTGGCGGTCGAGTACGCCAGAATCAATTCATCTTTCAGAATGCGAATCAGAATCCAGATACTTAACCCGCACAGGCGCGCCACGATGCCCAGCACCACCAGCGCAAAGAAGATAATGGCAAAGTGTACCAGCAGCACCAGTTTCGCCAGCGGCCACAGCGACGCGAAACCAAAATTCGCCACCGTGACGGCGATCAGCGCAAAAACGCCCACTGGCGCATAGCGCATCACCATATGGGTGACTTTAAACATGGTTTCAGAGATGGAACGAAATACCGTCACCAGCGGTTCGCGGTGCGTTGCCGGCAGGGACGACAACCCCAGCCCAAACAGGACCGAGAAAAAGATAATTGGCAGCATATCCCCTTTGGCCATCGATGCGATGATATTGGTCGGCACCAGCGACAGTATCGTCCCCATCAGCCCATGCGCATGACTTTGTACTTCCGCCGTGGTGTTCTGGTATTTCGAAATATCGACGGTCGCCAGTTGCGACATATCAATGCCTGAGCCTGGCTGAAAGACATTCGCCAGCGTAATGCCGAGGATAATCGCCACCGTGGTGATCAGTTCAAAATAGAGAATGGTTTTGGCGCCGATACGGCCTAGCTGTTTCGCATCGCCAACGCCGGCGATGCCGACAATCAGAGTCGAGATCACGATCGGCACGACGATCATTTTAATCAGGTGGATAAAGATATCGCCAGCAGGCGACAGCAGGTTGGCAATCAGCCATTCACGACTGTCACTGTGATAATGCAGATAGCTGCCCAACAGAATGCCCAGCACCATAGCCAGCAAAATTTGCCAGGCCAGGCTGACTTTCAAATTTTTCATAACAACAGACTTCCTCGATGAAGCGTTGCTCTCCGCCGAAAGCATGAGAGCAATACATACTGAAAGGGTATGATTTGTGTTGCGTTGGTTTGTAGAGTTTTTTAACGCGCATAATCAGTATCATTTGCATAGCGTCTTGCGCAACCCTTTCATAACAGGGCTTTTGGCTGTTTTTATGCATAATAACGCGAGTTTATGGCGTTAATGATGAATAACTATTTGTTATGGAAAGTTTTTTACTTCGTCAAAAACGAATAATACACTGAGGTAATTAATTTTTACTTGTGTCTCATTCGCCGTTTTTTTAAACAGCACACATGACAAAAGTCACAAAAAAGAAAAAATTATTTCTGCCGATTTTGTAACAATTTAGCCAAATTAATGGCCTCTACCAGCTGCGCGCGATTCACTCGCGGCGAGTTAGCATCCAGTAAGGTTTGCCACAGCGACACGGCTTGCGCATAATCCGCCTGCATAAACGCATCCGCCGCCAGCAGCATCTGCGCGGTCACTTCTGTCGCATCCAGCGCTAACGCTTTATTAATCATTTCATGCGTCGCAGGCGTCATATGTTGCCCGGCCTGGTAATACAGCACCGTTGCCAGCGCGGCGAAAAGCTGCGCGTTATCGCCTCGCAGACGCAACGCCTGACGATATGCCAGCAGCGCATTGTCATACGCATTGCGATAGAGATAATACTCGCCCAGCCGCGCCCATTGCTCGCTATCCTGCGGATTGGCGCGGATTTTTTCTTGCAGCCTGGAAAGCTGCGCCTCTGGCGTTTGCGGGTTCGTAAAGTCACGTAGCGGATCGGCCAGACGCTGTTGCTCGCTACGCACAGCCTGCCATTTCGGCGTCAACAGATAGCCGCCGACACAGGCAGCCACCATCAACACCGCCGCAGCCGCCAGACGCTTTACGGGCATGGGACGTAACGGCGCAGTGGAGTGTTCAGACTGGCTCATTGTTCCCCCTCTCCTGCGTGCTGACGCTTTCTCACCCGCCAGGCCACCACGCCCACCAGCAATAACAGCAGGTACGGCAGCGCCCACAACAGCAGCGTTTGCTCATTCAACGGCGGGTTGTAGCGTACGAAATCACCATAACGGTCGGTCATCCAGGCGGTGATTTCCGCTTCGCTTTTACCTTCGGCCACCATGCTGTAAACCTGATGGCGCATACTGACCGCCACGGGCGCATTGGATTCCAGCAAATTCTGGTTCTGACACTGCGGACAGCGCAGTTGACTGGCAATAGATAGCGCTTTTTCCTGCTGTTGCGGATTGTCAAAGCGCCAGGTATCCACCACCTGGGCGTGGGTGCTAAAAGGCAGAAAAATCAGAAAAGCCACAAGTAACATCGACTTGCCGGATGGCGGCGTAAACGCCTTATCCGGCCTACCATGCTTTTCACTCGTAGGCCTGATAAGCGCAGCGCCATCAGGCAATAACTCAGGATGCTTCCTCCCCCGCCATCCGCTCAGCAGCGCGCCAAACACCATCAACAATCCCCCTCCCCAGATCCAGCGCACGCCGGTCTGCACGTATAAGCGCATGGCGTAACGATCCGGTCCGGTTTTTTCGCCCATCACCGCGTACCAGTCATGTAGCAGGTTCCAGTGAATCCCCGGCTCCATCATCTGTTGACGACGCGCGGCATAGAAGCGCCTTTCAGGCTGCAGGCTGCCAATGCGTTTTTCATTCCGCCACAACGTGATCCGCGCTTTTTCACTGGTGTAGTTGCCTTTGGCCTCCAGATCCAGACGCTCAAAGCGGAAAATGTAGCCCGCCAGTACCACCTGCTGCCCGGGGCTGAGGTTAAGACTGATTTCATGCCGACTGCCGCTGGAAACCATGATCCCGGCGGCGAAGATAAATACGCCCGTATGCGCCAGCAACGCCGGAAGCTGACGATGCACAGAGACTTTGCGGCTTCTGATTGTCGCCAGCACGATAACCACCAGCATCAGCAGGCCAAACGGCAGCGTGACGCGATTAAAATAGGGCGCGCCCACCGAAAGCCTTCCCCAGCCGAACAACCCGTAAATCATCGGATAGAGCGTGCCAATCAGCACAATCAGTAGCACCGCGCAAAAAAGTAATAGCGCGACCAGAATAAGCATCTCACGCGACCAGCCGCCAAAACGCGCATTCTGGCGAATTTGCTGGCCTCGCCAGGCGTACAACCCGAGCGACGCCAGGCTCAATACGCTAAACAGCGCAAACAGCGGCGCGGCGCGCACGTTATCCAGCGCAAAGGCATGTACCGAAACAAGAATGCCGGAACGCACAATCAGCGTTCCCAGCAACGAGAGGATCAGCGTCAGTATCGCCAGCAGCAACGACCAGTGACGGAAGCTCCCGCGCTGGCGGCTGACATACAGACTGTGCAGCAAGGCGCTGGCGGCAAGCCACGGCAACAACGAGGCATTTTCCACCGGGTCCCAGAACCACCAGCCGCCCCAGCCCAGTTCGCAATACGCCCACCACGATCCGAGAATGATCCCCAGCGTCAGAGCGCACCAACCCGGTAACGCCCAGCGCCAGCAAACCCAGGCGGTTGCGGCGTTAAAGCCGCCGCACAGTAGCGAAGCCAGCGCTACGCTCGCCGCGGTCATCAGGCCGCCATAACCCAGATAGAGCAGCGGCGGATGTAAGATCAGCCCCAGATGTTGCAGCATGGGATTAAGGTCGCGCCCTTCCATGGCGGGAGGGAAAATACGCAGGAACGGATCGGACCACAGCACAATAAATAGCAGCAGCGAAGCCATAATGAGGGACAAGACGCTCAGGGTCAGCGGAAAAAGCGCGTCAGATTCATGCCGGGAGCGCCAGGCGAATAGCGCCGTCCACCCCGAAAGAAGCAGCGCCCACAGCAGGAGCGAGCCTTCATGACCGCCCCATACCGCCGCCAGTTTCAGCCCCCATGACAACTGACTATGGCTATGCTGCGCAACATAAACGACCGAAAAATCGCTGGTCAGAAAACAGCTAAACAGAATCGCAAACGCCAGTAGCAGCAGCGTGAACGCCGTCCACGCGCCGCAGGTCGTCAGGCGCATGACGCCGCGCCAGTGCAGCCCCATCCCGCACCACGTCGCCAGCGGGGTCAACACGTTGACCCCGAGACTCAACAACAGCGCCAGAAATCCGGCTTCAGGAAGGAAGATGTCCAGATTATGCAACCGTTAGCTGTCCCGCATAAAGAATGAAAAAGCGCAGCAACAGCACGCCGGTCAAACTGGCGACGCAAACGGCCAGCACGCCGTGAAACGTGACGCTACGATTTGCCCAGGGTTTCAGCAGCAGCGGGATAATCAATCCCAGCCCTACGACGCCAAGCCAGAACCACCAGCTCCAGAATCCGCCGCCCAGCGCCGCCGCCAGCGCGCGCATTTTGCCGTCATCGCCCAGCGCCAGCCCGATAAAAAAGGCCGCCAGCAGGAAGATCTCCAGCCATACCACTGGGGTTTCCATGCGATGTACAAAGCGCGCCTCGGTGCTGTGCGGGTTGCTACGATGGCGTAACGCCATAGCGATCAGCGCCACCGCCGCGCCGGAGGAGATGCCGGAGAACAGGAACAGCACCGGCAGGATCGGGTTATTCAGGAACGGATAGGATTTCAGCGCCGACAGCAGAAAGCCGGTGTACGCCCCGAGCAGAACCGCCAGTACCAGCATTAACGTCTCCAGCGCACGGTGGAACGGCGTTATTAGCGCCAACACTTTCTGCACGATCTCTAACCGCGGCAGCCAACGCTGCTGCAGGGCAATCACCTCTTTTTCAAAGATTTTCGCCAGCCACAGTATCAGGACCACCATGTAAAGCTGGAACAGCATCACCCCCATCGACATCACCGAGGTAAAGCTGTAGTGAAACATCAGCTTCCAGAAGGTCCACGGGCGCGTGAGGTGGAAGACCAGAATCAGCAGACCAAGAATAATCGCCCCCGGCCCTAACACCAGCGTAGTGCGCAGCAGCGTGCTGTCCGAACCGCCCGCCTCCGGATGGAAGCGGCGCAGCAGAATCGCCAACGTAACCAGTCCGGCGGAGATGCCAATCAGGAACAGATAGATGGCGATGGGCCAGTCCCACACCAGTGATGCAAAATGAAATGCAGAAGCGGATGTCATTGGCTCACCTCCCCATAGTTAAAGGGAACGCGGTAGACCTTCGGTTTTGTGCCCAGCGCCAGCTTGTAGCGGTAGGTGGTTTTCTGCCGCAACAAACGGGAGATATCGCTGTTGGGATCGTCCAGATTACCAAATGTCAGCGCCTTCGTCGGACATGACTCAACGCAGGCGGGCTGTTTGCCCGCTTTCAGGTTGGTTTTCCGGCAGAAATCGCACTTATCCGCCGTCTTACTGACCGGATGGATAAAGCGCACGCGGTAGGGACACGCGGCAATGCAGTACTGGCAGCCGACGCAAAGGTCCAGGTTCACGTCGACAATACCGCTGGCGGCATCGCGGAATGATGCGCCGGTCGGGCAGACGTCAACGCAGGGGGCATGGTCGCAATGCTGGCACGAGTGGCGGAAGAAGCGATATTTCACATCAGGAAACGTCCCCTGCGGCTCGCTGCGAATAATCGTCAGGCGCGATACGCCTTCCGGCACGTTGTTGACTTCCCGACAGGCATCCATGCAGGCCGTGCAGCCGATGCATAATGACTCATCGTGTACCATGCCATAACGCACGCCGTTAATATTCAACGTGTTCGCTACAACGCGTCCTGCCATCCCACTGACCGCCGCCAGCGCGCCGACACGGGTAATAAATTGACGTCGGGTGCAACTCATGGCTGCTCCTTAAGCAACGGAACGGACGCCGGATTAAAGTGCGGGTTAGTACGCTGATCGCTATGGCAATCCACGCATATTTTGATCCGCCCTTTCTCGCTTAGCGTCTGCATCGTGTCTTGCTGCGGATGCAGGGAATGGCAACTGGCGCAGGTCACTTTAGTAACATGAACATCGTGCGGCCAGAACGCTTTTTGCAGTTGTTCAGGCAAGTGGCAGGATATACAGACGCTGTTCTGCTGCTCTACCGTATACATCGGGTCGTTAAAACGCATCACATCTTTCACCCCTTCACGGTGGTGAAGCGACGGTTGACCGTGGCAGTTGGTACAGGTTATCGGCAATTTATTGTTCGGGTTGATAGCGCCCGTATGTTTACCGTGCATACCTTCGGTGTCCGGCTTGTGACAGTCCAGACAGGCAGCATCCGGATTACGCTGCTGGGTGACCGTCCAGCGTTGATCCGACTCCTGCGGCGTTGGCGTGGCAGTGATTCCACTCAGGCTCCAGAACAGGCCTGACGCCAGCACCCCAGCAGTTAATAACGAACGTAATACGCTCATATTCACTCCATTACATAATGCCTGATGGCGCGCAGCTTTAAGGCCTACAAGACTTCTGTAGGCCGGATAAAGCGCTTGCGCTGTCATCCGGCAAATTTGTCACATGTGAGGTTATTGGCTTAACAGACCGTTTTTACGCGCCTGATCTTCCCACTGCGGTACGACCGTTTTCAGGAAGTCCTGCTTCTCCGCGTTGATTTGTTGCATATTCAAACCAATCGCTTTCTGCGCCTTCTCTTTCGTCGAAATATCCGGCAGCGGAATTTCATGGGTAATGCCTTTGGTCGCCAACAGTCGCGCCAGTTTAGTACGGGCATCCGCGGCTTTATCCATCGCACTGCCTAACATCCGTAGACCTTCTTCCGGGGCATGCATATGAATACCGTGTGACGCAATCGCCAGATCCCAGCGCCACTGCGCGTGGCGAATATCGTTCAGAATCGGTTTCATTTCCGCGTCTGTCGCCCCCGCATCCCATGCGGCTTTCGCTTCGAAGTGCGCATGTACCAGCTGATCTTCAACCTTGATTTTCAGGTCATGAATCGCCTGTTTACGCTCGGCGACCACTTTTTGCAGGGACGCTTTGTCCTGGGTGTGGCAGTTGGCGCAGGTTTGCGCGAAATTGTCGAACGGGTTGCCGATTTTATGGTCGGTGTAGAGCTTGCCTTCGGCGTTCTGTACTTTCGGCATGTGACAGTCGATACAGGTCACGTTGTTCTTACCGTGAATGCCCGCGCTCCAGGTTTCATATTCCGGGTGCTGCGCTTTGAGCATTGGGGTTTTCGACAGCGAGTTAGTCCAGTCAGAGAAGGCGATGGCGTCGTAGTATTGCTCCATATTTTCGACCTTCATGCCCTCATCCCACGGGAACTTAACGGCTTTGTTTTTACCGTCAAAGTAGTACTCCACGTGGCACTGGCCGCAAACCATCGATTGCTGATCAAACCGTCCTGCTTTATCAAACGGTTTGCCGATAGCCTCCATCGCCCGTTCAGCATAGGGGCGCGACAACGTTAACGCTGGCTTCCCCTGGGCGAAATCGTCCGACGCGGTGTTATGACAGTCGGCACAGCCCAAATCGTTGACAATTTCCGGGCCGCCGCGCGCCCATTTGCCATGGAAGTAGCCGTCTTCGCCTTCTTGTTGGATAAGGCGCGCGACATCAGGGCTTTTACAGCTCCAGCAGGCCATCGGCAACGGGCCGTCTTCCGCCGTTTTTGGCGCGCCGGTACGCAGCGTTTCGCGCACGTCAGTTACCGCATACGCGTGGCCGCGTGGTTTGTTGTAGTCACGGGAGAAGGGATAGCCCGCCCACAGGATCACCAGACGAGGGTCTTCCGCCAGCGCATCTTCACGGGCAGACTGTTCTGACGTCGCTTTCCATGACTGATATTGGTCGGGGTGTTGAGGCGCGAACGTTTCATTTTTCGCTTCAACAGTAACGGTTTTTGCGGATTCAGGCGTTTGCTCAGCGTAAACAGAGGTAATGAAGAAAAAAGGAAATATAAGGCTGAAGAAACGGCGTGCGCGTAGTGTTTTCCTTGCCATAGAGGTCTCATCCAGATTGCGCCATTATCTTTAATGGCGATTTTTTATCGTTTTCCATAACAGCAACCGCACAAATACTGTTATTACATTGATCTCCTCTATGTGTAACAAATAACCACACTTAAAATGTTGTCTTTAATCAATTGTAAGTGTATGTAAAATACCACTTTAGAGTTAGTAACCTGGACAAAACTCCCTCTCTTTTCTGATTTCCGGACACGGATCACTTTTTTAAAAAATTTCATATAACGTCATGTTATCCCGAAAATTTATCTAATTTTGCGGGACACAATCAAAAAATAGATTGCTGCTTATTTGCACAGTTCCCTTTTTGCGTGATCTGTCGCCCAAATACTAAACAAAACTTATTAAGACCCTACATTTAACGTTTATGCGACATATTATTAACATCCTACAAGGAGAACAACAGCATGAGCCAAACACATAAACACGCCATTCCCGCCAACATTGCGGATCGTTGCCTGATAAATCCAGAGCAGTATGAGACTAAATATAAACAGTCTATTAACGACCCCGATACGTTTTGGGGCGAACAGGGAAAAATTCTCGATTGGATCACGCCGTACCAAAAAGTGAAAAACACCTCCTTTGCGCCAGGCAATGTGTCGATTAAATGGTACGAGGACGGCACGCTGAATCTGGCGGCGAACTGTCTTGACCGCCATTTGCAGGAAAATGGCGATCGCACCGCCATTATCTGGGAAGGCGATGACGCGTCGCAGAGTAAACATATCTCTTATCGCGAACTGCATCGCGATGTCTGCCGTTTCGCGAATACGCTGCTGGATCTGGGCATTAAAAAAGGCGATGTGGTAGCGATTTATATGCCGATGGTGCCGGAAGCGGCGGTGGCAATGTTGGCCTGCGCCCGCATCGGCGCGGTGCATTCGGTGATCTTCGGGGGCTTCTCGCCGGAAGCCGTCGCCGGACGCATTATCGACTCCAGCTCGCGGCTGGTGATCACCGCTGACGAAGGTGTACGCGCCGGACGTAGTATCCCGCTGAAAAAGAATGTCGATGACGCGCTGAAAAACCCGAATGTCACTAGCGTTGAGCATGTGATCGTCCTGAAGCGCACCGGCAGCGACATTGACTGGCAAGAAGGCCGCGACCTGTGGTGGCGCGATTTGATTGAAAAAGCCAGCCCTGAGCACCAGCCTGAAGCGATGAATGCCGAAGATCCGCTGTTTATCCTTTATACCTCCGGCTCCACCGGCAAGCCGAAAGGCGTGCTGCACACCACCGGCGGCTATCTGGTCTACGCCGCGACCACTTTTAAGTATGTCTTTGATTATCACCCTGGCGATATTTACTGGTGTACCGCCGATGTAGGTTGGGTGACGGGGCACAGCTATCTGTTGTATGGCCCGCTGGCCTGCGGCGCGACCACCTTAATGTTTGAAGGCGTGCCGAATTGGCCAACGCCCGCTCGCATGTGCCAGGTGGTCGACAAACACCAGGTCAACATTCTCTATACCGCCCCGACGGCCATCCGCGCGCTGATGGCGGAAGGCGATAAAGCCATTGAAGGCACCGACCGTTCTTCACTGCGCATTCTGGGTTCCGTCGGCGAGCCGATCAATCCCGAAGCGTGGGAATGGTACTGGAAGAAGATCGGCAAGGAAAAATGTCCGGTCGTCGACACCTGGTGGCAGACTGAAACAGGCGGTTTTATGATCACGCCGCTACCAGGCGCTATCGAACTGAAAGCCGGTTCCGCCACCCGTCCTTTCTTTGGCGTACAGCCTGCGCTGGTGGATAACGAAGGCCATCCGCAAGAAGGCGCGACGGAAGGCAATCTGGTCATCACCGATTCCTGGCCGGGCCAGGCGCGCACTCTGTTCGGCGATCATGAACGTTTTGAGCAGACCTATTTCTCTACCTTTAAGAATATGTATTTCAGCGGCGACGGCGCTCGTCGCGATGAAGACGGCTATTACTGGATCACCGGTCGCGTGGATGACGTGTTAAACGTCTCCGGCCACCGTCTGGGTACGGCGGAAATCGAATCGGCGCTGGTGGCGCATCCGAAGATCGCCGAAGCGGCGGTGGTGGGTATTCCACACGCTATCAAAGGCCAGGCGATTTACGCTTATGTGACGCTCAACCACGGCGAGGAGCCGTCGCCAGAACTGTACGCGGAGGTGCGCAACTGGGTACGTAAAGAGATTGGCCCACTGGCGACGCCGGACGTGCTGCACTGGACCGACTCACTGCCAAAAACCCGTTCCGGCAAAATTATGCGCCGCATTTTGCGCAAAATCGCGGCGGGCGATACCAGCAATCTGGGCGATACCTCGACTCTCGCCGATCCTGGCGTGGTGGAGAAACTGCTCGAAGAGAAGCAGGCCATCGCGATGCCGTCATAACCATAAATGCCGGATGGCAACGCGAACGCGTTTTATCCGGCCTACGACCCTACCCCTGCCCTCTCTCAAACCGGGAGAGGGAAATATAAAAAACCCTCCCCCAAAGGATTTCGTGTTACAGGAAGGCGGCAAGCGAGCACACCCTCAGCAGCATAGTTCACTATGTGGCTGGGGCGCGCGAGTGCGGCCAACGCGCCTGTAGCGCGAAAGACGCAGGGGGACCTCTGGAGAGCTCTGTGATGAATGACCAAATTTATCAGCGGATAGAAGACAGTGCGCGTTTCAGGGAATTAGTTGAAAAACGGCAACGGTTTGCCACGATTCTGTCGGTTATCATGCTGGCGGTTTATATCAGCTTTATTTTACTGATCGCCTTCGCGCCTGGCTGGCTGGGCACGCCTCTACATGCGGGAACCAGCGTCACCCGAGGAATTCCCATTGGCGTCGGGGTGATTGTGATTTCTTTTGTGTTGACCGGAATTTATATCTGGCGGGCGAACGGCGAATTCGATCGTCTTAATAACGCCGTACTGCATGAGGTGAAAGCATTATGAAGAGAGTTCTGACGGCGCTTGCCGCCGCACTCCCCTTCGCCGCTCATGCGGCGGATGCCATTAGCGGCGCGGTTGAACGCCAGCCCACCAACTGGCAGGCGATTATCATGTTTTTGATTTTCGTCGTGTTTACGCTCGGTATTACCTACTGGGCCTCTAAACGCGTACGTTCCCGTAGCGACTACTACACCGCTGGCGGCAATATCACCGGATTCCAGAACGGCCTGGCGATTGCCGGCGACTATATGTCCGCCGCGTCATTTCTCGGCATTTCCGCGCTGGTGTTTACCTCCGGTTATGACGGTCTGATCTATTCGCTGGGCTTCCTTGTCGGCTGGCCAATCATCCTGTTTTTGATTGCCGAGCGCCTGCGTAATCTGGGACGTTATACTTTTGCTGACGTTGCCTCTTATCGCCTGAAACAGGGGCCAATCCGTATTCTTTCGGCCTGTGGCTCCCTGGTAGTGGTGGCGCTTTATCTCATCGCCCAAATGGTCGGCGCCGGTAAACTGATTGAACTGCTGTTCGGCCTCAACTATCACATCGCCGTAGTGCTGGTCGGCGTGCTGATGATGATGTACGTGCTGTTCGGCGGGATGCTGGCGACAACGTGGGTGCAAATTATCAAAGCCGTCCTGTTGCTGTTTGGCGCCAGTTTTATGGCCTTTATGGTGATGAAACACGTCGGCTTTAGCTTCAATAATCTGTTTACCGAAGCCATGGCGGTACACCCGAAAGGCACGGCGATTATGAGCCCAGGAGGGTTGGTGCAAGATCCGATTTCGGCGTTGTCGTTGGGTCTGGGACTGATGTTCGGCACCGCCGGCTTGCCGCATATTCTGATGCGTTTCTTTACGGTCAGCGATGCCCGCGAAGCGCGCAAGAGCGTGTTCTACGCCACCGGTTTTATGGGCTATTTCTACATTCTGACCTTTATTATCGGCTTCGGCGCTATCATGCTGGTGGGGGCGAATCCCGCCTATAAAGATGCCGCGGGCGCGCTGATTGGCGGCAATAACATGGCGGCGGTACATCTGGCCAACGCGGTAGGCGGTAACCTGTTCCTCGGCTTTATTTCGGCAGTGGCGTTTGCCACCATTCTGGCAGTGGTCGCCGGTCTGACGCTGGCGGGCGCATCGGCGGTGTCGCATGATTTGTACGCTAACGTGTTCCGCAAAGGCGCAACCGAACGTGAAGAGCTGAAGGTGTCGAAAATCACCGTCCTGGTGCTGGGCGTGATCGCCATTATCCTCGGCGTCCTGTTTGAAAATCAAAACATCGCCTTTATGGTGGGCCTGGCGTTTGCTATCGCCGCGAGCTGCAACTTCCCCATCATTCTGCTTTCCATGTACTGGTCAAAACTGACCACGCGCGGCGCTATGCTGGGCGGCTGGTTAGGTTTACTGACAGCGGTGGTGCTGATGATTCTTGGCCCTACCATTTGGGTGCAGATCCTCGGCCACGAAAAAGCAATCTTCCCGTATGAGTATCCGGCGCTGTTCTCTATCAGCGTGGCGTTCCTGGGGATCTGGTTCTTCTCGGCCACCGATAACTCGGCAGAAGGCAACCGTGAACGTGAGCAGTTCCGCGCTCAGTTTATTCGCTCCCAAACGGGATTCGGCGTACAACAAGGGCGGGCGCATTAATCTTACCGTTTCCTCCGGCCCTGTGGGTCGGAGGAAAATCAGAACATCACCCTCGCCACCAGCGGAGCAGCCAACACCATCACCACGCCGGACAGCATCATTACCAGACTGGCGACGACGCCCTCCTGCTGACCAAGTTCATAGGAACGCGCCGTGCCCGCCCCATGTGACGCCGCGCCGAATCCTGCCCCTTTTGCCATGCCTTCCCGGATAGAGAGACGCAAAAATAGCGCGTCGCCGACCGCCATGCCAAACACGCCAGTGACGACCACGAACAGCGCCACCAGATCCGGCTGCCCGCCCAGGGGTTCTGCCGCCGCCAGCGCAAACGGCGTGGTAACGGAACGTACCGCCAGACTACGCTGAATCTCATCCGATAACGTGAACAGACGCGCCAGCCAAACGGAACTGGTGACCGCCACCACCGTCGCCGTCACTACGCCCGCGGTGAGCGACATCCAGTGACGTTTGATAATCGCGAGGTTATCGTACACCGGCACCGCAAAGGCAATGGTCGCCGGGCCGAGCAGCCACAATAGCCAGTGCGATTCACCAATGTAGTTTTGCCAGGAGATATGACCGAACACCAGCATTAACACCAGCAGTGCCGGCGTCAACACTAATGGCATCAACGGCAGTTTGCGAAAACGGCGATACAGGCGCTTATTGGCGAAGTAAATTCCCAGCGTAATCACCAGGCACAGTACGCTTAACTGAACGTTATTCACGGTTTAGCCTACTCATCTCATAGCGATACACTTTATCCACCACCCACGCCGTCGCGCCGAGTACCATTAAGGTACTGATCGCTATCACCGAGAAAATGCGCCAGCCGTCCACCAGTAACAGATGGGCATAGTTCACTACCGCCACGACGGCGGGAACAAAGAATAACAGCATCTCCGCCAGCAGCCAGCGTGCGCCTGCGCGTACCCAGCTAAGCGGAATAATCCGGCAAACGATCAGCGCCAACATAAGCACCATGCCGACCAGATTCGCGGGCAACGGCAGGTGCAGCCAGGAGACAAGATATTGGGAAAAAATGAATAAACCTGCATAGAGCAGTACCTGAACCGGTACCTGGAGTCGTTGCACAACGGCAGGCGTAACGCGGCTTATCGCCACAGCCATGAGGGAATGTCCTGAAAAATAATACGGAGCGCCAGTATAGAGAACCTCCGTCACGGGCAGAAATGAATTAAAATCATTGCAGGCATAGTCGGAAGGAATAATCATGGATATCAGAACGCTGCGTTATTTTGTCGAGGTGGTGCGCCAGCAAAGTTTCACCCGCGCAGCGGAGAAGTTATTTGTCACCCAGCCCACCATTAGCAAGATGCTGAAAAATCTTGAAGATGAGCTTAACTGTACGCTACTGATCCGCGACGGACGTAAGTTATTGCTGACCGATACCGGACGCGTGGTGTTTGAACGCGGTCTGGCGATCCTCGCTGAGTTTCGCCAGTTAGAGGCTGAGTTGAGCGATATTAACCATCTCAATAAGGGCGTGCTGCGGCTGGGTATTCCCCCGATGGTCGGCATGTTGATGGCCGGGCCAATCAGTTTGTTTCGACAACGCTACCCTGGCGTTGAACTCAAAATTTCGGAGTTTGGCGGCCTGACGGTACAGCAGGCGGTAATGAATGGCGAGCTGGATGTTGCGATGACCGCGCTCCCGGTGGAAGAAGCGAGCGGGCTGACGACGTTATCGCTGTTCAGCCATCCGCTGTGCGTGCTGGTTCCCCGTTCCGGTCAGTGGACAACCGGCGACTCCATCGCGCCTGAAGCTCTGGCGGAGCATCCTCTTCTTATCTATAACGAAGACTTTGCCCTGAGCCGCCAGTTGATGACCTTATTTAGCCAGCATGACGTAAAACCACGGATTGCCGTGCGCAGCGGGCAATGGGATTTTCTCGCCGCCATGGTGCAAGCGGGCGTCGGCATCGCCATTTTGCCGGAGCCAATTTGTCAGCGTCTGGATAAGGCCACGCTGCGCTGGCTACCGCTGGAAAGCGATCTCCGCTGGCAGTTGGGCATGATTTGGCGAGAGGGCGTGTATCTGTCGCACAGCGCTCGGGCATGGTTAACCTGTTGCGAAGGGTTTTGGCTGAAACAACCGTAAGCCATGGGTTAAAACCCTTGCCGGATGGCGGCGCAAGCACCTTATCCGGCCTACTTGTAGGCCCGGTAAGCATGGCGCCACCGGGCCACAAGGACTACTGATTTTCTATCAGTAGCGCTTCCATCAAATCCAGGTCGTGCAGCAGCTTTTGCAATGTTTCATTGCTGATTTCTCGCGTGGCGCGCAGATGATACAACTCGGCGCGTTCGGAACGCAGCGCCGCCAGACGGAAACGTCGCTCCAGGTTTTCTTCCTGTATGGAGCTTTCGACATCATTTCGCCCATCGGCACGGCGACGCAAGTTACCAATGACACGCGAGCTTACTTCAGTAAGCAACTGATTATCGATGTTTTCTTCGGTATCCGCCGCCAAACGCTCTTCCATTTTCTGAATGGCAACAATCGCCACTTCCGCCGTCGCCGCACGGGCGATACGCTCCTCTTTCAACTGTTGCGCATGATCGGCGACTTCCAGATGTTGCAACAGCAGCGGCAGCATGATCACGCCGACAAATAACGAGAACAGAATGACGCCAGCCGCCAGGAATACCAGTTCATAACGCGCCGGAAATCCGCTGCCATCCGGCAAAAGTAACGGTATAGAGAGCACACCAGCCAGGGTGATCGCCCCACGAACGCCAGCGAAGGAAGCAATCAGAATTTCACGCGACGTCCAGCTGGCGAACTCCATCGGTTTCTTCTTCAAAAAGCGCAGGCTGAACTTTTTCATGGTCCACAGCCAGCCGAAGCGAACCAGCATCAATGCCGCATAAATCAGCACGATATCGGTAAAGAGCATCCAGGTTTCGACATTCGGGTCAGCTTCCGCCGCCGCCAGCGAAGATTCCAGAATACCCGGCAATTGCAGTCCCAACAGCAGAAAGACCATACCGTTAAAGACAAACTCCAGCATCGCCCAGGTACTGTTCGCGCGCAAACGCATTGCCAGCGGCGCGCGGCGCATTACGCCAGAACGGGTGATGGTCATCCCGGCGGCAACCGCGGCCAGGATGCCTGAGACGCCAATATGTTCGGCAATCAGGTAAGACGCGAAGGGCAGCAGAAACAGCAGGACGATTTGCGTCGCGGGTTCATCGCCGCCCCAGCGGCTCAAAAAACGCAACGAGCGGCCATACAGCCAACTGACCACAAAACCCGCCAGAATACCGCCGATAGCGACCTTAAAAAACTCCAGCGTCGCGCCGCCGACGGTAAAGACCATCGTCCCCATCGCCACCGCAACGGCGAATTTCAGCGATACCAGACCGGAGGCGTCGTTCATTAACGCCTCTCCCTGCAGAATGCCCATGATTTTTTTCGGGATACGCCCCTCGCCCACAATTCCGGAGAGCGCTACCGCATCGGTCGGCGACAGCACGGCGGCCAGCGCAAAGGCGGGGATCAGCGGAATGCCGGGCACCAGCCAATAAATCAGGAAGCCGATTCCCACGACCGTTACCAGGACCAGCGCCAGCGCCAGCCCGAAAATCTCTCGTCCATGCTCAAGAAATTCACGGGTCGGCGTCTTCCAGCCATCCGCAAACAGCAGCGGCGGAATAAACAGCACCAGGAAGAGTTCCGGGTCGAATTCCACATGCAAACCAAACGTCGGCCACGCCAACAGCGCGCCAACGGCGATCTGCATAAGGGGTAAAGGAAGCTGGAAGGGTAATACACGCGTAAATACCCCCGACAGCGAGACCACAAGGGTCATGATGAGTATTGTGAAGAAAATTTCCATGCGTTCCCTGTTTGCGATGTTTTTTATGATGGAGAGAGGCATCATGCCTCGGTTTCACCTTCTTCAGATTAACGCAAAAGGTAACGTGATGTGTCCTGAAAATGAAAACGGGCGACCAACGCCGCCCGTTTTTCAGAATGAAGGCAGAACTAGATAGCCCAGCCGCCGGCATAAAAAGCGACCAGCGCGACCGCAATGACGACAGTTCCGATATTCAGCTTACGCCATTCACCGGAAACCAGACGCCCGACGACCAGCGTGGCAAAGCCAATCATAATCCCGGTGACGATGTTACAGGTCAGTACAATAAATACAGCCGTTACCAGCCCCGCCATCGCATCGACGAAATCAGCAAAATCGATTTTCGCCACGTTACTCAGCATCAGCAGACCGACATACATGAGCGCCGGGGCGGTTGCGTAGACGGGAACGAGATAAGAGAGCGGCGAAAGAAACAGGATCAGCAAAAACAGCACGCCCACGGTAATCGCCGTCAGGCCCGTTTTACCGCCCGCCGCCGTACCGGCCGCAGACTCGATATACACCGCGGCTGGCGCCGCCCCGACCAGGCCGGAGAAAACGCTACTCAGGGAGTCGGTGGTTAGCGCTTTGCCGCCATCGATAATTTGTCCGTCTTTGTCCAGCAGATTAGCCTGCCCTGCGACCGCACGAATCGTGCCGGTCGCATCAAACACCGCCGTCATCACCAGCGCCAGTACGCTTGGCAGAACGACAGGGTTTAACGCGCCCATAATATCCAGGCTGCCGATCAGCGAGTTGCCGTTTTCATCGCTCAACGAAGGCATGGCGAAAATGCCGGAAAAATGGACGTTAGGATCGAAGAGCAAACCCACAATAGAAATGCCAATAATGGTCAACAGAATGCCGCCGGGGACTTTCAGCTTTTCCAGACCGAGAATAACAGCCAGCCCTACAAGCGACATAATCACCGGGAAGGTGTCGAAATCGCCCAGCGCGACCGGCAGGCCATCCAGCGGGTTTTTAATGACCAGGCCGACGCCGTTGGCGGCAATCAGCAACAAAAACAGGCCAATACCGATACCGGTTCCGTGGGCCACGCCCTGTGGCAAGTTACGCAAAATCCAGCTACGAATGCCGGTGGCGGAGATAACGGTAAACAGTACGCCCATCAGGAATACGGCGCCAAGCGCGACCGGGACGCTAATATGCTGCCCCAGGACCAGGCTAAACGCGGTAAACGCCGTCAACGAGATAGCACAACCGATAGCCAGCGGCAGATTCGCCCAAAGCCCCATAACAATAGAGCCGACGCCTGCGACCAGGCAGGTCGCTACAAAGACGGCAGCAGGCGGGAACCCGGCTTTACCCAGCATCCCTGGCACCACGATGACGGAGTAAACCATCGCGAGAAACGTGGTTAAGCCAGCAACGACTTCCTGGCGAACGGTGCTCCCGCGTTGTGAAATTTTAAACCAGGCGTCGAGTGAACCGCCGGTACGCGCTGAAGGCGTAGACATAGAAAACATCCCCTGAGAATTTATTATTCGTCGGTATACGTGGGAGGTAATCCACTAACAGCGCAACGTTATCTCCTTGTGCTACATTTACGACAACCGGGGCGCCGCAAAAAAGCAAACGTTTAGCTCCACGTATACAAAACGGGTGGCAAAAAAAAGCAAACGATTATCCAGCGATCATCAACGCTTTTTCAACTGAACTTTGCCGCTTTTTATGCTTTTCTGCTTAGTATGCTCAATAAATCGCCAGACGATGCGCAAACGTTATCGTCCCTGCGCAATCCAGCAACAATTTTTCGCATCGCTGTTAGCAAATACGTTGCGCAATCTGCTCACAAAAACGCCATTATCCGCCAGGAATGGTAAACGGACCGCCCTGCTGAATCGCTCGTTGCCAGGCTGGACGCATTTCTACCCGCGCTTTCCATGCGTTGATATGGTCGAGATGAGCGATCCCGCCTCGGGCAAGCAGCGCAAATAGCGGGAAGCTCATCTGGATATCCGCCATACTTAACTGCTCTCCGGCAAACCAGGGGTGATTTGCCAGATGCCCGTCAATAAAGCGCGCATGGGTTTCCAGTTGCGGATTGAGGTACGCTTTTTGCGCGCCCTTACCGATCACGCCGCCCAACGTTCGCAGGCCCAATGGTACCGGCGGTTTACCCAGAGAGGTAAAGAGCAGTCTCATCAATAGCAAGGGCATGAGCGAACCTTCAGCGTAATGTAGCCAGAATCGATAGTGTTGTTTCCCCTGCGCATCCGCAGGTTTAAAGCGTCCGATACTGTCGTAAGTGTCCTGCAAATATTCCAGGATGGCGCCCGATTCCGCAATAACCATACCGTGATCTTCGATAACCGGAGACTTGCCCAGCGGATGCACTTTTTTCAATGCCGGCGGCGCCAGCATGGTCTTTTCACGCTGGTAACGCACAATCTGGTAAGGCAACGCCAGCTCTTCCAGCGCCCAGAGGATGCGCTGCGAACGAGACTGATTTAAATGGTGCACCGTCAGCATGGCTGTCTCCTGTAAGGTATGCCAACTAACTATAGAAAATTATGGCAGTTGCCGTAAAAATTTCGGCTAAAAAATCAGCATTTCGCTGGCGAACAGGGCGTCGTCGCTTACACTTACAGTATCAACACAAACCGGAACCTCCACCACGTGCTCGATATGAGGGGTGTTGACGTCGGGGGAAACCCTCCTGTAATCAGCGGGATAGAGCGAAAGACAAAGACCGGAAACAAACTAAAGCGCCCTTAGCGGCGCTTTAGTTTTAGGTGAACTCAGCCCGATGGCCGAATGCATGTTAATCATCTTCAAGCAGCCGGGCACCCGTCCCGTGTTCGCCAAGCCTGTCGCCTGGATTTCGCAGCGGACAGTCGCTACGCGATAAACAGCCGCAGCCGATACAACCGTCCAGCTCATCGCGCAACGCCACCAGCGTATGAATACGTCGGTCTAACTCTTCGCGCCACTGCGATGAGAGCTGCTTCCACTCTTTCGCGCTTAACGTATGCCCTTCCGGCAAGATACCAAACGCGTCGCCGATAGTTGCCAGCGGGATGCCGATACGCTGGGCGATCTTGATAATCGCGACATAACGCAACACGTCACGCTTGTATCGCCGTTGGTTACCGCTATTACGGATACTGGTAATTAGCCCTTTGCTTTCATAGAAGTGCAAGGCGGACACAGCAACACCGCTACGTTTCGCAACTTCCCCCGGCGTCAGTAAGGCTTTTAAACGGGGAGATTTTTTTTCCATAAATCGCTTTACCTCAAGTTAACTTGAGGAATTATACTCGCCCGCAGACAAAACGACGAATCGAATACTGTTTAAGAGGCAACAATATGTCGCATCAGCAGATAATTCAGACCCTTATCGAATGGATTGATGAACATATCGACCAACCGCTAAACATTGATGTGGTGGCAAAAAAATCGGGCTACTCCAAGTGGTATTTGCAGCGGATGTTTCGTACGGTAACGCATCAAACATTAGGCGAGTATATTCGCCAGCGCCGTCTCCTGTTGGCGGCCGTTGAGCTACGAACGACCGAGCGCCCGATTTTTGATATCGCGATGGATCTGGGCTATGTATCGCAGCAAACCTTCTCGCGTGTATTCCGCCGCGAGTTCGATCGCACTCCCAGCGATTACCGTCACCGCCTGTAGGGCCTCTGCCCGCGTATCGTCAGAGGCGCGGGCGTTTGTTGTAGCCAGGCGATGAATTCCTGCGGCGGTAACGCCTTCGCAAAGTGCCATCCCTGACAATACTGAACGCCGCGTTTTAGCAACCAGCTAACCTGTTCAGCCGTTTCAACCCCCTCAGCAATGATTTTTAGCCGCAAACTTTGCGCCATTTCAATAATATGTTCCACAATCAAATGGCTGGCGCTATTAGTGGTTAGCGTATCGACAAAAGATTTATCAATTTTTAAAAGGTCGACATTTAATGAGTACAGGTTATGCAAGTTCGAATAGCCGGTACCAAAGTCATCAATTGCCACCTCGTATCCCGCCTGGCGAAACGCCTGAATAATCGGCGTCATTTTAGGCACATCAATAAATCCGCGCTCAGTCACTTCAACCTTTATCTGTTGCGCAAGCACTGAATGCTGACGCGTTTTTTCATGAATCATCACAATTAGCCGGGAAGAGAGAAAATCAGCGGCAGAGAGATTGATAGAGACATAAAGATGCGGGTGCGCGGCCAGAAAACCACCTAAATCATTAAATACCTCTTCGACGACATAATCGGTGATCTGCTCAATCATCCCCTCTTTTTCCGCCAGCGGAATAAATTCGCACGGGCTCATCACCGGACCGTGATAGCCCGGCCAACGCAATAGCGCTTCGGCACCTACACATGTCCCGTTTCGGATATCAATGATCGGCTGATAATGAAGGCAAAGCTGGTGCCTGGTAATGGCCCGTTGCAATAATCGACGCGGTGAGTAATATGCCTGCCGGGATCGTGACCACATAAATAAGACGATAATGCTACAGATGATCCCTAACGGTAGCGTTAACGTAAGCTGATGAAAGAGGTTCTGGTAAAAGCGTTGCTTTGAGGTTGACACAATCGCGGCAACCGGTCGTTTTGCTGATTTAACCAGAGTATAAAAACGCTCACCCTGTTGGAACACAGGTTCACTCCGTCGTACCAAAGGTAATAGCTGATCAGCCTGCGCCTGTTCACTCAGGGAGAAAAAGGTGTTGGTCACCGTATCATACATTCCCCAGGCCAACGCCGGATCGTCTGACATCACCTCGCTATAAGATAAGGGATTGATAACCGCGACATAGTTTCCCCGCTGCATATATGTCATTTTATAACCGTTGAAAAAAGGCGTATCACGATAGTAATAAATAGCGATGTCAGGCTTTCGTTTATAGTCAGCGCGGGGAATAAAATAAGGACTTGTTGGCGTCATAACCGTAGAGCATAGAAAACGCTGGCCCTTAGCATAAATCAACTCATTAATGTACAAACGACCGCGGATAATATTCAGCATTCGCTGTTGATGGGCTGGCGTACAGGCTTGCCCCTGATATTGTTCAGCGGCATCGCGGGCTAAATCTGCTTGCAGGATAACCCGCTCCGTTTTATCTAATACCGACTGCGCAAATGAATGTAACTGATTTCTGGTTTCAGAGACTGCCCGGATATGAGCAAACCAGATCGCCAGCAATACAGGAAGTAACACCACAATGATCGTTCCGAGAAATCTCAACACCTTGCGTCGTGTGCTTTGACTCATTTTCAGCCTATTTCCCTGCATTATTTGTGACTATTGTTGGCAAAATAAGACGTGAACCAAACGGAGGTTTACGGTGCATGAATTTATCAATATTAGCAACAGACTTTTACCGATCAACATTTACCATTAATAACTACGCGCAATCTCTTTCGCATACCAGGCAGGACACTAAATATTTTTGATAATATCAGATTTATACTCAAGTAAACGATGGGGTATACATCTTTACTCCTTTCTTTTGATAAATAACTTGATATTTTTATCAGGTCTGAATTTCACGAAAAAAAATAAAAGAGTAGTAATAATACATCTTTGCTTTCCGACAGTTTCTCTACGGACGCGTAGAAGTCACACAAAAAATACGGTTATAAAACGCACAAAAAATACATTGCCGATCTGGCGAACAAGCTGGTTTTTGTGATATAGTTCACAAAAACAATGAAATAGAAACAATGTTTCATTCGATGTTGATGTGACGTCCGTCGATAGCCAGAATATCCCATGCTTCCCGGGAGCAACGCCGCGCTGTCCTGGACAAAGGTCTATTCAGAGGAAATGTTTCATGGCTGCCATAACCACTGGTGTCGTTCTTCTCCGTTGGCAACTACTGAGCGCCGTGCTCATGTTTTTAGCCAGCACGCTCAATATCCGTTTCCGTAAATCAGATTATATTGGTCTGGCGGTGATCAGTAGCGGTCTGGGCGTAGTATCCGCCTGCTGGTTTGCCACCGGTTTACTCGGTATTACCATGATGGATCTCGCTGCGATCTGGCATAACATTGAAGCCGTAATGGTCGAAACGATGAGCCAGACCCCGCCAGAATGGCCGATGGTGCTGACCTGATAGGCTATCGCTGCCGCTGAAGTCGCCCACCGGTTATCTCAACGCGGAATCGCGCGCCAGGGGTAGCCTTGCGAACTATCACGTCCCTCGCATTGCCGTTGATGAGGGCCGTCAGGTGTGGTTATCCAAAAATGGCAAGTGGAATAGCCCTAACAGAATCGAGCTAAACTTATTGAAGACGTTGCCGACTCGTTAAATGACAAAAAAGACCCGTTTGTGCAACGGGTCTTTTTTATTAAATAGTACCACCTGATAACAGCGACAAGCGCTGCTTATTTTACATTAATAATTTATCCGGAGAACAATCACGGATTATTTTTCCACCTTTCATTACCAAGACCCGGTCAAAATACTTTATCAGGTATCGACGATGCGTCACCATGATCAACGTTTTCCCATGAATAAACTCATCTAAGTTATCAAAAATTTGCTTCTCGGTATTCTCATCCAGATTTGATGTTGGTTCATCCCATAAAAAGACGCTGGCGTCACTACTCAGACTACGTGCTAATAATAACTGCTGCTGCTGTCCGGATGACAGGTTTTTAGCCATAAAATTCACCGGAAACTTCAGCCCCATAGGATGTTGCAAGATAAAACCACAGTTCGCCAGCTGAAGCGCCTTGAGTACCCGGCCCCTGTCGTTTTGCGGTTTTAACGCGAAATTACTTTCAATGGTTCCGGTGAATAAAACATCATGTGTCGTCACCACGCTTAAATGCTGAGAAAAAAAGTTCTGCGATAAATGTCCTAAGTTATATCCATCATATAAAATGGCACCGTCTGTTGGCGAAAGGTAGCCAGATAGCATTCCCAGTAATGAGCTTTTTCCTGCTCCGCATTCGCCTACCACCGCGACACGTTGCCCCGCAGGTATGTCTATAGACAGTCGGTTAATAATCATCGGAGATTGAGCATCATACTGATAACTCACACCCCGGATAGAGATATCGCCATTGCACTTTGATATTGACTGTAATGCCGGTGTTTTTTCTGCCTGATCTTCATCAAAAAAAGAAAGCAGATCCTTACCGGTTTTTTCTGCTGATAAAATAGAGATTAATGTAGAAGAAAAATTCGAAATGATCCCGGAAATACGACCAGAGACAATGACAGATGAAACAATTGCGCCAGTAGTAACATCACCCTTGATTACCATAAAAAAGGCTATTACCATAATAGTTATTTGGGTAATAGATGACATACTCCCCAATATAGATTGATAGATAAGATTTAATTTCCTTATCTTCAGGTTAAGATACGACTGTTCATTTGATGTATTAACCCAATCAAAAAGTAAACCTTGATTATTTAAGGTATGGATCATTTTAATAGATAAGAAAACTTCTGAGATAAAAATATTCCTGTTCTTCTGTCCTTCTTTTTGTTTGTTCATTAACTCATTAGTATAATGGTGGTTAACGAGGGAAATAATAATAGAGACGATAAACATGGTAACAGGTACAATAACGACCAGACCTAAATTTACATATATAACAATGAGAAATATAATAAATATTGGAATATCGGCTATACGTTGAAAGATCGAGTTTAATAAAACGGGTTTAATTTTCTGAAACTCATTCCATAGCACAAATGCTGATGACATGGATCTGCCATTTTTCTTTTTACTATAAAGTACCGCTTCAAGAAATGCGATATCAATATCGACGTCATCCTGCCTTGCTGTGATAGACTGATAAATATCTTTCGAAGTACGAAGGATAAACTCAAAAACAATAAATACAGCAACAATTATAGCCACGCCAAATAAAGATGAAACCGAAGCACTTGGAACAAGCTTATCATAGAACAGATTACTAAATACTGGGATAGTTAACGCAAAAATTGCCATAAAAAGAGATGAAAAGAAGTATTTAGTATAAAAAATCTTGTTCATCGATAAAGAGTTTTTTATGATATTTTTTACTCTTATACTATCAACAACTTTATTTAAAGGTAGTATACTAAATGCAGATAACTCTTTTAAATATTCATCTTCAATTTCAACATAACAGAGTTCACCGCGCGCGTTTACCAACTTTATTTTTTGCCCGCCGCTCACACACACCATCCACTTCATTTCTGGTGTTAATAGTAAAATCGGCATAGGCTCATTTAGTAAATCCTCACCATTATTAAATAATATATCCTGTAGAGAAAGCCCTAACGACAAAAAGAAATTCTTCATTTGTATAGAGTCATCAGTGTTATTTCTGTCGTACTTTTTAAATCTTAAATTTATATCATCCTCTTTGATATCAATTTTTATGTTGAATTTTTTAGACACTATAGATAATGCCGTTTCCGCACTTAAATAATAAGGTTCTAGTTTTTTATCCATAAGTAAACCCCCTCACCCAAAGGTGAGGGGCCTCCGTTATTATGCGTGTTCTTCTTGATTATCTACAGGTAGCGTAACTTCATTAACGGCGAAAACATCAATAGCGCCGTTATTGTTGTGCCCTACAGAACTCGTGGAAGGGGAATCATTAATATCATCCTCGGTCTTTCCTCTTGCATTCATTGCGTTCACAATATCCGCCGAGGAGTGATCGACTGAGAATGTTTTTTCCTTAATCAGGAAATCATCGTCCTTATCAATGAATTTCACGTCCATAGTATATTCACCATCTTCCAAAGATAGCGGAACTTCGAATATTGCTTTCTGGTTAGTTATCGGCAGAGTAAACTCTTCTCCTTCAAACATAACACTGACATTAACAATATTCTCAGGTACTGATATTTCAAAAGAAGGTGTCTGACTAATTGAACGATCTATTTCATCCCCAGAGTCAGCGTTTAACAATGTAATACTATAGGCTGTCTCCTTCACCACGCTTTCTTCCGCCGCAGACGGCACTGTACGAAGATGCGTAGCGCTTTCGGCATTCACTGTTTCAGACTCCGGTGGAGTAACCGCTGTTGGCGTGGCGTCATCGCTCGCATCGTCATGCTGGCTATCCGCTGTTACCGTCACCGTTGAGTCAACCGTCACCTCCAGCGAAGCAGATTGCAGTGAGTTCCCCGCGCGATCCACCACCGTCACGCTCAGCGTGTAGGTACCATCATTCCAGGCGGCTGGCGGCGTGAAGGTCCAGCCATCCGCGCCTTGCGTCGCCTGATAGGTGTCTGTCACGCCATTATGCGTCACGTTTACAGTCACCCCGGTCACATCAGCATCAATATGCTGCAGCGTGAACTTAGGCTGGGTGTGATTGTGATTCGTCACGTTATCGCTGTCTGAAGCGCCATTGTCTTCACCTGCTGCCAGCGCAATCTCCGGCACGGTCAGCGTACTGTCGATCGTAACGGTAATGGGTAACGAGTTTTTCTGATTACCCGCGGCATCGCTTGCGATTACCGATATCGTATAGGAACCATCAGCTAACGGTGTACCTGGCGTAAAGAACCAAACGCCATCGGCATTTTTTTCAGCATTATATACGGTCCCATTGATATCGACCTGAACGACCACAACATCGCTTTCCAGATTCCCGATAATAAAGGTAGGCTGATTATCTCGCGTAATATTATCGCCCGCCGTACCACTGTCTGAGTCTGGAGATAATGAAATAACAGGAGTCTCTTTCATGATATCGAGAGAGACATCATCACTCCGGTTACCAATCGCATCCACACTCGTAATGGTAAACTTCCCTTCCGATGGATACGGGATCGCCATACTCCATTTACCATTATCAGGAACGGTTAACGTATAAGTATTCCCATTACTATCGGTTATTATTAGCTGAGATTTGGCTTCCGCCGTCCCCTGCATAATAATTAGATCGTTGACAATATCTGAATACGTTACGACCGGAGCGTTTGGCGGCGTTCGATCAATAAATATTTCATGTACCTCTTCCTTACGGTTGCCTGCGTTATCCTCAATACTCAACGTGATATCGTATTTCCCTTCCGGAAGCTGATCGGTCGATAACTCCCACTGCCCATTAGCCGCAACGACAGCGGTTGCCAGCGTGACCCCTGCCACGATTAATGATACCGTAGCGCCAATTTCCCCCATACCTCTCATGGTAATAGTGGAGCTATTACTCCACCAGTCCGTTTTCGATGATGATTTATTGTCATCAAGCTCGCTGGTAAATACCTGGATATGCGTATCGACCCAAATGGAATACTTTTCCTGATTTACGTTACCAGCACGGTCCGTAGATTTAACAGTGATATCCAGCTGGCCTTCTGTGAAATAAAGCGGGTTCACCGGCATCTGCCAGTGGCCTTTGTCATTAACCCAAACTTCCCCCACATTTAAGCCATTAATGATGATTTCTATTTTGCTATTGGGCTCGGCACTGCCACTAAACAATAAGTTACGTGTCGTGTCCGTTATATATATTTTGCCATCACTACCGGTCATCTCTGCTAACGTTTGTCCGCCGATAGAATCAATAGCGACAGGCGTCGTATTTAAGGTATCGATAGTAAAGTTTAGCGTTTTCGAGGTAGCCGTGTTGCCTGCTTTATCGGTGATAACATAATAAATGCTATGGGAACCATCGCCCAACGGTGACTCAGGTCGATAAACTTGATTTCTGTCGGTCACCGTGATCGTATCGACTAACACCCCATCAATGAAAATCTGAACACTCTGGTTCATTTCTCCATAAATACTAAACGCAGGCCGGGTTTGACTCGTTATACTATCATTACTGAAAATACCGTTATCAGAACCTGCCATCATAACAGGATTATCGATAAACGTACTGGTATCTATCGTGACGAGTAAGCGAGGCGATTCTGCTGTATTACCTGCCGGGTCTTCGGCAACCACTCGGATAGAATATTCACCATCTTTTAACGCATTATCAAACTGATAGGACCAGGTTCCATCTTCAAGCACAAGAACATTTGCCACGATCTTTTCATCCACATAAATATGGATTGTGGCTCCCGCTTCTGCGGTGCCAACTAACACAGGCTTGTTGTGACTAGTAATCAGATCGTCAAGTGAACCAGAGTTGCTCGCATCTTCAAGGTTGAGCGTTGGGAAGTCGGTTGATGAATCGACATCCACGCTATAATCCTTGCTCACTTCAGTGTTGCCAGCAACGTCAGTAATGCTGAAATGAATATTAAACGTACCATCATCTTGCAGCAGTATCGGCGCGCGCCATGTGCCATCAGCCTCAACCATAACAACGTTGACTAATTTACCATCGACAAAGATGCTGACCTGAGAACCAGCCTCCCCGACACCTGAGACTGACAACGCCCGGTTATTAGAGAGGGCCGGTAATGAATCTTCATCAATGTCAAAGACAGCAATTTGAGAATCGATTGTCACGGTTGTAATCGCAGACTCAACCCGGTTACCAGCAGTATCCGTAGCAACAAATTGCACCTGATACTCGCCGTCGGCGCTATTTGCCGGCATGGTATAGCTAATATTACCTGACGAACTCGCCTCTACTGTGCCTTGTAACACACCATTAATATAAACCTGTACCGTCGCGCCGGGATCGGTCATGGCAACCAGTACCGGAGACTTATTATTGGTAATCAGATCATATTTATCACCGCTATTAGTATCCCGACTTAATGAAATATCGCTGATTTCAATCTGCGTATCATGTTCTATCAGAATCTCTTTTTGTTGGCTGTTGCCCGCTTTATCTTCCGATACCACGACAAAGGCATTACTACCTTCACGCAGATCTAATTCTGCGCTCCATCGACCATCATTGCCTACCACCAGGGTAGCAATAACCACTCCCTGCGGATTCCTGATGGTTAAAGTACTTCCGGCTTCGGCAGTACCATCGATGGTGACATGAGATTTATTGGTGATCCAGTCGCCAACTTTGCCACTGTCATCAGCTTCGCGTAATACCACGGTTAACGGCGAAATTACCGTATCCAGTATCACATTCTGCGGACCAAACTCTCTGATATTGCCGGCAACGTCTTCAACTTTAAACGTTAATTCATAATTACCGTCATTACCCAAAGCGGGTAATACTACGCCCCAGTGTCCTGCGCCTGTCGTATAAGCAATCGCTTTTTCAACGCCATTCACAAAGATAGTGATTTTGCTGTTTGGCTCACTGGTGCCGCCAATCTCCGGCGTCACCGTGTTGATATATCCGCCCTCATGCATTCCAGATATATTCCATACCAGTTCAGCAACCTCGGTATCGATAGTGACATCAACGGCGGTAGAACGCAGTTCGCTATTATCGCGAGGGTTGACGATACCCACCTGGACGACATAATGGCCATCTTTCATTTCCGATAACTGGAAAGTATATCGACCCGCTGTATCCGCTGTCGCCTCGCCGACCTTCACGCCATCCACATAAATACTCACAATCGTATTAGGTAACGTGCTCCCAATCAGGGTCGGCGTTTTATTATTCGTCGTAAAGTCTCCTAAGGCACCACTATCGCTCTCCTCGCTGAGCTTTATGGTTGGAGGCGTGACATCAATAACAGGTATTACTACAGGAAAGTCGACCTGCGACGATTCATTACCCGCTTTATCTTTGGCAACAATGCTCACAACATAGGAGCCTGGCGCTAATACTGATGGCGGCGTCCAACTCCATTCGCCATTCGCATTGGCGTTTGCGGAGCCGACCACTTTCCCATCCCACTGAATCATAATCGTCGAGAACGCTTCGGCAAACCCTTTGAACTCAGGACGCAGGCTGGTTGCTTCATGCTGATCATCAATAGATGGATCCGAAAGGCGAATGGTGGGATCGATCGTAACCGTATCGATAGTGAATCTTTCCTGCGTTTGCGCAGTATTTCCCGCGACATCTGTTGCGACGACGTTGATGGTATACATGCCATCCGGCAGTATATTCGGCGTCACACTCCAGTTGCCATCAGCGCCAACCGTAATCGTTTGTTTTAAAACCTCCCGACCTGACTTATCGTCAACAATGGTAATCACCAGTTTCGCATTGGGCTCTGCAGTACCTTCGAATTTGGGATTTTGCTTATTCGTAAGGTTATCGCTATTGGAATTTCCGGTATCAGACGCTGGCTCCATTCTGACACTGACGCTTGTCGTGGTATCAATGGTAAAGGGCAGCTTAGTTTCAGAAGTATTTCCGGCAATATCTCTGAAGACAACAACGGCTTCATATACGCCATCGTTTAACGCAACGGGAACCTGGAATTCCCAGAGGTTATTGCCATTTGCCGTAACCGGATAAGAAACGCCGTTAATTCTGATTACAACAGTATCAATATCGGCGGGTACATTGCCAATAACGAAACGTGGTTTAGTGACACTCGTAATATTATCAACAGCGCTTTCGCCAGTATCATCCGCATCCAGCAAATCAATACTGGGATCAGAAACAATAGTGTCTATTGTGAATGATACCTCTTTGCTAATTTTATTACCTGCGATATCTTCAGCCACTATTTCTATTTTGTAAGTTCCATCCACTAACGGTGTATCAGGGGTAAACAGCCATTTATTACCTGCCCCCTGAGTCAGTGTGCTGGATTTCCCGTTTAAAATTACCGTCACGCTCTGCAGCGGTTCTCTGGCTGAAATTTCAAAACGTGGAGAGGTAATATTCGTAATACCATCCGTAGAATCCTTTCCGGCGTCGTCCAGCATCACGACGCTCAGGCCGTCAATCTGCGTATCCACGGTGAAGCCCAGCGTGGAATTTGCCGTATTCCCTGCCCGATCCGTCGCCTGGACATGGAGAGTATAATGACCATCAGGCAATGCGCTACCTGCAGTAAATTCCCACTGCCCGGCCGCATTTTTACTGATGGGCGTCCAGTTTACGCCATCGAAAGAAACCAGCACCGATGTCACATCATCAGGCGTTGCAATTTCAAAAGAGGGACGGGTAGCATTGGTGACATTATCGTGATCGTTGACGCCGCTATCTGTTGTTAACGTAACACTGTCAATCTGAACCTGCGTGTCGATTTCAATCTTCAGTTCGGCCGATGTTTTGGTATTACCAGCAATATCCGTTACGGTAACAGAGATCGTATGCTGACCGTCAGACAGCGGTTGATCCGGCGTAAAGGTTAAATTCCCCCCTGTGTTTTCAATGGTGTAATCCCGACCATCAATATGAACCACAATGTGTGATACATCATTATCGACATTACCGATAATAAACACCGGTTTGTTAATCCTGGTAAGATTATCATTAGTATCATCACCAGTATCATGGGTGGGATCGAGTACAATTGTCGGCTCTCGCAGAGTCGTATCAATCGTAAACTGCAGCGTTTCTTGCGCAACGTTGCCGGCGATATCAGTCACATCAACCAAGAGAGTGTGTTGCCCATCAGGTAATGCCGAACCGACATTAAATATCCAGCGGCCATCCCCTCCTTTTGTGAGTTCAATCCAATTAGCGGCGTTATCGATTTTAACGCGCACATGGGTAATATCATCAGCGGTAACAATACTAAACTGCGGCTTGTCGACTTTGGTAATGTTATCTACATCGCTATCACCGCTATCTGTAACCAACGTGACGCTTTCAATTTCAGCCGTCGTATCTATCACAACAGGTAATGGTTTCGATGTCGCGGTATTTCCGGCCTTATCTTCAACCGTAACGGTAATATTATAAGAACCATCCGGAATGGCATTGCCTGGCGTAAATTGCCAACCAGCCCCAACCTTAGTCGCGTTATAATCATGACCATCAATCGTCACCACGACTTTGATAACATCGGGGTCAACATTACCAATCGTAAAGGTGGGTCGTGAAATATTAGTGATATTATCGGCTGTATTCGCTCCGGTATCTTGTCCTGCGTCTAAAGCAATAGTCGGAACCTGTATATTAGTATCGATATTAAATACTAAATCTTTATTCGCAATATTACCTGCCTCATCCGTGGCCTCTACGCGAAGGGTATATGTGCCGTCAACCAGAGTATTCGGGCTGTCAAAAATCCACTGTCCGTCGGCATTTTTGCGTATCACATTCCAGTTAGCGCCACCATCCAGGGTTACGCGTACCTGGACGACATCACCGGGAACGTCAATTCTGAATGACGGTTTGGCAACATTCGTTAATTGATCATTCTGCACGCCAGTATCATTAAGCAATACGATATTGTTAATGGTTGTCGTGGTGTCAATACGCACCTCAAACGGCGCAGACTCTTTTACATTCCCCGCCAGATCTTCCACCACAACGGCTAACTGATATGAGCCATCAGCCCAGCTCGCAGAAGGCGTAAAGCGCCATTGACCATTGGTGAATACCGCCGCTTCCTCGTGCGTTTTACCGTTGTAAGTTACTTTGACCATCACGCGCGTAACGTCAGAATCAACCTGGCGTATGTCGAACACAGGCCGATCGTGATTGGTGAGGCGATCGCCAACAGTACCGCTATCTTCGCCAGCTGCCAGTTCAATCACCGGCGTAGTCAACGTACCGTCTATCGTCACCTTTAAAGGCGCGGATGTTTGCTGGTTGCCTGCCACATCTGTTACCGTCACGGTGAATGTGTAGCTACCGTCCGCCAAAGCAGAATCCGGTCGATAGCGCCAGCCGTCGGCTGATTCGGTGAGTACCACCGTTTTAAACGTGCCGTTATGCTCAATACTCAATTCCACGTGTCGAACATCTTTATCGATACTCCCCAACACAAATACTGGCTGAGTGACGCTGGTCAGATTATCGTTCTTATTCTGTCCGGTATCCTGATCGGGCGCCAGCTCAATGGTTGGCGTCATCAACGTGATGTCGATAGTGAAATTGAGCGTCTCCGTCATCTTATTACCCGCACCGTCAGTCACTTCCACGGTCAGGGTATGCTGTCCCTCTGGCATATCCGTCGGCCAGGTGTAATCCCAAATGCCAGCCGTCGAACTCTTGATTGCGGTAACCCAGGTCGTGCCGCCGTCAATACTCAGAAGAACCTTTTCCACATCATCCGGTACCGAGATCTGGAACTGCGGACGCACATGTTTTGTCACATTATCGCCAGGGACGCCGCTATCGTTGACTAATTCAATATGATCAATGGCTATTTGCGTATCCACTGTCACCGTCAGCGGCGTAGACGGACGCGTATTTCCCGCCCGATCCTCCACTGTCACCGTCAGCGTATAATCACCGTCGCCCCACGGCGCTGGCGGTGTAAAGCTCCAGCCTCCAGCCCCCTGTGTCGCGGTAAACGAGGTTGTCGTTCCATTATGCGTGACGCTGACTGTAACGTTGATAACATCCGAATCGATATTCTGCAGAATAAAGGTCGGTCGGGTGCGATTGGTCATATCATCGCCAGGCGTACCGGTATCATCCGTGCTATCCAGCGCAATAGTCGGCGTCGACAACCGGGTGTCGATGAAAAATTCAAGCGTTTGCGTCGCCGTATTGCCCGCTCTGTCGGTGACCATGACGGTTAGGGTGTGTTTTCCATCGCCCATATCCGTTGGCCAGGTATAGCCCCAGACGCCTTCAATACCCTGCGCCGCGCTCACCCAGTTTGCGCCCCCATCAATGCTCAGTTGCACAGAATTCACATCCGCCGGCACCGTGATCTCAAACTGCGGACGGGTGCTGTTAGTTAGATTGTCATCAGGCACGCCATGATCATTGACCAATGTAATATCAGTAATGCTGGTTTGCGTATCTACCGTCACTATCAGCGGCGTGGACTGACGAACGTTTCCTGCGTTATCCGTTACCTCTACCGTCAGTGTATAGCTACCGTCCGCCCAGTCAGCATCTGGCGTAAAGCGCCACTGTCCTCCAACCTGGGTTAGTGTCACTTCCTGGCTATTGCCGCCCTGTGTGATCCGCAAAATGACCGATTGCGCATCGGCGTCAATATTGCCAATGGTAAAGCCCGGCCTTTTGACGCTCGTAATATGATCGCCAATGGCACCTGTATCGTCCCTGCTATCCATAGTGATGGTAGGCGTTGACAGCCGGGTATCAATGGTAAAATCGAGCGTCTGCGTCGTCTTATTTCCCGCCTTATCGGTCGCTTCTACCGTCAGGGTATGTAGCCCGTCGGTCACATCTTTCGGCCAGGTGTAATCCCAGATCCCTGCCGTGCCCTGTGTTGCACGAACCCACGTATTACCGCCGTCGATACTCAGACGTACCTCGTTGACATCCCCTGGCACCGTGACGCGGAAGTGTGGACGAACGTCATTGGTCAGGTTGTCGCCGGGAATACCGTTATCATTAACCAGTTCAATAACATCAATGGTGATTTGGGTATCAACCGTGACCGTCAGCGGCGCTGAGTATTTTACGTTCCCCGCATCATCCTCCACCCTCACCGTCAGCATATAGTCGCCATCTGCCCATGTGCCGGTCGGTGTCACGCTCCAGATGCCGGTCGCGCCTTTGGTGGCCGTCAGCACTTCTTTCGTGCCGCCATACTGCACCTCAACCGTGACATACCGCGCGTCTGCGTCAATATTGCCCAGTATAAACGTCGGCTTATTCGCGTTGGTCAGGTTATCGCCTTTTGTTCCGCTGTCGTCCGTGCTGTCCAGCACGATAGTCGGTTCTGACAGTAGGGTATCGATGATGAAGTCCAGTTTCTGCGTCGTCTGGTTTCCCGCCTTGTCGGTCGCCTCCACTGTCAGGGTATGCTTCCCCTCTCCCACATCAGCCAGCCAGGTATAATCCCAGACGCCCGGCGTCGCGCTCTGGGTAGCGTTGAACCACGTCTTGCCGCCGTCAATGCTCAGGCGTACCTCGTTGACATCCGTCGGTACCTTCACCTGGAAGTGCGGACGCACGTTATTAGTCAGATTATCGTCAGGAATACCGCTGTCATTGACCAGTTCAATGTTATTAATGGCGATTTGCGTGTCCACCGTCACCGTCAGTGATGCAGAATGGCTGGTGTTCCCCGCTTTATCTTCGACTGACACACTCAGGGTATAATCGCCCGCTCCCCATGATGTCGGCGGCGTAAAGGTCCATCCGCCTGCGTCTTTAGTCGCGTCAAATGTGGTGGTGACGCCGCCATGCTCTACGCTGACCGTAACGCGAACGGCATCATCATCAATATGTTGCAGGTTAAATGTCGGCTGGGTGCGATTGGTCATGTTATCGCCCTGGATGCCGGTGTCGTCCGCGCTATCCAGTACGATGACCGGCGTCGACAGCGTGGTATCAATAGTGAAGTGGAGTGTCTCCGTCACCGTATTACCCGCATTGTCAGTCGCTTTCACATTCAGCGTATAGTCGCCATCCGGCACGGTGCCCGGCCAGGTATAATTCCAGACGCCCGGCGTCGCGCTCTGTGTCGCCTTAACCCAGGTTACGCCACCATCAATGCTCAGACTGACTTCGTTAACGTCCCCCGGTACCGTCACGCGGAACTGCGGATGGGCGTCGTTAGTCATATTATCGCCGGGAATACCGTTATCATTAACCAGTTCAATAGCATCAATGGTGATTTGGGTATCAACAGTGACTGTTAGCGACGCTGAGTGTTTTTCGTTCCCCGCATCATCCTCCACCCTCACTGTCAGCGTATAGTCGCCATCAGCCCATGTGCCGGTCGGTGTTACGCTCCAGTTGCCGGTCGCGTCTTTGGTGGCCGTCAGCACTTCTTTCGTGCCGCCATGCTGCACCTCAACCGTGACATACCGCGCGTCTGCGTCAATATTGCCCAGTAAAAACGTCGGCTTATTTACGTTGGTCAGGTTATCACCTTTTGTTCCGCTGTCGTCCGTGTTGTCCAGCACGATAGTCGGCTCTGACAGTAGGGTATCGATGATGAAGTCCAGTTGCTGCGTCGTTTTGTTTCCCGCCTTGTCGGTCGCCTCCACTGTCAGGGTATGCTTCCCCTCTCCCACATCAGCCAGCCAGGTATAATCCCAGACACCCGGCGTCGCGCTCTGGGTCGCGTTGAACCACGTCTTGCCGCCGTCAATGCTCAGGCGCACCACGTTGACATCAGTCGGTACCGTCACCTGGAAGTGCGGACGCACGTTATTAGTCAGATTATCGTCGGGAATACCGCTGTCATTGACCAGTTCAATATGGTCAATGGCGATTTGCGTATCGATGGTGACCGTCAACGGCGCTGAGTGGCGAATATTACCCGCCTCATCTTTCACCGTTACCGTCAGCGTATAGTCGCCATCAGTCCACGCGCTGCCGGGTACAAAACGCCACTGCCCGTTAGTCTGCGTCAGCTCCACCTCCTCGCTGTGACCATCGCGCATCACCTGCACGACGACCTGAGTCACGTCAGAATCAATACCGCCGATAATAAAACCCGGCGTTTTAACGTTAGTCTTATTATCGTTGGCGGTGCCGCTATCATCTGCGCTATCCAGCGTGATGGTCGGTGTCGACAATGTGGTATCAATGATAAAATTGAGCGTTTCCGTCGCCGTGTTGCCTGCAACATCGGTTGCTTTCACTGTCAGGGTATACGTATTTTCGACCAGATCTGTCGGCCATATATACTCCCAAACGCCGTCAGACGTCAGCGTTGCGTTAACCCAGTTGATGCCGCCATCAAGACTCAGTTGCACAGAGTTCACGTCCGTCGGTACCGTAATATGAAACTGTGGACGTGCTTCATTGGTCAGGTTATCCCCGACAATACCCGTGTCATTAAGAAGCTCAATGCGATCAATAGACGTTTGCGTATCGATAGTCACCGTCAGCGGCGCAGAATAATTTGTATTACCCGCCTTATCTTCTACCTTTACCGTCAACGTATAGTCGCCATCGGTCCAGGCTGCGCCCGGCGTAAAGCGCCACACACCGCCGTTCTTAATCAACTCTATCTGTTGGTTCTTACCATCATGCGCCACCGTCACCACCACTTTGGTCACGTCGGCGTCGATATTACCGAGGGTAAAGCCTGGCATCTTAACGTTGGTGATGTTATCGCCAGCGGCGCTATCATCCGCGCTGTCCAGGGTAATAGTCGGTTCTGACAGCAGGGTATCGATGATGAAGTCCAGTTTCTGCGTCGTTTTGTTTCCCGCCTTGTCGGACGCTTCCACCATCAGGGTGTGAGGGCCGTTAGCCACATTCGTCAGCCAGGTGTAATCCCAGACGCCCGACGTCGCGCTCTGCGTGGCGTCAAACCACGTTTTGCCGCCATCAATACTCAGTCTTACACCGTTAACATCCGCCGGTACTGTCACCTGAAAGTGCGGGCGCGCTTCATTGGTCAGATTATCGCCGGGGATACCGCTGTCGTTAACCAGTTCAATACGGTCAATGGCGATATGCGTGTCTACTGTCACCGTCAACGGCGCGGACTGCTTCACATTTCCGGCCCTATCTTCTACCTTCACCGTCAGGATATAGTCGCCGTCCGCCCAGTCGCTGGTCGGCGCAAAGCGCCACTGTCCGCCGGTCTGAACCAGTGGCACCTCCTGTTTAATGCCATTGTGCATTACCTCCACTATCACCCGGCTGACATCGGTATCAATATTGTTGAGGGTAAAGCCCGGCGTTTTAACATTGGTGATATTATCGCCCGCGATGCCGCTGTCATCTGCGCTGTCCAGCGAGAGGGTCGGCACAGACAGAGTGGTATCGATGGTGAAATCAAGTTCCTGCGTCGTCTTGTTTCCCGCCTTGTCGGTCGCCTCTACCGTCAGGGTATAGCCTCCGTCGGCCACATCATCCGGCCAGATATAATCCCAAGCGCCCGGCGTCGCGCTCTGGGTAGCGTTGAACCACGTCTTGCCGCCGTCAATGCTCAGGCGCACCACGTTGACATCCGTCGGTACCGTCACCTGGAAGTGCGGACGCACGTTATTAGTCAGATTATCGTTGGGAATACCGCTGTCATTGACCAGTTCAATGTTATTAATGGCGATTTGCGTGTCCACCGTCACCGTCAACGATGCAGAATGGCTGGTGTTCCCCGCTTTATCTTCGACTGACACACTCAGGGTATAATCACCATCCGCCCACGCCCCTGTCGGCGTAAAGCTCCATCCGCCTGTGCCTTTCGTGGCGTCAAATGTGGTGGTGACGCCGCCATGCTCCACGCTGACCGTAACGCGAACGGCATCATCATCAATATGCTGCAGGGCAAATGTCGGCTGGGTGCTATTCGTCATGTTATCGCCCTGGATGCCGGTGTCGTCCGCGCTATCCAGTACGATGACCGGCACTGACAGCGTGGTATCCACCGCGAAATCGATGGTCTTCGTCACTGTATTGCCTGCTTTATCAGTCGCTTCCACCGTTAGCGTGTATTGACCATCTGCCAGGTCTGTCGGCCAGATATACTCCCAGCTTCCTGCCACGCCCGGAGTTGCCTGAACCCACGAATTACCACCGTCAATGCTCAGACGGACTTCATTGACATCCGTAGGTACCGTCACACGAAAGTGGGGACGGTCGTCGTTGGTCATATTATCGCCTTTCACGCCGCTATCGTTGACCAGTTCCACCCCATCAATGGCGATTTGGGTATCGATAACGACCGTCAGCGGCGCTGAGTAGTTGGTATTTCCTGCCTTATCTTCTACTTTCACCGTTAACGTGTAGCTGCCATCCGCCCACGTATTCCCTGGTATAAATAACCAACTACCATTGAGGTGGGAAAGTTCGATCTCTTCGCTCACGCCATTGTGCATCACCTGTACGACGACCCGATGCGCATCAGCATCAACACCGGAAATAGCAAAACCTGGCTTATTGATATTGGTCAGGTTATCGCCTGTAACCCCCGTATCATCCTTAGAAAGCAGGGAAATCACCGGCGTTGATACTGTGGTATCGATAGTAAAATCGAATACCGCGCTGTTCGCTTTATTACCCGCAATGTCCTCAACCTTGACATAAACCTGATGCAAGCCTTCCGTTAAATCTGAAGTAAAGGTATAGGCCCATGAACCATCAGGTTGTTGCGTGGCAACACCGATCTGCGTATCAGACGCGGCATCCCATACCTGAACACTGATAATGTCCGGATCAATATCTTTTAGGTGCAAGGTAGGTTTAACGATATTCGTTAAATTATCATCTGCAATTCCCGAATCTGAATCCGGGCTCAATGAAACTATCGGTATTGAAATAGCAGTATCGACGCTAATTAAGAAAGGATCCGAATGAGCAATGTTGCCAGCGATATCTTCAACTGAAGCGGTTATTCTATGATCGCCATCAACCAAACCTTGATCGGCTTTCAGGGTATACTCCCATCTGCCATCTTTATTTGTTCTGACCTCAGCGATCAGTGCGCCATCAATATAGAGTTTAACCGTTGAATAGGGTGCAGCGGTTCCTGTCAGTGCAGGATTCTTTTCATTAATAATATGGTCTGTATTATCAACCCCCGTATCGTTGACCAACTCTATTGTTGGTTTTTGCGTTTGCGTTACGATTTGGAAATTATACGCTGATGAGGAGGCAGTATTACCGGCAATATCTTCTACCTTTACCGTTACGTCATGCGAGCCATCAGATAACGCTGTGGTAAATTGAAAATTCCATACACCATCATCGCCAGCAATAGCCTCACCACTTAACACACCGTCAACATAGATGGAAACCTTAGCATTAGCTTCAGCCATCCCGGTAAACAACGGCGTATTAATTTTAGTAATCATATCGCCTTTAACGCCAGAGTCAGCGCTATCATGCAACATAACAGTAGGGATCGGCGTAAAGCTATCAATGGTAAGCTGATAATCTACAGATGACGTTCTTCCTAAAGGATCGATGGATTCAACCGTAATCTTATAAACATTGTCAGACAGATTTCGGGAAATATCAAAATTCCAGTTACCGTCTGCATCCGCAGTCGTCACGCCTATCGTTTTACCATCGATAAGGATATTTACGGTAGCAAACCTATCAGCTGTTCCCAGTAATGTCAGAGCATTATGTTTATTGGTAATCCAGTCGCCTTTTGCACCGGAATCATCACTGGCATCGAGTTCCGCTTTTGGAGGTACAACTTCAGTTTGAATAGTAAAAGAATATTTAACAGTAGAGGATTTATTACCGGCGGCATCCTGAGAGATGATTTCAATATCATAGGCGCCCTGAAGAAATTTATTACTAAACTGATAATTCCAGGTCCCGTTTGAGTCAACCTCAATGCTGTCATATAATTTACCATCTCGCATCAATAAGATGGTAGACTTTGGCTCTGCCGTACCGACTAAAGCCGGTAAATCATTCCCTGATAAAATTATACCATTCGGTAAAACAACAAAGTCCTCCAAAGAAACCGTCGGAGGTACAGGGGCAATAGTATCGATAACGTAACTAAAGGAAAAATCCTTTTTGTTGCCAGCGACATCTTCAACAGTGAACGTAAGATTGTTAATCCCTTCCACTGAGTCGGAAGTGAAATTGAATGTCCATTCGCCCTTGTCATTCGCTTTAAAAATAACCTCTTCGCCAGTCTCACTATTTATGACACTGATAATAGCATTTGGCTCAGTTTTACCTGTAAAGGTTGGGCGAGTATTGTTAGTAACGTTATCGCCGACAATACCGCTATCATCAGTCGTTTCAATCTCAGCGCTGAAATAGCTGATACGGGTATCAATAGTAAAAGGCAGATTTGCCGTCGCAGAGGTATGCCCGGCAATATCAGTAGCTGTTGCTGTTATATTGTATTCGCCATCCTTGAGCGGCGTAGTAAGCGTATAGCTCCATGTCCCATCTTTAGCAACAATGACCTCACCAAGATGTTTAAGCCCAAGATAAATAGAGACTGTAGAACCAGGTTCCGCCACACCAATAAATGTTGGCAGAGTGCTATTTGTAATGTTGTCATTTTTAATGCCGGAATCACTACTATCATCCAGCTCAATCGTCGGCTTTTCCGGAGGAATGGTGTCGGTTATGATACTATCCGTCGTTTCGTTTTTATTACCTGCTTTATCTACAGCAACGACTTTTATACTATTTTCGCCCTCAGATAATTCATTATCCTTAAATTCATAACTCCAGTTTCCATCTTTATCGACATCAACGCTGGCAACCAGTTTATTATCTACATAAATGTCAACCTTAGCATTCTCTTCCGCCGTACCAACAATTGAAGGCGTCAAGGTCGGCGTTAAGCCCTTATGACCGGACACACTACTTTCAGGCGAAAGTTCAAATGTTGGCTTATCGGTAACGGAATCGATAGTAATGACAAGTTTGGCGCTACCGCTCCCATCAGCAGTCTTGGCCTCTGCCTCCAGATTGTATGTTCCATCAGTCAATGTTTCAGGCGCTGTAAAGGTGAAGTTACCCAAACTATCCGCTACAGCCTGACCGACAGCAATACCATTAATTTTAATAATGACCGTGGCATTGGGAGCAGTGCTACCTACAAACTGAGGTTTGGTAAAATTAGTTATACTATCATCTTTGCTACCGCTGTTACTTTCGGCCGCAAGCGCTAATGTGACTTTAAGCGGCTCTTTAACAGACTCGGCATCGAGCTTATTTTCCTCATTTTTACTGCTATTACTTTTGCCAGTACTGGTATTTTTATTAATAGGTTGAGGAAGAACTTTTTCAGCATCGTTCTGTTTAGAAGCCTGCGTTGCTTTAGCCTGTGTATTTTGCTGGGAAGCATCGCTTTGCTGAGCCAAATTGTCTTTTGCTACATTGTCAGCCAAAAAGTTCTGCAGCATTTCTTCAATTTGCTTTGACGAGTTCTGTACTTCAAACGCTTCATTGAGCGCTTTTTCTGCTGCCTCCTTAGCTTTCTCTGCTTCTTCCTTCGCCTTATCAGCTTCTTTCTTTGCGTTTTCAGCATCGTCAAGCTGCTTTTTTAATTCCTCTTCTTCCTTCTTATTTCGTCGTTTGCCATTACCTTTCTTTTCTACCTGAGCAGAATCAACCAATGAGCTGTCAATTCTCTCCAGTTGAATATCTTTTAAATCTACGCTGCCCAGAATTTTAGCGCCGGTAATAGTCTTATCTTTAAATTTAACAGCGAGGTTATTGCCTTTGATACTTGAATAAAGAGCGCCATTGACAATGATCACTGAACCACGCGGCGTGGTAATGTTCATGTCTGGCCCGGAAAGAGAAACTTTTGCGCCTTTGGCATTACCCAAAGAAGATAAATCAATTACAGAATTTTGATCGGCAAAAAACTTTTGTATGCTTTTATTTCCCATAATATTATATTCACTCTCAAGGTGTATCTAATCGTTTAGTATTAACTGGTTCTGAAAAGGCTTTGTCCACGCCTTTCATCAAGGGAGATAACAGGTATTCCATAATGCTGTGTTTTCCGGTAATTACACTGGCGTCAACAGTCATACCTGGTTTTAACCACCGTAAATCATCTTCATTAACATCGAATGCAATAATTACTTTATAATAACGCTGAATTGTTCCTCCGGTATTTTCCTCATAGGAATCAGGGCTAATATTATCGATAGTCGCATTATACGATTTTATCTTTGGTTGGATAATTGACTGCACATCCAGTTTAACGGCTTCATCTACATATATTTGGTCACGGTATTTGGGTAATATTTTCACATCGGCCAGCATAGTCCTTACTTTTGGTTTTATTTCAAAAAGTAAGTCCGCCGCCTGAATCACACCACCATGAGTAGTGGCACTTTTATTGATTTTATAAATTACACCGTCAACCGGTGAATAGATATCCTCCTCATTTATCTGCTTCTCTATTACTTTTAATGTAGAGTTAACAACCTCAAGTTCCTGAAGATTTTTAGATATTATTTTAGATAAAGATAGTCGCAATTCATTATTAAGCGCCTCAATATCATTAACAACCAACTCAATATCATCTTTTTTTAAAGTGATGCTACTTTCAATATCATTAATTTCAGACTTAACTTTTATATACGCCTGTTTCTTGTTAAGAAAATTGGTATATGGGCTAATTCCTTTTTTTACCAGTGGGGAGAGAATATTTATTTCTTCGGCAAGCAATGCGAGTTCTTTTTCTTTCGAACTCAGCTTCTCTTGTAATCCGCTAATCTCAGAATCAAGAGAGGTTTTTTTTAACTCTTTAGCTCTTATCTGACTATGCACTAATTCAATATTCGCTTTTACCTCTTTATTGCTTAAAGAACGGGTGCCATCCAGGGTAATCAACCCACTCTCATTTTCTTTATCAAGAATGAAAGATATTTCGTTAACATCTTTATCCAGATACCCTTTTTGAGTTCTATACCTTTGATATTCTTTTTGCAGATCAAGGTTAACGACCTTTGCAAGGAGTTCTCCTTTTTTTACAGTATCACCCTCGGCTACATAAATATCTTGTATCGTCCCTCCTTTAGAAAGAGATATTAACTGAGCATTATCTTTAGTAGTGATAACGCCCTGACCATGAACCACTGAATTAATTTCTATAAAGTAGGTAAGGATAATAATTAAGATCGTCAAAGAAATAATTATCATCATGAGATGATCGCTTTGTCTTCTATTCATTTCATTACATTTAACTCACTTTCAGTATTTCCTTTTAAATAATCCATTAAATGAAAAATCAATGAGAGTTGCTGTAGCTTTAAAATATACAGGCTATATTTGCTGTCGATCATGCTTACATATGCCTGAAATGCTTCATTACGGCTTGAAATTAAATCAAGCAAACTTTTTTGCCCTAACTGAAACTCCTGCTCATATAATTCAGTAAGCTGTAACGCGTTTGTATGTGAACGTTCCGCCACTGAGTAAGTCTCTTTTGCAGCGGCGTATCTTGAAAGTTGTGAATCAATGTTATAACGCGTTTTAATCAAAAAATCGTCAATTTGCAGCTTAGCCTGCGAGTAACTTGCCACCATTTTTCTTTCCTGGGCTGAATTTCTGAACCCATTAAAAATGTTGAAACTGACATTGATACCCGTTTTAAATTCATCTTCATAATCACTTTTTTTGGCACTACCGCTCGGGTTATTCTGTACATAGCTGGAAACAAGATCTACAGTCGGAAAATAGGATGATTTTGCGGCATTAATATCTTCGGTCGCGGCTTTTCGGGTATTGACAAGCATCTTATAGTCATCGTTGTATTTCATCACCATGTCCATAAGTTTTTCAGGGCTTTCGACAAAGATATATTTTTTGAAGAGGTTGAATTTTTCATCGCTTTGAATCTGATCTGGTGATAAATTCAGACCAGTCATATTCTGCATTTTATACATTTCATCATCCAACATCGACTGATACATAATGCTTCTGGTATTTAATGCATCGATAGATACTTGTACTTTACGCATATCAGATTGCATCGCTACACCGGAAGATACCAGCAACGAAAAAGTTTCCAGCATCTTTTTATAAAACTCTTTCTCCAGATTTACGCCATCAATCATTTCACGATATTTACTGATGTTGTAATAGGTTGTCACAACCTCCTGAGACACTATATTCTTTGTTTTTTCATAGTCAGTTTTACTATTATCTCTTTCATATTCAGATTTCCTGATATTAGCCCCCCTCACTCCAAAATCCGTTATTCGGTATGATAAAGACACCTTATTTTCAACGTTCCTCTCGGTACCTGATGACTCTTTCCTGTTATTATTAAGGCCAGATGTTAGATCCAGGGTAGGATAAAGTGCTGCCCGTGAAAGATCTAAGTCACTGTTTTTCTTTTCAGTCTCATAATATGAAACAGCAACAGAGGGCTGATGCGTTAATGCGGCATTAACTAAATCTCTTAGAGGAATGACCGGAAGCTCGCTGGCGTATGTGCTTTGTGTAATAAAAGCAGTCGTCAGAAAAAACATCTTAATCTTCATTTTTTTCCTCCTTGTTTAACAAACGTTGCTTTACTATTTCCTGATGCATAGATGTTATTTTTTCCATTAATGGCATATAGGTATCACGGTAGCTAACCATTTCAGCACTAATCTCTTTAGTATTGGCAATAATCTTTTTATCAGTAGCCGATAGATCGGATAGCGCTAAATGAACATTATTCATATCCTCATCCATTTCTTTTCTCAGCCCATCGAGAGTATGAGAAATATCGGCACTGCCAGCGGCAATATCGTTTATGGTCTTACCATGTGAAAGAGATTCCTGATAGCATTTATCAACTGATGCCATTATTGAATCATTCTTTTTGTCTATAATATTTTGTATTGTACTCATTGCCTCCAGTCGTGCATTATTATCAGCAAGCAGGGTATTACCTTCAGATAAACGAGAGGTAATTGTTATTACACCGTCAACTAATTTTTTGGTATTTTCGTTATTGCTTACCAGATAACCATCAATCAGCGTAGAAAGTTGCTCTAGTTTTGCTGAGTTATCCAATAGTCGGTTTTGCAAAGTGACAAAGCTATCTGATAGCATCTCTCGTTTCTTTTCTTCATCCTGCGTCCGTAAATTTTCAACTGACAGATAGTTATCAAAAAACGCTTTAAACAACTCTTTAAATTCTACAAGCGTCTCTGATTCAACCCGCAGGCTTCGTTGTTTATTATTGGATCTGTTGCTTATGATTTTTAATTTTTTGATTTCCGTAGAAACAAGGGAATAGGAGCTGCGAACAAAAACACTTTGTGAGGTCAGGAGTATGGCGCAAACAACACCATAGATAGAAGATACAAATGCGGTATTCATCCCTTTCAATGGTTCAGAAAGCGACGCTACCATTGTCACGATCATATTGAGTGTATTACTTGCATTATCACCGCCAACATCTGATGGCGAGCTCAATAAGTTCCCGATTGAACCAATCGTAATAGACAGACCCGCAAACGTCCCCAACAGGCCAACAAGCGTCGACACATTGCTACAGCTCATAATAAATGACAATCGTTGATTACGGGCGGTAGACACATTGTCATCTAATTCCATCAGCAAATTGAAATCGCACTGTTTGGGTTCCCCGGCAAACAAAACCTGATTGAGGTTAGAAAGAATGCTATTTTTTCTACTGGCGTCCTGAGCTATTAATATGTCTTTTGCTGAAATATTTTTAAGAATAGTGAATAATGCACACAAAGAACCTGTAATATAAATGGCAATAATGACTCCATTGTAAATTGCAGAAACCATGAAGTTATCAAAAACATACTCTCTTATACCGGGAAAAGATAAAGCGAAAAAAGGGAGTATGGCAAGAAAAAAACAGACAAACAAATAGCGGTAATGATTTATATATTTCACTCTGACACCTTTTTATTAATAGTCGTGATAATAGCTTTACTCGTTGTACTTGATGCTGCGGAGTTAACACTCATGTCAATAACTACATCAGGATATATTTTCTTGATCTCTTTCATTAAAATAATTCCCCGTTCATATCCCAGTCGTAAAGAGTCAGAGAAAGAGATGTCTGCCTGAGGAATAACCATTTCTATCAATAAATTACTATTAGTTTTGTCTTCTAACCAAGCCTCTATTTTATGAGTATCCTCTTCTGAAAAGCTTCTCAGCCTGCCATGATACGTAATAACAAGCTCATTTTTTGTAGACGTTATATCAGTTTTCTGACCATCGGCGATATCGTATACTCCAACCTCCTTACCTGACATTGTAGTAATTCCGTCCGACACATCTTGAGTATTCACTTCCTTATTAACTATTTCATTAGGATTTGAATCGTCATTGGCTCCGCTATTTTGAGCAGTAGATTTAGTCTTATTCTCTATATTTGCTTTATAAACTTTAATTGAGTTGTCATACATAATAATCATATTATTAAGTGCAAACACCAACATAAGAAATATAAAAATACACAATACCGTAGAGAATGTATCAACAAAACTAGGCCACGGATTACTTTCGTCTTCCATGTTGTCTCCTGATATTACATTGTGAATAAAATGTTTTTGTGGATTAGAAAGGATAAAGGATGCTCAACTTATTCAGAAAGTGAACGCTACCGCCCTTGGCTTACTGCTACCAATACGCTTTATAGATTTCAGTTTTCTTACATCTCGTAATCAGAAAAATAAAAACAACGACGCCATTTTTATGCGCCCACAACAAAGATGAGTGCTTTAATTAAAAACACTCTTCATTTTTTTAATTAGGTAGACATCAATTATTGCACTAACTATATCCTCCCCAATAATAGGTATCGCATAAGCTCTCAGCTCATAAATAAAAAATAGTCATCAGCAAATTAAAACCACCCGCCGATAAATAGATTTGTTAGCTAATCATTGAAACTCTAAATCATTTTAAGGACATATTTCTTTTTAATACGCGTTATAACCATACGTATTTAATAAATTTGCCTCCAGAGGATAAAATGAATTTTCACAATTAAAACATAGGGTCATAGGGACTTCAATATAACTTAAATCATTGAAAATATAATAAGTGGGGAGTAAAAAATCAGAATTGTGTAAAAAAATACACAAATAAAACCATTTTTTATATAAAGCCAGCTATAAGTAACAATTTTATCTTCAGCAATTAAAAATAAAGCAAGATACACATATCATATTTGAGCTCATCACAAGCTAAAGCAAACATTTAATTAACCATTGATAATACCGACCATTCTCTACCGTTATTTTATAATATCTTTTTGTTGTCAAAAAATGGCTATAAATTATATATTTTGCAGATGAGTTTTCTCTTTCATATTTAAGACAATCCGGGTTATTGCAGTACATTTATGAACTTCGGCTGGATAATGATGTGCCGAGTCGAGTCGGCCAGAGGCGATAAGCGACATTTTTCCGTGAGATATGCGCTTCTCTTTTTTGAAAGGGATACTAAGAGCCTATCCCATTAGGGCTATTTTACTTGCCATTTTGGTCCTGGGCAGTGCTCGCCAAAACGCGTTAGCGTTTTGAACGCCGCTTGCGGCGGCCCGAAGGGCGAGCGTAGCGAGTCAAACTTCACGTACTACGTGTACGCTCCGGTTTTTGCGCGCTGTCCGTGTCCAAACTGGCTGCGCCAATAACGCCTGGTGGGATAGGCCCTAAGACAATAATACCAGGTAAGAAAATGCCTGGTTTACACCAGGCATTTCAGCAGACGAGAGCTATAGCGAAAATGCAAATAACGCTTTGACTTTTTTACCAAAAATCAGAACGGAATGTCGTCGTCAAAATCCATTGGCGGTTCGTTAGACGGCGCTGGCGCGGATTGCTGTGGACGCGACTGCGCGCCGCCGCTGAACTGGTTGCCGCCCTGCGGCTGCTGAGGTTGTTGCGGCTGACCCCAACCACCCTGCTGCTGACCGCCTGCCGGTGCGCCGCCGCCCTGGCGACCACCCAGCATCTGCATCACGCCGCCGATCTGCGGAACGTTAATTTCAGTCGTATAGCGTTCCTGGCCACTCTGATCGGTCCACTTGCGGGTACGCAATTGACCTTCGATATACACCTGAGAACCTTTACGCAGATATTCGCCGGCCACTTCCGCCAGTTTGCCGAACATCACCACCCGGTGCCATTCAGTCTGCTCTTTCATTTCGCCGGTCTGCTTATCGCGCCAGGATTCAGAAGTAGCCAGCGTTAAGTTGGCGACAGCGCCGCCACTCGGCATATAGCGTACTTCCGGGTCCTGGCCCAGATTACCAACGAGAATCACCTTGTTTACGCCTCTGCTGGCCATAATTGAGTCTCCTGAATACGTTTCATAAATAGTGTAAACGCGTGAGTGTACCATTTCCACGTAGCATTTTAATAGCTGCGATGCAGGTTCCAGGTCACTCGCGCGAACCTCATATTGTTGCATACTTTAGCTGAAGATGCATTCCAATACTGTATATTCAAACAGGTTAAATTGTGTCATAATTAGCCGTTTCTGCCGTTTGTCCTTCAAACAAACCAGGCATCCGAGTCTCTACCGGGAAAGGTGAATGGATAAGATCGAAGTTCGGGGCGCCCGCACCCATAATCTCAAAAATATTAACCTCGTCATCCCCCGCGACAAACTGATTGTCGTGACCGGGCTTTCGGGTTCAGGCAAATCCTCACTGGCTTTCGACACTCTGTATGCCGAAGGGCAGCGTCGTTACGTTGAATCGCTCTCCGCTTACGCGCGGCAGTTTTTGTCGCTCATGGAAAAACCGGATGTCGACCATATTGAGGGGCTATCGCCCGCGATCTCAATTGAACAGAAATCGACATCGCACAACCCGCGCTCTACGGTGGGTACTATTACCGAGATCCACGACTACCTGCGCCTGCTGTTTGCCCGCGTGGGCGAGCCGCGTTGTCCGGATCATGACGTGCCGCTGGCGGCGCAAACCGTTAGCCAGATGGTCGATAACGTGCTGTCACAGCCGGAAGGCAAACGTCTGATGCTGCTCGCGCCGATTATTAAAGAGCGTAAAGGCGAACACACCAAAACGCTGGAAAATCTGGCAAGCCAGGGTTACATTCGCGCCCGTATTGACGGCGAAGTCTGCGATCTCTCCGATCCGCCGAAGCTGGAGCTACAAAAGAAACATACCATTGAGGTGGTGATCGATCGCTTCAAAGTTCGCAACGATCTTTCCCAACGCCTGGCGGAGTCGTTCGAAACGGCGCTGGAATTATCCGGCGGCACGGCGGTTGTTGCCGATATGGACGATGAGAAAGCGGAGGAGCTTCTGTTCTCCGCCAATTTTGCCTGTCCGATTTGCGGCTACAGTATGCGCGAACTGGAACCGCGTCTGTTCTCGTTCAACAACCCGGCAGGCGCCTGCCCGACCTGTGACGGGCTCGGCGTTCAGCAATATTTCGATCCGGACCGCGTGATCCAGAATCCCGACCTGTCGCTGGCAGGCGGCGCGATTCGTGGTTGGGATCGTCGCAATTTTTATTACTTTCAAATGCTCAAGTCGCTGGCGGAACACTATAAGTTCGACGTGGATGCGCCGTGGGCAAGCCTCAGCGCCAACGTACATAAAGTCGTGCTGTACGGTTCCGGCAAAGAGAACATTGAATTTAAATATATGAACGATCGCGGCGATACTTCCGTGCGCCGCCATCCGTTCGAAGGCGTGCTGCATAATATGGAGCGCCGTTATAAAGAGACGGAATCCAGCGCGGTGCGCGAAGAGCTGGCGAAGTTCATCAGTAATCGCCCCTGCGCCAGCTGTGAAGGAACGCGACTGAATCGCGAAGCGCGCCATGTATTTGTGGAAAATACGCCGCTGCCTGCTATTTCCGATATGAGCATTGGCCATGCGATGGATTTTTTCACTAATCTCAAGCTTTCCGGGCAACGAGCGAAAATCGCCGAAAAAGTGCTAAAAGAGATCGGCGATCGCCTCAAGTTTCTGGTGAACGTCGGCCTGAACTATCTCACGCTCTCCCGCTCGGCAGAGACGCTTTCCGGCGGCGAAGCCCAGCGTATTCGTCTGGCGAGCCAGATAGGCGCCGGGTTAGTCGGCGTGATGTATGTGCTGGATGAGCCGTCCATCGGTCTGCACCAGCGCGATAACGAACGGCTGCTGGGTACGCTGATTCATCTGCGCAATCTTGGCAATACCGTGATTGTGGTGGAACACGATGAAGACGCCATTCGCGCCGCCGACCATGTGATTGATATTGGCCCCGGCGCGGGCGTTCACGGCGGCGAGGTGGTGGCGGAAGGCCCGCTGGAAGCCATTATGGCGGTACCGGAATCGCTGACCGGCCAGTACATGAGCGGTAAACGCAAAATTGAAGTGCCGAAACAACGCGTGCCGGCAAATCCAGAAAAAGTGCTCAAACTCACCGGCGCGCGCGGCAACAACCTGAAAGATGTGACCCTTACGCTACCGGTAGGGCTGTTTACCTGTATCACCGGCGTCTCGGGTTCCGGTAAATCGACGCTGATTAACGACACGCTGTTCCCCATCGCCCAGCGTCAGTTAAACGGGGCGACTATCGCCGAACCGGCGCCGTATCGGGATATTCAGGGGCTGGAACATTTCGATAAAGTGATCGATATCGACCAGAGCCCAATCGGGCGCACCCCGCGTTCCAACCCGGCGACCTATACGGGCGTCTTTACCCCGGTTCGCGAGCTTTTTGCTGGCGTGCCGGAGTCTCGCTCGCGCGGCTACACGCCAGGGCGATTCAGCTTCAACGTGCGCGGCGGTCGCTGCGAAGCGTGCCAGGGCGATGGCGTCATTAAAGTCGAAATGCACTTTCTGCCGGATATTTACGTGCCGTGCGACCAGTGCAAAGGCAAGCGCTATAACCGGGAAACGCTGGAGATTAAGTACAAAGGCAAGACCATCCACGAAGTACTGGATATGACCATTGAAGAAGCGCGTGAGTTCTTTGATGCGGTTCCGGCGCTGGCGCGTAAGCTGCAGACGCTGATGGACGTGGGGCTGACCTATATCCGTCTTGGTCAGTCGGCGACGACGCTTTCCGGCGGCGAGGCCCAGCGCGTGAAGCTGGCGCGCGAACTGTCGAAGCGCGGCACCGGGCAGACGCTGTATATTCTCGACGAGCCGACCACCGGCCTGCACTTTGCCGATATTCAGCAGTTGCTTGACGTTCTGCATCAGTTGCGCGATCAGGGCAACACCATCGTGGTGATCGAACACAACCTGGACGTCATTAAAACAGCGGACTGGATTGTCGACCTCGGCCCGGAAGGCGGCAGCGGCGGCGGCGAAATTCTCGTCTCCGGTACGCCGGAAACCGTGGCGGAGTGCGAGGCGTCGCATACCGCCCGCTTCCTTAAACCTATGCTCAAATAACCTTCACGCCGCTTTCCGATTCGCCGGGAAGCGGCATTATTTTTCCTCATCCCACCTCATTGTATCCGTGTTGAGCATTTGTGATTTGCGTGCCGCCTCGCTCTGACATGTGATAGCGCAAACGGTCTGTTATGGAAAACACCATGAAGTTGCCCTACGCAATCACACTACTGCTGTGCCTGTTTTTAGCCGCCTGTACGCTGCCTGACCGCTTTAGCGCCGTGGCTTTTCAACAACTGACGCTATTACAAACGCGCTCAACCCGCTTCCTGCAGGACGCGGCGCGAATACCGTGGCAAAAAGAGACACTGCTCAAGGATGACCGCGATATCCGCCAGACATTTTTTCAGGCTGAGCGGGTCGCCCGTCAAGGTGGGGATAAACACCGACTCGATAATCTGGCGCTGCTGAAAAATCACTATTTGCGTCTTTATGCGCGGGTTATGCAACGTAAGCAACCACTTACTCACATCCAGGCAGAGAGATACCAACAGCAAAATAATCAGGTCTGGAAATTAGCTATACAGGGTGAGTGTCTGCATTGGGGCGCCCACTGCACTCAAGGAGATGAAAATGGCGTCTATTAACGAAATACATAACCTGATGACCACCGCCCGGGCCGAACACCCTGTAGCGTCCTCGGCGATTGCCGAGTTTATCCAGACGTATAAGCAGGCAAGAGAAGACAGCGACGACGCTATCCGCGAGTCCGCCGCGTTTATCGCCCGCGCGCTTCAGGAACATGCTCGCGGCTGGCTGGACGACGACGATATGATTATTCTGCTGGAAGGACAGCGGGACCTCGCCAGGCTACGCGCCAATAATGCGCAAATCGCCCTCGGCAGCCGTATCCGGTCTACGGTCATCCGCCTCATTGATATCGCCCTGGCGTTGTTGGTCGGCGCGCTATAATCAGGACTGCGGCAACTGCTTGCGTTTATCTTCCGGCAGCGCATTTACCGCCTGTTGATAAGAGGCATCGACCAGATAATAGAGTTGTGAATCCGGCAGCGATCCGTCCAGATAGACCGTGCTCCAGTGCGCTTTATTAAGGTGCCGACTCGGTCGTACATCGCTGTGCTGCTGGCGTAACAACTCTGCCAGTTCCGGGCTGGTTTTGAGAGAGGCTGCCGGGCGCCCATCAACTTCTTTTACCATCGCGAAAAGTACATCTTCCACTTTAATTTGCGTCGCTTTCCAGTCGCTGTGAACGCTCTGCTCTGCGCCAGGTTTTGCCATGCAGTATTGCAGTAATTCCGAAATGGTCATTATCATTCCCCTTGTAGTGTCGCGATGATTTTACGTGGACCGCCGTGAATACGGTGCTCTCCCAACCAGATACCTTGCCATGTTCCTAACTGTAAACGCCCCTGGCGTACAGGCAGCAGCAACGAGACGCCCAATACTGACGACTTAATATGCGAAGGCATGTCATCCGCGCCTTCGTAATCATGTTCATACGCCGCATTATCGGGAACGGTTTTCAGGAAATGGCGCTCCATATCAGCGCGCACGGTGGGATCGCAGTTTTCGTTTAGCGTCAGCGAGGCCGAGGTATGTAGCAACAACAGATGCAGCAAACCCGTTTCGACAGGCGGTAAGCCAGACAATTTATCGATAATTTCATCTGTTATCAGATGAAACCCGCGCGGCTTCTCGCTCAGTGTAATGGTGCGCTGATACCACATAGGCTGCTCCTTCCTAAAAACAAACGTCTCCTGAATAGTGTGCAGCAAGTCTGGAAAAGGTAAAAGCCAGCGGGGCAAGTTTGTGCAAAAATCATGCAAAAAAGGAGAGCCTGACGCTCTCCTGATTTTTAGTACTCCGAGTTGACAATGACTTCCTCGCCAAACGCTCCTGCCTGCGGCAGCGGTTTGTAGGTGGAGTTAGCCGCGCGCAGGATGCGAATACCGCGGATACCACAATCACGAGCCGCGGTAATATCGTTATCCGAATCGCCGTAGAAGATACGCATGTTCTTCTCCTGCAGCCACTGTACTTTCGTATTTTGTTCCGGTTTATCGCCGGCGAAAATCACCGGATTCATATTCGCCGCCGGAATATGGAAGTTATCCGCCAGCGTTTTCGACACGGTTTCCGTTTTCGTCTGACTACGACCAGTGACAAAGTAAATACTGTCGCCACGGCGAACATGCATATCAATGAGCTGTCGGGCCACTTCTTTTGGAATACTGAACTCATCCCAGCCGTTGTTCATTTTTTCCCAAAAGGCCGGATTTTTCAGATAATCGTCGCTGTCCGGGGAGTAGGTTTTCTTTCCGCGCCAGAATCCGGGGCTGGAAAATAACACGGTGTCGTCAATATCAAAGCCGACCGCCATCGGCGGGCGTCCGGTGAGGCTGTTTTCAATCTGGGCGACAGAGACCCAATGGACAGGCGCTTGTTCCGCGAGTTTTGCAACATTAGTGCCCGGATTGAGTGTCGAAGGGGAAGATACTAACGCATTCGCGGAATGGTTTAGCGTAAACAACAAACAGACGGCACTCAGCGCCAGGGTTATTTTTTTCATGCTTTTCCCTTAAAATTCAAAATATTATAATTATTAAGATGAGTCTTTGCTCAAAAAACTATCTGACCATAACGCCAGTAACGGTCAAAAGGAAGGATTATCTGCGGTTTTGTTACGAAAAAAGAGGATGATCACAACAGCTATTGTCAGGCCGGAGGGCACTGTTATCGCCGTCCGGCCTGAATATTACATGACAGCGGCAAATGCCTTCGCCACGCGGTGTACATTTGAAGCATTAAGCCCGGCGACACACATGCGGCCACTGGCAATCAGGTAAACGCCAAACTCATCGCGCAACCGCTCGACCTGCTCCTCGCTTAACCCGGTATAGCTGAACATACCGCGCTGCTGTAACAAGTAATCAAAGTTGCGGTCAGGCATCTCCGCCTTCAGCTCCTTCACCAGCGTCTGGCGCATCGATATAATGCGGTTACGCATCGCGTCGACTTCCGCCAGCCAGCCCGCTTTTAACGCCTCATCGCCTAGGACCGTAGCGACCACCTGAGCGCCGAAACACGGCGGACTGGAGTAAATTCGGCGCACCGTCGCTTTTAGCTGTCCCAGAACCCGCGCGGCGATTTCGGCATCTTCACACACCACGGACAGGCCGCCGACGCGCTCGCCGTACAGCGAGAAAATCTTCGAAAAAGAATTACTGACTAACGCAGGTAACCCGGCGCTGGCAATGGCGCGAATAGCGTAAGCATCCTCGTCCATGCCTGCGCCAAACCCCTGATAGGCAATATCAAGGAACGGAATCAGATCGCGCGCTTTCACTATTTCAATCACCGCATCCCATTGCGAAGGCGTTAAATCCGCCCCGGTCGGGTTGTGACAACAGGGGTGCAGCAACACGATACTGCGCGCAGGTAACGTATTCAGCGTGGCCAGCAGATCGTTAAAACGGATGCCGTTAGTCGCGTCGTCATACCAGGGGTAAGTACTCACTTCGAATCCTGCCCCGGCAAATATCGCAATATGGTTTTCCCAGGTGGGGTCGCTCACCCATACGCCTGCGTCGGGGAAATAACGCTTAAGGAAATCCGCGCCCACTTTCAGCGCGCCGGAACCGCCTAATGTCTGGATAGTAGCCACGCGCTGTTGCTGAAGAACCGGGTGATCGGCGCCAAAGAGCAAAGGCGCGATAGTATGGCGATAAGTATTGAGTCCTTCCATCGGCAGGTACAGCGAAGCGCCATGCGGCTGCGCGTTAAGCCGGGCTTCGGCTTCGGCCACCGTTTTAAGCTGTGGGATAATCCCGTCTTCGTTGTAATACAGGCCAATGCTCAGATTTACTTTGTCGTGACGGGAGTCGTCTTTAAAACGCTCCATCAGTGAAAGAATCGGATCGCCGGCATAGGCGTCAACTTTTTGAAACACGCGATGGTTCTCCAGGTTTACAGAGGGCAGGAAATAACACAATAAACCGGAAGGACGAGAAGATCGAGAGGATGTTGTGGTGGATGCGCATATTACCGGATGACGGCGTGAACGTCTTATCCGGCCTGCAGCCCATGCGCGATACAAGCCGGATAAGCGCAAGCGCCACCCGGCCCGCCGCGCATTTAATCAATATACTTCATTGCCACCCTTGAGGTCAGGCGCGTGATAAGTTCGTAAGCACTTACTTTTGTCATTTCAGCGATACGTTCAACCGGCAGACCTTCACCCCATAAGACCACCGGATCGCCCGCGTTATCCTGCGCGTTTGGCCCCAAATCTACGCAAATCATATCCATCGCCACCCGCCCGACAATCGGAACTTCACGACCATTGACCAGTACTGGCGTACCGGAAGGCGCCGCTCGTGGGTAGCCATCGCCATAACCCATCGCCACCACGCCCAGGCGCGTGTCGCGCTCACTCACCCATGTCCCGCCGTAGCCCACCGGTTCGCCCGCTTTGTGGTCACGCACCGCGATCAAACTGGAGGTTAAGGACATCACCGGCTGAAAACCAAAATCCGGCCCCCAGGGTTTGTGCTCCAGCGGCGATACGCCATACAAAATAATGCCCGGACGCGCCCAGTCAAAGTGAGACTGCGGCCACAGCAGGATACCGCCAGACGCGGCAATAGAGCGCTGCCCGGGTTTACCCTGACAGAAGGCATTAAAAATGTCGAGCTGATGTTCGGTAGCGCCGCATTCCGGCTCATCCGCACGGGCAAAATGGCTGACGATATTCACCGGCTGGCGTACATTTTTACAGTGCGTCAGACGCTGGTAGAACGCTTCCGCCTCTTCGGGACGCACGCCGAGACGATGCATACCGGTATCCAGTTTCATCCAGACCGTTACCGGCTCCGCCAGCTCCACCGCCTCCAGGGCGGCAAGCTGCTCTTGATTATGTACGGCGGTATGCAGACATTGCGCGGAAATGGTCGGCAGATCGGCGGCGTCGAAAAAACCCTCCAGCAGCAGGATAGGCTGCGTGATCCCGCCCGCTCGCAGACGTAGAGCCTCTTCAAGACGCGCCACGCCAAAAGCGTCAGCATCAGGGAGCGTTCGCGCGGTCTCCAGAAGACCGTGTCCATAAGCGTTCGCTTTCACCACCGCAACCAGCTTACTGGCAGGCGCCAGTTCACGCAGACGTTGCAGGTTGTGTCGCAGAGCGCGGCGGTTAATGACGACTGTTGCCGCTTGCATTTGAATTCCTTGTTAACAGAATGACGGAGAGTTACTCATCATCGTATTGCGGTCCCGCATAGTTATCGAAGCGCGACCACTGACCATTGAACGTCAGACGAACCGTACCGATAGGACCGTTACGTTGCTTACCAATAATAATTTCAGCAATGCCTTTTAAGTCGCTGTTCTCGTGATAAACCTCATCACGGTAGATAAACATAATTAAGTCGGCATCCTGTTCAATAGAGCCGGATTCACGCAGGTCGGAGTTCACCGGACGTTTATCCGCGCGTTGTTCCAGGGAGCGGTTAAGCTGCGATAGCGCCACGACCGGCACCTGGAGTTCCTTCGCCAGCGCTTTCAACGAGCGAGAAATTTCGGCGATTTCCAGAGTACGGTTATCAGAAAGCGACGGCACGCGCATCAATTGCAGGTAGTCGATCATAATCAGACTTAACCCGCCATGTTCGCGGAAAATACGCCGCGCGCGCGAACGGACTTCTGTCGGCGTAAGACCTGAGGAGTCGTCAATATACATATTGCGTTTCTCCAGCAGAATGCCCATCGTGCCGGAGATTCGCGCCCAGTCTTCATCATCGAGTTGACCGGTACGAATACGTGTCTGATCGACGCGGGACAGCGAGGCCAGCATACGCATCATGATCTGTTCGCCGGGCATCTCCAGGCTGAAGATCAGTACCGGTTTATCCTGCAACATCGCCGCATTTTCGCAGAGGTTCATCGCAAAAGTGGTTTTACCCATGGAGGGACGCGCCGCGACGATAATCAAATCCGAACGCTGTAACCCTGCCGTCTTTTTATTGAGATCCTGATAGCCGGTATCCACGCCTGTAACGCCATCGTGCGGTTGCTGGAACAACTGCTCAATACGCGCCACGGTAGCGTCGAGGATCTGGTCGATGCTTTTCGGACCTTCGTCTTTGTTGGCCCGGTTTTCCGCGATCTGGAAGACACGCGACTCCGCCAGATCCAGCAGTTCGTCGCTATTGCGCCCCTGTGGATCGTAACCGGCGTCCGCAATTTCATGCGCCACCGCGATCATATCGCGGACCACGGCGCGTTCGCGCACAATGTCCGCATAAGCACTGATGTTCGCCGCGCTTGGCGTATTTTTAGACAACTCCGCCAGATAGGCGAAACCGCCGACGCTGTCCAGTTGGCCCTGCCGCTCCAGCGATTCCGCGAGCGTAATCAGGTCGATAGGACTGCCGCTTTCCTGCAAGCGCCCCATCTCCGTAAAGATATGGCGATGCGGGCGGGTATAGAAATCTTCCGCCACCACGCGCTCGGCCACATCGTCCCAGCGCTCGTTATCCAGCATTAAACCGCCCAACACCGACTGTTCCGCTTCAATCGAGTGCGGCGGCACTTTTATCCCGGCAACCTGCGGATCGCGGTCGCGGGCATCAGTCTGTGGTTTGTTGAAGGGTTTATTTCCTGCCATAGTGAATGGAGTTACCGAGATAGTGATTGGGTCGAAAGATTACCACATTTCTTTTGGAGGAAGCATGGCAACGCGTATTGAATTTCACAAGCATGGTGGTCCGGAAGTGCTTCAGACCGTGGAGTTTACGCCAACGGAACCGGCGGAACACGAAATCCAGGTTGAGAACAAAGCCATTGGTATCAACTTCATCGACACCTATATCCGTAGCGGACTCTATCCGCCCCCGTCGTTGCCTGCGGGCCTGGGAACCGAAGCTGCGGGTGTGGTCAGTAAAGTCGGCAACGGCGTGGAGCACATTCGCGTGGGCGATCGCGTCGTCTACGCGCAGTCAACGCTCGGCGCTTACAGTTCCGTCCATAACGTCCCCGCAGATAAAGCCGCGATTTTACCTGACGCCATTTCCTTCGAACAGGCGGCAGCCTCTTTTCTCAAGGGGTTGACCGTTTTTTACCTGTTGCGCAAAACCTATGAAGTGAAACCCGACGAACCCTTCCTGTTTCATGCCGCTGCGGGCGGCGTCGGTCTGATCGCCTGCCAATGGGCAAAAGCGCTGGGCGCGAAGCTTATCGGTACCGTCGGTAGCGCGCAAAAAGCGCAGCGGGCGCTGGACGCCGGTGCCTGGCAGGTAATTAATTACCGTGAGGAGAGCATTGTCGAACGGGTAAAAGAGATCACCGGCGGCAAAAAAGTCCGCGTGGTCTATGACTCCGTGGGGAAAGATACCTGGGAAGCCTCACTGGACTGCCTGCAACGACGGGGACTGATGGTCAGTTTCGGCAATGCGTCCGGCCCCGTCACTGGCGTGAATTTAGGTATTCTGAATCAGAAAGGTTCCCTGTATGCCACGCGACCTTCACTACAGGGGTATATTACGACACGTGAAGAACTGACCGAAGCCAGCAATGAATTGTTCTCATTGATCGCCAGCGGCGTGATTAAAGTTGATGTGGCTGAAAATCAACGCTATGCGTTAAAAGATGCCCGTCGCGCGCATGAGGTGCTGGAAAGCCGGGCCACACAGGGCTCAAGCCTGCTGATTCCGTAATAGCTCTGCAAAGAAATTGGGCTTCCACCCGGGAAGCCCTTTCTTTTTTTGTTCGGCTGTATGTAGGGTACAGCGCGATGAATTCGTTACCTGCGCAATAATGACAGATTTAATAATCGATTCCTATTTGCCTGTGAGGGCAAAGTTCCAGGTTGTGACGAACCGCTCAATACCTTAGTAAAACCGACGGTTATTGCGCTGATACTGTGGGATTTTTGGCGTTTTTACTGCTTTGATCACCCACACCACAGCCACCGCCAGCAGTAGCCACGGTAACAGCTTGATCATCAGGGCGAACATTCCGCCCAGGAACATGACGGCAGTCGCTACAACCAGCGCGGCCAGAATGCCCAGCAAGGAGACGCCCGTCACCATTAACATCAGAAAAAAGCCAAGCACAAAAAGTAGTTCCAGCATAGTCGCTCCCCATAAAGATGGCATTGCCCGGCGGCACGGCGCTTACCGGGTTTGGTCAGGTAAGCTATTACAAAAATCATGCCAATATTTATGTTTTTGATATATAAAGAAAACGCCCTGCAAGACTGCACAGAGCGTGGTGAGATTGACTAATTTTTGGCGAACTTTTAACGCTTGTCTGCCACCAGTTTTAGCGCCTGCTCCAGTACAGCAACATCCGCGCCAGCTTTATGGGCGTTTTCGCTCAGATAGCGACGCCACTGCCGCGCGCCGGGGATGCCCTGGAACAACCCCAGCATATGGCGAGTGATATGCCCCAGATACGCTCCCTGGCTCAATTCACGCTCAATATAGGGATACATCGCGCGAACCACCGCAACCGGGTCGGCATCGGTGGTATCGGCGCCAAAAATCTCCCGATCCACCGCGGCCAGTATACCCGGATTCTGATAAGCTTCGCGGCCAACCATGACGCCATCCATATGGCGCAGGTGCTCCTTCGCCTCTTCCAGCGATTTGATGCCGCCGTTAATGGACATGGTCAGGTGCGGAAAATCCCGCTTTAGCTGATAGACGCGCGGGTAATCCAGCGGCGGGATCTCACGATTTTCTTTCGGGCTTAAGCCAGAAAGCCAGGCTTTGCGCGCATGGATAATAAACATCTCGCATTCGCCCTGACCGGAAACCGTATTAATGAAATCACACAGGAACGCATAACTGTCCTGATCGTCAATGCCAATGCGGGTTTTTACCGTTACCGGAATCGAGACGACATCACGCATGGCTTTAACACAATCGGCGACCAGTTGCGCATTGCCCATCAAACAGGCGCCAAACATACCGTTTTGCACGCGATCGGAGGGGCACCCCACGTTGAGGTTAATTTCATCGTAGCCACGCGCTTCCGCCAGCTTTGCACAATGCGCAAGCTGAGCCGGATCGCTTCCACCAAGCTGTAGAGCGACCGGATGCTCTTCTTCGCTATAAGCCAGATAGTCACCCTTACCGTGAATAATCGCGCCCGTGGTCACCATTTCGGTGTAGAGCAGCGTCTGGCGAGACAGCAAACGCAGGAAATAGCGGCAATGTCTGTCCGTCCAGTCGAGCATAGGCGCGATGGAGAAGCGATAAGCAGGTAAAGCGGAGGACTGGGTTTCAGGCTGCATGGCGAATAAATAAGCATCCGGTTAAAAAAGGGGCGTTACTATAGCATAACGCTAAACCGGAGGCGTAGCGCCTCCGGTGAAAGCACCTCAGAATGTCATTGTAAGCTGCGCGCCTGCCCCCCAGGTTTCATCTTCGCCGTACAGTCCCATTAAATCGAGATGCACACGGTTAAAGGGCGCAAAGCCAAGACCGCCGGTAACCACATTGCTATCGTTATTTTTCACATCCGCACGATACCCTGCGCGCACCGCCAGCCATGACAACGGTCGAACTTCAGCGCCGACGCCAACGTACTGTGAATTGTCTTCGCTCTTAAAGCCTTTCGTTTCCGTCAGATCGCCATCGGCGCTTACGGTCAGCAAATCGTTATGCCATGCGATGCCCGCGGTAACCAGGGGGCGGATTTGGTATGTATCTTTGTAGTTGGTGGTTTCTCCCGTCATACCATTAGTGATGTAAATATCTTTCGTATCGATATCGCGAGATACCAGATTTTGCCCGCTCAGCCCCAGCGTCCAGTTTTCACCGATATCGGCAGCAAGCCCCGCATCAATGTTAAAACCCGTATCGTCATTGCGATAACGGCTGCTATTCCAGTCGCTACTGTCGTAGTTATAAATTGAGGTGGTGTAGTTATAGAGCCAGGTTTTTTGCAGTTTTGGCGTAACGCCAATGGAAACAGGCACCTCGCCCACCACAAACTGCTTCGCCAGCGCAATACCGTAGTCAGATACAATCGCTACCCGCCCCGACGCGGTAGAGTTTAAATGCTTTGTAATTTCGTCAGACCCCAGCAAAGCAGCGCGTCCTGCTTCACGAAGCGCGACACGTTCATCATGCTGGATATCGCGCAGATACTGAATATCGTTCTGATCAATGGACGAACTCACGCGCCCATGCGCATAACCTTTGGCGATAAACGCCACGGAAAGCGTTTGCCCTGGAATACTTACCGCCAACCCGGCGCCGGCATTGGCGCGGGCGGTTTTTCCGTTGAGATATTCCAGCTCATCGGCCAGGTCGCGCGCGGCGCCCTGAAATTGATTCAGCACGCCTCGCGGATTGAGCAGAATTTGCCCCAGCGTAAGGTTATCGACGACCTCATCGTAGTAATCCACTTTATCGCTGATATCGTCAATTTCATCCTGGAGATTGTCTTTATCCGTAATCTGGACGCCGACCGCAGGAAGGACAACAGTGATATTGTCTTCCGGTTTGGCTTTTGCCAGTAACGCCGGATTTAATAGTACTCCGCTGCCATAATTCGCGGACGCAACGCCCGTCCCGCCCATTGCGTCATTACGCGCTTCCGTCCAGGTATTGGCGGCGCTCGCCTGCTTTGCCATAAAAAGCGAGACCGCGATAGCAATCAGTGAAAGTTTGACGTTTTTGTTCACAGTTAGCCCATCTTATTATCAGGTGAAGTAATTCCTCCGCCACGCTTTACCGGACAGAGGCGAACTATTGCTGTGAAATAGTGATGTTAAATCCTGTTGTTATAATATCGACCCTCATTAGGTATAGATGAGAATACTGGCGCGGAAAAGCTTAGCAGGCGATATATTGTCGCGGGGTAATTTCAGAGTTTTAAGCAGCTCGTGGTAAAGTAACGGATTAGACTTTCATGCCATTCGAGGTGCTACATGGAAAAGACCACAACGCAAGAGTTACTGGCGCAAGCTGAAAAACTCTGCGCGCAGCGCAACGTGCGCCTGACGCCTCAGCGCCTCGAAGTGCTGCGCCTGATGAGTCTGCAACAGGGTGCCATCAGCGCATACGATTTGCTCGATTTGCTGCGCGAAACGGAACCACAGGCCAAACCGCCCACCATTTACCGCGCGCTGGATTTTTTGCTCGAACAGGGTTTTGTCCATAAAGTGGAATCCACCAATAGTTATGTGGTTTGCCACCTGTTCGACCAGCCGACGCACAGCTCGGCCATGTTTATCTGCGATCGTTGCGGCGTGGTGAAGGAAGAGTGTGCCGAGGGCGTGGAAGACATCATGCATACGCTGGCGGCTAAAATGGGCTTTGCGCTACGACATAACGTTATTGAGGCGCACGGTCTGTGCCCTGCGTGCGTAGAAGTAGAAGCGTGTCGCCATCCGGGCGACTGTGGTCACGATCACTCGGTGCTGGTGAAGAAAAAACCGCGTTAGCCTGAACGGAAAACGGGCGGCAATGAGAGAGGGGCACGCCCGCATTCATAAGCAAACAGTGGGAAGCACATCCATGTACTCCTGGTAGGGGAAAACATATTACCAGCGATAGTTGTTACGGGTTTCCCAGTCAACAACCTCTTTTTCCGCCTGATCTTTCTGGTAACCGTAACGCTCCTGGATTTTACCTACCAGTTGGTCGCGTTTACCTTCGATAACGGTCATATCGTCATCGGTCAGTTTGCCCCATTGTTCTTTCATTTTACCTTTAAACTGTTTCCAGTTACCGCCGGCTTCGTCTTTATTCATCATCTTGTCCTCATCATTCGGTTAGGAATAGCAGGTGTTATTCGCCCAAATGCACTGCAATTTCTGCTGGACGTGATAATAATTGTAGGCAGGAATTCGGCCTTCGGTTTTATATTCAGAATTTTTAACCGTCACGATCTGGCAAACCATGTACCCTCGCGCCAGTGACGACGCCAGATAAGGCTCAACGACAGACCGCGAAGCGCCAGGAACACGGTTAATGCCAGCCATAAACCATGATTTCCTAATACCGGCAGGGCGAAGAGCGTCAGCGCGAATCCTCCCGCGGCGACAGCCATGCTATTGCGCATTTCGGCAGCGCGCGTCGCGCCAATAAACATACCGTCGAACAGATAGCACCATACGCCCACCAGCGGTAATACCACCTGCCAGATAAGATACCGATCCGCCAGTAGCTGTATTTGCGGCAATGAGGTCAGTAACGCGACAATATGTTCGCCTGCCAGGGCATAGACTGTGGAAAACAACAAGGCCACAATTCCTGACTGACGACACGCCGCTCGCCAGACGTCCAGTAGCTTGCTACCGTCACGCGCGCCGTAAGCCTGACCGGAGTGCGCCTCCACCGCATAAGCAAAACCGTCCAGCGCATAGGCCGTAAAGGTGAGTAAGGTCATCAGGACTGCATTTACCGCGATAATATCGCTGCCCAGCCGCGCGCCTGACACCGTGATTGCGCCAAAACAAAGCTGAAGGAGCAATGAGCGCAGCATGATATCGCGATTGAGCGCCAAAAGGCGGCGCACGTTGCCGCGCCAGGCCTGTTTTAGCATATCCAGCGACACACCGCGGAGATGGAGAACTTTACGTACCATCATGAGGCCGATCAGTAACGTGACATATTCTGCGATGACCGTCGCCAGGGCAGCACCCTGCACGTTCATATGAAGCCCCATCACCAGCCACAGGTCGAGCGCGATGTTGAGGATATTGCCCACGACCAACAAGATAACCGGCGCCCGCGCATACTGAACGCCTAACAGCCAACCGAGCAGCACCAGATTCGCCAGTGACGCGGGAGCGCTTAGCCAACGAATTTCAAGGAAGCGTCTCGCTTGCACCAGGACAGCGTCGTTCCCGCCGACAATATGTAAAGCCAGCTCGATAAGCGGCGTGCGAAATAGCACAATCATCACGCCAGCGCCCAGCGCCAGTAATAACGGTTGAATGAGCGCCCGGGCTAACGCCTGCGGATTTTTGGCGCCAAATGCCTGCGCCGTTAGGCCGGTGGTGCTCATACGTAGAAATAGCAGCAGCATGAAAAGAAAGCTGGTGGCAGTCGCGCCCACCGCCACGCCGCCCAGGAAAACCGGGCTGTCCAGATGACCAATCACCGCCGTATCGACCAGCCCCAGCAAGGGGACGGTGATGTTAGAAAAAATCATCGGCAGCGCGAGATGCCAGAGAGCTTTATCAGAGGAGGTAAAAAGCGGCATGGAGAAAAGCCTGACAAGGAGTTAAACGAAACGAGCGCATTGCCGGATGGCGACGTAACGCCTTATCCGGCCTACAAATTAATCATCTCAGGAACTGCATTCCCGTAGGCCTGATAAGCGCAGCGCCATCAGGCTGCACGATTGCCGGATGACGGCTTACAAGGAGATTAAAAAGAGATTACAACCATTCCCCGTTGCGAATGACGCCTACCGCCAACCCTTCAATCGTAAAGCTTTGTTCGCGCAGATCCACCACTATCGGTGTAAACTCGCTGTTTTCCGGCAGCAGCTCCACTTTATTGCCCTGCTTTTTCAGGCGTTTTACTGTCACTTCATCGTCAATGCGAGCGACAACCACCTGGCCATTACGGACGTCCTGCGTTTTATGTACCGCCAGCAAATCCCCATCCATAATACCGATGTCTTTCATCGACATACCGCTCACGCGCAGCAGGAAATCGGCGCTGGGTTTGAACAGTGAAGGATCGACCTGGTAATGGCCTTCAATATGCTGCTGCGCCAGAAGCGGTTCACCCGCCGCGACACGCCCGACAAGCGGTAATCCGTCCTCTTCTTCCTGTAACAGACGGATACCTCGCGATGCGCCGGAAACGATTTCAAGCACCCCTTTGCGCGCCAGCGCCTTAAGGTGTTCTTCCGCCGCGTTTGGGGAACGGAACCCCAAACGCTGCGCGATTTCCGCACGCGTCGGTGGCATACCTGTCTGGCTGATGTGATCCCGGATGAGATCAAACACCTCTTGTTGCCTGGCCGTTAACGCTTTCATTCCGCCCCCTGGGTGTATATACAGTCATGCTGTGAGTATATACAGTTAAAGGTGATTTTGGAACCACAAACGGCGCAAAAAACAAGAGATTTATAAAATTTGGAACCTTTATCGAAAATGTGACCATAACAGGATGCCCCAGGTCATCAGGGCAACGAAAATAGACAGTAGCACCGCAGCCGATCCCATATCTTTCGCACGGCCGGAAAGCTCATGGTATTCAGAACCGATGCGGTCCACGACCGCTTCAATAGCGCTGTTGAGGATTTCAACAATCATGATAAGTAAAACGGAACCTATCAATAACACACGGGTAATCGCATCCACATCCAGCCAGCAGGCGATGATGACGCCCAGCAATACCGCGATACTTTCCTGGCGAAACGCCGCTTCGTGAGTCCATGCGGCGCGAAATCCTTTCCAGGAATATCCTGCCGCTTTGATAATTCTGGTGAATCCAGTGGTATTATTGGCCATCAAAAGAACCTTTTTACATTATTAACGTCAATGACATTATACGGTTGCCCTGCACGATTCGGACTGCCGTAACGCAGCGCGAAGTATGACGGGATACAACAGAAATTCGCTAAACTTTCTGATATCCTTGCACCGCATTTGCATTATTAACCAGAGGCTTTACATCGTTTATGTCCGGCTGGCCACGAATTTACTACAAATTACTGAATTTACCATTAAGCATACTGGTAAAAAGCAAGTCTATTCCGGCGGAACCCGCCCAGGAATTGGGGCTCGATACTTCTCGCCCCATTATGTATGTCTTGCCATACAACTCAAAAGCGGACTTACTGACGCTGCGGGCGCAATGTCTGGCGCACGATCTCCCGGATCCGCTGGAGCCGCTGGAGATCGACGGCGCGTTGCTGCCACGCTATGTATTTATTCACGGCGGACCGCGTGTCTTTACCTATTACACGCCAAAAGAAGAGTCGGTGAAACTTTTTCACGATTATCTCGATCTGCATCGGAGTAATCCGGCTTTGGACGTGCAGATGGTGCCCGTTTCCGTGATGTTTGGCCGCGCGCCGGGTCGTGAAAAGGGAGAAGATAACCCGCCTTTACGTATGCTGAACGGCGTACAGAAATTCTTTGCCATCTCCTGGCTGGGTCGCGATAGCTTTGTCCGATTCTCGCCGTCCGTCTCATTGCGTCGCATGGCTGATGAACACGGCACCGATAAAATCATCGCGCAGAAGCTGGCTCGCGTGGCGCGTATGCACTTTGCTCGCCAGCGCCTGGCGGCGGTTGGCCCACGCCTGCCCGCCCGTCAGGATCTGTTTAACAAACTGCTGGCCTCGAAAGCGATCGCCCGCGCAGTAGAAGACGAAGCGCGCAGTAAGAAAATCTCTCATGAAAAAGCGCAGCAAAACGCCATTGCGCTGATGGAAGAGATCGCGGCGAACTTCTCTTACGAGATGATTCGTTTGACCGACAGGATTTTGGGGTTTACCTGGAACCGTCTTTACCAGGGAATTAACGTGCATAACGCCGAGCGCGTACGCCAACTGGCGCACGACGGGCATGAAATCGTCTATGTACCCTGTCACCGCAGCCATATGGACTACTTGCTCCTTTCTTATGTGCTGTACCATCAGGGACTGGTTCCGCCGCACATTGCCGCCGGTATTAACCTTAATTTCTGGCCCGCTGGCCCGATTTTCCGTCGTCTGGGCGCGTTCTTTATTCGTCGCACCTTTAAGGGGAATAAACTCTATTCCACCGTCTTTCGCGAATACCTGGGCGAGCTGTTCAGCCGCGGTTACTCGGTTGAGTATTTTGTCGAAGGAGGACGTTCGCGTACCGGACGTTTGTTAGACCCGAAAACCGGCACCCTGTCGATGACTATCCAGGCGATGCTGCGCGGCGGTACCCGTCCAATTACGTTAGTGCCTATTTACATCGGCTATGAGCACGTCATGGAAGTGGGCACCTATGCGAAAGAACTGCGCGGCGCGACAAAAGAGAAAGAGAGCCTGCCGCAGATGCTGAAAGGCTTGAGCAAGCTGCGCAATCTGGGTCAGGGCTACGTTAACTTTGGCGAACCGATGCCGCTCATGACGTACCTGAACCAGCATGTGCCGGAGTGGCGCGAATCTATCGACCCTATAGAGGCCATACGCCCAGCCTGGCTGACGCCGACGGTAAATAGTATCGCCGCCGATCTGATGGTGCGTATTAACAACGCTGGCGCGGCAAACGCGATGAACCTGTGTTGTACCGCGCTGTTAGCGTCGCGTCAGCGCTCGCTCACCCGCGAGCAACTCACCGAGCAGCTTGATTGCTATCTCGATCTGATGCGCAATGTCCCTTATTCCACAGACTCAACCGTTCCTGCCGCCAGCGCTGGCGAGCTTATCGCTCACGCGCTGCAGATGAATAAGTTTGAGGTCGAGAAAGACACCATTGGCGATATCATCATTCTGCCGCGCGAGCAGGCGGTGTTGATGACCTACTATCGTAACAATATCGCGCATATGTTGATTATGCCTTCGCTGATGGCGGCGATTATCACCCAGCATCGTCGCATTTCGCGTGATGCGTTGCAGCAGCATGTTGAAGCGCTCTATCCGATGTTAAAAGCGGAGCTGTTCCTGCGCTGGGAGCGCGAGGAGTTAGCCTCGGTCATTGACGCGCTGGCCAGTGAAATGCAGCGTCAGGGGCTAATTACCCTGCAGGATGATGAACTGCATATCAACCCGACGCATTCCCGTACGCTGCAGCTGCTGGCGGCAGGCGCGCGCGAAACGCTACAGCGTTATGCCATTACGTTCTGGCTGTTGAGCGCCAATCCGTCCATCAACCGCAGTACGCTGGAGAAAGAAAGCCGTACCGTGGCGCAACGTCTGTCTGTCCTGCACGGTATTAACGCGCCGGAGTTTTTCGACAAAGCGGTGTTCAGTTCACTCGTGTTGACGCTACGGGATGAGGGTTATATCAGTGATACGGGCGATGCCGAACCGGCAGAAACGATGAAGATATATCAGATGCTTGCCGATCTAATTACCTCTGATGTCCGTCTGACGATTGAAAGCGCGACGCAGGGCGAGTAAGCCAGTGCCTGAAATGCCCGATAGTGCAAGCTCATCGGGCAACTGATATGACGTATTGAAAATTTTGGTTTTGTAGGCCGGGTTCGCCCGGCATGACATCAGAAGTGCCAGTAACTCATCGCCAGCCCTAAAAATAGCACCAGGCCAACGTAGTTATTGTTCATAAAGGCTTTAAAGCAGGCTTCACGTTCACGGTTCGCAATCAGTTTTTGCTGGTAGACAAACAGCGCGCCCGCCACCAGCACAGCCCAGTAATATCCCCATCCCAGACCATTCAACCAGCCGATCAGCGCCATTAACGCCATGACGCCAAGCTGCAGAATCCCGATAATCAATGTGTCATAACGACCAAACAAGATCGCAGTCGATTTAATGCCTATCTTGATATCATCATCTCTGTCGACCATCGCATATTGCGTATCGTAAGCCACCGCCCAGAGAATATTGGCGAGGAACATCAGCCAGCAGCTCAACGGCAGGGATTCGCTCACCGCGGCGAACGCCATGGGGATTGACCAGCCGAAAGCGGCCCCCAGCACGACCTGCGGCAGGTGGGTGTAGCGTTTCATAAAGGGATAAACCCAGGCCAACGCCAGCGCCGCCACGGAAAGCAGAATCGTCATGGCGTTCAGCGTCAGCACCAACAGAAACGCCAGCAGCACCAGCACCACAAACAGGTTGCGCGCTTCTTTCTCTGTCACGGCGCCGCTGGGTAAAGGTCGGTTGACCGTACGTTTTACATGTCCGTCAAATTTACGATCGGCATAATCATTCACCACGCAGCCCGCCGCGCGCATTAACCACACGCCAGCGACAAAAACTGCCAAAATCCACAGCTGAGGCATACCCGGCGTCGCCACCCATAGTGCCCAAAGCGTCGGCCAGAGCAGCAGCAACGCGCCAATAGGCTTATCTGTACGCATCAAACGGTGAAACGCCAGCAGCTTACTCTGCGTCAGACTCCACTCCATCTTTATCTTCCTCTCAGTACAGCGGCGATGCAGGTAAAAAAAGCTCGGTAAGCAACAGCGGTTTTCCGCTCAACCGCAGTCGAGAGCGGCGCCCCCACAGCGTTGCATCGCGTCCAATTTCAATAAAATCGCGGGTCAGTGTCGATGATGTAAATAGATAACGTCCAAGCGGGGTTTTACCCAGATGTTGTAAGACCTGTTCAGGTCCGCACAGCGTGGATTCCGGTACCACGGTACGTCCGGCAAGCCAGGGCTCGCCGTCAGCGCAAAGCAGTATCTCACGTAACCAGTAGCGGGATTCTGATGGCAGTAAACCTGATGCTTCCTCGACCTCACTTTGGCCGACAAACGCTTCCCGAATCAGCGTCACGCTTACCCGCTTTCCCTGCTGCTCAAAACGTTTAGTCATAGAATCTTCCAGCAACAGCCAGTCCAGCAAATGGGGTTCAAGCGCAGGAATCGCATCAAAATAGCGCAGCGCACGCAGTTGCGTTAACGCAGGGTGTGACATGCCTTACTCTCCGATTCATAACCTAAAGTCATTGTATCTCAGAAAAGACATTACGGGGGGCGCAATCACAATTAAGTGATCTGTTGCGCAACAAAAAAATAACAATTCGCATGAAATGATAAAAAAAGGTGCGCCAGGAGACGCACCAGTTGCTGCAAAATCAGCACTGTGGGGAAATAATTACCCCTTGCCTTTTACACTGCTGATAAAGGTGGAACGGGCAGATGTCGATCCCAGACGTTCGGCCTCATCAAGCAGTTTCAGCGCTTTATCGACGTCGCCTTTCGCTACGGCATCCTTAATCGCTTTATTAAAGTAGCTTTCCGTATCGTTCAACATCGGTTCGCTTTTCTTCGGCGCGACTGGCGCTGGCGCAGCGACCGGCGCGGCGGTATTGCCTACCGTTACCGGCCCGGTACCGGACGAGCCAAACAACGGCCCGACCAATACGCTGGAGCTGCTGTTGGTTTTTACCTTCAGTTTCACCACGCCGTCAGTGGTATGGCGAGCAACTGGATCGGGAATATCCGGGATAGAGTTACCGACGCCTTTGGCATAGGCTTTTGCCGGATCGAGCAGCGTAGTGGTTTGCTGAAGATCTTTTTCGGTCGTAAACACCAGAACATAGAGTTTCTGCTGCCCCAACGCAGGCGTCAGGCGCATCACGCCTTCCAGCCGGTCTGCGCTCATGACGCCCGGCTGCTGATAAGTAAAGTAACTGCTGGGGAAGAACGCCGAAGGTGTCATATTTTGGTCAAGAATCAACACGTTTGGCGCAAAAACGCTGGCTTGCTTATTGACCTCGCTGGTCAGAGTTAATGTCAGCTCGCCGATATTCGCCGGAACGCTATAAGCGGCGACCGGGCCGGTAATGCCGGCGACGTCAAGGCGCTGGCCGCCAGTCGCCAGTTGGGTAGACTGCGTTTTTGACTGATCTACAGGCGTCCAGGTTAATTGCTGTAGCGCAGCAGCAGGAATAGCGGGCGCGGCGCTGGTATTTTGCGGTACATAGTTCACTTCCGCCAGGCTGATACCCGGCACGCTGGCGAACAGCCCTGCGGTTAAACAGAGGGCGACGAGACTTTTCTTCATTTTCATTATTCTCACCTCAATAAGGCGGGTTCAGCGGTAGCCAGGCAATAGCGCGCCAACCCAAACATATCGCCGAATGGCGGCTGGCGCCTTATTCGGCTTACAAGCATCATCAGACCTGATGTTTCAGAGGGGCTTGCGCCCCTCGTTACGTCAGATGACCATCGTATTACCACCAGATTTCCATCTGGGCGCCGAAGGTCCACTCATCGCTATCGCCACGGCTGTTGGTGGAAATGCCGGAGTTAGTCGCTGCGGCATAACGGGAAATGTTATCGCCGTCTTTGATATAGCCCCACTTCTCATCCCATTTTGCGTAGGTGGCGAAAATACGGATAGCCGGACGCGACCAGATGCTGTCGCCCGCCTGCCACTGTTGCGCCAGGGTGATTTTATATTGATTGTTACGATCACCGGTCTGCTGAGATTTCACGTTGTCGTAGCCGACTTCCAGCAGGGTACTCATGATTGGCGTCCACTTGTACATTGGACGTACGCCCACGGTCCACCACTCAGTACCCAGGTTATTATCCCAATCGATATTCTGGTACATACCGACGTACATCAAATCCCATTTATCACCAAGCGAGATGGCGCCATGATCCAAAATACGCCACATATCGCCATTATTATTGATGACCTTATTGGCATAATTAATTTTGGTTCCATCAGGTAATTCTTCAGTGAAAGATGAAGAACCGTCGGAACCGCGCGCCTGGCCTTTACCCTGCGTGGTCATGGCATCGGTGGCATATTGCACGACAAACTTGTTATAGCCTTTCAACATGCTTTGCGTATGTTCGGCGGTGAACATCCAGCCGTCTTTCGATGCCCCATCCGCCAGCTTATAACCATCGGTCGTATTGGCGCGACCGTAATCAACGCCCAGCTCCAGTACGCCGTCCGGGTTCGTTTGCAGACCAGCCAGACGTACGTCAAAGACGTCGTTAGCGGTATCTTTCACTTCATCATAAATATTCTGGCTGCTGAAGGTGTAAGAGCCGCCCGCTTCAGTAGAGCGGGTCGCCGCCAGTGAAAGCTTACCGAAGCCCAGATCGATATTTTCGATACCTGCGCCAGGACCTGAAATATCCCAGTAGTAGAAGTCGATCATGTGTACGTCATGACGCTGATAGAAGCGCTTACCGGCCCAGATGGTAGAGCCCGGCAGCCATTCAATCAGGTTTTTACCCTGCACGTTCGCTTCGCGGAAGGCGGGATCGGTCGATTCCCAGTCGTTCTGCTGATTAACCGAATAGGCGACGTTGGTGTCGAAATAGAAGCTCTTATCGCCCTCTTTCCACACTTCCTGGCCCAGTTTCAATTCCGCATAGGTTTCACATTCGTTACCAAGACGGTATTTACTTTGGGCACCCGTTGCCTGGAAACACTGTTGTTCGCCGCCGCTTCCCGTCCAGCCAATACCGGAACGGGCGTAACCGTGGAAATCGACAGCCATTGCCTGAGCGGACATTACGCCCGCTGCGACAGCAACCGCCAGTGGGAGTTTGCGCAGAGTAATCATCATTCTATCTCCTGAGATCATTGCTTTTCTTTAAACGCTGCCACCTTCTAAAACTGCGAATGGTTTTGCGTTTCGTTTTTTTATGGAGGCCTTAAACACCCGGCTCTTGATGCAGACGACGACATGCGCTGCCATCCTCGCGGAACAGATGACAGCGCTCTGGCGGCAGGCCGATAGCGAATGTGGCGCCCTCTTCTACCAACACCACGTCATTCTGGCGATAAACCAGGTTTTGACGGATGGCGGGGATCTGGATATGAATTTGTGTTTCGTGCCCTAACTGCTCGACCACCTGGACTTCGCCTTCCAGGGTGACATCGGCGATATCGCTCGGCAGCAGGTGTTCCGGCCGAATGCCTAAAGACATATTGGCGCCGACCTGCACGCCGCGACTTTCGACCGGCAGCCAGATTTGCTGGCGATTCGGCAGTTCGACCTGGACTTGTTCAATCGCGGTGGCGGTCACTTTCACCGGCAGGAAGTTCATCTTCGGCGAGCCGATGAAGCCCGCGACAAAACGGTCCGCCGGATAGTGGTACAGCTCCAGCGGCTTACCGACCTGCGCGACGCGACCGGCGTCCAGCACCACGATTTTGTCGGCCAGCGTCATCGCCTCGACCTGATCGTGGGTGACGTAAATCATCGTGCGGCCCAGACGTTTATGCAGGCGAGAAATTTCAATGCGCATCTGCACGCGTAGCGCGGCATCCAGGTTAGAGAGCGGTTCATCCAGCAAAAACACACGCGGCTCCGCCACCAGCGTGCGGCCAATCGCTACGCGCTGACGCTGCCCGCCGGAAAGCGCTTTTGGCTTACGTTCCAGCAGATGCGCCAGTTGCAGCACTTCCGCCACCTGGTTGACGCGTTGATTCATTACCTCTTTTTTGGCGCCCGCCAGCTTGAGGCCGAAAGACATGTTTTCTGCAACGGAGAGATGGGGATAGAGCGCATAAGACTGGAATACCATGCCCACGCCGCGCTCGGCAGGCGGAATATCATTCATACGGGTTTCCCCGATAAACAGGTCGCCACTGGTGATGGTTTCAAGCCCGGCGATCATACGCAGCAAGGTCGATTTACCACAGCCTGACGGTCCGACAAACACCACGAACTCCCCGTCATGGATATCGAGGTTAATATCTTTCGATACCACCACGTCACCCCAGGCTTTCGTTACATTTCGTAGCTGTACGCTCGCCATGCCTTTCTCCCTTCGTTACAACCTGTCATTGACAGCAACATTCATGATGGCCTGACTATGCGCGATCCCTGACTGGGGTAAATCCTCCACCCCCCGGCTTTTTTATGGGGGAGGAGGCGGGAGGATGAGGACACAGCGCCTGAGACCACGAGTGCGGGCAGAAAAGGAATTTCGTGATGCCGCCCGCAAAAATCGGCGTGTTTTTGTGTGCGCCAGCACGCATTACTCACATTTATGCAACACAGATCACATAAAGCCGGGGTGGGGCGTAGGGGCGGGGAGGATGGAAAGAGGTTGTCGTATAAAGAAACTAGAGACCGTTAAACCACCTCTGTGTACATCACCAAAAAGGATGGGAGATATGAAGATTAAAACTGGCGTAGGCATCCTCGCATTATCCGCACTTACGACGATGATGATTTCCGCCCCGGCTCTCGCCAAAATTGAAGAAGGTAAACTGGTTATCTGGATCAACGGCGACAAGGGCTATAACGGTCTGGCCGAGGTCGGTAAAAAATTTGAGCAAGACACCGGCATTAAAGTGACCGTTGAGCACCCGGATAAGCTGGAAGAGAAATTCCCGCAGGTGGCAGCCACCGGCGACGGTCCTGACATTATCTTCTGGGCGCACGACCGTTTTGGCGGCTACGCGCAGTCTGGTCTGCTGGCGGAGGTCACTCCGGATAAAGCGTTTCAGGACAAACTCTATCCGTTCACCTGGGATGCGGTACGTTATAACGGCAAGCTGATCGCCTACCCCATCGCCGTTGAAGCCCTCTCCCTGATTTATAACAAAGACCTCGTCCCGAACCCGCCGAAAACCTGGGAAGAGATCCCGGCGCTGGATAAAGAACTAAAAGCGAAAGGGAAGTCGGCGATAATGTTCAACCTGCAAGAGCCGTATTTCACCTGGCCTTTGATCGCCGCTGACGGCGGTTACGCGTTCAAATTTGAAAACGGCAAGTATGACGTGAAAGACGTTGGCGTCGATAACGCCGGCGCGAAAGCGGGCCTGACTTTCCTGATCGATATGATCAAAAACAAAAATATGAGCGCCGATACCGATTACTCCATCGCCGAAGCGGCCTTCAATAAAGGCGAAACGGCAATGACCATCAACGGTCCGTGGGCATGGTCGAACATCGACAAGAGCAAAGTCAACTACGGTGTCACCCTGCTGCCGACCTTCAAAGGCAAACCCTCGAAACCGTTCGTCGGCGTGCTGAGCGCGGGGATTAACGCTGCCAGCCCGAATAAAGAGCTGGCGAAAGAGTTCCTCGAAAACTACCTGCTGACCGATCAGGGTCTGGAAGCGGTGAACAAAGATAAACCGCTGGGCGCCGTGGCGCTGAAATCTTTCCAGGAGCAGTTAGCGAAAGACCCCCGTATCGCCGCCACCATGGATAACGCCCAGAAAGGCGAGATCATGCCGAATATTCCGCAGATGTCCGCCTTCTGGTATGCAGTACGTACGGCTGTGATCAACGCCGCCAGCGGCCGTCAAACCGTGGATGCCGCGCTGAAAGATGCACAAAGCCGTATCACCAAGTAATGCCGCGAGCCTGTGCCGGATGGCGGCATAAATGCCTTATCCGGCCTACAAACACACCGTAGGCCTGATAAGCGCAGCGCCATCAGGCACATCTCCGGCCAGGAAGTTTCAACGCTGTAGAGGAAAACCCCCATGGATGTCATTAAAAAGAAACACTGGTGGCAAAGCGACCCGCTTAAATGGTCAGTAATTGGTCTGCTGGGCCTGCTGGTGGGTTACCTTGTAGTTTTAATGTACGTACAAGGGGAGTATCTGTTCGCCATCATGACGCTGATTTTAAGCTCTGCTGGCCTGTATATTTTCGCAAATCGTAAAACCTACGCCTGGCGCTACGTTTACCCTGGCCTCGCCGGCATGGGGCTGTTTGTGCTATTCCCGCTGGTGTGCACCATCGCCATCGCCTTTACTAACTACAGCAGCACCAACCAGCTCACCTTTGAACGCGCCCAGCAAGTGCTGATGGACCGTTCTTATCAGGCGGGAAAAACCTATAACTTCGGTCTTTACCCGGCCGGCGACGAGTGGCAACTGGCCCTCACCGACGGAGAAACGGGCAAACATTACCTGTCTGACGCATTTTCCTTCGGCGGCGAACAAAAATTACAGCTGAAAGAGACCGATGCCCTGCCGGGCGGCGAACGCGCCAATCTGCGGATAATCACCCAGAACCGTCTGGCGTTGAACCAGATAACCGCCGTCCTGCCGGATGAAAGTAAAGTGATTATGAGCTCGCTGCGTCAGTTTTCCGGTACCCGTCCGCTGTACACACTGGCTGATGACGGCCTGCTTACCAATAACCAGAGCGGCGTAAAATACCGGCCAAATAACGATAGCGGTTATTATCAGTCGATCAACGCCGACGGAAGCTGGGGTGATGAAAAACTCAGTCCTGGTTATACCGTTACTATCGGCGCGAAAAACTTTACGCGCGTCTTTACCGACGAAGGGATCCAGAAGCCTTTTTTCGCTATCTTCGTCTGGACCGTGGTCTTTTCGGTCCTCACTGTGGTGTTAACCGTGGCGGTTGGGATGGTATTGGCCTGCCTCGTACAGTGGGAAGCGCTGAAAGGTAAAGCTATCTACCGCGTCCTGCTGATTCTGCCCTACGCCGTACCGTCGTTTATTTCAATTTTGATTTTCAAAGGGTTATTCAACCAAAGCTTTGGCGAAATCAATATGATGCTGAGCGCGCTGTTTGGCATTAAACCTGCCTGGTTCAGCGACCCCAACACCGCGCGGGCAATGGTGATTATCGTGAATACCTGGCTGGGCTATCCCTACATGATGATCCTGTGCATGGGACTGCTGAAAGCGATTCCGGATGACCTGTACGAAGCCTCCGCAATGGACGGCGCCGGTCCATTTCAGAATTTCTTTAAGATCACCTTACCGCTGCTGATTAAGCCGCTAACGCCGCTGATGATCGCCAGCTTCGCCTTTAACTTTAATAACTTTGTCCTGATTCAACTGTTGACCAACGGCGGGCCAGACCGTCTCGGCACCACCACGCCTGCCGGTTATACCGATCTGCTCGTCAGCTACACCTACCGTATCGCCTTTGAAGGCGGCGGCGGTCAGGACTTCGGTATGGCGGCGGCCATTGCTACGCTGATCTTCCTGCTGGTAGGCGCGCTGGCAATAGTGAACCTGAAAGCCACGCGTATGAAGTTTGATTAAGGGAGATAATAACAATGGCTATGGTCCAACCCAAATCTCAGAAACTGCGTCTCTTCATCACGCACCTGGGGCTGCTGATTTTCATCGCGGCGATTATGTTCCCGCTGCTGATGGTCATCGCTATCTCGCTACGTGAAGGGAACTTCGCCACCGGAAGCCTGATCCCGGACAAAATCTCCTGGGAACACTGGCGGCTGGCGCTGGGTTTCAGCGTGGAACATGCGGATGGTCGGGTAACGCCGCCTCCCTTCCCGGTCCTGCTGTGGCTGTGGAACTCGGTGAAAATCGCCGGTATTACCGCCATCGGCATCGTGGCGCTCTCCACCACCTGCGCCTACGCTTTCGCACGAATGCGTTTTCCAGGTAAAGCAACACTGCTCAAAGGGATGCTGATTTTCCAGATGTTTCCGGCGGTTTTGTCTCTGGTAGCGCTGTATGCGTTATTTGATCGCCTGGGACAATACATTCCATTTATCGGTCTGAATACGCATGGCGGCGTGATCTTCGCCTATCTTGGCGGCATTGCGCTGCATGTCTGGACGATTAAAGGCTACTTCGAAACTATCGACAGCTCGCTGGAAGAGGCCGCTGCGCTGGATGGCGCAACCCCGTGGCAGGCATTTCGCCTGGTGCTGCTGCCGCTTTCCGTACCGATTCTGGCGGTGGTGTTTATTCTGTCGTTCATCGCGGCGATTACCGAAGTTCCGGTCGCCTCGTTGTTACTGCGCGATGTGGACAGCTATACGCTGGCCGTGGGTATGCAGCAATATCTCAACCCGCAAAACTATTTGTGGGGCGACTTTGCCGCCGCCGCCGTCCTTTCTGCTATTCCTATCACCCTGGTGTTCCTGTTGGCGCAACGTTGGCTGGTCAACGGCCTGACGGCTGGGGGTGTGAAAGGTTAAGTTTTATCGAAGTACCTGCCCGGCAACGGGCAATGCCACTGCCCTCAACTTATGTTATCCCCACTTATGGTCGTATTTTGGCGCTCTTCGGAGCGCTTTTTTTATGCGTTATAGACAGCGGCTAATTTATTGCCACGCCATACGTCCGTTACGGTGTGGCGACGCCTATTCTCGCCGTAGTCGGTTCGAATTACATAACCACAACGTGATAACCAACAGGAGGATCGCCGCCGAATAGAGTAATACATCCATTGGCGTTTTATGATCGACAATGATCAGACGCACAATCGCCGTGATCCCAATGTACACGAAATAGCGCAGCGGAAAGTGAAGGCCAGACTTAAAGTACTTCACAATCAGCGCAATAAATTCGAAATAAAGAAAGTAGATCACCAACCCTTCCACCAGTTCATATTTGCTGGCTTGCTCAGGCGCGAATAATGCATCCGCCAGATGAACCGTCTCTTTACCGAGAAAAACAACCAGGATCAGACCGAGGGTAAGCAGCCCCAAATTTAGTACGTTTTGTAAAATCGTGGCGATAAACTCAAGACGTGAGCGCGATAATGGCATCATAACAGCCCCCTCTTTCTCTGCGGCGAGGTTTCTGTATAACGCACAAATGTGACGAGCATCTATATTTTTTATTTATGTTTATATTTTGTTCAATAAGATAATTTGCCGGATAGCGCCGTGAACGCCTTATCCGGCCTGAGTATTAACGGAAATTTACGTTCCTGTCACTGGTCATATCATACAGGCCAAACTTACGCCCAAGCTGTTGACCACCGTCACGCGTCAGCGGCGTCCAGCCAATTGCCGCACGACTTCGGGTTGGGCCGGACGAGAAGAGATCCAGCGGCACGGAAACATATACGCCTTTGGTAAAATCCCCTTCCCCATATTCATCCGGCGACGCATCGGTAATCGTCGCGTAACCGCCGACAACGACGCCGCTATCGAAGCGTTTGGCGATCTCCAGCGTACCGCCTTTATCGCCCGCCAGATACTGACCAACGCTGGCTTTCACCAGCACATCCTGGGCGAACGACGGCGTCCAGTATGCGGTCAAATGTCCGGTCTTCACGCTGTAATCGGTAAACTTCATCATATCCTGCGCGCTACGCCAGTCACGCTGTTTCACGTAGTTGGCATCCAGACCAAACGCCCAGTTGCTGTCTACCGGGCGATACAGGACTTCCGCCCCGGCACCGCCAAACATGGTCTCCAGATAACCGCCATAGACCTGCCCATAGAAACCATTGCCAAAATACTGGAAGTAGTTGGCCTGTAGGTTATTCACATAAACATCGTTCTGCACATACTCACGGACATGCGTACGCACCCGCGGCAGATGCGAGTCCTTCGGCGGATTGGTGTAGTTAAATTTGTCGTAGTTGTTGGCGATATTGGCAAACACGCTGCCCGTGGTGAGCAGATGATCCGTGACCCACAGATCCGCAGTTCCCATTACGCCCAGCTGATACATATAGAAGTTTTCCGGGCCGCCTACCGACTGATTCAGCACGGGATCAAGATGAAAATCAACGCGCGACTTGTCGATATACCAACCCTGTTCAGTACTCTCTGGCACGATCGGCTCCACGCGTTTTTGCGCCAGCGGGGTTTCATGTCCCAGCGGTTCGCCTTCCAGATGGCGTTTCAGGCTGGCGACATCGGTTTCAGTGGTGACCTGCGGCAGATTAAGGCGGTTTTCCGTCACGCGGATCGTGCGGATCCCCTCCGGCAGATCGTTCATGACGATCCGGTTAGCGCGCACGATCCCTTCACGGGAGTCGCGGTACTTCACCTGTTCGCCGGTAACGTACAGCGTATCGCCTTTGACCTGGATTTTCGGGTCCGCCAGACCAGCATTATATTTCAATAACGTTAATTGATTAGCCACTACCGAATGTTGCAGGATGGCATCCTGCGGCTGTGGTCGGTATTGCGGGCGTGAATTGTCATGATACGCGGGACGTAAATCGTTGAAATTGGTGCGCAGCGTAACGCCAAACATAAAGGTATTGCCGCGCTCGTAGCTGAGGTTAACGTCGGCCCAATCGGTGACGCGGTAAATGGCGCCGACGTTAAACTTGCTCTTCTGCTCCAGTTTACCCGCAAAATCCTGCTGATAGTTATTGCCTTCATACTCCAGCTTCAGGCGTAGCGGTTGCCACGGGGTCTGATATTCTACGCCGCCAAACAGTGAGGCCGGGCCGTGAAACATATCGCTACCGTCGACGGAACCTGCCTCTTTATAGCTGTTATCACGCGAACAGAATTTATCACTATACGAACAGAAAGGATTAGACACATTGCCGCTGGTGCCAAGATAGCCCCAGCCGAGACCTAATGAAAAATCAAATGGCCCCCAGGCCTTACTCGCTACAATATATTCCGCATCAAACAGCCCCGTCCCGCCGATATCGCGCGCGCCAACCGCCACCTGCGGCATCCAGTAACTCTCTTCCCACAACCGCAGTTTCACATCAAACGCTTTATCTTTGTAAGTCTGGTCGCCGGAGAATGATTCCACGCTGCTGTACTTTTTCGTACGGACATCGGTATAGCGCAACGTGGTTTCCAGCCACGGGAAAAGCTGAACCGAAGCCGAGTAGTAGCGGTACTGATCGTTATCGCGATAGTTCAGGCTCATCTCCCCTTCACGCGTCATACGCGCTGTCGGCGTTTGCAGCAGGCCCACGCCGCCAAAGTCAGATTGTGAAGGCCCAACAGGGGCTGGATATGTTTCGGCATGGCAGGCCGCGCTAATACCCAGCGCCAGCACGCTGAGCAGATGTGTTTTTTTCATTATTCCGGTATCCGCTGCGTCAGGGTATGAAGAATGTCGGCATTTATCGCCTCCGGCGTGCCGCGCCAAAGGGAATCGGCAAAACCGACAAAAATAATGCTGCCGGGCATCGGCTCGATATGACGCTTATTCCAGTAAGCCACCGGCGCTTTTTGGCTGCGTCCATCAGGGTAAACCACCCAGGCATAGCTACGATCCGCGCCGCTGAGTAAGCGCTGATCCTCAAGATAACTGGCGACGTCCCGCCCAGGGACGAACGGCTGGCTGCCCGGCTGGCTAATCAAGCCAAAGAGCGTCACCTGCGTGGGTTGCGGCCCGACCCAGAGCGTGTAGTGACCTTGCAGCGGCGGGTTACCACGTTCGCTCACCCGCACCACGTCAGGATCAAGATTCACGAATTGTCTGCCCGTCACCTTCACCGCCTGAATCTGTCGGCGCAGTGTGTTTATCGCCGCCGCCGCATCGCCGTCTTCCTCAGCGCCGAGCGCCGCCAGTCGCCCGAGAAGTTCCTGCTGCTGCTGACGCGCCGTCACGGTCGCCTGTTCTTCGCCTATCACCGCCGCAGGCCACCAGCTCGTTGCCAGGCGCGGCTGTCCGACTAAATCGAGCAGACGCTCAGCGTCTGTCAGCGTTTTAGGCTCGCTATTACCCTGGGTAAAAACGGTAACAGTGCCGCTGGCAAAGGCGGATGACGCGACAAAGGCCAGCGCCAGCGCGCTTATCGTCCTTTTCATCATGATTTTGCCGCCTTAATCAGCGTGGTTTTCACCGGAAAGTAATTCGCGCCCAGATACTGTTCCGTCTGGCGAATTTGGCCTTCGCTATCAACCCAGTAGCGATTACGCCAGCGCGTTTGATCGGTCGTCACTTCTTCATCCAGCACCCGCACGGCGGTCTCTTCACTGCCGACGCTAACGCTATCGGTCCCTCGCCATGTAAAAACGGAACGGGCGGTGGCGTAACGCACCTGGCGATGTTCGGTCCAGCCCAGGGTGCGAGTCCAGGTCGCGCCATCGATAATCTGTCCTGGTTTCGCCAGCGGGTCGGTCGCCAGATTATTCACATCGATCAGGTTGTCGCCGCCGAGCAGAGTTTTGACCAGACGGCCATGCTGCGTCACGATCGTCGCGCCATCCTGCGTCACCCATTTCTGCTGCCCGTTTTCCGAGAAAGCGAGCACCACAAACAGTTGAGGACCGCCGTTAAGCTGCATGTACTGGCTGGCATAAGGCATGTTTTGAATATCGTCATCCGTTAGCTGTACGCCTGGCGTACCGAACAAACTGTCCCACAGTGAATCGCCCAGGCCTTTGGTGGTGGCCGAACACGCCTGTAATAGCAGGCAAATCAGGATAAGTGCGAGTCGCTTCACGACGCTTCTCCAGAGGGGCAAAATAACCACACCGGAGTGTGGTTATGGTTAAACGTACCGATACTACTGGGTACTGGTGGTCGTGGTGGTCGTGGTTCCGGTATTGGAACCATCGCCGCCGCCGGTTGCCGCTAACGCGACGCCCACCGCCGAACTTACGGTGCTAACGCTGGTAGCGGAGGAGCTTCCCGCCGATACCGACGTCGCTGCCGACCCTGCCGCTTCACCCACCTGAACGGGGGCTGCCGAGACAGATGTCGCCGCAAGCGCGGTTATGGCAAAAATGCCATACAGTACTTTTTTCATCATAATTTCCCTTCATTGAATGAATGGAGATTTACCCAAAAGAATTTCGGGCGCTACCGAGTATACACAACCAAAGCAGGCGGATTATGCCCGGGAGAAATAACATCGAAGTTTTAGGATAATTAAACTTTAAAGAAGTAACGCCTACATTATTTAATTAACAAACAAATAAAATCAATAAGTTAAAATTAAACTAAAAGACATCAGCATCCGTATAATCTGAAAATAACGCAGAGTGATTTTCTGGTTATTGCTTATTTTAGGATTAAGCTCAATATAAAATTTTGGGGATAAAGACGGACAAGCGGAATTATCTTATAAAAAAAGCCGATGTGAATATCGGCCTTTTTATTATCTTATTCTCTTTTTGCCGGATGGCGGCGAAACGCCTTACCCGGCCTACAGACGCTATGCATTACGTAGACCGGATAAGCGCAGTGCCATCAGGCGCGCCAGGCTTTATAACGGTTAATCAGACCGTTAGTAGAGCTATCATGGGACGAAATAGCTTTATCATCGCCCAACTCCGGCAGAATACGGTTAGCCAACTGTTTACCCAACTCAACGCCCCACTGGTCGAAAGTAAAGATGTTCAGGATGACGCCCTGCGTAAAGATTTTATGCTCATACAACGCAATCAGTGCGCCCAGGCTGAACGGCGTAATTTCGCGCAGCAGGATAGAGTTGGTCGGGCGGTTGCCTTCAAACACTTTGAATGGCACAACGTGTTCAAGCTGCGCCGGATCTTTCCCCTGATCGCGATATTCCTGCTCAACCACCTCGCGGGATTTACCAAACGCCAGCGCTTCGGTCTGCGCGAAGAAGTTAGACAGCAGCTTCTGATGATGATCGGATAGCGGGTTATGGGTGATAGCCGGGGCGATAAAATCACACGGCACCATTTTAGTACCCTGGTGAATCAATTGATAAAACGCGTGCTGACCGTTGGTGCCTGGTTCGCCCCAGATAATTGGGCCTGTCTGGTAATCCACGGCGTTGCCGTTACGGTCAACGTATTTACCGTTGGATTCCATGTTACCCTGCTGGAAGTAGGCGGCGAAACGGTGCATATACTGGTCGTACGGCAGAATGGCTTCGGTTTCCGCGCCGAAGAAATTGTTGTACCAGATGCCAATCAACGCCAGCAGAATGGGTAGGTTTTTCTCCGCCGGAGTGGTGGAGAAATGCTTGTCCATCGCGTGCGCGCCGGAAAGCAGCTCGACAAAGTTGTCGAAACCGACGGACAGAATAATGGACAGCCCGATGGCAGACCACAGCGAGTAACGACCACCGACCCAGTCCCAGAACTCGAACATATTGGCCGTGTCGATACCAAATTCGCCGACCGCTTTGGCGTTGGTGGAGAGCGCAGCAAAGTGTTTCGCCACGTGTTTTTCATCGCCTGCAGTTTTCAGGAACCAGTCGCGCGCGCTGTGGGCGTTGGTCATGGTTTCCTGGGTGGTGAAAGTTTTAGAAGCGACCAGGAACAGCGTGGTTTCAGGGTTCACTTTCTTCAGCACTTCAGCGATGTGGGTGCCATCGACGTTAGAGACGAAGTGCATGTTCAGATGGTTTTTATACGGACGCAGCGCTTCGGTCACCATGAACGGGCCGAGGTCGGAACCGCCGATACCGATGTTCACCACGTCGGTGATGGCCTTACCGGTGTAGCCTTTCCACTGACCGGAGATAATCGCTTGCGAGAAAGTTTTCATCTTCTCAAGCACGGCGTTCACTTCCGGCATCACATCTTTGCCGTCCACGATGATCGGCGTATTGCTACGGTTACGCAGCGCCACGTGCAGCACGGCGCGGTCTTCGGTGCGGTTGATCTTCTCGCCGGAGAACATGGATTTAATCGCGCCGGCCAGATCGGTCTCTTTCGCCAGATCCTGTAATTTTGCCAGCGTCTCTTCGGTGATGCGGTTTTTGGAGAAATCCACCAGCATCAGATCGTCAAACGTCGCGGAAAATTTAGCGAAACGGTCGCTATCGTTCGCGAAAAGCTCAGCGATCGTAACGTCTTTCATTTCATCGTAGTGTTTCTGGAGCGCCTGCCAGGCAGAAGTCTGCGTTGGATTGATGTTTTTCATTAGCAATACTCTTCTGATTTGAGAATTGTGACTGGGATCGATTGTAACGCCAGTCACAGAAAAGTGTGATTGTTTTAGTGCCGTTGCCCCAGGCACTGTCGAATGAGGATAAAAAGTATATACCCTAAATAATTCGAGGTGCAGAAAGGCGGCAAATGGGTATCGGGGTTATAAGCGCTGTTACTGAGCCTAAACTCAGCATAAAAAATCCGCATAATCCCAACGTTGACAGTCCAGGCCACAACTTTTATTTATAAATACGTTACTTGCATTTGCGCCTGCACCGGTTTCTGTTCTGCCCTTGTGCCATGGTCGCGTTTTTCATTTCCTGACACGAGGTTGATATGACAGAGATCGTTGTTTCCAAATTTGGCGGTACCAGCGTCGCTGATTTTGACGCCATGAACCGTAGCGCGGATATCGTACTTTCCGACACCAATGTTCGTTTAGTCGTGCTTTCCGCGTCTGCCGGCATCACTAACCTGCTGGTGGCGCTGGCCGAAGGGATGGAGCCCGGCGAACGTTTCGCTACGCTCGACGCCATCCGTAAAATCCAGTTCGATATCCTTGATCGTCTGCGTCATCCGAATGTCATTCGCGAAGAGATTGAACGCCTGCTGGAAAACATCACTATTCTGGCGGAGGCGGCATCGCTGGCGACATCGGCAGCCCTGACCGATGAACTGGTCAGCCACGGCGAGCTGATGTCTACCCTGCTATTTGTTGAGATCCTGCGTGAACGCGACGTACAGGCCCACTGGTTCGACGTGCGCAAAGTGATGCGTACCAGCGATCGCTTTGGCCGTGCGGAACCGGACGTCGCAGCGCTTGCGGAACTGGCCGCGCAGCAGTTGCTCCCGCGCCTGAGCGAAACGTTGGTCATTACTCAGGGTTTTATCGGCAGTGAAAGCAAAGGCCGCACCACGACATTAGGCCGCGGCGGCAGCGACTATACGGCAGCGTTGCTGGCTGAAGCGCTCCACGCCGCGCGGGTTGATATCTGGACAGATGTGCCCGGTATTTACACCACCGACCCGCGCGTAGTGCCTGTCGCGCAGCGAATTGATGAAATCGACTTTGAAGAAGCGGCGGAGATGGCAACCTTCGGCGCAAAAGTACTGCATCCAGCCACCTTACTCCCGGCCGTGCGTAGCGATATCCCGGTCTTCGTTGGCTCCAGTAAAGATCCGCAAGCGGGCGGTACGCTGGTGTGCAATAAAACCCAAAACCCGCCGCTGTTCCGCGCGCTGGCGCTGCGCCGCAATCAAACGCTATTGACGCTGCACAGCCTGAATATGCTGCACTCGCGAGGTTTCCTGGCAGAGGTGTTCGGCATTCTGGCGCGGCATAATATTTCGGTAGATCTGATTACCACTTCGGAGGTGAGCGTCGCGCTGACGCTGGATACTACCGGCTCCACCTCCACGGGCGATACGTTACTGACCCAATCCTTATTGATGGAGCTTTCCGCGCTGTGTCGGGTCGAAGTTGAAGAAGGACTGGCGCTGGTCGCGCTGATTGGCAACAACCTGTCAAAAGCCTGCGGTGTTGGTAAAGAAGTGTTTGGCGTCCTGGAACCGTTCAACATTCGCATGATTTGTTACGGCGCCTCCAGCCACAATCTGTGCTTCCTCGTGCCGGGAGACGATGCCGAGAAAGTGGTGCAAAAGCTACATCAGAACTTATTTGAATAATCGCCCTGACACGGCAGCGGGTGAGCGCTATCAGGCAATACGCTGCCGGATGGCGACGCAGGCGCCTTATCCGGCCTGTCGCTGCTCCCGGCGTATAGCGCTTGTCGCTATACGCCATACCCGATATCGCTTACAGCATACGCCGCTGGTGCTGTTTTTCCGTGTGGACCCGCTTAACGATTTTATAGATCCACTGCAGTGTCAAATTGTACTTTTTGGCCAGCTCCGCATAATTACGCCCATCGCACTCGCTGTAAATCTGATAATCCCGTTCCGAAGCCCGACCAGAGATACCTTTGGGAAAATAAATGCTTTGCCCGCCCCAGTTGCGCATCATTCTGTCAGCAATTGCCTGACCGGCATTTTCGGCTGACGCGCTATCAATATTCATGCTTTCAATAAGTACCTGCGACGCATGAAACGCCAGATCGTTAATAATCTCCGGAAGCCGAACCATTTCTTTTGATTTCTGAATCATATTTTATCTCCATATCCAGCACCATGCTCCCCGTGACGGCACCAAAAAGGGAAGCGTAAAAAACGGTGCAATAACTACCTATCAATACATTCAAAATATATATAAATATTTACTATCAACGGCATTTAATTATAAATTAAAAGAATGTTCAGTTTGCATAGCAAATGAAGTATTATAAAAAACCATCTTATAGTATTTTTACCAATTGATACGTGAACCTCCTACGATAATAACATTTATTTAACAAGTTAGCTTTCTTCATTGGAGGAAGAAAAAATCAAACTCTTACATTGCTTATTATTTTCCATATCTAAAAAAGGAAGTGGATTACGGGAATACTGGCGGCATGAGATTATTCGCAGGAATGAATTTTCATTATGTCGATTACTTATGCAGGCCAATAACAATCGCCGACGTAATTTTTTATTTTAGTGGCGTCTGGCAAATGAGATGTATATCTATGGTTCAAAAAAACAGAAAAAAACTGGATTATGGATTAATCGCAAACTAAATTCCAAATTTGGAATTGATATAGAGCTGGGAGCAGTAATCGGCTATGGTTTGGATATTCCGCATCACATGGGGATCGTCATCACGAAAAAGGCTCGTATCGGTTGTAATTTATCGCTTAAGCAAAATACAACAGTAGGGAACAAGCAAGGTTTAAAAGAAGATGATTTCATTATTATTGGCAATAATGTAGATATAGGAGCCAACACCTGCATTATAGGCTCTATTACTATCGGTGATAATGTTACTATTGGAGCAATGTCATTTGTAAATAAGAGCATTCCAGCAAATAGCATATATATTACAAAAAAAACATCAGAAGTAATCCCAGTAATAAATCACAAAAAATGGGATTAATCTAAATCTTAAGATTGCAATATTTTATAGACTTTTCTCGTCAGGTTAATAGACTAAAAATAAAACATTTCTTTTGTGAATGATTGTTAAGTTCATTCTCTGACCTGATGTCTACATCACTATTCTGATAGAGCGTTTAGTAAGGCCCGGTAGCGTAAACGCTATCGGGCATCGTTCTCGTAACATCACTGCAGTCTGTCCAACTCCGGGATACCTGCCTCCCGGTTGCCTGAGAAGATGGATAAAAATACTGCGGACCTCGCGCTTTAAACACTGAAGTGTTTAATCCAATTCAGCAACATAAAAACCACCAGAAACAAAAAGGGGAAATAAGATCACTCCCATCCCAACTCTTATTTTATATCTCCCCATGGAAATATAAAAGACAAAACAATCATCAAAACATTTATCAACTTACATTACATATATTAATAACATTATAAACAAATTAATTACATTCACATCTTGAATGTAATTAAACTTCAATAACCATATGAACACTAATTTTGTTGCAATATAAAGCACATTAAATATAGTGGAACATGGCTAAAAACACCTAATATTCACCGGGGAATATAATGATTATTGTTTCTGTGCTCAGACAAAGCAAAGACTTCACCACAAAACATGCTCAATGGTTACATAAGCAGCTCAAAGGTTATGATTCTGTTTGTTTAACAGATGCGCTAAAGATAAAAGGGGTAAATACAGCGCCTCTTTTGTATGATTGGCCAGGATGGTGGGCAAAACTAGAACTTTTCAATCCACTGCATCCTGTTCTTGGTAATGAGGATATTCTCTATATTGATATAGATAGCGTTGTTGTGGGAGATATTACTCCTCTGACAACTATGAAAAAAATAACATTACTTAATGACTTTTCTCAGCATGGTGCTTCAGTTGCGCCAGCAACAGGTATTATGTTTATTCCTGCACCCGCAAAAAAAAATGTGTGGGATGAATTTATGAAAAATCCTGAAAAGGAAATCAATGCCATAAGAACCCCGCCCTATCATGGCGATCAAGGATTTATCGGCAGAATATGTCAAGATGCTGAAAGATGGCAAAACATCTTACCCGGAAGAATTATTAGTTACAAAGCTAATATAGCAACACCAAAAATGATTGGTTTTAACCCTGAACTATACGATGGGACAGGTAATGGAAAATTACCTGACGGAGTAAGCATAGTCTGTTTTCATGGTTCCCCTCGCCCCTGGAACACAGCATTGCCTTGGGTGCCTTATTTTAGTTTAAAAAACACAATCCAAAGCAAAGTGAAACAATATAAGTTATCACTGCGTTAAAGCTTCCTTCTCTTCAATGCCGGCGCTTTTCTTTGCGCCACCAGAACCTCTATATGTTTCTAATACGGTAGCGTAAGCGCCATCGGGCGATGCGTTGCCGGATGGCGACGCAGGCGCGTCATCCGGCGGTTCCCGCGCCAGGCGCTGCCGGCGGAATACTGCTCAGGAATCCGCAACACCCTACTCGTCCCATCAACATGGGCAGCTTTCCCCTATTTATGCACTCCTCATTTTGAACCTCGTCACAAAACCACACGAAACAACACAAAGCAAAAACACAAATTAATCATTATATTTTAGTGAGTTACATTTGAAAATTGATATCATTTGGTATAAAACCACCTTTTCATTGTTGCTTTATTTTGTTTTAGTTGGAATTATGATTGCACTACAACACAGATAACCCCCTTTACCCTATTTGAGGCCGCTATGAAAAAAATTGCGATTATTGGAAGCAGTGGAGGCAACCTCTACAACCTGGGTGGCGCCGAGCCAGAGAAGTTACTCCAGGAAATTTATCAGCAGTGTGAGGCTGCGGGCGTGAATGTGGCCGCCGTACAGTTTATCGCGGCAGAAGCCTCGATGGACGTCGCCAAACCGGATACCTCGGCATCGGTTTATGCATTAACCACAGAAAACCAACAAAAACCACAGCGCATATTTCAGGGCAAACTTTCGGAGGTAAACACCTCGGTAGTAGAAAGCGATCGCCAAATCGCTGAGATGATCCGCCGCGGTGAGATCGATGGGATCGTGGTAATGAGCGCTGATCCGGTAAAGGCGAACCAGGCCGTTTTTGCCGCCGCCGTTGAGATGAAAACACCGATTGTCGGCACCGGGGGAACCTCCATGGCGCTGGTGGCGGCAAAGGGGGCGAATGTGGTCGCGACCTCCGGAACAACTGGCACCACCAGCCGTACCCGCGCCGTCTCCTTCGTGGCGTCGCTGTGTAACCATTGGGGTATCAAGTACAAACCACAGTTGGGTAGCGCTTCGCCCTCGCAGAGCGGTTCCGGAAAAAGCCTGCTCAAACGTTTTAACATTCGTAGCATCATGATCCCTGCTCTACCAGGCTTTATCGCCATGGCGATTGTACTCGCCCTGAGCCACATACCAGGACTGGAAAAACTTAACGATATCTTTGAAATCTTATTAAAAGGTCTGCCAGTGTTAGTCGCGGTACTGGCGGCAAAACAGATTTCCGAACTGGATGAAGTTTCAATTGTGGCCGGGGTCGTCGCTGGCGTGCTTTCCGTAGAGGGCGGACTGATCGGCGGCATTATCGGCGGTGTAATGGCGGGGATTTTCGTCCGTTGGCTGTTCGAGCTGTGCCTGAACTGGCGCTTCCCAATGACTACCGTCAACATCGTCGCCGGTGGGATATCGGGCCTTGCCGCTGGGTTAGTCATGCACTATCTGCTGAGTCCGCTGGCGCTATCTGCGGGTAATTACATCAAACTGGCTATCGAAAGCACGCTGGCATTCAGCCCAATTCTTGCCGGGCTGCTGGCTGGTCTGGTTATCTGGCCTGCCATTCTCGGCGGCGTCTATCACGCGGTGATCCTGCCGTTGGTGCTGCTGGAGATGGAAAAATCCGGCGTCAGCTTCCTCGGCGCGGTCGATATGGTCGGTCTGGTGATGGTGGCCGCAGGTATTAACCTTGCCAATGTGATCGCCCCGCGTGAAAAAAGCGAAGCTGCCGTTGCTACGCCGGGCCTGCTCATTAACCTGGGTTTTGGCACCTTTGTTGAATCCGCCTATCCCTTCATGTTCGCCAACAAAATTGTTTTTGGCTCCGCCATTTTTTGGGCCGGGATGGGCGGCATGATGCTGGGCTTTTTTAACGTCAAAGGCGTGGCCTATGTTCCGGCTTTCGCCTCACCGTTCTTATCCAGCAATGCGCTACAGATGGCCATCGTAATGATTGCCACAATGGCGATGACCTGCCTTACCACCATTATTGCTAACCGTTTCAAACCTGTCGTACAGAGCGAATCAACAACGACAGCCGTTAATTAATGCACCAACACCAGAGGTACACCATGTTTAAAGGCGATATGAATAAAAAACGCGCCAAAGCGTTACAGAAAGTGAAAGAAGCCATCACGCTTCACGGTGGGCAAACCATCCTCAGCACAGGAATAACCGGCGACGATGCGCGCCTGGCGAAAGCCGTGTGTGAGGCTGGCGTTAAGCTTCTGGAGCCGAACCACCCCGCGTTGGCGCTGGCGCGTGGACACAAAGGCGTGAGCAACATGCACGCGGCGGAGCAGATTCGTCACGAAATCACCAATAGCCAGATGGCTGAGGCCGTACACGGTGTTCGTAATGTGGTCCCGGACGATATTTTTATCACCGTTGGTATCGCCGGCGGTTTTACCGAAACCTTACCGGTGCCGCTCAGCGAAACGGAAATTCTGGAGATTGTCCGCGCTGGAGCCGATGGTTTACATACGCATAAATCCGACTGGGACGATCTGCAGGACATCGTTAATCTCGCCCATCAATATGGTCTGACCGTCGATGCCTACATTGGCCATCCTGACGATCTGCATACTTTCGGTATTCCTGCACGCACGCCGGAAGAGGTCGCCAGCGTGGCGAAGCGGATGCAGGATATCGGTGTGGATATGATTGGTCTGATGACCGGCATGAGCTATGAAGGCGTAGCGGCAGGCGATATCCCGCAGATGATTAAAGATCGCCTGCGGGCGTTGGTCGGCGCGGTGGATGTTCCGACGCTGGCGGAAGGCGGGATTAACCTCGCCAACGCGAAAGCGTTTAAAGATACCGGAGTCAATATTCTGGTGGTCGGTACGGCTATCGACAACATGGTGTGCAACGCCGCCAAAGAAGCCGTTACGCCGTTTATTGTTCATTGATATCAGGGAACGAGAGATGTTGTTAATCACCGATCTGGATGGAACATTACTCACCTCGCAGAAAACAATCAGCCCGCGCACGCGTCAGGCGCTGATTGCGTTCCGCCAGGACGGTGGTCTACTGGCGGCATGTTCCGCCAGACCGGTCTCCTCAATGGTACGCCTGCTACGCCAACAACAGGTTGATAGGTTGTTTAGCTGGTGCGCCGGTTTTAACTGCGGACACCTTCTGGAGATGGCGGGACAGCGCATTATTCATGCTGCCCCTCTGACCGCCACAGACCTGTGGAATATTGACCAGCATATTTCTCTTTCCCGCTATCACCACCATTTTTTTAGTGCCGAAGCAATTCACCATCGTGACGATAGACTGATTGCGCACTGGACAACATATGAGGCTCGCTTATTTGGATTACCGCTTATAACTGAAACTGCAGAAAATATCTTTAATCGTCGCAACATATATAAAATTACCCTTGTTGCCGCATCTCCGGAGATAGATAATCTGTGTACAGAAGTGAATAATCACCTGCCTTGTGGATATTATGCGGTTGTCACGGGAGAGAATTATATTGATATTCAAAGATCCGATATAAATAAAGGGTGCATAATAGAACAATTAATTCATTATTTAAATATATCTTCTGACAAGGTGGTCGCGATTGGCGATCAGCAGAATGATGTCAGCATGTTTGCCGCCGCCGGAATCAGCATCGCAATGGGCAACGCGCCGGATGCAGTAAAGCGGCAGGCCGGCTATGTGACTGCCACGAATGATGAGGAGGGTATCGTCCATGCGTTGGAGTGGTTGCGTTGCCTTACGCATCCAGTTACCATGCGCCAAAGGTTGACGGCGGCGAAAGATAATGAATCCAATTAAAAGACGAAAACATATTCTTGATGAATTAAACAAATTCGGTGAAGTCACCGTTATTAAATTATCGGAAATGCTCAACGTCACCTCAGAAACCATTCGTCGCGATCTCTCCTTACTGGAATCTGAAGGCAAAATCACTAAGATTCATGGGGGCGCAGTCAAAAAGCAAGTTGTCCAGGAGGATGCGTTTAGCGCAAGAATAGAGGCGCATCGCGAAGAGAAAATAGCGATTGGCAAACTTGCCGCCGAAATGGTCAGTGAACGGGATACATTGTTTATTGATTCCTGTACAACTAACCTTATTCTGGCCGAGCAATTACCGCCTCTCGCTTTTTCCGTGATTACCAATTCAGCCCTGATTGCCGATAAAATTAAAGAGCATAACCTGCAGGCCCGCGTGTATGTATTAGGCGGCGAATATGATTACCATTTTCGCGCCAACCTCGGCGTCTCGGTGTGTCAGCAGATTAACGCAATTCACGCGGATATCTGTTTTATTGGCGCTGGCGGCATTTCTCCCCAGCATGGCGTGTTGGTGAAGAGCTTTGAAGAAGCCTACGTTGCCAAAGCCATGATTGCGATGAGCAAAAAATCAGTGATTCTCGCTGACCATACCAAATTTGGTCAGGACGGTGTGATGTGCATCGCAAGCGTAAAAGAAATCGATAACATCATCACGGATAAAGGATTTACGTCAACGGGTTATACGCCACAGGATTTCGCTGGAAAGCTGCGGATTGCTGACTGAGCGCTATCCGCCCGTTGCGTATTGCCGTAGACTAAATGCATCGGCTAACTGAGGGCACCCGTATGGCACTCCCCCGCATTACCCAAAAAGAGATGACCGAGCGCGAACAGCGCGAACTGAAAACGTTGCTGGACCGCGCCCGTATTGCGCACGGTCGTCCGCTGACCAATTCTGAGACCAACAGCGTAAAAAAGGAGTACATCGATAAGCTGATGGCGCTGCGTGAGGCTGAAGCGAAAAAAGCCCGCCAGTTGAAGAAAAAGCAGGCGTATAAACCCGATACGGAAGCGTCATTCTCCTGGTCGGCGAATACGCCGACGCGCGGCAGACGTTAACGTCCTTTCTTCTTTCGTCCCGGCGAGGTAAAGCGCTTACCGCTTGATGTCGGGCGTGCTTTCTCATTGCTTTTTTCGATCGCCACGACCGGTCGCTTAATACCCGTGGTCTTCGGCTTCGCTTTGGCCTTTGGTTTGGCTTCGGAAGAGGAACGCTCAATCAACTTAAACAGATCGATCAGCTCATCGTCCGTCAGATCGCGCCACTCGCCCAGCGGAATCCCGCTCAGGCTGACGTTCATAATGCGCGTACGCTCCAGTTTCGTCACTTCATAACCAAAGTATTCACACATACGACGGATCTGACGGTTTAATCCCTGCACCAGGGTGATGCGAAAGACAAACGGCGCCTCTTTTTTCACCTTACATTTTTTGGTGACGGTACCCAGAATCGGCACGCCAGCGCCCATACCGCGAATAAACTCGTCGGTAATCGGTTTATCCACCGTCACCAGATACTCTTTTTCGTGATCGTTACCGGCACGCAGAATCTTATTGACCAGATCGCCGTGGTTAGTCAGAAATATCAGCCCCTGCGAGTCTTTATCCAGACGACCAATCGGGAAGATACGTTTGCTGTGGTTCACAAAATCGACAATATTGTCGCGTTCGCCGTCTTCAGTGGTACTGACAATGCCAACCGGTTTATTCAGCGCAATCAGCACTAAATCATCCGCTTCTCGCGGCTCAATCAACCGACCATTTACTTTAACAACATCCCCGGCGACCACCTGATCGCCAATGGCGGCGCGTTTGCCGTTGATAAAAACATTGCCCTGTTCGATAAAACGGTCCGCCTCGCGACGCGAACAGATGCCGCTTTCACTGATATATTTATTAAGCCGGGTAGATGTGTCGGTCAGCATATTTACTCTCTGAGAAATTTTTCTACATAAACGTCGGGAATGTGACTTACCACATCAAATCGTCAGGAACTTTAAAATCGGCATACGGATCATCTTCGTCCTGCTCTTCCTGACTCAGCGCACTGTTTACGACAATACTGTCCGCATCTCGTTGTGCGATTTTATCGGCGACGCTCGCGGGAATAATCGCATATTCACATTCACCGCTGTTATTGATAACCAGACGCGCAATCGCGAGACGCCCATTAATCAGTTGCGTCTGAGTGAGCTTATCCACGTCTATTTTTTTGATGACGTTATTATCGGTGAAGTTAAAACCAATATCGCCTTTAGATACATTGATTCTATTCATTTCAATAAGTTGCTTAACCTGAGCTTTAAACTCTTTCGCTAAAACCGCTTGTTTTTGCTGTTCACTGAGTTGTTTATCACGCTCAAGTTGCGCCTTTTTATTTTCTTCCACCGCTTCTCTGGCCTCACGAGCCTGAACGCGTGATTTTTTAGCCGTGCGCTGGACTTTGGCCATTTTTTTGCTGGTCACTAATCCCGCTTGTAGCAGTTGCTCTTGTAAGGTCAGTTTTGCCATTTTCGTCTCTAAACGTGTTAAATAATTTTGCGGATTATACCTGTAATTTTTCAGGCGATACCAGATGGCAGATCTGGCCTGTCGTCACTTTTAGCGACCGCGCTTTGCCTGTGACACGCGTAACATCATGAGCCATATCAGTAAGACATTAAATGGATAATGGTAGCATTATTACGTTTTGACATTTCCTGATGAGGTGGAGAAGTAATGGAACTGCTTTTATTAAGTAACTCGACGCTGCCGGGTAAAGCCTGGCTGGAACACGCTCTGCCGCTGATAGCGAATCAGTTGAACGGTCGACGCTCAGCCGTGTTTATTCCGTTTGCCGGCGTCACGCAAACATGGGACGAGTACACGGATAAAACCGCAGAGGTGCTTGCGCCATTAGGGGTAAACGTCACAGGGATTCATCGTGTCGCCGATCCGCTTGCGGCGATTGAGAAAGCGGAAATCATTATTGTCGGCGGCGGAAATACCTTCCAGCTACTGAAAGAATCGCGTGAACGCGGGCTGCTGGCACCGATGGCGGACAGGGTAAAACGCGGCGCGCTGTATATCGGCTGGAGCGCGGGCGCCAACCTTGCCTGCCCGACTATCCGCACGACCAACGATATGCCGATCGTCGATCCAAACGGTTTCGACGCGCTGGATCTGTTCCCGCTGCAAATTAATCCTCACTTCACTAACGCCTTGCCGGAAGGTCATAAGGGCGAGACCCGCGAGCAGCGTATTCGCGAACTGCTGGTGGTCGCGCCGGAACTGGCAGTGATTGGTTTGCCGGAAGGTAACTGGATTCAGGTGAGCAACGGCCAGGCGGTTCTCGGCGGCCCGAATACCACCTGGGTGTTTAAAGCGGGCGAGGAGGCCGTGGCGCTGGAAGCGGGTCATCGCTTTTAATCTCTGGCCACATTGAATGCCGAATGACGGGCCTACACGCATGTTCTCCGTAGGCCGGAAGACGTTTACACCGCCATCCGGCATTTCACTTAATACTCGCCCCGTTCCTCGTCCTGATCCGGCTGTTCCAGTACGCTATAGGCGACCGAACAGAACAGTGAGTTAAGACGCTTCATATCGCCCAGCAGCCCTAAATGGAGCGAGCTGGTTTCAATACTTTGCACGTTCTGCTGGTGCAGGCGGTCGACATGCGCATGTGAGTATCGGCGATTAAGTATACGGAAGCGATGTTTACTGCGGCGCAACCGACGGGCGCTGGTGACATCGCCGGAGAAAAAGACCGACATCGCCAGTTGCAGATTACTGAGCAGTTGATCGTAAAGCGCATCCAGCTCTTTCAATCCTTCTTCTGAAAATGCCCGACGCGCCGCCAGCGACTTGTCGGCAATCTCACTGCCCATTCGCTCGATAATATCCGACGCCTGTTCGAGGTTCAGGGCCATCTCAATAATCTCCGCCCACCGGCGGGACTCCTCCGCCGCCAGCTCGTCTTTCGGCATTCGCGCCAGATAAAGCTTAATCGCGGTGTAGAGCACGTTAACGTCATCCGCCAGCTTGCGCAGCGCTTTCTCTTCACGCGGTTCGCCGTGCATGACCTTTTTTAGCCCTTCCATCATCTGTTCCATCGCATCGCCAATGCGCAACACCTCACGGGCAGCATTAGCCAGCGCCAGCGTTGGCGTATCCAGCGCGCTGACATCCAGATGTTTCGGCTTCAGATGGGTATCTAGTTCAGGCTCATCACGAATAATTCGTTTACAAAAACGCGCCATCAGCTCGGCAAATGGCACCATCGCCAGGCAGCGCACCAGGTTATAGAAAACGTGGAAATAGATCACCAGCTCTGATTTCGGTAGCGGTAGCTCATCCATCAGATTCGCCAGCGGATGGACAAACGGCAGGATGACCAGGCTGCCGATCAATTTGAACAATAGGCTGCCGAGCGCTACGCGACGCGCGGCAGCATTGGCGGCGCTGTTATTGAGCATCGCCAGCAGCCCCGATCCCAGATTGGCGCCGATGACCAGGCACAACGCCACCGGGAACGATATAATCCCCGCCGCCGTCAGGGTCGCCGTCAGCAACACCGCCGCCAGGCTGGAATAACTGATAATAGCGAACATCGCGCCAATCAGCGCATCCAGCATAATGTCGCCCGTCAGCGACGCGAAAATGACCTGCACGCCATTAGCCTGAGTGATCGGCGTCACTGCCTGCACAATCAGCTCCAGCGCCAGTAGAATCAGGCCAAGCCCGATACCGACGCGCCCCAGCTGCCCGGCGCGGGACTGCTTACGTCCTAAAAAGAAAATCACGCCGATAAAAATCAGCAGCGGCGACAGCCACGACAAATCAAAGGTGAGAATACGCGCCATTAGCGCAGTACCCACATCAGCGCCCAGCACAATCACCAGAGCTGGCGTCAGGGCGACAAGATCCTGGGCGACAAACGACGTTACCAATAAAGTGGTGGCGTTACTGCTTTGTACCAGCGCGGTAACACCGATACCCGCACAAAAGGCGAGCGGTTTCTTTTCCACGCTGCGGCTGAGGACAGTACGTAGACGCGCGCCAAACACGCGCATTACGCCAGTACGAACGATATGTGTTCCCCATACCAACAGCGCAACGGCAGAAAGTAGATGGAGCAAAGTTAACACGGCGTCAGGTTCTCCTTATCGTTATACGTTTTCCTGAAGCTCACTTGCGATAAATTGCCTGATGGCGCACAGCGTTAAGGCCTGCTGGCGTTGCACGCCACCGGGCTTACCATACGTAATACGGTATGCTGGATAAGGCGTTTACGCCGCCATCCGGCAAATTCAGCGTAGAGCCTTCCTTCAGTATAAGGGTTTAATTGTAAGAAAGAGACAAGGCACCCAATGAGTGCCTTGTATGTTGTAAGGAAAAGTGACGATTTTATGAATCAGTCCGCATCGTAACCCAGGTTCGGCGCCAGCCATCGCTCAACGTCCTCAACGCTCATTCCTTTACGAAAAGCATAATCTGTCACCTGATCGCGTTGGATCTGCGCTACCGCGAAGTATTTGCTCTCAGGATGGCTGAAGTACCAGCCGGAGACCGACGCGCCAGGCCACATGGCGAAAGATTCGGTGAGCTTCATCCCGGTGTGTTTTTCGACATCCAGTAGCTGCCAGATAGTGCCTTTTTCGGTATGTTCCGGGCAGGCAGGATAACCCGGCGCCGGGCGAATCCCCTGGTAGTTTTCGCGGATTAATTCGTCGTTACTCAGGCTCTCGTTCGGCGCATATCCCCAGTAAACCTTACGTACACGCTCATGCAGATATTCCGCGAACGCTTCCGCCAGACGGTCGGCAATCGCTTTCACCATGATCTTGTTATAGTCGTCGTGTTGCGCTTCGTAAGCATCAGCCAGGGCGTCTTCTTCAAGACCGCCGGTGACTGCAAACGCGCCGATGTAGTCCGCTTTGCCGCTCAGTTTCGGCGCAACAAAGTCAGACAAGCAGTAGTTGGCAAAACCGACTTTCTCGGTCTGCTGGCGCAGGTGGTGGCTGACCGTCAGAACATGAGTACGGGTTTCGTCGCGATAGATTTCGATGTCATCGCCGATGCGGTTCGCCGGGAACAGGCCCACCACGCCACGCGGATTCAACAGTTTCTCGGCGCTCAGTTTATCCAGCATATCATTGGCGTCTTTAAACAAACGCTGCGCCTCTTCACCCACCACTTCATCTTCGAGGATACGCGGATACTTCCCTGCCAGCGACCAGGTCATAAAGAACGGCGTCCAGTCGATGTAGTTGCGCAGAGTTTCGATGCTGGCTTCCACCTCCTGCACGCCCAGACGGTGGGCTACCGGCGGGGTGTAGCGTTCCCAATCGAATGCCAGATCGTTATCGCGCGCCGCTTCCAGCGTGACCGGCGGCGTGCGCGGTTTTTTGCGGGCGTGCTGAATACGCACGGTTTCGTACTCTTTGCGGGTACGGGCGACAAAGTCATCACGCTGGGTGTCGGAGAGTAGCGCCGCCACCACGCCCACGGTACGCGAAGCATTCTGCACGTAGACCGTCGGACCGCTGTAGTTCTGCTCGATTTTCACCGCCGTATGCGCTTTCGAAGTGGTTGCGCCGCCGATCAGTAGCGGGATAGTAAAGCCCTGACGCTCCATCTCTTTCGCCACGTTGACCATTTCGTCCAGCGACGGGGTAATCAGCCCGGAAAGACCAATCAGATCGGCATTCACTTCACGCGCCGTTCTGAGGATTTTCTCCGCTGGCACCATCACGCCGAGATCGACGATTTCGTAGTTGTTGCATTGCAGCACCACGCCGACAATGTTCTTGCCAATGTCGTGCACATCGCCCTTCACGGTGGCAATCACCATCTTGCCGTTGCTGGAGCCTTTTTCTTTGCTGGCTTCAATAAACGGCTCCAGGTAGGCCACCGCTTGTTTCATCACGCGAGCGGATTTCACCACCTGCGGCAGGAACATTTTCCCTTCGCCGAACAGGTCGCCGACCACGTTCATGCCGTCCATCAGCGGGCCTTCGATCACCTCAATCGGGCGGGCGGCCTGCTGGCGGGCTTCTTCGGTATCCTGTTCGATAAATTCGGTAATGCCTTTCACCAGCGAGTATTCGAGACGCTTTTTCACGTCCCAGCTACGCCATTCCGCCTGCTGGGCGTTGGCAGCCTCGTCGGTTTTACTGCCGCGATATTTCTCCGCCAGTTCCAGCAAACGCTCGGTGCCGTCATCGCGACGGTTAAGAATGACATCTTCAACCGCATCGCGCAGCTCGGCGGGCAGATCGTCATAAATCGCCAGTTGCCCGGCGTTGACGATGCCCATGTCCATGCCGTTGCGGATGGCGTAGTAGAGGAATACCGCGTGGATAGCCTCACGTACCGGGTCGTTGCCGCGGAACGAGAAGGACACGTTAGACACGCCGCCGGAGATCAGCGCGTGCGGCAGCTCGCGTTTGATGTCTTCACAAGCGCCGATAAAGTCCTGCGCGTAGTTGTTGTGCTCTTCAATACCGGTCGCCACGGCGAAAATGTTCGGGTCGAAGATAATATCTTCCGGCGGGAAGCCCACCTCTTCGGTGAGAATTTTGTAGGCTCGGCGGCAAATTTCGATTTTACGCTCGCGGGTATCGGCCTGCCCCTGCTCATCAAAAGCCATCACCACCACTGCGGCGCCATAGCGACGTAGCAACTTCGCATGATGGATAAAGGCTTCCACGCCCTCTTTCATCGAAATAGAGTTGACGATGCCTTTACCCTGAATGCACTTCAGCCCTTTTTCGATAACCTCCCATTTGGAGGAGTCAATCATGATTGGTACACGGGCAATGTCCGGCTCACCGGCAATCAGGCTGAGGAAACGCACCATCGCCGCTTCGGCGTCGAGCATCCCCTCATCCATATTGATATCAATAATCTGCGCGCCGCTTTCTACCTGCTGACGGGCGACATCCAGCGCTTCGCTGTATTTCTCTTCTTTGATCAAGCGCTTAAATTTGGCCGAGCCGGTGACGTTAGTACGTTCGCCGACGTTGACAAACAGGCTATCGTCGCCGATATTCAGCGGCTCCAGGCCGGAAAGGCGGCAGGCCACCGGGATATCCGGCAGCTGGCGCGGCGGCAAACCGGCAACGGCGCGGCTCATCGCCGCAATATGCTCCGGCGTGGTGCCGCAGCAGCCGCCAACAATATTCAGGAAGCCCGCTTCCGCCCATTCGCGAATCTGTTTCGCCATGGTGTCGGCGTCGAGGTCGTACTCGCCGAAAGCGTTCGGCAGGCCGGCGTTCGGGTGCGCGGTGACGTAGCATTCGGCAATCCGCGACAGTTCCTGGACGTACTGGCGCAGCTCATCAGGCCCCAGCGCGCAGTTAAGGCCAAAAGTGAGCGCCTCGGCGTGGCGCAGCGAGTTATAAAAGGCTTCGGTCGTCTGGCCGGAAAGCGTACGGCCAGAGGCGTCGGTGATGGTGCCGGAAATCATGATCGGCAGATCAACGCCCAGCGCTTCAAACTCTTCTTTCACCGCAAACACCGCCGCTTTGGCGTTGAGGGTGTCGAAGACGGTTTCAATCAGGATCAGGTCCGCCCCGCCTTCCACCAGCGCTTTGGTGGATTCACGGTAGGCCGCCACCAGCTGATCGAAGGTGATATTACGAAACGCCGGGTCGTTGACGTCCGGCGAAATGGAGGCCGTGCGGTTGGTTGGGCCGAGCACACCCGCGACGTAGCGCGGTTTGTTCGGCGTACGCACCGTCCATTCATCGGCGCAGGCGCGCGCCAGTTTGGCCGCCGCATAGTTAATTTCCGCCGACAGGGATTCCATCCGGTAATCCGCCATCGCAATGGTTGTCGAGTTAAAGGTGTTGGTTTCGATGATATCCGCGCCCGCCTCAAAGTAGGCGTTGTGGATAGCGGCGATCACCTCCGGCTTGCTGAGGACCAGCAGGTCATTGTTGCCTTTCAGGTCGCAGGGCCAGTCGGCAAAGCGCTCCCCGCGGAAATCTTCTTCATGTAGACGATAGCTCTGGATCATGGTGCCCATACCGCCGTCCAGCACCAGAATACGTTCATTTAACTGCGCACGCAGTTGTTCAACTTTGCTGCTCACACTCGCTCCCGACAACGCTCCACGTAACGAGCCATACTGGCACAAAGCGTGCTGGCGGAAAAGAGAACAACGGGCAACATGAGACATGTTCAGCTTGCCACCCACTTCTGTCGCTTTGCCGGATGGCGACGCAAGCGCCTTATCCAGTCTACAAATTACTTTGGCGGCTCCCAAAGCGTAGGCCTGATAAGCGCAGCGCCATCGGGCATCCTGTGATGTCACTCATCCGATCAGTTCAGGAACTCTTGCATTATAATTGAATAAAACGAAAATGATTTCCACGATACAGAAAAAGGAGTCTGCCATGGTTGCCCCTGTTCCCGCGAAACGCGGGAGAAAACCTGCCGCTACCACTGCACCCGTAACCGGGCAGGTTCAGTCATTAACCCGTGGTCTGAAGCTGCTGGAGTGGATTGCCGAGTCCAACGGCAGCGTCGCGCTGACCGAACTGGCGCAACAGGCGGGTTTGCCTAATTCCACGACTCACCGTCTACTCACCACCATGCAGCAGCAGGGTTTTGTCCGCCAGGTTGGTGAGCTGGGCCACTGGGCCGTAGGCGCACACGCGTTTATCGTCGGCAGCAGCTTCTTACAGAGCCGTAATCTGCTGGCGATTGTCCATCCGATTTTGCGCAAGCTGATGGAGGATTCCGGCGAAACGGTAAACCTTGCCGTACTCGACCAGAGCGACCATCAGGCCATTATTATCGACCAGGTGCAGTGCACACAATTGATGCGCATGTCCGCCCCTATTGGCGGCAAGCTGCCCATGCACGCCTCTGGCGCGGGCAAGGCGTTTTTATCACAGCTCAGTGAGGAACAGGTTACCAGTCTGCTGCACCGCAAGGGGTTGCACGCTTATACCCATGCGACGCTGGTGTCGCCGTTGCATCTGAAAGATGACCTCGCCCAAACACGCAAGCGCGGCTATTCCTTTGACGACGAAGAACATGCGCTCGGTCTGCGCTGCGTGGCCTCGTGTATTTATGACGAACACCGCGAACCGTTTGCGGCCCTCTCTATTTCCGGCCCCTGCTCACGCATTACCGACGATCGCGTCACCGAACTTGGCGCCATGGTGATTAAAGCGGCGAAAGAGGTGACGCTGGCCTATGGTGGAACTCGCTGAAATGAGCAGCCTGAAATTATACTGGCAGGAGAAGTACCCACAGGCCTTCTGTTGGTCTTTCGGTGATTCGCCGGCGCTGGCCGACGAGCTGGCGGCGCTAGTGGTCGCCGGTAAAAAGCGTGGCACCTGTAGCTCGCTGGTTAGCTATCAGAAAGAGCAACCCCCTGTCACGCCCGGGTCATATCACATTGTGCTCAACGGCACAGGCGACGCCGTGTGCGTCATACGCACGCTGGCGCTCAGGCTGATCCGTTTTAACGAGATGAGCGCCGATCTCGCCGCACTGGAAGGCGAAGGCGATCTTAGCCTGGCGTACTGGCAAGCGGCACACCGGGCCTTTTTTGAGCGCGAGGGTAATTGGTCGCCGGAGATGGAACTGGTTTACGAAGAGTTCGCCGTACTTGAGATCGCGCCGTAACGCACGCTAAAGCGCTGGCGACGTCGATAGGCATACACATCTTCTACATGCCCTTCTTTAATACGCGTCTGTAGCGCGCGCCAGTAATCGGCGCGAAACAGGTCGGCATGCATCTCTTCAAACAATGGCCCGATACGCGGATCGGCACACAGCCAGTGGCGAAACTCCTCCGGGAAAACATCACCCGGCGAGACGCTATACCAGGGTTCGCTGGCCAGTTCGTCTTCCGGATAACGCGCTGGCGGAATATCGCGGAAATTCACTTCCGTCATGTAGCAAATTTCATCGTAGTCGTAGAACACCACGCGGCCATGACGGGTAACGCCAAAGTTTTTAAACAACATATCGCCGGGGAAAATATTAGCGGCGGCAAGCTGGCGAATCGCATTACCATATTCTTCTATCGCATCGCGCAACTGCTGGCCTTCTACCTGTTCCAGCCAGATATTGAGCGGCACCATGCGACGTTCAATATAGAGATGGCGAATGACGATATGTTCCCCAAGATCGGTAATCTTCTCTGGCACTTCTTGCCGTAACAGCGCCATCAGCGCCGGATCGATTTGCCGTTTATCCAGTACGAAATTCTCAAACTCCTGGGTATCCGCCATACGACCGACGCGATCATGCTCTTTTACCAGTTGATAACAGGCACGCACATGGGCGGCAGACATCTCTTTCTGCGGGGCGAATTTGTCTTTAATGATTTTAAATACCCGGTCGAAACCTGGCAGGGTAAACACCAGCATCACCATGCCGCGGATACCAGGCGCCTCAATGAATTTCTCATCACTTTCAGCCAGATAACATAAATATTCGCGGTAGCTTTCGGTTTTCGCATGTTTCTGGCAGCCAATCGCCATATACAGTTCGGCAGTGGTTTTACCCGGCAGGATTTCACGCAACCACTCAACCAGCGCGGCAGGCAGCGGCGCATACACCATAAAATAAGAGCGGGCAAAACCAAACACAATGCTCGCTTCTGCCGTGGTGGTCAGGCAGGTATCGACAAATAGTTCACCCTCATCAGTGCGATGAATCGGCAATAAAAACGGCAGCGTACCGTCAGGTGTGGTTAATTTACCTACCAGCCAGGCCGCTTTATTACGGTAAAACAACTCGTTCGCCACCTGGACATGGCAGCGAGGTAGCGCGTCCTCGCCCAGTGTTTCAGTCAGGTGCGCGATAATATAGCGGATATCCCGGCTTTTATTCTGCCAGGGCAGACGCAGCGGTAAGTCACTGAGTATGCGCATCAACAGCAGCTCCCAACCGTGATCGGGAAAGAAGTCTTTGGCCAGCGGGCGCGGGATAGTACGGAAGCGACGCTCCGGTTGCGAACTGAAAATAAACAACCGCTCGGGTGTTAACGAGCGGTGGTCAAATAACCGGCAATAAACGGAGTTGAAAAAGCTCTCCGCAATCTCGAAGCGCGGGTAATCCGGCAACAGCCGGGTGTAATGCTCTTTAACGCGTAAAAGGAAATCCGCGTCGGTACTTTTGCCATCGGTAATACAGCGCAGTTGCTCCACCACCAGACCCACATGATGATCATAGAGGTGGATACGGCTTTTCATCGCCTGCTGGACGGCGTGCCAGTCGGCCTGTTCAAAACGCTGCTGCGCGCCGGAAGTCACTTCCAGAAATCGACCATACTGCGCGTCAAAGCCTTGCAGGATGGTTTGAGCAATCAGTAATTCCAGGCCACGCGGCATTTTTTCCCCTCATCCGGCACCACGTCCTGCCGGATGGCGCGTTCGCTTATCCGGCCTACGCTATCTGTAGGCCCGGTAAGCGCAGCGCCACCGGGCATCAATCAAAACTGCGATTCTTCGGTGGAACCCGTTAACGCGGTAACGGATGACGCGCCACCCTGAATAATGGTGGTGACTTTGTCGAAGTAACCAGTGCCCACTTCCTGCTGGTGGGAAACAAAGGTGTAGCCGTCTTTCGCCGCGGCGAACTCGGGTTGTTGAACCTTCTCAACATAGTGTTTCATGCCCTCGCCCTGAGCGTATGCATGCGCCAGGTCAAACATGTTGAACCACATGCTGTGGATGCCCGCCAGGGTAATAAACTGGTATTTGTAACCCATGTCCGACAACTGCTGCTGGAAGCTGGCAATGGTCTTGTCGTCCAGATTCTTCTGCCAGTTGAAGGATGGTGAACAGTTATAGGCCAGCAGTTTGCCCGGATACTTCGCGTGGATAGCATCGGCAAAACGACGCGCCAGTTCGAGATCCGGCGTAGAGGTTTCGCACCACACCAGATCGGCATACGGGGCATACGCCAGACCGCGGCTGATCGCCTGCTCAATGCCCGCATGGGTGCGGTAGAAACCTTCGCTGGTGCGTTCGCCGGTAATAAAACTGCTGTCATAGGGATCGCAGTCGGAGGTGATCAGATCTGCCGCATCCGCATCGGTACGCGCAATCACCAGCGTCGGGACGCCCATCACATCAGCGGCCAGACGCGCAGCAACCAGTTTCTGAATCGCCTCCTGCGTGGGGACCAGCACCTTGCCGCCCATATGGCCGCATTTCTTCACCGACGCCAGCTGATCTTCGAAGTGAACGGCCGCTGCACCGGCTTCAATCATCGATTTCATCAGTTCGAAGGCATTCAGAACGCCGCCAAAACCGGCTTCCGCATCAGCAACGATCGGCAGGAAGTAATCCACATAGCGCGGATCGTTGGGTTCAATACCGGATGCCCACTGGATCTGATCTGCACGACGGAAAGTGTTGTTGATCCGATCCACTACCGCCGGAACAGAGTTTGCCGGGTACAACGATTGATCCGGATACATGCTGGATGCCAGGTTGGCATCTGCCGCCACCTGCCAGCCTGAAAGATAAATCGCCTCAATACCAGCTTTCGCCTGCTGCAACGCCTGACCGCCGGTCAGCGCGCCAAGGCTGTTGATATAGCCTTTTTTCGCTTCACCGTGCAACAGCCGCCACATTTTCGCGGCGCCGAGCTGCGCCAGCGTGCACTCCGGGTTAACCGAGCCGCGTAATTTCACCACCTCCTCCGCGCTGTACGGGCGGGTGATGCCTTCCCAGCGCGGTTGTGTCCACTCTTTCTGTAATTCTTCGATTTGTTGAGTACGGGTTTTCATGTGCAGATGCTCCATATTGTTATGTGGTGAATTAAGCCAGTAAGCGATAGCCCGGCAGGGTGAGGAAGTCGATTAAGTCATCTGAGGTGGTGATTTGCTCCATCAGACGTGCGGCATCGTCGAAGCGCCCGCTGCTGTAGCGGTGCTCGCCCAGCTCGTCCTGGATTACCCGCATCTCTTCCGCCAACATTTCGCGGAAAAGCGCTTTCGTTACGGGTTTTCCATTGCTCAGTGTTTTCTCATGGTGAATCCACTGCCAGATAGAGGTTCGTGAGATTTCCGCCGTCGCGGCATCCTCCATCAGACCGTAAATCGGTACACAGCCATTGCCGGAGATCCACGCTTCAATGTACTGCACTGCCACGCGAATATTGGCGCGCATTCCCGCTTCTGTGCGTTCGCCTTCACATGGCTCCAGTAACTGTTCAGCGGTAATCGGCGCATCTTCATCACGGGTAATGAACAGCTGATTTTTGTGCTCGCCCAGTACCTCGTTAAAGACGGCCATTGCGGTATCCGCCAACCCGGGATGCGCAATCCACGTGCCGTCGTGGCCGTTGTTCGCTTCCAGCGCTTTATCCGCTTTCACTTTGGCAAGGACCTGATTGTTGCGTTCAACGTCTTTGCTCGGGATAAACGCCGCCATACCGCCCATCGCGAACGCGCCGCGCTTGTGACAGGTTTTGATCAGCAGGCGCGAGTAGGCGCTCAGAAACGGTTTGTCCATCGTTACCACCTGCCTGTCCGGCAGGACGCGATCCGGGTGATTTTTCAACGTTTTGATATAGCTGAAAATATAATCCCAGCGACCACAGTTGAGACCGACGATATGATCACGCAGCGCATGAAGAATCTCATCCATCTGGAAAACAGCCGGCAGCGTTTCAATCAACAGGGTCGCTTTGATCGTACCGCGCGGCAGGTTAAAGCGGTCTTCGGCGTAGCTGAAAACTTCACTCCACCAGGCTGCTTCCTGCCAGGCTTGCGTTTTCGGCAGGTAAAAATACGGGCCGCTACCTTTAGCGAGCAGCGCTTTATAGTTGTGGAAAAAGTACAGAGCAAAATCAAACAGGCTGCCGGGAATGGCTTCCCCCCGCCAGGTAACATGTTTTTCTGGCAGATGTAGACCGCGTACACGACAAATCAATACGGCCGGATCGGGCTTGAGCTGATAGATTTTTCCGGCTTCGTTGGTATAGCTAATGGTGCCGTTCACCGCATCACGCAGGTTGATTTGACCATCAATAACTTTATTCCAGTCCGGCGCCAGCGAGTCTTCAAAATCCGCCATAAACACTTTCACGTTTGCGTTCAGGGCATTAATCACCATTTTACGTTCAACCGGCCCGGTAATTTCTACTCGGCGATCCTGTAAATCCGCCGGAATACCACGAATCTGCCAATTACTTTCTCTAATGGAAGTGGTTTCCGAAATAAAATCAGGCAACTTACCGTTATCAATATCCTGCTGTTGCTGGATACGTGCAGCCAGGAGTTTATTGCGTTTTGGCGTAAAACGGGTGACTAACTCCGTCAAAAACTCGACTGCTTCAGCGGTCAGGACTTGCTTTTCCAGCTCGCCTTGCGGCCTGGTAAAGGTTAATTCATCAGTTGTGGTTGCCTGTGGATTCATCATGCAGCTCCTCGTTGTTGATCCAGATACATCCCCAATGCGAACGAAGGATCACTGTGCGCTTTTCGTTCAACACAACTAAGACTACTCAATTAAATTTCAAAATCAAAAACAATTTCCATTTTTAATTTAATTATGCATTAACCTATTGATAACAATATAAATTAAATTTAATTACATGATGAGGTGCGTTTCGGAAATAAAAAAGGCACCCGAAGGTGCCTGATTCAACATGCTGAAACGCTTTAGGATCGTCAGAAGCAGAAGATTAATCCAGGGTTGGATTCATGTGACGCAGATCATATGGCGTAATCTGGTAGACATAATAGTTGAGCCAGTTAGTAAACAGTAAATTACCGTGGCTGCGCCAGGTTGCGCGCGGTATGTTTTGCGGATCGTTTTTTGGGAAATAGTTGTACGGAACCTCCGGATTTAACCCGGCCTCAACGTCACGAAAATATTCACCCGCTAACGTATGAGCGTCATATTCAGGATGACCGGTGACAAACGCAATACGTTTATCTTTGCTGGCAAACAGGTACGCATCCCCTTCTTCTGTTTCGGCCAGAATTTCAAGATCCGTATAATCCCGTATCAGCGCCGCCGGGAAATCGGCATAGCGTGAGTGTGGCGCAAGAAACGAATCATCAAAACCACGCGTCAACAGAGCATGAGGATGGAGGATGTGATGTTCATAGACGCCGGAAAGTTTATCTGTACGGGTCTGCTTAGGGATACCATACAGAATATTGAGTGCAGCCTGGACGGCCCAACAGACAAATAGCGTCGAAGTAACGTGATCTTTCGCCCATTCCAGCACCTGCCTAATCTGCGGCCAGTAAGCCACGTCATTAAACTCCACCAGACCCAGCGGCGCTCCGGTCACGATAAGCCCATCAAAGTTCTGATCGCAGATATCGTCGAAGTTACAGTAAAAGTTGTTCAGATGCTCGGCTGGCGTGTTCCTCGACTCGCGGGCATCTATCCGCAGTAGTTGAATATCGACCTGCAATGGCGAGTTCGATAGCAAACGCAGAAACTGATTTTCCGTTTCAATCTTCTTCGGCATCAGGTTAAGGATAAGTACCTTTAGCGGGCGAATTTCCTGACCTGATGCGCGAGAAGTCGTCATGACGAAGACATTCTCCTCACGTAAAAAATTGACGGCGGGTAGCTCGTCCAGCACGCGAATCGGCATAACCTGATAACCTCACGACATACGTTTAAACGTTTAGACATCCAGATAGCTGAAGATACTCAGAAATCAGGCGAATGTCGAGTCTGCAAGTTCAAGGTGAGAAAGTTTCACGACAGCATTTGCATTAGAATAGAAGTAAGCAAAAAAGGAGTGAAGATGATGATTAACATTCGCCGTTCAAGGCATGAGGAAGGGGAAAAACTGATTGCGATCTGGCGTCGCTCAGTCGATGCTACGCACGATTTTCTGTCAAACGCTTATCGGGCCGAACTGGAAGAACTGGTGAGCGATTTTCTGCCAGAAGCGCCACTATGGGTTGCCGTGACCGATCAGGATGAGCCGGTAGGATTTATGCTGCTTACCGGCGAACATATGGATGCGCTGTTTGTCGATCCGGACGTGCGTGGTCAGGGTATCGGTAAGATGCTGGTTGAACATGCGTTAACACTGGCACCAAGGTTGACAACCAATGTTAACGAGCAGAATACACAAGCTGTTGGATTTTATAAGAAAATGGGATTTAAGGTGACGGGACGTTCGGAGGTCGACGATCTTGGGAAACCGTATCCATTGTTGAATTTAATTTATCCGTGAGTAGCGGCGCTGTCTGATAAGTGCATGTAGCTACCGTCTTGAACGTCAAGCGGTAGCTACATAATTTTCATCCCACGGAAGCCGCGTTTTCAACACGCCGAAGCATAAATGTACCAGTTTGCGCATCACAGCTCCCAGCGCGGCTTGCTTCGCCTTGCCCTTTGCGACCAGCCTTTCATAGATAGCCTTCGCCTGTTTGTTCCAGCGGCTCGCGGTCAGCGCTGCAACGTACAGCTTAGCCCGCACTCCTGACGGTCCTGTTTTTGACATATGT
>NZ_JAGEQM010000017.1:0-4907 GCF_017572025.1 Salmonella sp. 32020114201800008SM | reverse complement strand
GAAGTGAAACGCCGTAGCGCCGATGGTAGTGTGGGGTCTCCCCATGCGAGAGTAGGGAACTGCCAGGCATCAAATTAAGCAAAAGGCTCAGTCGAAAGACTGGGCCTTTTGTTTTATCTGTAGTCTGCCGGATGGCGGCTCCGCCTTATCCAGCCTACAGGGACGCGCCGATCCACCCTCAATATAACCACAAGCCTTCCCAACACAGATACGGTAAACTATTGCCGATTGAGTATCAGGAAAGCAGCCATGACCCACTCCCTAAAACCATGGAATACCTTCGGCATTGATCATTGTGCAAAGCACATCGCATGCGCTGAAAACGAACAACAACTACTGAGCGCCTGGCAGCAAGCAACTCGTGAGGGACTGCCGGTTATGATCCTGGGTGAAGGAAGCAACGTCCTGTTTCTGGAAAATTACGCCGGCACCGTGATCCTTAACCGCCTGAAAGGCATTGAGGTCAATGAAACCGCGGACGCCTGGCACCTACACGTCGGCGCAGGCGAAAACTGGCATCAGCTGGTTCGCTACGCGCTGGACAACAACATGCCCGGCCTGGAGAATCTGGCGCTCATCCCTGGCTGCGTTGGTTCCTCGCCTATACAGAATATTGGCGCGTATGGCGTAGAACTACAGCGCGTCTGCGACTACGTTGACTGCGTTGAACTGGAAACGGGAAAACGTCTGCGTTTGTCCGCAGCGGAATGCCGTTTCGGCTATCGTGACAGTATCTTCAAAAATGAATATCAGGATCGCGTTGCGATCGTCGCGGTGGGTCTGCGTCTGTCAAAGCAATGGCAGCCGGTGCTAACCTATGGCGATCTTACTTGTCTGGACCCGAAAACGGTCACCGCGCAACAGGTGTTTGATGCTGTATGCCATATGCGCACCACAAAATTGCCGGATCCTAAAGTGAATGGCAATGCAGGCAGCTTTTTTAAAAATCCCGTTGTCGCAGCCGATATCGCCATGGAACTACTGGAACGATTTCCCAACGCGCCGCATTACCCTCAGGCAGACGGCTCAGTGAAGCTGGCGGCAGGCTGGCTGATAGATCAATGTCAGTTGAAAGGCGTCACCATTGGCGGCGCTGCGGTGCATCGCCAACAGGCGCTGGTATTGATTAATGCGAATGATGCGACAAGTAAAGATGTGGTGGCGCTGGCGCATCATGTCCGGCAAAAAGTGGGTGAAAAATTTAATGTCTGGCTGGAGCCTGAGGTTCGCTTTATTGGTCGGTCCGGAGAGGTGAACGCTGTGGAGAGCATTGCATGAAAGATACTACCGTTCCCCTGACGCTGATCTCACTGCTTGCCGACGGAGAGTTTCACTCAGGCGAGCAGTTGGGTGAACGGCTGGGAATGAGCCGCGCGGCGATTAATAAACATATCCAGACATTACGCGACTGGGGAGTAGATGTATTTACCGTTCCCGGGAAAGGATATAGCTTACCGGAACCCATCCAGTTACTGGATGCTGACCGTATTCATAGCCAACTGGATAGCGGAAACGTGGCGGTATTGCCCGTTATCGATTCAACCAATCAGTATTTACTTGATCGAATTGGCGAGCTACGCTCAGGCGATGCCTGTGTAGCAGAATACCAACAGGCGGGGCGTGGTCGTCGCGGGCGTAAATGGTTCTCACCGTTTGGCGCGAATCTATATCTTTCAATGTACTGGCGTCTGGAGCAGGGTCCTGCGGCGGCAATAGGCTTGAGTCTGGTCATTGGAATTGTGATGGCGGAAGTGCTGCGTGAACTGGGCGCAGATAAAGTTCGTGTGAAGTGGCCTAACGACCTTTACCTACTGGACCGCAAACTGGCGGGTATTCTGGTCGAGTTAACCGGTAAAACGGGCGATGCCGCACAAATAGTGATTGGCGCTGGTATTAACATGGCAATGCGTCGCGTAGAAGAGGACGTGATAAATCAGGGATGGATCACACTACAAGAGGCCGGAATTACGCTCGACCGCAATATGCTGGCCGCAAAGCTGATTTATAAGCTACGTGCTGCGCTTGAGCTTTTTGAGCAAGAAGGTCTTTCTCCTTATCTTTCGCGCTGGAAAAAACTGGATAATTTTATTGATCGCCCGGTAAAACTAATTATTGGCGACAAAGAAATATTTGGTATTTCTCGCGGCATTGATACTCAGGGCGCATTATTGCTTGAACAGGATGGCGTGATTAAACCCTGGATGGGCGGAGAAATATCGCTGCGAAGCGCCGAATAGTAAAAAAGGGGAGTCGGTACTCCCCTCTTTTCTGTTATTTCCGCAATCTTACCTGTTCCACCGCATGGTTAGCGCTCTTGGTCATAATAAGGCTGGCACGTTCTCGCGTGGGTAAAATATTTTGTTTTAAATTCAACCAGTTAATTTCTTTCCAAAGCGAAGCTGCTGTATTAACAGCTTCTTCTTTAGATAATTTCGCATAATTGTGGAAATAAGAGTCAGGATCGGTAAACGCCCCTTCGCGGAATTTCAGGAAGCGATTGATATACCAAGTCTGAAGGAGCTCTTCTGGCGCATCAACGTAAATAGAGAAATCAACGAAATCAGAGACAAATACATGGTGCGGATCGTGAGGATAATCCATACCGCTTTGTAAAACATTCAAACCTTCAAGAATCAATATATCAGGCTGAGCGACGGTTTTATCCCCTTCAGGAATAACATCGTAAATCAAATGAGAATAGACTGGCGCCGTCACGTTCGGTACGCCCGACTTGAGGTCAGAAACGAATTTCACCAGTCGGTGCATATCATACGATTCGGGGAACCCCTTTTTCTTCATTAACCCGCGTTCTTTCAACACCTGGTTTGGGTGGAGGAAGCCGTCTGTGGTAATCAATTCAACACGGCGGTGTTCCGGCCAGCGACTCAGCAACGCTTGCAGAACGCGTGCTGTCGTGCTTTTACCCACTGCGACGCTGCCCGCGATACTGATGATGTAAGGGATTCGCTGGCCGTTAGTGCCCAGAAACTGTTCCAGGACAGCCTGACGACGCAGATTTGAACTGATATAGAAATTTAGCAAACGGGAGAGGGGTAAATATATTTCTGCAACTTCTTCCAGCGATAAATCTTCATTAATGCCTTTTAACTGCGCGATCTCATCCTCGGTCAGGGTCATCGGCACAGAATCGCGAAGCGCAGCCCACTGGCTGCGATCAAACTGTAGGTAAGGCGTCATTAACGATTGCTCTTTTATACTCATAAGCATGTTTCTGGCTGCTATTGCTACATCAGTTCAGCGATGAACGAGGGCCATCCCTGACATGCAACGGCACGTCACATTTAAGTTAATTTGGACAATGGGCAGGAGGGTAACACCAGATGGGGAGGAATAATAAGAAAAAATCTCGCTGTGAAAGCTATCCCTGAGAAGCAATGTGACGAATATACCAGATACAGAAGATTGCTTTCTATCGACGGAGCGTTGAAATGCCGCGTCGTATCCTGGTCAGACGGTCGGTAAAATGCCGAAAATTTATGCTCTCTTGTTTGAAATTAGAGCATTTTTGTCTCTTATAGCGCAAAATGTGAGCGATAGAACATTTTATGCAATTTTTTAGTTGCATGAGCACGCAGGTCTCCATAGAATGCGCGCTACTTGATGCCGACTTAGCTCAGTAGGTAGAGCAACTGACTTGTAATCAGTAGGTCACCAGTTCGATTCCGGTAGTCGGCACCATCAAGTCCGGTGGGGTTCCCGAGCGGCCAAAGGGAGCAGACTGTAAATCTGCCGTCACAGACTTCGAAGGTTCGAATCCTTCCCCCACCACCATTTTCGGCCGCGCGATGGCGCAGCCCGAGACGATAAGTTCGCTTACCGGCTCGAATAAAGAGAGTTTCTCTCGATATTCAGTGCAGAATGAAAATCAGGTAGCCGAGTTCCAGGATGCGGGCATCGTATAATGGCTATTACCTCAGCCTTCCAAGCTGATGATGCGGGTTCGATTCCCGCTGCCCGCTCCAAGATGTGCTGATATAGCTCAGTTGGTAGAGCGCACCCTTGGTAAGGGTGAGGTCGGCAGTTCGAATCTGCCTATCAGCACCACTTCTTTTCTCCTTCCTGTTTTTCTCTTCTGTTTATTAGCATTCAACAAGTCGGGCGTGTTGCCTGGTTGATGTGGTGATATCACCGATTTATCCGTGTCTTAGAGGGACAATCGATGTCTAAAGAAAAGTTTGAACGTACAAAACCGCACGTTAACGTCGGTACTATCGGCCACGTTGACCATGGTAAAACAACGCTGACCGCTGCCATTACTACCGTACTGGCTAAAACCTACGGCGGTGCCGCTCGCGCATTCGACCAGATCGATAACGCGCCGGAAGAAAAAGCGCGTGGTATCACCATCAACACTTCTCACGTTGAATACGATACCCCGACCCGCCACTACGCACACGTAGACTGCCCGGGGCACGCCGACTATGTTAAAAACATGATCACCGGTGCTGCTCAGATGGACGGCGCGATCCTGGTTGTTGCTGCGACTGACGGCCCGATGCCGCAGACCCGTGAGCACATCCTGCTGGGTCGTCAGGTAGGCGTTCCGTACATCATCGTGTTCCTGAACAAATGCGACATGGTTGATGACGAAGAGCTGCTGGAACTGGTTGAAATGGAAGTTCGTGAACTTCTGTCTCAGTACGACTTCCCGGGCGACGACACGCCGATCGTTCGTGGTTCTGCTCTGAAAGCGCTGGAAGGCGACGCAGAGTGGGAAGCGAAAATCATCGAACTGGCTGGCTTCCTGGATTCTTACATCCCGGAACCAGAGCGTGCGATTGACAAGCCGTTCCTGCTGCCGATCGAAGACGTATTCTCCATCTCCGGTCGTGGTACCGTTGTTACCGGTCGTGTAGAACGCGGTATCATCAAAGTGGGCGAAGAAG
>NZ_JAGEQM010000016.1:0-8029 GCF_017572025.1 Salmonella sp. 32020114201800008SM | reverse complement strand
AACTCAGAAGTGAAACGCCGTAGCGCCGATGGTAGTGTGGGGTCTCCCCATGCGAGAGTAGGGAACTGCCAGGCATCAAATTAAGCAAAAGGCTCAGTCGAAAGACTGGGCCTTTTGTTTTATCTGTGGTCTGCCGGTGAGCACTTTCCTGAGGAGGACAAATCCGCCGGGAGCGGATTTGAACGTTGCGCAGCAACGGCCCGTAGGGTGGCGGGCAGGACGCCCGCCATAAACTGCCAGGCATCAGACAAGTGAAGAAGCCCGTCCGTCTGGACGGGCTTCTTTGCGTGTGTGGTAACTGTAAAAATGTAGGCCTGATAAGCGCAGCGCCATCAGGCAACCGGCACCGCCGGATGGCGGCTCCGCCTTATTCGGCCTACAAGGAACGTGCTTTCTCTAACCACCGCAAAATGAAGGCAGAAATCTGCGATACATCATTAAGATCCAAAACGGGTACCGCTACGGCAAGTGGAATATCACTGGCAACTGCAATAACATGCTCATCAAGAATTAATTCTTCCTCGCTGTGCCCACATCCCTGACGAAAAAGTAAGATCTTCGCAACTGCCTCGTGTTTAAACCCTTCTACCAGCACCATATCCAGCTTTGATGCATCCATCCGGCTCACCAGCCATGCCAGATCCAACTCTTCTTGCCCCGGCGTTTCAGTCATTAACGCCCAGCGCTGCTGACTGGCAACCAGCGTTTGTGCTGCCCCGGCCTTACGTAATTCGTAGCTATCTTTACCCGGTTTATCAACATCCATATCATGATGGGTATGCTTAATCAGCCCTGGCCGAATACCGTGCGCACAAAGTGCTGGGATCAGTTTTTTCAGCAGTGTTGTTTTTCCCGTGCCGCTCCACGCGGCAATGGCGAGTAGCGGTATCATGGTCTCTTTTGCCATTGCGCGAGTTCCTCCGGCGTGTTGACGTTCACAAATGCCTCCTTACAATCGCTGAAATCAACGGCGTGTCCGCCTACCTGGCGCATAAAAATCATTACTCGCCGTTCGCCTGCTTGCAAATAAGCTGTCAACTGGGGCTCAACGGCACGATTAATCAACGCGATCGTTGGATGATCGCGCTCTCCATCATGAACCCAAACCACGGGTGCGCCATGACGCTGCGCTGCTAAACGATCGACCAGGTTGTGGGGGATACAGGGATTGTCACAGGGACAAAACAGAAACCAGTCGCCTGCTACCTGCTGAAAAACGGAAAGCATACCCGCCAGCGGACCGGGAAAGTCAGCGATTGAATCCGGAATGACTTTCAGGCCGCTGGCCTGGTAGATATCCAGATGGCGATTAGCACTAATGACGACCGTTGCAAGTTGTGGCGCGAGCGCGTCGGCAACGTGTCGCCAGAGCGGTTTCCCGTCCAGTTCAAGCAGACCTTTATCCGCACCTCCCATCCGCCGGGCTTTACCGCCTGCCAGCACCACGCCGGTTATTACTTCATCCAGATTCACCGATATCGCCTCTTTTATTGTGGGATTGACCCTGCTACCGTGTCTGTATCAAGAATAAGGAGCACAGCTATGAAATGTAAACGCCTGAATGAAGTCATTGAACTCCTCCAGCCAGCCTGGCAGAAAGAGCCTGATCTTAATCTGACGCAATTTTTGCAGAAACTGGCGAAAGAGTCAGGTTTTGACGGCAAACTGGAAGATTTAACTGATGATATCCTGATCTACCATCTGAAAATGCGCGATTCCGCCAAAGACGCCGCCATTCCAGGGATTCAAAAAGACTATGAAGAGGACTTTAAAACGGCGCTTTTACGCGCCCGCGGCGTTATTAAAGAGTAAAACCTTGTAAGCGGCGCCACCGAAATCGCCACGAAATGATATCCTGAATCATTCGTAGTATTTTCCGGATGATGGGATGAACGACAACGCTTTTACTTTCCAGACGCTACACCCGGAAACCATCATGGATGCGCTGTTTGAACAGGGGATCATGGTGGATTCCGGGCTAACTCCACTAAACAGTTATGAAAACCGCGTCTATCAGTTTCAGGATGAAGACCGTCGACGTTTTGTCGTTAAGTTTTATCGTCCTGAACGCTGGTCTGTTGATCAAATTCGGGAAGAACATCAATTCGCGCTTGAACTGGTGAAGGATGAGGTTCCGGTTGCTGCTCCGCTCGCGTTTAATGGCCAGACGCTGTTAGCGCATCAGGGCTATCATTATGCCATTTTCCCCAGCGTAGGCGGTCGTCAGTTTGAAGCAGACAATATCGATCAGATGGAGGCGGTAGGGCGTTATCTTGGCCGATTGCATCAGACGGGGCGAAAACGTCCTTTCACTTTCCGGCCTGACATTGGGCTTGCGGAGTATCTTTTTGAACCTCGCCAGGTATTCGAAGATGCCGCACTGATTCCCTCCGGGCAAAAAGCGGCTTTCCTGAAAGCCACTGATACTCTACTGTCTGCAGTTACCGAATGCTGGCGCACCGATTTCGCCACGCTGCGATTGCACGGCGATTGTCATGCCGGCAACATTCTATGGCGTGATGGACCGCTGTTTGTCGATTTAGATGATGCCCGTAACGGCCCGGCGATACAGGATTTATGGATGCTGCTGAACGGCGACAAAGCCGAACAGCGAATGCAGCTTGAAACCATTATTGAAGCTTATGAAGAAGTTAGTGAGTTCGATACGGCTGAAATTGGTCTCATTGAACCTTTACGCGCCATGCGTTTAGTTTATTATCTTGCCTGGTTGATTCGTCGTTGGGGCGATCCTGCGTTTCCAAAAAACTTTCCCTGGTTAACAGGGGAAGATTACTGGCAGCGACAGACAACGACTTTTATTGAGCAGACTAAAATTTTGCACGAACCCCCTTTACAATTAACGCCAATGTATTAATCGGAGAGAGTTGATCATGAAAAAGATTTGGCTGGCGCTGGCTGGTATGGTTTTAGCTTTTAGCGCCTCGGCAGCACAGATCAGCGACGGTAAACAGTATATCACGCTGGATAAACCGGTCGCTGGCGAACCCCAGGTACTGGAGTTTTTCTCCTTCTACTGCCCACATTGTTATCAGTTTGAAGAAGTGCTTCATGTGTCTGACAATGTGAAGAAAAAGCTGCCGGAAGGCACCAAAATGACCAAGTACCACGTTGAGTTCCTGGGGCCGTTGGGCAAGGAGCTCACCCAGGCATGGGCGGTGGCGATGGCGTTGGGTGTAGAAGATAAAGTCACGGTCCCGCTGTTTGAAGCCGTACAGAAAACCCAGACAGTACAATCTGCCGCGGATATCCGTAAAGTGTTCGTTGATGCGGGCGTCAAGGGCGAAGATTACGATGCGGCATGGAACAGCTTCGTGGTGAAATCACTGGTTGCGCAACAGGAGAAAGCCGCGGCTGACCTGCAACTGCAGGGCGTTCCGGCGATGTTCGTCAATGGCAAATACCAGATTAACCCACAAGGCATGGATACCAGCAGCATGGATGTTTTTGTTCAGCAGTATGCTGATACTGTGAAATATTTGGTTGATAAAAAATAAAAAGAACGCCGGTCACTGACCGGCGTTTTTATAAGATGTTTTAATCTCTTCTATCTGTATATCTTTCTTATCCCACAGCGTATTAAGCCAACGTTGAAAACGGCGTTTGAATGTTTTGTCGTTCACGTAATCGCCGTGCAGTTCTTCATTTATGGGTTCCAGTTGCACCCGAACAACAATACGCGTCAGCCTACCGCTTAGCATATCGTAGAAAGGGTGGCGATCGTTGTTTGGGTAACACAACGTAATATTAAGCAGCTTATCGAACTGTGAGCCTAAAACATTAATCGCCATTGCAATACCGGCTGCTTTTGGCGGCAACAGATGTTGATAAGGTGAATGCGTTTGCTGACGTTTCTCATGCGTAAATCGCGAGCCTTCAACAAAGTTAACGATAGTGGTGGGATACCGACGAAACTTTTCGCAAGAGCGACGAGTTGTTTCAACATCTTTGCCGCGTCGATCGGGGTGTCGGAGCAGGTAGCTACGGGAGTAGCGCTTCATAAACGGCATATCTAATGCCCAGCACGCCAGGCCGATGAACGGCACCCAGGCCAATTGCTGTTTAAGAAAGTACTTATTCATTGGGATATGCTTGCGGAACAGAACGCAAAGCACAACGATATCGGCCCAGCTGCGATGATTACAAATCAGTAAATACCAATTTTTCTTGCTCAGCCCTTCTAACCCTTCTACATCCCATTGCAAGTGCGGATTAAGGCGTAACAGCGCTGCAAGACCAGCACACCAGCAATACATCATGAAATTGCAGAAAATGGAGACCTTGCGCCAGATACCGGGAACAGGCAAAAGAAGCTTTACCATACCGGCAACGATGATCGGTACTGAGCAAACAATAGTGACCAGGATGGTCAATACGATACTCAATGGGAGCGTGATAGCCGCGAGTATTCTCGTCATAATAAATTATTCAAAAGTTAGCCATAAACGGTGCGCGAAAAGGGCGCAAGGGGCTGATTCTATCAGAAAACGATGCTAATGATGGCGCTGAGTGAAATAGAAACACTCGTAACAACTATCCACATTATGATAACGGCATGAATCAGATAATCAGAAAAACGTGATGTTAACAACTCATTGAAAATAATGGGTAATTATTAAGACGAGAAGGCTATCGCGCTGATTTTAAAGTAATGGTAAGAATTTACACACAAAGTTATCCACAGGTTATTTTGCGAGCGATCCTGAAGATCGACAAAACTTTTCCGCAAATGCGGCGAAAAACTCAAGTTTTCCTCCTGTATGTGGCATCCTTTAACCATAATCTGTTAAACAGGCACGGACATTATGGTTCAGATCCCAGAAAACCCACTTATTCTCGTAGATGGCTCATCCTATCTCTATCGCGCCTATCATGCGTTTCCGCCGTTAACCAACAGCGCGGGAGAACCTACGGGCGCAATGTATGGTGTCCTCAACATGTTGCGCAGCCTGATCATGCAGTATCAGCCGACGCATGCTGCGGTGGTGTTTGACGCCAAAGGAAAAACCTTCCGTGATGAGCTCTTTGAACATTACAAATCGCATCGTCCTCCGATGCCGGATGATCTTCGTGCGCAAATAGAGCCGTTACATGCCATGGTTAAAGCCATGGGGTTACCTCTGCTGGCGGTCTCTGGCGTAGAAGCGGATGACGTTATCGGTACACTGGCGCGGGAAGCGGAGAAGGTGGGGCGTCCGGTATTAATCAGCACCGGCGATAAAGATATGGCACAGTTGGTGACGCCGAATATTACGCTGATCAACACCATGACTAACACCATCCTCGGCCCGGATGAAGTCGTTAATAAGTACGGTGTGCCGCCTGAGCTGATTATCGACTTTCTGGCGCTGATGGGGGACTCCTCGGATAATATTCCGGGCGTACCAGGCGTGGGTGAGAAGACGGCGCAAGCCTTGCTTCAGGGATTGGGCGGCCTGGATACGCTGTACGCCGAGCCGGAAAAAATTGCCGGTCTCACTTTCCGCGGCGCCAAAACGATGGCCGCTAAATTAGCGCAGAATAAAGACGTAGCGTACCTGTCTTATAAACTCGCCACCATTAAAACGGATGTTGAGCTGGAGCTGACCTGCGAACAGCTTGAAGTGCAGCAGCCGATTGCGGATGAACTGCTGGGCCTGTTTAAAAAATATGAGTTCAAGCGCTGGACGGCGGACGTCGAGGCAGGCAAATGGCTACAGGCAAAGGGCGCGAAACCGGCGGCCAAACCGCAGGAAACGGTCGTTATTGATGAATCGCCCAGCGAACCGGCAGCGGCGCTCTCTTATGAAAATTATGTCACGATTCTGGATGACGTTACGCTGGAAAGCTGGATTGAAAAGCTGAAAAAATCGCCAGTTTTTGCTTTCGACACGGAGACCGACAGCCTGGATAATATCGCCGCCAACCTGGTGGGCCTCTCGTTTGCCATCGAACCTGGCGTTGCCGCGTATGTACCTGTCGCGCATGATTATCTGGACGCTCCGGATCAAATCTCCCGCCAGCGTGCTCTGGAACTGCTGAAGCCGCTGCTGGAAGATGAAAAAGTGCGCAAAGTGGGGCAAAACCTCAAGTACGATCGCGGCGTCTTGCAAAATTACGGTATTGAGCTGCGCGGTATCGCCTTTGATACCATGCTTGAGTCTTACATTCTGAACAGCGTCGCCGGACGCCATGATATGGACAGCTTGTCCGATCGTTGGCTGAAGCACAAAACTATCACCTTTGAAGACATTGCTGGTAAAGGTAAAAACCAGCTCACCTTTAACCAGATCGCACTGGAGGAAGCGGGGCGCTATGCGGCAGAAGATGCGGATGTCACGTTACAGTTGCATCTCAAAATGTGGCCTGAGCTCCAGCAGCACAAAGGCCCGCTGAATGTTTTCGAAAACATCGAAATGCCGCTGGTGCCGGTACTGTCACGCGTTGAGCGCAATGGCGTAAAAATCGATCCTGCCGTCCTGCACAAACATTCGGAAGAAATCACGCTACGTCTGGCGGAACTGGAAAAGAAAGCGCATGACATTGCGGGCGAGGCGTTCAACCTGTCCTCGACGAAGCAGTTGCAGACCATCCTGTTTGAAAAGCAGGGTATTAAGCCGTTGAAGAAAACGCCTGGCGGCGCGCCGTCAACGTCGGAAGAGGTGCTGGAAGAGCTGGCGCTGGACTATCCGCTGCCGAAAGTGATTCTGGAGTATCGTGGTCTGGCGAAGCTAAAATCCACCTATACCGATAAGCTGCCGCTGATGATTAACCCGAAAACCGGGCGCGTCCATACGTCCTATCATCAGGCGGTAACGGCGACGGGACGTTTATCGTCCACCGATCCGAACCTGCAAAATATTCCGGTGCGCAATGAAGAAGGCCGCCGCATTCGTCAGGCATTTATTGCGCCTGAGGATTATCTCATCGTGTCTGCGGACTATTCACAGATTGAGCTGCGTATTATGGCGCATCTTTCCCGTGATAAAGGGCTGCTCACGGCGTTCGCCGAAGGGAAAGATATTCACCGTGCAACGGCGGCGGAAGTCTTTGGCTTGCCGCTGGATAGCGTGACCGGGGAACAGCGCCGAAGTGCGAAAGCCATTAACTTTGGCCTGATTTACGGGATGAGCGCCTTCGGTCTTTCTCGCCAGCTTAATATTCCGCGTAAAGAGGCGCAGAAGTATATGGATCTCTACTTCGAACGCTATCCTGGCGTGCTGGAATATATGGAGCGCACCCGCGCTCAGGCAAAAGAACAAGGCTATGTGGAAACTCTGGAGGGGCGCCGCCTTTACCTGCCGGATATTAAATCCAGCAACGCGGCGCGGCGCGCGGGGGCGGAACGCGCGGCGATCAATGCTCCCATGCAAGGAACGGCTGCCGATATCATCAAGCGCGCCATGATTGCCGTCGATGCCTGGCTACAGGCCGAGCAGCCACGCGTGCGGATGATTATGCAGGTACACGATGAATTAGTGTTCGAGGTACATAAAGACGACTTAGATGCGGTAGCAAAACGTATCCATCAGTTGATGGAAAACTGCACGCGTATTGATGTGCCGTTGCTGGTGGAAGTCGGTAGCGGAGAAAATTGGGATCAAGCGCACTAAGCATTTAAGGAATAACGCGCTTTTTTCGTAATTAAGCAACATAAGCACGGGGGTTTTGTGATGGGTATTAGAATTCCCTATGTAAAGAATGAAAAAAAATTACGAAAAGGTCTTTCTGTGTTGCTCAAAAAAGAGTAAAGTTATTCACGTAGGGTACAGAGGTAAGATGTTCTATCTTTCAGACCTTTTACTTCACGTAATCGGATTTGGCTGAATATTTTAGCCGCCCCAGTCAGTTTATGACTGGGGCGTTTTTTATTGGGCATAAGAAAAGTTTCGCTCACACCGTAGTTACCGTCTTGAACGTCAAGCGGTAGCTACATAATTTTCATCCCACGGAAGCCGCGTTTTCAACACGCCGAAGCATAAATGTACCAGTTTGCGCATCACAGCTCCCAGCGCGGCTTTCTTCGCCTTGC
>NZ_JAGEQM010000015.1:0-26312 GCF_017572025.1 Salmonella sp. 32020114201800008SM | reverse complement strand
AGATTGTCTGATAAATTGTTAAAGAGCAGGTGCGACGCGGCTTTCAGCTCACCGTCGCGAGGTGGCGTATATTACGCTTTCCTCTTTCAGAGTCAACCCTGAATTTCAGGATTTTTCTCTTCAACCGGCCGGCTGTTTGTGTGAAGTGATTCACATCCGCCGTGTCGATGGAGGCGCATTATAGGGATCCCTTTTTTTTGCACAAGCGTTTTTTGGATCTTTTTTTCTGTTTGTTGATTTTTCATCCCTTTCGCTCCATTCCTGCGCAACGTGGCGATTTTTTGATGCTATCTCCCCTTGCACAACGCCGTTAAAGCAACCAAAGTCTTCATGACTATTCATTTATGATGAGGTAGACATGTCTGACACATTACGTCCTTATAAGGATCTTTTTCCTGAAATCGGTCAGCGCGTGATGATCGATACCAGCAGCGTGGTTATTGGTGATGTCCGTCTGGCGGATGATGTCGGGATCTGGCCGCTTGTGGTGATTCGCGGCGATGTGAATTACGTTGCGATAGGGGCTCGTACGAACATTCAGGATGGCAGCGTTCTTCACGTAACCCACAAGTCTCCATCCAATCCACACGGCAACCCATTAATCATTGGCGAAGATGTTACCGTTGGCCATAAAGTTATGCTGCACGGCTGTACCATCGGTAACCGCGTACTGGTCGGTATGGGCTCCATTGTGCTGGATGGCGCGATAATAGAAGATGACGTAATGATTGGCGCTGGAAGCCTGGTGCCGCAGCACAAACGGCTGGAAAGCGGCTATTTATATCTTGGCAGTCCGGTAAAACAGATCCGCCCCCTGAGCGATGCTGAGAGATCGGGCCTGCAGTACTCCGCCAATAACTATGTAAAATGGAAAGACGACTATCTTTCCCAGGATAACCATATCCAACCGTGATCGTCTTCCTGCTGGGCCAGGATTAATGCTTCAGCCTCTTCTTCCAGGTCCCAGCGATACTCACGAAAAATGGCCAGCCATTGCTCCGCTGTTTCTCCACCAAAGCGATACGCCAGTACATCTTTTTTTATTGCACACGTGAGTTGCATCCCATTAACCAGGGCGGGAAAGATGACAGCGCTGGCGGCAGTATCCCATTCTTCGCGGTCAGGAAATTGTATGGCCTGGTTCACGCTAATAATTCCTGCTGTAGCTGCTCAATCACTGGCTCGACCTGCGGTAATACACCGTGCCAAAGCAAAACGGCATGTGCAGCCTGCCCCACCAGCATTCCCAGCCCATCTGCGTAGCGTTTTGCGCCCTGTTGTACACACCAGGAGAGAAATGGCGTATTCCCTTTTTGATAGAACATGTCATAGCAACAGAGGGAAGGGTGAATAAGTGACGCTGGTATCGCCGGGATTTCGCCCCGTATGCCGCTGGAGGTCGCATTAATAATTAGGTCAAACTCACAACCATCCAGCTTGTCCATATCCGTGGCATAAACGCTGCCGGTATGAGCAAAGATTTTCGCCAACGCTTCGGCACGTGAAGCTGTACGGTTGGTGATAGTGACCGCGCAATCCAAAGAAAGCAGAGGTAACAGCACGCCCCGGGATGCGCCGCCCGCGCCAATCAGCAAAATACGCCATCCTGGGCGGATAAAATTTAAACGTTTGAGATCGCTTAATAAACCGATACCGTCAGTATTGTCGCCAAGCAAACGACCATCTTCCAGCCGCTTTAATGTATTGACTGCTCCCGCCAGCGATGCTCGTTCCGTTAACTCATCCGATCGCGCAAACGCCTCCTCTTTAAAAGGTACTGTGATGTTTGCGCCTTTTCCCCCTGCCGCGAAAAAGGCATCAAGCGTATTAATGAAATTATTAATAGGGGCCAGCACGCGACCATAGGGGTGAACAATATCTAGCTGCTGAGCAAATTGCTGATGAATAAATGGCGATTTGCTGTGCGCAATCGGATTTCCAAAAACAGCATAGGTTTCCATCATATTACCCCTGTCGAAACAGTTCGCCCGTCAGAGCATCGCGAATTTCTGAAGGATTTAGACGCCCACCCGTTGCGCCTTCAACCACCGGAAAATCATCGCCAAATTGCGCACGCACCTCTTCAACGGTACGACATGGCGGTAATCCGCTCAGATTGGCGCTGGTGGAAACCAGCGGTTTGCCATACGCATTGCATAGCGCGACCACCAGCGGGTGGTTGGTAACACGAACGGCCAGGGAATCAAAACGTCCCGTGAGCCACCGCGGCGTTGTCGCGGGCGCAGGAAAAACAAACGTTACCGGCCCGGGCCAGCAATCAAATACTGCTTTACGCTGTGCGGCGGTAAGTATGCTGTCATCAATATAAGGTTTTAACTGCTCAAAGCTGGCGGCAATCAAAATGAGTCCCTTATCGACGGGCCGTTGTTTTAACGCCAACAGGCGCGTAACGGCTGTTTCACTATCGGGATCGCAGCCGACGCCGAAAACGGCTTCTGTTGGATAAGCGATGACATTTTCTTTATTCAGGAGATCTACCGCTGCGGCGATAGATCCTGTTGGCAGGTTATTATTCACTTGTTTATTCCACCGGAACCGGCTTTCCACATTGTTTACTGGCGCAAAAGCGCTTCACGCCCTGCGCGGTTTTCTTTTCGATGAGTAGCAGATAATGGCACTCGGGGCATTCCCCCGCAACCGGCGTGAAGTTAATGACGAACTGACATTCCGGGTAGCGATCGCAGGAATGAAAGATTTTTCCGTAACGAGAACGGCGCTGGACCAAATGTCCTTGCTGGCAGGCTGGACAGGCAATCGCCGTTTCATCCGGTTTATCAATAACCACTGTATGTTCACATTGCGGATACTGACTGCATCCGATGAACATGCCAAAGCGCCCCTGACGCAGCACCAGTACGGCGCCACACTCAGGACACAGTTGCCCCTCCAGAATTTTAACGATATGCCCGTCCGCCTGACTTTTCAGCGGACGAACATAATCGCATTCCGGATAGCGAGAACAGCCGAGAAACGGACCATGTTTCCCGGAACGAATTACCAGTTCGGCCCCGCACTGCGGGCAGGGCTCATTTTTACGCACCGAAAACAGTGCTGATTTAGCCATATTCACTCATGCAGCATTAACACCTATCAATGCAGCATACCTTCATTTACCTCAAAGAGTAATTCTTCCATTTGCTGATAGGCGTTTTCACAGCCCGGAATGTTGAATAACACCATCAAAATAACCCATTTCAAGTCTTCCAGGTCAAACTCTGCGGTATCCAGCGCCAGCACACGCTCAATCACCATTTCTCGTGTTTCGAGGTTTAGCACCTGAATCTGCTCAAGGAATAACAGGAACCCCCGGCAACTGGCATCAAGCCTTTCACACTCTTCAACCGTATAAATGCGCATTGAAAGAGGGTCGGAAGCAAGTTGCATGGGTTCCGCGAGGCCATCCTGATAGTCAGCGAGTTTTTCCAGCCACAGCAGCGCATTGTAGATGTCTTCGCGATCAAACCCAGCGTCGGTGAGATCACGCTCCAGTCTGTCCTGATCCACGCGCAGCTCGGCTTCGTTATGGATGTATGTTTCAAACAAATACATTAGTACGTCGAACATGGCTTGCCCTCCTTAATCGGACATAGCCGCCGGGTACAGCTGCGATCCATCCTGCTAACTCCAGTTCGAGTAGCTGAGCCACTACCGCTGGCACAGGTTGGCCGGCACGTTCAGCGACGACGTCAACAGGTGTTACCTCATCTCCTACGTTAGCCAGGAGCTCAGGAAATGGCAATGCCGCCTCATCCTGATTTAGTGAATAAAGTGAATTTTCCGCCGTAGTTGGCAACCAGTGTAAGCCGTATTGCAAATTTTCCAGAATATCCTCCGGCGTCGTCACAAGCGTGGCCCCTTGTTTAATTAACCAGTGCGTGCCTTCGCTTCCCGGACTACCGATAGGACCTGGTAATGCAAAAACGTCCCGCCCCTGTTCAAGCGCGCAGCGCGCCGTCACCAACGAACCGCTGCGCAACGCCGCCTCAATCACCAGCACGCCTTTGCTCAGTCCGCTGATGATACGGTTTCTGCGAGGAAAATTTTGCGGTAGCGGAGGCGTTGAAAGCGGAAATTCTGAGACCACTGCGCCGCCGGTAGCAATCAAGTTTTCAGCCAGCATGGCATGTCGGCGAGGATAAATCTTTGCCAAGCCATTCCCTAACACCGCTACACTTTTTCCCCCCATACTCACCGCGGCGTTGTGTGCTACGCCATCAATTCCCCGGGCAAGGCCGCTGGTGATCGTCAAACCGCTTTTCGCAAGGCTTTCGCAAAGCAGACGTCCCCAGCGTTCTCCATACCAGGAGTGGCTCCGGCTCCCTACGACGGCAAGTTGGCAGGTATGCAGACAGGCAGGATCGCCGTCAATAAAAATAGCGCCGGGATAATCATCAATAGCACGCAGTTGGGGAGGATAAATCTCACTATCCGCACACAGAAAATGATGCTGCGGTAGTTCAAGCCAGCGTAACGTCTCATCAAGCACACCTGCTGGAAGCTGTAAAAAACGTTCAGCTTGCCGCGCGGTAAGACCAGCCTCCTGAAGGTGCGTGCGATTTATCTGAGGCTGACGAATAAGCGAGTTCGCCATGTTCAACATCGCCTCGCCATAAAGGTCGCCGACGTACATTAAACGTAACCAAATTTCGGTACGGGCCATCCTTTCCCTCCCCTGCCACAAGCAGTCTGAACAATCTTTGCGATTGGTCACTGATGCTGTCAATCAGGTGGGGATTTGTCTAGAATAGAGGTAATAATCTTTTCAACTCCTGAACACAACTCTGGATAATTATGTCAGTTTTGCAAGTGTTACATATTCCGGACGAGCGCCTTCGCAAAGTCGCAAAGCCGGTTGAAGAAGTGAATGCAGAAATTCAGCGTATCGTCGATGATATGTTCGAAACGATGTACGCGGAAGAAGGTATCGGTCTGGCCGCAACGCAGGTCGATATCCACCAGCGGATCATCGTGATTGACGTTTCGGAAAACCGCGACGAGCGCCTGGTACTCATTAACCCGGAATTGCTGGAGAAAAGTGGCGAAACGGGTATAGAAGAAGGCTGTCTGTCGATCCCGGAACAGCGCGCTTTAGTGCCGCGCGCCGAGAAAGTGAAAATCCGCGCGCTGGATCGCGACGGCAACCCGTTTGAGCTTGAAGCGGATGGTTTGCTGGCAATCTGCATTCAGCATGAGATGGATCACCTGGTCGGTAAACTGTTTATCGATTATTTGTCGCCGCTGAAGCAACAACGTATTCGTCAGAAAGTAGAAAAACTCGACCGCCTGAACGCCCGGGCTTAAAGGACAAGAACCAACGTGTCAGATTCACTACGTATTATTTTTGCGGGTACACCTGACTTTGCAGCGCGTCATCTCGACGCGCTGTTAACTTCTGGACATAACGTTGTCGGCGTATTTACCCAACCCGATCGTCCAGCAGGTCGCGGCAAAAAGTTGATGCCCAGCCCGGTAAAAGTGCTGGCGGAAGAAAAAGGCCTGCCCGTTTTCCAGCCCGTGTCGCTTCGTCCTCAGGAAAACCAGCATCTGGTGGCTGACTTACATGCCGACGTCATGGTTGTCGTAGCATATGGTCTGATTCTCCCAAAGGCAGTGCTGGATATGCCCCGTCTCGGATGTATCAACGTTCACGGTTCGATGCTTCCACGCTGGCGCGGCGCGGCGCCTATTCAGCGCTCACTCTGGGCAGGCGATGCGGAAACCGGCGTCACAATTATGCAGATGGATGTAGGGCTGGATACCGGCGACATGCTGTATAAACTTGCGTGCCCGATTACCGCAGAAGATACCAGTGGCTCACTGTATAATAAGTTGGCTGAACTTGGTCCGCAGGGGTTAATTACCACACTAAAACAACTGGCGGACGGCACAGCGACGCCTGAAGCGCAGAATGAAGCGCTGGTCACTCATGCGGAAAAGCTCAGTAAAGAAGAAGCGCGTATCGACTGGTCTCTCTCCGCAGCACAGCTGGAGCGTTGCATTCGCGCCTTTAATCCGTGGCCAATGAGCTGGCTGGAAATCGACGGCCAGCCGGTAAAAGTCTGGCAGGCGTCCGTCATAGAGGACGCCACGCAGTCGCTGCCGGGAACTATTCTGGCCGCGACGAAACAGGGCATCCAGGTTGCAACAGGCAAGGGGATATTAAATTTGCTTTCGCTTCAGCCTGCCGGCAAAAAAGCGATGAGCGCCCAGGATCTGTTAAATTCACGCCGGGAATGGTTTATTCCTGGTAACCGCCTTGCCTGACGATCACGTCTTTATACGCCCGGTGTTACCGGGCATTTTTATTTTATACATATGAAAAAACAAAACAATTTACGTAGTCTGGCAGCACAGGCCGTTGAACAGGTCGTCGAACAGGGACAATCATTAAGTAATGTGCTCCCGCCGCTGCAACAAAAAGTCGCCGATAAAGACAAAGCGCTACTTCAGGAGCTGTGCTTTGGCGTACTGCGCACCCTTTCACAGCTGGAATGGCTGATCAATAAGCTGATGTCTCGTCCAATGACCGGCAAGCAGCGTACAGTGCATTACTTAATTATGGTCGGCTTTTATCAGTTGCTGTACACCCGCGTTCCTCCCCATGCGGCGCTGGCTGAAACCGTTGAAGGCGCGGTCTCCATCAAACGTCCGCAGTTGAAAGGGTTAATTAACGGCGTCCTGCGCCAGTTTCAGCGCCAGCAGGAAACGTTGCTTAATGAGTTTGCGACCAGCGATGCGCGCTTTTTACATCCAGGTTGGCTGGTAAAGCGTTTGCAAAATGCTTACCCCACACAGTGGCAACGCATTATTGAAGCGAATAACCAGCGTCCACCGATGTGGCTACGTGTAAATCGTACACACCACACCCGCGACGGTTGGCTTGGCTTACTTGAAGACGCAGGCATGAAGGGATATCCCCATCCCGATTATCCCGACGCTGTACGTCTGGAAACGCCAGCTCCGGTACATGCTTTACCCGGTTTTACTGAGGGTTGGGTAACTGTCCAGGATGCCTCTGCGCAGGGATGTGCGGTTTTTCTCGCTCCTCAGAACGGTGAGCACATTTTAGACTTGTGCGCCGCGCCCGGCGGTAAAACCACGCATATTCTCGAAGTGGCCCCCGAAGCAGACGTGTTGGCGGTTGATATTGATGAACAACGACTCTCCCGCGTTTACGACAACCTAAAGCGTCTTGGGATGAAAGCGACCGTTAAACAAGGGGATGGACGTTATCCCGCCCAATGGTGCGGCGAGCAGCAGTTTGACCGTATTCTGCTGGATGCGCCCTGCTCCGCAACCGGCGTCATTCGCCGTCATCCAGATATCAAATGGCTGCGTCGCGATCGCGATATCACGGAACTGGCGCAATTACAGGCGGAAATTCTTGATGCCGTCTGGCCGCGCCTGAAGCCCGGCGGGACGCTGGTTTACGCCACCTGTTCCGTACTGCCGGAAGAAAACCGCGATCAGATCAAAACCTTTTTACAACGCACTCCCGATGCCGCGCTCAGCGAAACGGGAACACCTGATCAGCCAGGACAGCAGAATCTGCCGGGCGGCGAAGAAGGTGATGGGTTCTTTTACGCTAAGCTAATCAAGAAGTGATGAGATAACGGGCCACGACTGATGAAAATTATCATACTGGGCGCAGGGCAAGTTGGCGGAACACTGGCGGAAAACCTGGTCGGCGAAAACAACGACATCACGGTGGTTGATACCAACGGCGAACGGTTACGCAGTTTGCAAGATAAGTTCGATCTACGCGTAGTTCAGGGGCATGGTTCGCATCCCCGCGTGTTGCGCGAAGCGGGCGCTGACGATGCGGATATGCTGGTCGCTGTCACCAGTTCAGATGAAACTAATATGGTTGCCTGCCAGGTAGCCTATTCACTCTTCAACACTCCAAACCGTATCGCCCGCATTCGCTCCCCGGACTATGTTCGCGATGCGGATAAACTCTTTCATTCTGAAGCGGTTCCGATTGATCATCTGATCGCGCCGGAGCAGTTGGTTATCGATAATATTTATCGCCTGATCGAGTATCCGGGAGCATTACAGGTTGTAAACTTTGCCGAAGGGAAAGTCAGTCTGGCAGTAGTTAAAGCCTACTATGGCGGTCCACTAATAGGTAACGCGCTCTCGACAATGCGAGAGCATATGCCGCATATCGATACCCGCGTTGCCGCAATTTTCCGCCATGACAGACCAATCCGCCCTCAGGGCTCGACTATCGTGGAAGCAGGGGATGAAGTCTTCTTTATTGCGGCTTCACAGCATATCCGTGCAGTAATGAGCGAATTACAGCGTCTGGAAAAACCCTACAAGCGCATCATGCTGGTGGGCGGCGGCAATATCGGCGCCGGGCTGGCAAGGCGTCTGGAAAAAGACTATAGCGTTAAATTGATCGAACGCGATCAACAACGCGCCGCAGAATTGGCTGAGAAACTGCAAAACACGATCGTCTTTTTTGGCGACGCTTCCGATCAGGAATTGCTGGCGGAGGAGCATATTGATCAGGTCGATCTCTTTATCGCGGTCACTAACGATGATGAAGCCAATATCATGTCCGCGATGTTGGCTAAGCGGATGGGCGCCAAGAAAGTGATGGTGTTGATCCAACGTCGCGCTTATGTCGATCTTGTGCAGGGTAGCGTTATAGATATTGCGATTTCTCCGCAGCAGGCCACCATCTCTGCATTACTGAGCCATGTGCGTAAAGCGGATATCGTCGGCGTTTCCTCACTACGTCGCGGGGTTGCCGAAGCCATCGAAGCCGTCGCGCACGGCGATGAAAGCACTTCCCGCGTGGTTGGCCGCGTCATTGACGAAATTAAACTGCCGCCAGGCACCATTATTGGCGCGGTGGTTCGCGGTAATGATGTCATGATCGCTAATGACAATTTGCGCATTGAACAAGGCGATCACGTCATTATGTTTTTGACCGATAAAAAGTTTATTACCGACGTCGAACGCCTGTTCCAGCCAAGTCCTTTCTTCCTCTAATTTAAGGGGCGCTCATTCAGCGCCCTTTTTAATTCCCTTTATTTATCAAGGTTTAATTTATTTCGCTAAACAGAAGCCGTAAATGGAAAATGCCTTAGCATTTGTTAAACTTATAACGTCAGCTGCATAGGGAGAATAAAAATGAGTTTTATTAAAGAATTTCGCGAATTCGCGATGCGCGGGAATGTTGTGGATTTGGCAGTGGGTGTCATTATTGGCGCGGCATTCGGTAAGATTGTTTCTTCACTGGTTGCCGATATCATTATGCCGCCGTTGGGATTGTTAATCGGCGGGATCGACTTTAAACAATTTGCTTTTACGTTACGCGAAGCGCAGGGAGATATTCCGGCGGTCGTCATGCATTACGGCGTGTTTATCCAGAACGTATTTGATTTTGTGATTGTGGCCTTTGCTATCTTTGTTGCCATTAAGCTTATCAACAGACTCAACCGTAAAAAAGCAGAAGAGCCGGCAGCTCCGCCAGCGCCTTCTAAAGAGGAAGTGTTATTGGGCGAAATCCGCGATCTGCTGAAAGAACAAAATAACCGTTCTTAATCAGCAGAAGGCCAGTGGTAAAAAAGTTACTTACTTTCTTGCCACTGGCCTCCCAGTTCCCTCGATTACCGTGTTTACCTTTGCGCAGATAGCTTCCTTTGCCTTTCTTATTTTTTTCAACGCGTTGCCTGAAAAGGGGATCGTGCAGTAATGCCTCAATGGCATTGTCCTTTATCTGCCCTTTCTTATGTTGATAACGACTCATAATGTCTCCTGATTGTATAAATTAACGGCGCGAGTGTAGCCCCGCCGGTTCAATAAATCAACATCCTGATTTCGCCCCACTGGCCCCCTGTTCCAGGGCTTCCAGAATGGAACAATAGACGCTACTGTGGGCCGTTCCACAACAAGCATCATTAAGCCTTTGTAACGAACGCTGCATCGTTTGCAGTTCCGCAATCCTGGCTTCAACCTCCTGCAATCGCTCTTGCACAATACTTTTTGATTCCTGACAGGTATGGTGCTCAGGATCAATTCGGATCGATAAAAGTTCACGGATCGACTCAAGCGTGAAACCCAACTGCCGAGCATAACGAATAAACTTGAGACGCTGCAGATCGTTTTCAGTATATAGACGAAACCCGCCTTCAGTACGTACCTCATGATCCATCATCTGCTGTTTTTCATAGTAGCGAATGGTATCAGGCGTTACGTCTGCCAGCTTTGCCAGCTCACCAATGCGATACATACAAGCTCCGTTAATTATCGTTGATTTTATGCAGCAGTTTTTCTGCATACTCACCGTGTAAAAAGTCGGTACTCAACCCAGCCTGCCGAAGTTTTAGTTCAAGCAGCGAGAGCTGGCGACTAACCTGATGGTATCGAGGGTCATCTTCCCGGATACTGTTGAGGATATCAAGTAACTGAATAGCGTCTCTGCGCTGCTCCAGTTCAGGGGGAAGACAGCCCGCATTCTTGAGTAAGCGATAACCCGCACGAAGTTCCGCCGGCACATGAGAATCATCATCCAGAATAAGCGGCTCGCCACGGCCAGGCAAATTATCAAACTCGCCTTTACGCTGTGCCTCGATAATATGACGCTCTGCCCACTGGTCAAGTAACCACATACGTCGCTCCAGGGATTGAACGAAAAGAATACAATTATTGTAGATATGTGGGGTTCAGGAGGGTATAAAAAAACCCGCCGAAGCGGGTTTTTTTACGTTACTACAGATTACTCTGCAGCAGCTTCTGTTTTCTCTGAACGATCAACCAGCTCGATGTATGCCATCGGCGCGTTGTCGCCTGCACGGAAGCCACACTTCAGAATGCGAGTGTAACCACCGGCGCGGCTCGCGAAACGCGGGCCCAGCTCGTTAAACAGTTTTGCCACGATCTCGTTATCACGAGTACGGGCGAATGCCAGACGACGATTAGCAACGCTATCAGTCTTGGCAAGAGTAATCAGCGGCTCAACTACGCGACGCAGCTCTTTCGCTTTAGGCAGGGTCGTCTTGATGATTTCATGACGAACCAGTGAACCTGCCATGTTGCGGAACATAGCCTGGCGATGGCTGCTGTTGCGGTTCAGTTGACGACCACTCTTACGATGGCGCATGACCTTATCCTTCTCAGTAAAACCTTAACCTGTGATCCGGTTACTCGTCAGCGATGCTTGCCGGTGGCCAGTTTTCCAGGCGCATACCCAGAGACAGTCCACGGGAAGCCAGCACGTCTTTAATCTCGGTAAGAGATTTTTTACCCAGGTTAGGCGTCTTAAGAAGCTCAACCTCGGTACGCTGTACCAGATCACCGATATAGTGGATAGCTTCTGCCTTGAGGCAGTTAGCAGAGCGGACAGTCAATTCCAGATCGTCAACAGGGCGCAGCAGGATCGGATCGAATTCTGGTTTCTCTTCTTTCACTTCCGGTTGACGTACATCACGTAAATCAACGAAAGCTTCCAGTTGTTCAGCCAGGATGGTTGCCGCACGACGAATCGCCTCTTCAGGATCGATTGTGCCGTTGGTTTCCATTTCGATGACCAGCTTGTCCAGGTCGGTACGCTGTTCTACACGCGCTGCTTCAACATTGTAGGCAATACGCTCTACAGGGCTGTAGCAGGCGTCGACCAGCAGACGGCCGATTGGGCGCTCATCTTCTTCCGAATGAATTCGGGTAGAAGCCGGCACATAACCACGACCGCGCTGAACTTTGATACGCATACTAATAGACGCGTTTTCATCGGTCAGGTGGCAGATCACGTGCTGCGGCTTGACGATTTCGACATCCCCATCATGGGTGATATCGGCTGCAGTCACAGGGCCAATGCCAGATTTATTCAAGGTAAGAATAACTTCATCTTTACCCTGAACTCTCACCGCCAGCCCTTTCAGGTTGAGCAGGATTTCCAGGATGTCTTCCTGAACGCCTTCTTTGGTGCTGTACTCATGTAGTACACCATCAATCTCAACCTCGGTCACCGCGCAACCCGGCATCGATGAGAGCAGAATACGGCGCAGTGCGTTACCCAGAGTATGGCCGAAGCCACGCTCTAAAGGCTCAAGGGTCACCTTGGCGTGCGTCGAACTCACTTGCTCGATATCTACCAGGCGCGGTTTTAGAAACTCTGTCACAGAACCCTGCATTGTGTCCTCTCTTTGGTACTAAGCTTTACTTGGAGTAAAGCTCGACGATCAGGTGTTCGTTAATGTCCGCAGACAGATCAGAACGCTCAGGCTTACGCTTGTACGTACCTTCCATCTTGCCAGCATCAACTTCCAGCCAGGTTGGCTTTTCACGCTGCTCAGCCAGCTCCAGAGCGGCTTTCACGCGAGACTGCTTCTTCGCTTTCTCACGAATGCTAACAACGTCATTCGGACTAACCTGATAAGAAGCGATGTTAACAACACGACCGTTTACCATAATTGCTTTATGGCTAACCAGCTGACGTGCTTCTGCACGAGTGGCGCCGAAGCCCATACGGTATACAACGTTGTCCAGACGACCTTCCAGCAGAGCCAACAGGTTTTCACCGGTGTTGCCTTTCAGACGTGCTGCTTCTTTGTAGTAGTTACGGAACTGACGCTCCAGCACACCGTAAATGCGGCGAACTTTTTGCTTTTCACGCAACTGCACACCATAGTCAGACAGACGCGGCTTACGCGCACCGTGCTGGCCAGGAGCTTGTTCAATTTTACACTTGGTATCGATCGCGCGAACGCCAGACTTAAGGAATAAGTCGGTGCCCTCACGACGGCTCAGCTTGAGCTTAGGACCCAAATATCTTGCCATTTTCTTTCTCCAACTAACCTGGAAAACGAAGCGTTATACGCGACGTTTTTTCGGCGGACGACAACCGTTATGAGGGATCGGAGTCACATCAGTAATATTAGTGATGCGGAAACCAGCGGCGTTCAGAGCACGAATAGTAGATTCGCGGCCTGGACCCGGACCTTTAACCATAACTTCCAGATTCTTGATACCGTATTCTTTCACGGCGTCAGCGCAACGCTCTGCTGCAACCTGAGCTGCAAACGGAGTGGATTTGCGAGAACCACGGAAACCGGAACCACCGGCTGTTGCCCAACCCAGCGCATTACCCTGACGATCGGTAATAGTCACGATGGTGTTGTTGAAAGAAGCATGGATATGAGCCACGCCGTCAGAGACTTGTTTTCTTACACGTTTACGTGCGCGAACTGGTGCCTTTGCCATTATTCAATCACCCCGATTATTTCTTGATCGGTTTGCGCGGACCCTTACGGGTACGAGCGTTGGTCTTGGTACGCTGACCGCGAACCGGGAGACCACGACGATGACGCAAACCGCGATAGCAACCAAGATCCATCAGGCGCTTGATGCTCATGCTGATTTCACGGCGCAGATCACCTTCAACGACAAATTTGGCAACTTCGTCACGCAGCGTGTCGATTTGTTCTTCAGACAGCTCACTGATCTTAACATTTTCAGCGATACCCGCTGCAGCCAGGATGGCTTTAGAACGGGTCTTGCCGACACCGTAGATCGAAGTTAACGCGATCACGGCGTGTTTCTGATCAGGAATGTTAATGCCTGCTATACGGGCCACTATGCACTCCTACTATTTAATATGTACGTACCATGCTGAAAAGCCCGTTTTCAGGATACTCAAATGGAAACGTACAGACATACAAAAGATTGGCTGGCTAATCTAGCCAGCTCAACCCAACTTTGCAAGAAAAATATGCGAAAAAATCAGCCTTGGCGCTGTTTATGCTTCGGCTCGGCACTGCAAATCACACGGATGACACCATCACGCTTAACGATTTTGCAGTTACGGCATAATTTCTTGACGGAAGCACGAACTTTCATTTTTACTCTCCGTAACTTCTCAGGCGACCAATTAACGGCCGTAGCCTTTCAGGTTCGCCTTCTTCAATGCAGACTCATACTGACTGGACATCATCAGAGTTTGCACTTGAGCCATAAAGTCCATAATCACGACAACAACGATAAGCAGTGAGGTCCCACCGAAGTAGAACGGCACTTTCATTGCATCACGCATGAACTCCGGGATCAGGCAGATAAAGGTAATATACAGCGCACCAACCAGGGTCAGGCGGGTCATTACTTTATCGATATACTTCGCCGTTTGCTCTCCCGGACGAATTCCTGGTACAAATGCACCGGACTTCTTCAGGTTATCTGCTGTTTCACGCGGGTTGAAAACCAACGCCGTGTAGAAGAAACAGAAGAAGATGATTGCAGACGCATAGAGTAACACATAAAGCGGTTGCCCAGGCTGCAAATACAGCGAAATTGTTGTCAGCCAGTTCCAACCAGTACCGCCCCCGAACCATGACGCGATGGTCGCCGGGAACAGAATAATACTGGAAGCGAAGATTGCCGGGATTACCCCCGCCATATTCACTTTCAGCGGTAAATGTGTGCTCTGTGCAGCATAGACACGACGACCTTGCTGACGTTTGGCGTAGTTTACCACAATACGGCGTTGACCACGTTCAACGAATACTACAAAGAACGTCACTGCAAATACTAATACTGCAACCAACAGCAACACGAGGAAGTGCAGGTCGCCTTGACGCGCTTGCTCGATAGTATGGGCAATGGCTGGCGGGAGTCCCGCAACGATACCAGCGAAGATGATGATTGAGATACCGTTACCGATACCGCGCTCAGTAATCTGTTCGCCGAGCCACATCAGGAACATCGTCCCTGTAACCAGACTTACAACAGCGGTGAAATAGAATGCAAAGCCTGGATTCATCACCAGGCCCTGCATACCAGGCATATTCGGCAAACCGGTAGCAATACCGATCGACTGGAATATCGCCAGCACCAGAGTACCGTAACGGGTGTACTGGCTGATCTTACGACGACCAGACTCCCCTTCTTTCTTAATTTCTGCGAGCGTTGGATGAACCACCGTCAACAGCTGGATAATGATCGACGCCGAAATATACGGCATGATCCCCAGGGCAAAGATAGAAGCACGGCTGAGAGCACCACCAGAGAACATGTTAAACATTTCAATGATGGTGCCTCGCTGTTGCTCAAGCAGTTTGGCAAGTACAGCGGCATCAATACCAGGGATCGGAATAAAAGAGCCAATACGGAACACAATCAGCGCGCCGATAACAAACAGCAGTCTGCGTTTCAGCTCACCTAAGCCACCTTTGGCACTTTGAAAATCTAATCCCGGTTGTTTAGCCATCTGCTACTTATTCCTCGATTTTACCGCCAGCAGCTTCGATAGCAGCACGAGCGCCTTTAGTAACACGCAGGCCACGAACAGTTACCGGAGTAGTGACTTCGCCAGCCAGGATCACTTTCGCGAACTCGATCTGGATACCGATAATGTTTGCCGCTTTCAGCGTGTTCAGGTCTACAACGCCGCCTTCTACTTTCGCCAGGTCAGACAGACGAACTTCGGCTGTAATCGCTGCTTTGCGAGAAGTGAAGCCGAATTTCGGCAGACGACGGTACAGAGGCATCTGACCACCCTCGAAACCGCGACGTACGCCACCGCCAGAACGAGACTTCTGACCTTTGTGACCACGACCACCGGTTTTACCGAGGCCAGAACCGATACCACGACCCAGGCGTTTACCCGCCTTTTTGGAGCCTTCGGCCGGAGACAGAGTATTTAAACGCATCTCTTACTCCTCAACTTTAACCATGAAGGAAACCGCGTTGACCATACCACGAACAGCAGGAGTATCCTCGCGCTCTACGGTGTGGCCAATACGACGCAGACCCAGGCCAAGCAGCGTTGCCTTGTGTTTCGGCAGACGACCGATTGCACTGCGGGTTTGAGTAATTTTAATAGTCTTTGCCATGGTTTATTTCCCCAGAATTTCTTCAACGGATTTACCACGCTTGGCAGCGACCATTTCTGGAGAATTCATATTTTCCAGGCCATCAATAGTTGCACGAACCACGTTGATCGGGTTGGTGGAACCGTATGCTTTAGCCAGAACGTTATGAACCCCAGCAACTTCCAGAACGGCGCGCATTGCACCACCGGCGATGATACCGGTACCTTCGGAAGCTGGCTGCATGAATACACGAGACCCCGTGTGAACACCTTTAACCGGGTGCTGCAGGGTGCCGTTGTTCAGCGCGACGTTAATCATATTGCGACGGGCTTTTTCCATCGCTTTCTGGATCGCTGCTGGAACTTCACGCGCTTTACCGTAACCAAAACCTACGCGACCGTTACCATCGCCTACTACAGTCAGAGCTGTGAAGGAGAAAATACGACCACCTTTAACGGTTTTAGATACGCGGTTTACCGCGATCAGCTTTTCCTGCAGTTCGCCAGCTTGTTTTTCGATGTGAGCCATCTTACACCTCTACCTTAGAACTGAAGGCCAGCTTCACGGGCAGCATCTGCCAGTGCCTGGACACGACCATGATATTGGAACCCGGAACGGTCAAAGGACACATCTTTGATGCCTTTTTCCAGAGCGCGTTCAGCGACAGCTTTACCCACAGCTGCAGCCGCGTCTTTGTTACCGGTGTACTTCAGTTGTTCAGCGATAGCTTTTTCTACAGTAGAAGCAGCTACCAGAACTTCAGAACCGTTCGGTGCAATTACCTGTGCGTAAATATGACGCGGGGTACGATGTACCACCAGGCGAGTTGCGCCCAGCTCTTTGAGCTTGCGGCGTGCGCGGGTCGCACGACGGATACGAGCAGATTTCTTATCCATAGTGTTACCTTACTTCTTCTTAGCCTCTTTGGTACGCACGACTTCGTCGGCGTAACGAACACCCTTGCCTTTGTAAGGCTCAGGACGACGGTAGGCGCGCAGATCTGCTGCAACCTGGCCGATCACCTGCTTATCAGCGCCTTTCAGCACGATTTCAGTTTGAGTCGGACATTCAGCAGTGATACCTGCCGGCAGCTGATGGTCAACCGGGTGAGAGAAACCTAAAGACAGGTTTACTACATTCCCTTTAACCGCTGCACGATAACCTACACCAACCAGCTGCAGCTTCTTAGTGAAGCCTTCGGTAACACCGATAACCATTGAGTTCAGCAGGGCACGCGCGGTACCAGCCTGTGCCCAACCGTCTGCGTAACCATCACGCGGACCGAAGGTCAGTGCATTATCTGCATGTTTAACTTCAACAGCATCGTTGAGAGTACGAGTCAGCTCGCCGTTTTTACCTTTGATCGTAATAACCTGACCGTTGATTTTGACATCAACGCCGGCAGGAACAACGACCGGTGCTTTAGCAACACGAGACATTTTTTCCTCCGATTAGGCTACGTAGCAGATAATTTCGCCACCAAGACCAGCCTGGCGCGCTGCACGATCAGTCATAACACCTTTAGAGGTAGAAACAACTGCGATACCCAGACCGGCCATAACTTTCGGCAGCTCATCTTTACGTTTGTAGATGCGCAGACCTGGGCGGCTGACACGCTGAATGCTTTCTACAACAGCTTTACCCTGGAAATACTTAAGAGTCAGTTCCAGTTCCGGCTTGGTGTCGCCTTCAACTTTAAAATCTTCAATAAAACCTTCTTCCTTCAGCACGTTGGCAATTGCCACTTTCAGCTTGGAGGAAGGCATGGTGACCGCAGCTTTGTTCGCGGCCTGACCGTTACGGATACGGGTCAGCATATCCGCGATCGGATCTTGCATGCTCATCTGTCTTTACTCCCGTGATTCAATTGGTGACAATTACCAGCTAGCCTTTTTCAGACCCGGAATTTCACCGCGCATAGCGGCTTCACGGACCTTAATACGGCTCAACCCGAACTTCCGCAGGAAAGCGTGCGGACGACCAGTTTGACGGCAGCGGTTACGCTGACGTGACGGGCTGGAATCACGCGGCAGAGTCTGCAGCTTAAGAACCGCATTCCAACGATCTTCGTCGGTTGCGTTCACATCAGAGATGATCGCTTTCAGTTCAGCGCGTTTCGCGAAGTATTTATCAGCTAAAGCTACGCGTTTTACTTCGCGTGCTTTCATTGATTGCTTAGCCATTTAGTAACCCTACCTTACTTGCGGAACGGGAAGTCAAAGGCAGCCAGCAGAGCACGGCCTTCTTCGTCAGATTTCGCAGTAGTGGTAATGGTAATATCCAAACCACGAACGCGGTCGACTTTATCGTAGTCGATTTCTGGGAAGATGATCTGCTCACGGACACCCATGCTGTAGTTACCACGACCGTCGAATGACTTAGCGGACAAGCCACGGAAGTCACGGATACGAGGAACAGCAATAGTGATCAGGCGCTCAAAGAACTCCCACATGCGTTCGCCACGCAGAGTTACTTTACAGCCGATCGGATAGCCCTGACGGATTTTGAAGCCTGCAACAGATTTGCGTGCTTTGGTGATCAACGGTTTTTGACCGGAGATTGCTGTCAGGTCTGCTGCTGCGTTATCCAGCAGTTTCTTGTCAGCGATCGCTTCACCAACACCCATGTTCAGGGTGATCTTCTCGACCCGAGGGACTTGCATGACAGAATTGTAGTTAAACTCAGTCATGAGTTTGTTAACTACTTCGTCTTTGTAGTAATCATGCAGTTTCGCCATCGTACTACTCCAAATTACTTGATAGTTTCGCTGTTAGACTTGAAGAAACGGACTTTTTTGCCGTCTTCGAATCTAAAGCCTACACGGTCAGCCTTGCCGGTTGCCGCATTGAAGATTGCAACGTTAGAAACCTGAATTGCAGCTTCTTTTTCAACGATGCCGCCCGGTTGGTTCAGAGCCGGAACCGGCTTCTGGTGTTTCTTAACCAGGTTGATACCTTCAACAATGACCTTGCCGGAAGACAGGACATTCTTAACTTTACCGCGTTTACCTTTATCTTTACCGGTTAACACGATAACTTCGTCATCACGACGGATTTTCGCTGCCATGATTCGCTCCTTAGAGTACTTCTGGTGCCAGAGAGATAATTTTCATGAACTTCTCGTTACGAAGTTCACGAGTTACCGGCCCAAAAATACGCGTACCGATAGGCTGCTCGCTGTTATTGTTTAAAATAACGCATGCATTACCATCGAAGCGAATGACAGAACCGTCCGGGCGACGAACACCCTTCTTGGTGCGCACCACTACCGCCTTCAGCACATCACCTTTTTTGACCTTACCACGCGGAATCGCTTCTTTGATGGTGATCTTAATGATGTCGCCTACGCCTGCGTAGCGACGGTGCGAGCCACCCAGAACCTTGATACACATTACGCGACGTGCACCGGAGTTGTCGGCGACGTTCAGCATAGTCTGTTCTTGGATCATTTTAGTGCTCCGCTAATGTCAACTACTACTGAGACCCGAAAATCAGGTCGTTAAAAAAACCCCATATCGAGGGCGCGGCATTATAACACCGCAAATCAGATATGGGTAGAAAAAATAAACGGCCCATCGCTGAGCCGTTTATTCGTTGAGAATGCGTACTGTATTACAGAACCGCTTTCTCTACAACGCGAACCAGAGTCCAGGATTTGGTCTTGGACAGCGGACGGCATTCGCGGATTTCAACCACGTCGCCGATACCGCATTCGTTGTTCTCGTCATGTACGTGCATTTTGGTCGTACGCTTGATGAATTTACCGTAGATCGGGTGTTTCACAAAACGTTCGATAGCAACAACAATGGATTTCTCCATTTTGTCGCTAACCACGCGACCTTGCAGAGTACGGATTTTATCGGTCATTACGCACCCGCCTTCTCAGTCAGTAAAGTCTTAACGCGTGCGACATCACGACGCACTTGCTTCAACAGGTGAGACTGTTGCAGCTGGCCACTTGCAGCCTGCATACGCAGGTTGAACTGCTCACGCAGCAGGTTCAGTAGCTCGGTGTTCAGCTCTTCAACGCTCTTCTCACGCAGCTCTTTTGCTTTCATTACATCACCGTCTTAGTTACAAAGGTGGTTTTAATCGGCAGTTTCGCTGCTGCCAGCTTGAATGCTTCACGGGCCAGCTCTTCCGGTACGCCGTCCATTTCATACAGGACTTTACCCGGCTGAATCAAGGCAACCCAATACTCCACGTTACCTTTACCTTTACCCATACGCACTGCCAGCGGCTTTTCAGTGATCGGTTTGTCCGGGAATACACGGATCCAGATCTTACCTTGACGCTTAACTGCACGGGTCATAGCACGACGTGCTGCTTCGATCTGACGGGCAGTCAGACGACCACGGCCAACAGCTTTCAGGCCGAAGCTGCCGAAGCTAACATCCGCGCCTGCAGCCAGACCACGGTTGCGGCCTTTGTGCATTTTACGGAATTTTGTACGCTTTGGTTGTAACATCAGCGACGCTCCTTATTTACGGCCTTTACGCTGCTGCTTTTTCGGTTGAGCAGCCGGTTTTTCCGGTTGTTCAACAGCAGCCATACCACCCAGGATCTCGCCTTTGAAGATCCACACTTTAACGCCGATTACACCATAAGTGGTGTGCGCTTCAGAGGTGTTGTAGTCGATGTCAGCACGCAGAGTGTGCAGCGGTACGCGACCTTCGCGGTACCATTCGGTACGTGCGATTTCCGCGCCGCCCAGACGGCCGCTAACTTCAACTTTGATACCTTTAGCGCCCAGACGCATGGCGTTCTGTACAGCACGCTTCATCGCACGACGGAACATAACGCGACGTTCCAGCTGAGAAGTGATGCTGTCAGCAACCAGTTTAGCGTCCAGTTCAGGTTTACGAACTTCGGCGATGTTGATCTGTGCAGGAACGCCAGCGATATCCGCTACGACCTTACGCAGTTTTTCTACGTCTTCACCTTTTTTACCGATAACGATACCCGGGCGAGCGGTGTGAATAGTCACACGGATGCTCTTAGCCGGACGCTCGATAACGATACGAGATACAGACGCTTTAGCCAGTTCCTTCGTCAGGTACTGACGTACTTTAAAATCGCTGTCCAGGTTGTCAGCGAATTCTTTGGTGTTCGCAAACCAGGTAGAGTTCCATGGTTTTACAATACCCAGGCGAATACCATTAGGATGTACTTTCTGACCCATTGCTAGTCTCCAGAGTCTCAGCGATCGGACACAACCACAGTGATGTGGCTGGTGCGCTTCAGGATGCGATCTGCACGACCTTTTGCACGCGGCATAATGCGCTTCATGCTCGGGCCTTCGTCTACGAAAATTTTCGTAACTTTCAGATCGTCAATGTCAGCGCCATCGTTGTGTTCAGCGTTAGCAATGGCAGATTCCAGAACTTTCTTGACCAGTACAGCCGCTTTCTTGTTGGTGTAGGTCAGAATATCCAGAGCCTGCGACACTTTCTTACCGCGAATCAGGTCAGCAACAAGGCGAACCTTCTGAGCAGAAGAACGAGCATGGCGATGTTTAGCGATAGTTTCCATCTCTTCCTCCTACCTTATTTCTTCTTCGCTTTTTTATCAGCAGCGTGGCCGCGATAAGTACGAGTCGGTGCGAATTCACCCAGTTTGTGACCGACCATTTCGTCGGAAACAAATACCGGAACGTGCTGACGACCATTATGGACAGCGATGGTCAAACCGATCATGTTAGGAAAGATCGTTGAACGACGGGACCAGGTGCGCAGGGGCTTCTTGTCTCCGCTTTCCACCGCTTTCTCTACCTTCTTCAGCAAGTGCAGGTCAATAAAAGGACCTTTCTTGAGAGAACGTGGCATGGCTTATCCTCTAAAATTATTTGCTACGGCGACGTACGATGAATTTATCAGTACGCTTGTTGCTGCGGGTCTTCTTACCTTTGGTCTGAACGCCCCACGGAGTTACCGGGTGCTTACCAAAGTTACGACCTTCACCACCACCATGTGGGTGGTCTACTGGGTTCATCGCAGTACCGCGAACGGTAGGACGAACGCCACGCCAGCGTGCAGCACCTGCTTTACCCAGAACGCGCAGCATATGCTCAGCATTGCCAACTTCGCCCAGGGTTGCACGGCAGTCTGCTTCGACTTTACGCATTTCACCAGAACGCAGACGCAGGGTGACATAAGCGCCATCGCGAGCAACGATCTGAACGTAAGTACCAGCGGAACGCGCCAGCTGACCGCCTTTACCTGGTTTCATTTCTACGTTATGAACGGTAGAACCAACCGGGATATTGCGCATCGGCAGGGTGTTGCCTGCTTTGATTGCAGCATCAACGCCAGACTGAATCTGGTCGCCAGCTTTCAGGCCTTTCGGGGCCAGGATGTAACGGCGTTCGCCGTCTTTGTACAGAACCAGCGCGATGTTCGCGGAACGGTTCGGATCGTACTCAAGACGTTCAACAACTGCCGGGATACCGTCTTTGTTGCGTTTGAAGTCAACAATACGATAAGCCTGTTTGTGACCACCACCGATATGACGAGTGGTGATACGGCCATTGTTGTTACGACCACCGGATTTGCTGTTTTTTTCAACCAGCGGAGCAAAAGGTTTGCCCTTGTGCAGCTCTGGGTTGACCACTTTAACGACGTGGCGACGACCCGGAGATGTCGGTTTACATTTAACAACTGCCATTGTATTACTCCTCCGACTTACTCAGCGCCGCCGACGAAGTCCAGATTCTGGCCTTCTTTCAGGGTGACGTAAGCTTTTTTCCAGTCGCTACGACGACCGATACGCTGTCCGTGACGTTTAACTTTCCCTTTAACGACCAGGGTGTTAACGACTTCGACTTCGACTTCAAACAGTTTCTGCACAGCAGCTTTGATTTCTGCTTTGGTCGCGTCTTTAGCAACTTTGAGAACGATGGTGTTGGTTTTTTCCATCGCAGTAGACGCTTTTTCAGAAACGTGCGGTGCGCGCAGCACCTTCAGCAGACGTTCTTCACGAATCATGCCAGCATCTCCTCAACTTGCTTAACAGCATCAGCAGTCATTACGACTTTGTCGAAGGCGATCAGGCTAACCGGGTCGATACCAGTCGCATCGCGTACGTCAACCTTGTGCAGGTTACGTGCGGCCAGGAACAGGTTCTCGTCCAGCTCACCGGTGATGATCAGCACATCTTCCAGAGCCATGTCTTTCAGTTTCTGTGCCAGCAGCTTAGTTTTCGGCGCTTCTACAGAGAACTTCTCGACAACGATCAGACGATCCTGACGTACCAGTTCGGACAGGATGCTTTTCAGCGCGCCGCGGTACATCTTCTTGTTAACTTTTTGACTGTGGTCCTGCGGACGAGCAGCGAAGGTCACGCCACCGGAACGCCAGATCGGGCTCTTGATAGAACCTGAACGCGCACGGCCAGTGCCTTTCTGGCGCCACGGTTTTTTACCGGAACCAGTTACTTCAGCACGAGTCTTCTGAGCACGAGTACCCTGACGAGCACCAGCTGCATAAGCAACAACAACCTGGTGAACCAGCGCTTCGTTGAAATCACGACCGAAGGTAGTTTCGGAAACAGTCAGCGCGCTCTGCGCGTCTTTCAATACTAATTCCATTGCTATCCCCTTACGCCTTCACAGCTGGTTTAACGATCAGGTCGCAACCGGTTGCACCCGGAACACCACCCTTAACCAGCAGCAGGTTGCGCTCAGCGTCAACGCGTACTACGTCAAGGCTCTGAACGGTTACACGCTCATTACCCATCTGACCTGCCATTTTCTTGCCTTTGAACACTTTGCCCGGAGTCTGGTTCTGACCGATAGAACCCGGAACGCGGTGAGACAAGGAGTTACCGTGAGTAGCGTCCTGGGTACGGAAGTTCCAGCGCTTAACGGTACCAGCGAAACCTTTACCTTTAGAGGTACCGGTTACGTCAACTTTTTTAACGTCAGCAAACAGTTCAACGCTGATGCTCTGACCTACGGTGTATTCTTCGCCTTCAGCCAGACGGAATTCCCACAGACCACGGCCAGCTTCTACGCCAGCTTTAGCAAAGTGACCCGCTTCCGGCTTGGTGACACGGTTAGCTTTTTTAGCACCCGTAGTAACCTGAACAGCGCGGTAGCCATCGTTAGCCAGGTCTTTAACCTGAGTAACACGGTTTGCTTCAACTTCGATTACGGTTACTGGGATAGAGACGCCATCTTCAGTGAAGATGCGGGTCATACCCACTTTTTTACCGACTAAACCAATCATTGTATCAACCTCTCAATCGCTCGATGACCTGATTAACCCAGGCTGATCTGCACGTCTACACCGGCAGCCAGGTCCAGACGCATCAGAGCATCAACGGTTTTCTCGGTTGGCTCAACGATGTCAACCAGACGCTTGTGAGTGCGAATTTCGTACTGATCGCGCGCATCTTTGTTAACGTGCGGAGAGATCAGAACGGTAAAGCGCTCTTTGCGGGTCGGCAGCGGGATCGGACCGCGAACCTGCGCACCAGTGCGCTTGGCAGTCTCGACGATTTCCGCGGTTGATTGATCGATCAGACGATGATCAAACGCTTTCAGGCGGATACGGATTCTTTGGTTCTGCATGAGACCAGAGCTCCAATTATTTTATAAACGAAAATGATTACTCCTCACACCCATTACGATTGATGGGAGAGTGTAACCGTTCTTACGTAGCTCCCCGATTGGGAGCATTGTTAAATAGCCAAATCGGCTATTCGAGGTTCAAATCGAACCTGCCGTCAATTACGACAAGCCCGCGCATTATACGTAAATCTCAGCCTGACGCAAGTGTCGGATAGAAATTAAGCGCTTTATTCTTATGCGAGCACGATTCCAGATGGTACGCATGGGATGGCAACGCGCATCTTTTCTTTGGAAGGCATCAGGCAAACCTGGCAATACGTCGTTGTCGCTGTCGCATAAATCTATAAAGGTGAGCACAAACCTTGACGAGGATTTGCTTATGTTTGTTGCCCTCCCCTTTCTCATTTTTTATACGTCGTTCTCTTTATTACTTGGCATATACGACGCGCGTACCGGTCTGCTGCCTGACCGGTTTACTTGTCCATTACTGTGGGGTGGTCTGCTTTATCACCAGATTTGCCTGCCGGAGCGTTTACCGGATGCGCTTTGGGGTGCTATCGCCGGCTATGGCGGATTCGCGTTAATTTACTGGGGCTATCGCCTGCGTTATCAGAAAGAGGGGCTTGGATATGGCGACGTCAAGTACCTTGCTGCCTTAGGGGCGTGGCATTGTTGGGAAACACTGCCGTTACTGGTTTTCCTTGCCGCCATGTTGGCCTGTGGCGGGTTTGGCGTCGCGCTACTGGTGAGAGGTAAATCGGCATTAATAAACCCGCTACCTTTTGGGCCATGGCTGGCGGTGGCGGGTTTCATAACAGGTTGGAAAGTTTTCTTTCCAGACGGTTAATCGGTAACCTTAATTTGTGATTGCAGATAATTTTGCATACCAAGTTTGGCAATCAAATCCAGCTCGGTTTCCAGCCAGTCGATGTGGCCTTCCTCGTCGGCAAGAATTTCAATCATCATATCCCGGCTGACATAATCATGAACGCTATCGGCATAGGCTATTGCCTCACGTAGATCTTTTGCGCCTTCCAGTTCGAGCCGGAGATCCGATCGTAGCATCTCTTCGACATCTTCACCGATGCCCAGCTTGCCCAGATCCTGTAGGTTCGGTATGCCTTCCAGAAATAAAATACGCTCAATATACTTATCGGCGTGTTTCATCTCATCAATGGATTCATGGTACTCAACATCATTAAGCCGGGTCAGGCCCCAGTTTTTGAACATACGGGCATGAAGAAAATACTGATTAATTGCGACAAGCTCATTTCCCAATAGTTTATTGAGATAATTTATGATTTTAACATCACCTTTCATTTTATAGTCCCTCCGCTTCCACTCTCTAGAGCGTAGATGGGGCTACAGGGATGTCAAAAAAAAGAGTGTGACTCAGGCGATCTCTTTAAATTCCGGCATTTGCGTTAACTCATCCTGCATCACTTCTCGCGCGGCGCGAATACACTTACCACATTGATTTCCCACAGGAATAAATTTACGCAACTGTTGAAATGACTGTGGATGAAATTGTCGTACAGCCTGGCGGATTTTTTTATCGCTTATACCATTACACAAACAAACGTACATGATCGCTCCCGTTCAATTTCCGCACAAAGTGTAAATGAGAATGGTTATGATTACAATAGCACAAAGCGATTTACGCCACGGGAGAAGCGTTAAAAAAGGCAAATAAATATAACAGCGGCTAAATAGCAGGCAACAAAAAGGGCGCCGAAGCGCCCTCTTCAATTCAAAACTAATTAACGAGTAATTAGCCCAGAACTTTAGCAACAACGCCCGCGCCAACGGTACGGCCGCCTTCACGGATTGCGAAACGCAGACCGTCGTCCATTGCGATCGGGTGGATCAGGGTAACAACCATTTTGATGTTGTCGCCCGGCATTA
>NZ_JAGEQM010000014.1:0-32558 GCF_017572025.1 Salmonella sp. 32020114201800008SM | reverse complement strand
TAATGCCGGGCGACAACATCAAAATGGTTGTTACCCTGATCCACCCGATCGCAATGGACGACGGTCTGCGTTTCGCAATCCGTGAAGGCGGCCGTACCGTTGGCGCGGGCGTTGTTGCTAAAGTTCTCGGCTAATCGCTGATAACATTTGACGCAATGCGCAATAAAAGGGCATCATTTGATGCCCTTTTTGCACGCTTTCACACCAGAACCTGGCTCATCAGTGATTTTATTTGTCATAATCATTGCTGAGACAGGCTCTGTAGAGGGCGTATAATCCGAAAGGCGAATAAGCGTTTCGATTTGGATTGCCTCGCGATTGCGGGGTGAAAATGTTTGTAGAATACTTCTGACAGGTTGGTTTATGAGTGCGAATACCGAAGCTCAAGGGAGCGGGCGCGGCCTGGAAGCGATGAAGTGGATAGTTGTTGCCATATTGCTGATCGTCGCAATCGTCGGCAACTACCTCTATCGCGACATGATGCTGCCGCTGCGTGCGCTGGCCGTAGTAATTCTGATTGCTGCAGCGGGTGGTGTCGCGCTGTTGACGACAAAAGGTAAAGCAACCGTTGCTTTTGCCCGTGAAGCGAGAACCGAAGTCCGTAAGGTCATTTGGCCGACTCGCCAGGAAACGCTGCACACCACGCTGATCGTCGCTGCGGTTACCGCAGTTATGTCACTGATCCTGTGGGGACTGGATGGTATTCTGGTTCGCCTGGTATCCTTTATCACTGGCCTGAGGTTCTGAGATGTCTGAAGCACCTAAAAAGCGCTGGTACGTCGTTCAGGCGTTTTCCGGTTTTGAAGGCCGCGTAGCCACATCGCTGCGCGAGCATATCAAATTACACAATATGGAAGAGCTGTTTGGCGAAGTCATGGTGCCGACTGAAGAAGTCGTTGAGATCCGTGGCGGCCAGCGTCGCAAAAGCGAACGCAAATTCTTCCCGGGTTACGTTCTGGTCCAGATGGTCATGAACGACGCAAGCTGGCACCTGGTGCGTAGCGTGCCGCGTGTGATGGGCTTTATCGGCGGTACCTCTGACCGTCCGGCGCCGATCAGCGACAAAGAAGTCGATGCGATCATGAACCGCCTGCAGCAGGTTGGCGATAAGCCGCGGCCGAAAACTCTGTTTGAACCGGGTGAAATGGTTCGTGTTAACGACGGTCCGTTCGCAGACTTTAACGGCGTTGTCGAAGAAGTCGATTATGAGAAGTCTCGCCTGAAAGTGTCTGTTTCTATCTTCGGTCGTGCGACCCCGGTAGAGCTGGACTTCAGCCAGGTTGAGAAAGCGTAAGGCTGCGATCAAAAAAGCAGCGATCTAATCGTTGCATAGGGCGCGAAATTGACATACAATTTCGCGCCTTTTGTTTTTATGGGCCTTATGCCCATAAAGCGATATTTATCACGGGGAGCTTCTTTGAAGCGATACTACCCAATTCGAGGAATTTAGAATGGCTAAGAAAGTACAAGCCTACGTCAAGCTGCAGGTTGCAGCTGGTATGGCGAACCCGAGTCCGCCGGTTGGTCCAGCACTGGGTCAGCAGGGTGTGAACATCATGGAATTCTGCAAAGCGTTCAACGCAAAAACGGATTCCATCGAAAAAGGTCTGCCGATTCCGGTTGTTATTACCGTTTACGCTGACCGTTCTTTCACCTTCGTTACCAAAACGCCTCCGGCAGCTGTTCTGCTGAAAAAAGCGGCTGGTATCAAGTCTGGTTCCGGCAAGCCGAACAAAGACAAAGTAGGTAAAATTTCCCGCGCTCAGCTGCAGGAAATCGCGCAGACCAAAGCTGCCGACATGACCGGTGCCGACATTGAAGCGATGACTCGCTCCATCGAAGGTACTGCACGTTCCATGGGCCTGGTAGTGGAGGACTAAGAAATGGCTAAACTGACCAAGCGTATGCGCGTGATCCGTGAAAAAGTTGATGCGACCAAACAGTACGACATCAACGAAGCTATTGCCCTGCTGAAAGAGCTGGCCACTGCTAAATTCAACGAAAGCGTTGACGTTGCCGTTAACCTCGGCATCGATGCTCGTAAATCTGACCAGAACGTTCGTGGCGCGACTGTACTGCCGCACGGTACTGGCCGTTCTGTTCGCGTTGCCGTATTTACCCAGGGCCCGAACGCTGAAGCAGCTAAAGCTGCTGGCGCTGAGCTGGTAGGTATGGAAGATCTGGCTGACCAGATCAAGAAAGGCGAAATGAACTTCGACGTTGTTATCGCATCCCCGGATGCAATGCGCGTTGTTGGCCAGCTGGGCCAGGTTCTGGGTCCGCGCGGCCTGATGCCAAACCCGAAAGTCGGTACCGTAACCCCTAACGTTGCTGAAGCGGTTAAGAACGCTAAAGCAGGTCAGGTTCGTTACCGTAACGACAAAAACGGCATCATCCACACCACCATCGGTAAAGTGGACTTTGACGCTGACAAACTGAAAGAAAACCTGGAAGCTCTGCTGGTTGCGCTGAAAAAAGCAAAACCGAGCCAGGCGAAAGGCGTGTACATCAAGAAAGTTAGCATCTCCACCACCATGGGTGCTGGCGTTGCCGTTGATCAGGCTGGTCTGAGCGCATCTGCGAACTAAGATTAGTCTTTACGTGGGCGGTGATTTTGTCTACAATCTTACCCCCACGATTCTGTTGAAATATAACAGATCACTATGCGAGTCATTTGAATTGCAGCAAGGCAGCAAGTGAGTGAATCGCCAGGAGCATAGTTAACTATGTGACTGGTGTGAACGAGCGCAGCTAACACAGCTGCGGTTCAAAGGACGAAGTCATAGAAAGAATTTGTTCGTTGGAGCCTGGCCTATCCAGGCCTCCGTCGAAGACCGCAGGCGTCTCGCAAGAGGCTTAATCCCCTGCGTAGACGGTGACAGAACGCTAAGATTATTTTTTATACTCTGGCTTGTTTCTGCTCACCGTATTAAGACGCTCTTCTCGTTGAGATGAGTGAAGTGAGTTCCGGAACATGAGTTCCGGCAAACATCCAGGAGCAAAGCTAATGGCTTTAAATCTTCAAGACAAACAAGCGATTGTTGCTGAAGTCAGCGAAGTAGCCAAAGGCGCGCTGTCTGCAGTAGTTGCGGATTCCCGTGGCGTAACTGTAGATAAAATGACTGAACTGCGTAAAGCAGGTCGTGAAGCTGGCGTATACATGCGTGTTGTTCGTAACACCCTGCTGCGCCGCGTCGTTGAAGGTACTCAGTTCGAGTGCCTGAAAGACACGTTTGTTGGTCCGACCCTGATTGCATACTCTATGGAACACCCGGGCGCTGCTGCTCGTCTGTTCAAAGAGTTCGCGAAAGCGAATGCAAAATTTGAGGTCAAAGCTGCAGCCTTTGAAGGTGAGCTGATCCCGGCGTCTCAGATCGACCGCCTGGCAACTCTGCCGACCTACGAAGAAGCAATTGCACGCCTGATGGCAACCATGAAAGAAGCTTCGGCTGGCAAACTGGTTCGCACACTGGCTGCTGTACGCGATGCAAAAGAAGCTGCGTAATCGCAGTTGTCTTTATCAAGCATTTGCTTACGTATAAACTTATTCTGATATTCAGGAACAATTTAAATGTCTATCACTAAAGATCAAATCATTGAAGCAGTATCCGCTATGTCCGTAATGGACGTTGTAGAACTGATTTCTGCAATGGAAGAAAAATTCGGTGTTTCCGCTGCTGCTGCTGTAGCTGTAGCTGCTGGCCCGGCTGAAGCTGCTGAAGAAAAAACTGAATTCGACGTAATTCTGAAAGCTGCTGGCGCTAACAAAGTTGCTGTTATCAAAGCAGTACGTGGCGCAACTGGCCTGGGTCTGAAAGAAGCTAAAGACCTGGTAGAATCTGCTCCGGCCGCTCTGAAAGAAGGCGTGAGCAAAGATGACGCTGAAGCACTGAAAAAATCTCTGGAAGAAGCTGGCGCTGAAGTTGAAGTTAAATAAGCCAACCCTTCCGGTTGCAGCCTGAGAAATCAGGCTGATGGCTGGTGACTTTTTAGTCACCAGCCTTTTTGCGCTGTAAGGCGCCAGTAGCGTTTCACACTGTTTGACTACTGCTGTGCCTTTCAATGCTTGTTTCTATCGACGACTTAATATACTGCGACAGAGCGTACGTTCTGTGTAAATCGCAATGAAATGGTTTAAGCGTGATAGCAACAGGCATTGCGGAAAGTATCCATTTTCCGGTCAACAAAATAGTGTTGCACAAACTGTCCCCCGCAGGACAGATGGGTCGACTTGTCAGCGAGCTGAGGAACCCTATGGTTTACTCCTATACCGAGAAAAAACGTATTCGTAAGGATTTTGGTAAACGTCCACAAGTTCTGGATGTACCTTATCTCCTTTCTATCCAGCTTGACTCGTTTCAGAAGTTTATCGAGCAAGATCCTGAAGGGCAGTACGGCCTGGAAGCAGCCTTCCGTTCCGTGTTCCCGATTCAGAGCTACAGCGGTAATTCCGAGCTGCAGTACGTCAGCTACCGCCTTGGCGAACCGGTGTTTGACGTTCAGGAATGTCAGATCCGTGGCGTGACCTATTCCGCACCGCTGCGCGTAAAACTGCGTCTGGTGATCTACGAGCGCGAAGCGCCGGAAGGCACCGTTAAAGACATTAAAGAACAAGAAGTCTACATGGGCGAAATTCCGCTCATGACCGACAACGGTACCTTTGTTATCAACGGTACTGAGCGTGTTATCGTTTCTCAGCTGCACCGTAGTCCTGGCGTCTTCTTTGACTCCGACAAAGGTAAAACCCACTCTTCGGGTAAAGTGCTGTATAACGCGCGCATCATTCCTTACCGTGGTTCCTGGCTGGACTTCGAATTCGATCCGAAGGACAACCTGTTCGTACGTATCGACCGTCGCCGTAAACTGCCTGCGACCATCATCCTGCGTGCGCTGAACTACACCACTGAGCAGATCCTTGACCTGTTCTTTGAGAAAGTCGTCTTCGAAATTCGCGACAACAAGCTGCAGATGGAGCTGATTCCAGAACGTCTGCGCGGCGAAACCGCGTCGTTCGATATCGAAGCTAACGGCAAGGTGTACGTTGAAAAAGGCCGTCGCATTACCGCGCGTCATATCCGTCAGCTGGAAAAAGACGATATCAAGCATATCGAAGTTCCGGTTGAGTACATCGCAGGTAAAGTCGTCTCTAAAGACTACGTTGACGAATCCACTGGCGAGCTGATCTGCGCGGCGAACATGGAGCTGAGCCTGGATCTGCTGGCTAAGCTGAGCCAGTCCGGCCACAAGCGTATCGAAACGCTGTTTACCAACGATCTGGACCACGGCCCGTACATTTCTGAAACGGTACGCGTCGACCCAACTAACGATCGTCTGAGCGCGCTGGTAGAAATCTACCGCATGATGCGCCCTGGTGAGCCGCCGACTCGCGAAGCGGCTGAAAGCCTGTTCGAGAACCTGTTCTTCTCCGAAGACCGCTATGACCTGTCTGCGGTGGGTCGTATGAAGTTCAACCGTTCTCTGCTGCGCGACGAAATCGAAGGTTCCGGTATCCTGAGCAAAGACGACATCATTGATGTCATGAAGAAGCTCATCGATATCCGTAACGGTAAAGGCGAAGTGGATGATATCGACCACCTCGGCAACCGTCGTATCCGTTCCGTCGGCGAAATGGCGGAAAACCAGTTCCGCGTTGGCCTGGTGCGTGTAGAGCGTGCGGTGAAAGAGCGTCTGTCTCTGGGCGATCTGGATACCCTGATGCCTCAGGATATGATCAACGCCAAGCCGATTTCCGCCGCAGTGAAAGAGTTCTTTGGTTCCAGCCAGCTGTCTCAGTTTATGGACCAGAACAACCCGCTGTCTGAGATTACGCACAAACGTCGTATCTCCGCACTCGGCCCAGGCGGTCTGACCCGCGAACGCGCAGGCTTCGAAGTTCGAGACGTACACCCGACGCACTACGGTCGCGTATGTCCTATCGAAACGCCGGAAGGTCCGAACATCGGTCTGATCAACTCCCTGTCCGTGTACGCACAGACTAACGAATATGGCTTCCTTGAGACGCCGTACCGTCGTGTGGTTGATGGCGTGGTCACTGACGAAATTCATTACCTGTCTGCTATCGAAGAAGGCAACTACGTTATCGCTCAGGCGAACTCCAACCTGGATGACGAAGGCCACTTTGTAGAAGATCTGGTGACCTGCCGTAGCAAAGGCGAATCCAGCTTGTTCAGCCGCGACCAGGTTGACTACATGGACGTTTCCACCCAGCAGGTGGTCTCCGTCGGTGCGTCCCTGATCCCGTTCCTGGAACACGATGACGCCAACCGTGCATTGATGGGTGCGAACATGCAACGTCAGGCGGTTCCGACTCTGCGCGCTGACAAGCCGCTGGTGGGTACCGGTATGGAACGTGCTGTCGCCGTCGACTCCGGTGTTACTGCAGTAGCTAAACGTGGCGGTACTGTTCAGTACGTGGATGCGTCCCGTATCGTTATCAAAGTTAACGAAGACGAGATGTACCCGGGTGAAGCAGGTATCGACATCTATAACCTGACCAAATACACCCGCTCTAACCAGAACACCTGTATCAACCAGATGCCATGTGTGTCTCTGGGCGAGCCGGTTGAACGCGGCGACGTGCTGGCAGACGGTCCGTCCACCGACCTCGGTGAACTGGCGCTCGGTCAGAACATGCGCGTGGCGTTCATGCCGTGGAACGGCTACAACTTCGAAGACTCCATCCTCGTATCCGAGCGTGTTGTCCAGGAAGACCGTTTCACCACCATCCACATTCAGGAACTGGCGTGCGTGTCCCGTGACACCAAGCTGGGGCCGGAAGAGATCACCGCTGATATCCCGAACGTGGGTGAAGCTGCGCTCTCCAAACTGGATGAATCCGGTATCGTTTACATCGGCGCGGAAGTGACCGGCGGTGACATTCTGGTCGGTAAGGTGACGCCGAAAGGTGAAACCCAGCTGACGCCGGAAGAGAAACTGCTGCGTGCGATCTTCGGTGAGAAAGCGTCTGACGTTAAAGACTCTTCTCTGCGCGTACCTAACGGTGTCTCCGGTACGGTTATCGACGTTCAGGTCTTTACTCGCGATGGCGTAGAAAAAGACAAACGTGCTCTGGAAATCGAAGAGATGCAGCTCAAGCAGGCGAAAAAAGACCTGTCTGAAGAACTGCAGATCCTCGAAGCGGGCCTGTTTAGCCGTATCCGTGCGGTGCTGGTGTCCGGCGGCGTTGAAGCTGAGAAGCTCGACAAACTGCCGCGCGACCGCTGGCTGGAACTCGGTCTGACCGACGAAGAGAAACAAAATCAGCTGGAACAACTGGCTGAGCAGTATGACGAACTGAAACACGAGTTCGAGAAAAAACTTGAAGCGAAGCGCCGTAAAATCACCCAGGGCGACGATCTGGCGCCGGGCGTGCTGAAGATCGTGAAGGTCTATCTGGCCGTTAAACGCCGTATCCAGCCGGGTGATAAGATGGCAGGTCGTCACGGTAACAAGGGTGTTATCTCTAAGATCAACCCGATCGAAGACATGCCTTACGATGAAAACGGCACGCCGGTCGACATCGTACTGAACCCGCTGGGCGTACCGTCTCGTATGAACATCGGTCAGATTCTGGAAACCCACCTGGGTATGGCTGCGAAAGGTATTGGCGACAAGATTAACGCCATGCTGAAACAGCAGCAGGAAGTCGCGAAACTGCGCGAATTCATCCAGCGTGCCTACGATCTGGGCGCCGACGTTCGTCAGAAAGTCGACCTGAGCACCTTCAGCGATGATGAAGTGCTGCGTCTGGCAGAAAACCTGCGTAAAGGTATGCCGATTGCCACACCAGTGTTTGACGGTGCGAAAGAAGCGGAAATCAAAGAGCTGCTGAAACTGGGCGACCTGCCGACCTCCGGTCAGATCACCCTGTTCGATGGCCGTACGGGTGAACAGTTCGAACGTCCGGTAACCGTCGGTTACATGTACATGCTGAAACTGAACCACCTGGTTGATGACAAGATGCATGCGCGTTCTACCGGTTCTTACAGCCTGGTTACTCAGCAGCCGCTGGGTGGTAAGGCGCAGTTCGGTGGTCAGCGCTTCGGGGAGATGGAAGTGTGGGCGCTGGAAGCTTACGGCGCCGCCTACACCCTGCAGGAAATGCTCACCGTTAAGTCTGATGACGTGAACGGTCGTACCAAGATGTATAAGAACATCGTGGACGGCAACCATCAGATGGAACCGGGTATGCCGGAATCCTTCAACGTTCTGTTGAAAGAGATCCGCTCGCTGGGCATCAACATCGAACTGGAAGACGAGTAATTCTCGCTCAAACAGGTCACTGGTGTCGGGGTAAAACCCGACACCAGATTGTGCTAACTCCGACGGGAGCAAATCCGTGAAAGATTTATTAAAGTTTCTGAAAGCGCAGACTAAAACCGAAGAGTTTGATGCGATCAAAATTGCTCTGGCTTCGCCAGACATGATCCGTTCATGGTCTTTCGGTGAAGTTAAAAAGCCGGAAACCATCAACTACCGTACGTTCAAACCTGAGCGTGACGGCCTTTTCTGCGCCCGTATCTTTGGGCCGGTAAAAGACTACGAGTGCCTGTGCGGTAAGTACAAGCGCCTGAAACACCGTGGTGTTATTTGTGAGAAGTGCGGCGTTGAAGTGACCCAGACCAAAGTACGCCGTGAGCGTATGGGCCACATCGAGCTGGCGTCTCCGACTGCTCACATCTGGTTCCTGAAATCGCTGCCGTCCCGTATCGGTCTGCTGCTCGATATGCCGTTGCGCGATATCGAACGCGTACTGTACTTCGAATCTTATGTGGTTATCGAAGGCGGTATGACTAACCTGGAACGTCAACAGATCCTGACTGAAGAGCAGTATCTGGACGCGCTGGAAGAGTTCGGTGACGAATTCGACGCGAAGATGGGTGCGGAAGCTATCCAGGCCCTGCTGAAGAGCATGGATCTGGAGCAAGAGTGTGAAACTCTGCGCGAAGAGCTGAACGAAACCAACTCCGAAACCAAGCGTAAAAAGCTGACCAAGCGTATCAAACTGCTGGAAGCCTTCGTTCAGTCTGGCAACAAGCCAGAGTGGATGATCCTGACCGTTCTGCCGGTTCTGCCGCCAGATCTGCGTCCGCTGGTTCCGCTGGATGGTGGTCGTTTCGCCACGTCAGATCTGAACGATCTGTATCGTCGCGTCATTAACCGTAACAACCGTCTGAAGCGTCTGCTGGATCTGGCTGCGCCGGACATCATCGTACGCAACGAAAAACGTATGCTGCAGGAAGCGGTTGACGCCCTGTTGGATAACGGTCGTCGCGGTCGTGCGATCACCGGTTCTAACAAGCGTCCTCTGAAATCTTTGGCCGACATGATCAAAGGTAAGCAGGGTCGTTTCCGTCAGAACCTGCTCGGTAAGCGTGTTGACTACTCCGGTCGTTCTGTAATCACCGTAGGTCCATACCTGCGTCTGCACCAGTGCGGTCTGCCGAAGAAAATGGCGCTGGAGCTGTTCAAACCGTTCATCTACGGCAAGCTGGAACTGCGTGGCCTTGCCACCACCATCAAAGCCGCGAAGAAAATGGTTGAGCGTGAAGAAGCTGTCGTTTGGGATATCCTTGACGAAGTTATCCGCGAACACCCGGTACTGCTGAACCGTGCACCGACTCTGCACCGTCTGGGTATCCAGGCATTTGAACCGGTACTGATCGAAGGTAAAGCTATCCAGCTGCACCCGCTGGTTTGTGCGGCATATAACGCCGACTTCGATGGTGACCAGATGGCTGTTCACGTACCGCTGACGCTGGAAGCCCAGCTTGAAGCGCGTGCGCTGATGATGTCTACCAACAACATCCTGTCTCCGGCGAACGGCGAACCTATCATCGTTCCGTCTCAGGACGTGGTACTGGGTCTGTACTACATGACCCGTGACTGTGTTAACGCCAAAGGCGAAGGCATGGTGCTGACTGGCCCGAAAGAAGCTGAGCGTATCTATCGCGCAGGTCTGGCCTCTCTGCATGCGCGCGTTAAAGTGCGTATCACTGAATATGAAAAAGATGAAAACGGCGAATTCGTTGCGCACACCAGCCTGAAAGACACGACCGTTGGTCGCGCCATTCTGTGGATGATCGTACCGAAAGGTCTGCCTTTCTCCATCGTCAACCAGGCGCTGGGCAAGAAAGCGATCTCCAAAATGCTGAACACTTGCTACCGTATTCTGGGCCTGAAACCGACCGTTATTTTTGCGGACCAGACGATGTACACCGGCTTTGCTTATGCAGCGCGTTCAGGTGCGTCCGTTGGTATTGATGACATGGTCATCCCGGAGAAAAAACACGAGATCATCTCTGAGGCGGAAGCTGAAGTTGCTGAGATCCAGGAGCAGTTCCAGTCTGGTCTGGTAACCGCTGGCGAACGCTATAACAAAGTTATCGATATCTGGGCTGCGGCGAACGATCGTGTATCCAAAGCGATGATGGATAACCTGCAAACCGAAACCGTGATTAACCGTGACGGCCAGGAAGAGCAGCAGGTCTCCTTCAACAGCATCTACATGATGGCCGACTCCGGTGCGCGTGGTTCTGCGGCACAGATTCGTCAGCTGGCAGGTATGCGTGGTCTGATGGCGAAGCCAGATGGCTCCATCATCGAAACGCCAATCACCGCGAACTTCCGTGAAGGTCTGAACGTACTCCAGTACTTCATCTCCACCCACGGTGCTCGTAAAGGTCTGGCGGATACCGCACTGAAAACCGCGAACTCCGGTTATCTGACCCGTCGTCTGGTTGACGTCGCGCAGGATCTGGTAGTGACCGAAGATGACTGTGGTACGCACGAAGGTATCCTGATGACCCCGGTTATCGAGGGTGGCGACGTGAAAGAGCCGCTGCGTGACCGCGTTCTGGGTCGTGTGACGGCGGAAGATGTGCTGAAACCGGGTACCGCGGACATTCTGGTTCCACGCAACACGCTACTGCACGAACAGTGGTGTGACCTGCTGGAAGCAAACTCCGTTGACGCCGTTAAAGTGCGTTCTGTTGTATCCTGCGACACCGACTTTGGTGTATGTGCGCACTGCTATGGTCGTGACCTGGCGCGTGGCCACATCATCAACAAAGGTGAAGCTATCGGCGTTATCGCGGCACAGTCCATCGGTGAACCGGGTACACAGCTGACGATGCGTACGTTCCACATCGGTGGTGCGGCATCGCGTGCGGCTGCTGAATCCAGCATCCAGGTTAAGAACAAAGGTAGCATCAAGCTCAGCAACGTGAAGTCGGTTGTGAACTCCAGCGGTAAACTGGTTATCACTTCCCGTAACACCGAACTGAAGCTGATCGACGAATTCGGTCGTACCAAAGAGAGCTATAAAGTGCCTTATGGCGCTGTCATGGCGAAAGGTGATGGCGAGCAGGTTGCCGGCGGCGAAACCGTGGCAAACTGGGACCCGCACACCATGCCGGTTATCACCGAAGTGAGTGGTTTCATCCGCTTCACTGACATGATCGACGGTCAGACCATTACGCGTCAGACCGACGAACTGACCGGTTTGTCTTCGCTGGTGGTTCTGGATTCGGCTGAACGTACTACCGGTGGTAAAGATCTGCGTCCGGCGCTGAAAATCGTTGATGCTCAGGGTAATGACGTTCTGATCCCGGGTACCGATATGCCTGCGCAGTACTTCCTGCCGGGTAAAGCGATTGTACAGCTGGAAGATGGCGTACAGATCAGTTCTGGTGACACCCTGGCGCGTATTCCGCAGGAATCCGGCGGTACCAAGGATATCACCGGTGGTCTGCCGCGCGTTGCCGACCTGTTCGAAGCGCGTCGTCCGAAAGAACCGGCAATCCTTGCTGAAATCGCAGGTATCGTTTCCTTCGGTAAAGAAACCAAAGGCAAACGTCGTCTGGTGATTACGCCGGTTGATGGTAGTGACCCGTACGAAGAGATGATTCCGAAATGGCGTCAGCTCAACGTGTTCGAAGGTGAACGTGTAGAACGTGGTGATGTGATTTCCGATGGTCCGGAAGCGCCGCACGACATTCTGCGTCTGCGTGGCGTTCATGCTGTGACGCGTTACATTGTTAACGAAGTTCAGGATGTATACCGTCTGCAGGGCGTTAAGATTAACGATAAACACATCGAAGTTATCGTTCGTCAGATGCTGCGTAAAGCGACCATCGAAAGCGCCGGTAGTTCCGACTTCCTGGAAGGCGAACAGGTTGAATACTCTCGCGTCAAGATCGCTAACCGCGAGCTGGAAGCGAACGGCAAAGTGGGGGCTACCTTCTCCCGCGATCTGCTGGGTATCACCAAAGCGTCTCTGGCAACCGAGTCGTTCATCTCTGCCGCATCGTTCCAGGAGACTACACGTGTCCTGACCGAAGCAGCCGTTGCGGGTAAACGCGACGAACTGCGCGGCCTGAAAGAGAACGTTATCGTGGGTCGTCTGATTCCGGCCGGTACCGGTTATGCGTACCACCAGGATCGTATGCGCCGTCGCGCCGCGGGCGAGCAGCCAGCAACACCGCAGGTGACTGCGGAAGATGCATCTGCCAGCCTGGCAGAACTGCTGAACGCAGGTCTGGGCGGTTCTGATAACGAGTAATCGTTAAATGGTGGAGGGGTATTTATCCCTCCACCAGCTTCATGCTGGATACCGAATTCCGGGTCGCTTGCCTACAAGGAAAGAAAATGCCAGCGATTATTTCATTAATCTATTTAATGTTTAGTCTTTTGGTATTTACAAAAAAGATAACCATTTCAAACGTTCTGTCCGCTTTTTTATTGTTTCTATCGTTATATATACTTCACCATAAATCATTACTTATATTTATTTATTGTCTTATTATTATTGTCGCCACCGTTATTCTTCATCAAGTCAAAACCAGCGCGGATAAAAAAGCCGTATTTTATTTTTCAATGCCATGCTGGCTCTTGATTTTATCTGTAATTATAAATTTAATGAATAAATGAATTATTTTTTCATGACTCTTGTTTCTCGTATTATTGGTGAAAAATCATTATCACTGGTTATATGAATAAATTGTCCAGTTTTTGCATTATATTTTGCCATCGCGCAGGGAATACTATTACCGCCGTTAGCCATAACAAATTTTGCTTTTGTATTACGATAAAGATTGACGCCAGGAATGGGGGCCTGACCGAATGTATAAGGCGTTGGGACACTTACATTATGTTTGTTTGAGAACCACTTTGCTAAAATCCCGTCAACGCCATTAACCGGCGTAATAAAAGTAGAGAATCCACAATACTCAAAATTGAATTTTTTACCATTGGGTTTCTTTTTTTCTGTAACATTAAATCCAAATGTGACTTTAAATTTATCCCATAAATCTAAGTTATTAAAGTCTATTGGCTCGCCATTATAAAATACCTGCTGTTCATACATTAAATGATAAACCTGTTTTATTGGTTGTTTACGCGGGAAATTTTAAATTATTAAATGGAATATTTAATTCCATTAAGGTCTTTGTTTGCTCTTATTACAGGAATTATAAATATGATGCCATTTCTGGAATAAAAATAAAGTTAATAAATTATTTATTTAATTGCTCACTAGTAGGATATTTATGTATCCATCGGTTAATGCTTAGTTTAACATCTTTTAGCTGACAGCGATTGCAACGCTAAAAAACATGTGCTAATAATCATCATGTAAAATATGTAATGAAGTAAGTATGGAGCATTTAATTGTTATGATCCCACCATTAAATAGATATGTTCCCGCGCTTTCAAAAAATGAATTGGTTAAAACTGTTACCGACAGGGACATTCAGTTTACAAGTTTTAATGGAAAAGATTATCCCTTGTGCTTTTTAGATGAGAAAACCCCTCTTCTTTTCCAGTGGTTTGAGCGGAATCCTGCTCGCTTTGGGAAAAATGATATACCTATAATTAACACAGAGAAAAACCCCTACCTTAACAATATCATTAAAGCAGCAACAATTGAAAAAGAACGTCTTATAGGTATTTTTGTAGATGGTGATTTTTTCCCGGGACAAAAGGATGCTTTTTCAAAACTTGAGTATGACTATGAAAACATAAAAGTCATATATAGAAATGATATTGACTTTAGCATGTACGATAAAAGATTATCAGAAATTTATATGGAAAATATTTCTAAGCAAGAGTCCATGCCAGAAGAAAAAAGGGATTGTCATTTACTGCAGCTATTGAAAAAAGAATTGAGTGATATTCAAGAGGGTAATGATTCATTAATTAAATCTTACTTACTGGATAAAGGCCATGGATGGTTTGATTTTTACAGGAATATGGCTATGTTAAAGGCTGGTCAGTTATTTTTGGAGGCGGATAAGGTTGGGTGTTATGATTTATCAACAAATAGTGGGTGTATATATCTCGATGCTGATATGATTATCACGGAAAAATTGGGGAGTATATATATTCCGGATGGAATCGCTGTTCATGTAGAAAGGATAGATGGCCGTGCTTCTATGGAAAACGGGATAATAGCTGTTGATCGCAATAACCACCCGGCTTTACTTGCTGGATTGGAAATAATGCATACTAAATTTGATGCTGATCCCTATTCTGATGGTGTATGTAATGGAATTAGAAAACATTTTAATTATTCTTTAAATGAAGATTATAATTCTTTTTGCGATTTTATTGAGTTTAAGCATGATAACATTATAATGAATACCAGTCAGTTTACGCAAAGTTCATGGGCGAGGCATGTGCAGTAGTGGAAATGGCAATAATCATGCTATTGAATACATAAAATATTGGCATAAACTATCAAGTTTCGGCGAAAAAATATTTGATGCTCAGTTTTCTCTACTACAACGCCACTTTAAAATCGCAGTGCTGTTCAGAACGGACATAAAAAAACGGGAGGCCGATAACAATCTCCCGTTTTTCGCATTACGTACTCGTTCGTGAAATATTAATGCGTTTACATACGAGTTCACCGAATTTGCGAAGCGCGCCCCAGCCAACTGTCCCAGTCTTTCCACACGGGCTGCAATCCTTGCGCGCTTAACGCGCTTGCTACGGTTTCAGGCCGACGGGCATCGTGGGGAGAAAACTGCTCCAGTTCCGGATGATCGTCAGCGTAGCCGCCGGGCTGCGTTTTTGAGAAGGCGCTGACGTTGTTGATTGCCAGAGGAATCACATGGTCTCGAAACCACGGCGATTCGCGGGTGGAGAGTGATAATTCAATTTCCGGCGCCAATAACCGGAAAGCGCAAATCGTTTGCACCAGTTGCTTTTCATCCATCACAGATGCGGGTTCCACACCGCCAGTACACGGACGCAGACGCGGGAAGGAAACAGAATAGCGACTCTGCCAGTAGTGTTTCTGCATCCACAACAGATGCTCCGCCACCATATAGCAATCCACCCGCCAGTTGTCCGACAGACCAATTAGCGCGCCAAGACCGATTTTGTCGATACCTGCCCGGCCTAACCGATCCGGCGTTTCCAGCCGCCAGAAAAAGTCCTGTTTCTTTCCCTTCAGGTGATGCTGTGCATAGATTGCCTCATGGTAAGTTTCCTGATAAACCATCACGCCATCGATCCCCAGCGTTTTGAGCTCCGCGTAGTTTTCTTGCGACAAGGGCTGGACTTCCATCTGTAATGATGAAAATTGACGGCGGATAGCCGGTAAATGGCGGCGAAAATAGTTCATTCCTACTTTGGCCTGATGTTCGCCAGTCACCAGCAACAGATGCTCAAAGCCCAGTTTACGGATAGCATCGCACTCCCTTTGAATATCCACCTCATCCAGCGTTTTACGCTTAATGCGGTTGCTCATCGAAAAACCGCAGTAGGTACAGTCATTGGCGCAGAGGTTTGAGAGATAAAGCGGCACGTAGAAACTGACGGTGTTGCCAAAGCGTTGTCGGGTCAGCCTTTGTGCCCGCTGCGCCATCGGTTCCAGATAATTGGCGGCGGCGGGGGAGAGCAACGCCATCAAATCGTCCCGGCTAAGATGTGCGGCGTTCAGCGCGCGCTCCACGTCGGCGGCAGTTTTACCGTTGATGCGCAGGCGAATATCGTCCCACTCCAGTTGCCGCCAACGGTCGCTGAAGGTTTTCATGCTAACGCCTCCAGAAACCCGGTGAGCGGGCTGGTGGCGCTGGCGTAGGTGCTACGATTCCCCGGCACTGCCTGACGCGCCAGTAATCCGGCTTCTACCGCCAGGCGGAAAGCGGTTGCCATCCTCACCGGATCGTCCGCCACGGCAATCGCGGTGTTAACCAGCACCGCATCAGCGCCCATTTCCAGCGCCTGTGCGGCTTGGCTGGGCACGCCGATGCCCGCATCAACCACCACCGGCACGGTGGCCTGTTGGATAATAATCTCCAGCATCGCACGGGTTTCCAGCCCCTGATTCGAACCGATAGGCGCGCCAAGCGGCATCACCGCCGTGCAGCCGACCTCTTCCAGCCGCTTGCACAACACCGGATCCGCGCCGCAGTAGGGCAGCACCACAAAACCCTGCTTCACCAGCGCCTCGGCGGCTTTTAGCGTTTCGATCGGGTCCGGCAACAGCCAGCGGGCGTCCGGGTGGATTTCTAATTTCAACCAGTTTGTGCCCAGCGCTTCCCGCGCCAGTTGGGCGGCGAAGATCGCCTCTTCAGCGGTTTTCGCCCCGGAGGTATTGGGCAGCAGCGTGACGCCCGCTTCAATCAGCGGCGCCAGGATAGCGTCGTTGTGCTGACGTAAATCCACGCGCTTCATCGCCAGCGTCACCAACTGGCTGCCGGAGGCGCGAATCGCCTTGACCATCAGTTGCGATGAGGCAAACTTCCCGGTGCCGGTGAACAGATGTGAATCAAACGTTTTGTCGGCAATACGTAACATCTCAACCCCCTGCAATAACCTGAAAAAGCAGGATCTGGTCGCCTTCCTGCACGATATGTTGCCGCCACTGCTCGCGCGGCAGGATCTGCTGATTGAGCGCCAGCGCCGCGCCCGGTTTAAGCTGATTAAGCGTAGCGAGCAGGCTGCTGACGGTTTGCCCTTCGGCGCACTGCATCGGTTCATCATTGAACTGAATCTGCATGTTGCCCTCCGCATACCGGACAGCCGCTGGCACGACGCAGCGCCAGGCTGCGCCACTGGCTGGTTTTACCGTCAAACAGGCGTAGCTCTCCGCTGGGCGTCTCAATACCGCTGAGTAATTTAATCGCCTCCAGCGCCTGCAAGGTGCCCATCACGCCAACAACCGGTCCGACGATACCGGCGGTACGGCAGTTGCGTTCAGGCTCGACATCGTCCGGCCACAGGCAGCGGTAACAGCCTTGTTCCCACGGTGGTGTGAGGACCATTAGCTGGCCACCGAAGCCGACGGCGCTGGCGGAAATTAACGGAGTGTTGAGCGCCACGCAGGCGGCGTTAATTTCCTGGCGCGTGGCCATGTTATCGGTACAGTCGAGCACCACGTCGGCGTGTGCTACCGCGTTTTTAAGCACATCGCCAGTCAGACGTTGTTGCAATACGATCAGCTCGCTACCGGGGTTGAGTTGTGCCAGGCGCTGCTGGGCAACCTGAGATTTTGAATGCGCGATATCATCGGTGGTAAATAGAATCTGGCGCTGCAAATTGCTCAGATGAACATCGTCATCATCCGCCAGCGTCAGTGTGCCGATGCCTGCTCCCGCCAGATACAGCGCGGCAGGCGAACCCAATCCGCCTAAACCTACGATCAGTACATGACTCGCGAGCAGCTTTTGCTGGCCTTCAATGGCGATATCGCCGAGCAGGATTTGCCGGCTGTAGCGCATAAAATCGCGGTCATTCATCGCCAACTCCCGCAATATCCAGTAACTGCGCGGTAGCGGCGCGCCAGTCGGCGGCCTGAGTAATAGCGCTGACCACGGCAATGCTGCCGACGCCGGTCGCCAGCACCGCCGGAGCGCGTTCCACACTGATGCCGCCAATCGCCACGGTGGGATAATCCGCCAGCCGGTCAATATGCCGCGCCAGCTGCGCCAGCCCCTGCGGGGCGGAAGGCATCTGTTTGGTTTGCGTGGGGAAGACATGACCCAGCGCGATATAAGAAGGCTTAGCGGCCAGCGCGATGTCTATCTCCATATCATCGTGAGTGGATACCCCCAGGCGTAACCCCGCCGCCTGAATCGCTTTCAGGTCGGTGGTTTCAAGGTCTTCCTGGCCCAGATGCACGCCGTAAGCGCGGTGTTTAATTGCCAGACGCCAGTAATCGTTGATAAACAGCCGGGCGTCATAACGACGCCCCAGTGCGATGGCGGCGATAACGTCGGCTTCCACCTCTTCATCGCGTTTATCTTTGATACGCAACTGGATCGTGCGCACGCCCGCCTCCAGCAGGCGCTCAATCCATGCAACGCTGTCCACCACCGGGTAAAGCCCGAGACGGAACGGCACGGTCGGGAAATCAGGCTGATACATCAGGCTTCCTCCCGCTTGAGATAGATTTCGCCGCCTTTGGCGCGGAAGTTTTCCGACATATCCGCCATGCCGACTTCGATGGTTTGTGCGGCGGCATAGTCGCGGACTTCCTGGCTGATTTTCATCGAGCAGAACTTCGGCCCGCACATGGAACAGAAGTGAGCGACCTTACCGGACTCCTGCGGTAGGGTTTCATCGTGATAAGCGCGGGCGGTGAACGGGTCGAGCGCGAGGTTAAACTGATCTTCCCAGCGGAATTCGAAGCGCGCTTTCGACATGGCGTTATCGCGGATCTGCGCGCCCGGATGGCCTTTCGCTAAGTCAGCGGCGTGGGCGGCTATTTTGTAGGTGATCAGCCCCTGCTTCACATCTTCTTTGTTCGGCAGGCCGAGATGCTCTTTCGGCGTGACGTAACACAGCATCGCACAACCGAACCAGCCGATCATCGCGGCGCCAATGCCGGAGGTGAAGTGGTCATAGCCCGGCGCGATGTCGGTGGTCAACGGCCCCAAAGTGTAGAACGGCGCTTCGTGGCAGCTCTCCAGCTCTTCGGTCATGTTGCGCTGAATCATCTGCATCGGCACGTGTCCCGGGCCTTCAATCATCACCTGCACGTCGTATTCCCAGGCGATTTTGGTCAGCTCGCCCAGGGTATGCAGCTCGGAGAACTGCGCTTCGTCGTTGGCGTCCTGAATTGAACCCGGACGCAGGCCATCGCCCAGCGACAAAGAGACGTCGTAGGCGGCACAGATTTCGCAGATCTCGCGGAAATGTTCGAACAGGAAGTTCTCTTTGTGATGGGAGAGACACCACTTCGCCATGATCGAACCGCCGCGCGAGACAATCCCGGTCAGGCGTTTGGCGGTCATCGGCACGTAGCGCAGCAGCACACCCGCGTGGATGGTGAAGTAGTCGACGCCCTGTTCGGCCTGCTCCAGCAGCGTGTCGCGGAACGCTTCCCAGGTGAGATCTTCGGCGATCCCGTTGACCTTCTCCAGCGCCTGGTAGATCGGGACGGTGCCGATCGGTACCGGGCTGTTACGCAGGATCCATTCGCGAGTTTCGTGGATATAGCGACCGGTGGAAAGATCCATTACCGTGTCCGCGCCCCAGCGGGTCGACCAGACCAGTTTTTCCACCTCTTCTTCGATGGAGGAGGTGACCGCCGAGTTGCCGATGTTGGCATTCACTTTGACCAGGAAGTTGCGGCCGATAATCATCGGCTCGGATTCCGGGTGGTTGATGTTGGCGGGAATAATCGCGCGGCCCGCGGCGACTTCATCACGCACGAATTCCGGCGTAATGTTTTCCGGCAGGCGCGCGCCAAAGTTCATGCCCGGATGCTGGTGGCGCAGCACTTCACTACGAATGCGCTCGCGGCCCATGTTTTCGCGGATGGCGATGAACTCCATTTCGGGAGTGACGATCCCCTTGCGGGCATAATGAAGTTGCGTCACGCGCTTGCCCGCTTTAGCGCGTTTCGGCGTCAGCAGGTCGGTAAAACGCAGATCGTCCAGGCCATCGTCGGCCAGACGTTCTCTGGTGTAAGCCGAGCTACGGTCGTCTAATTCTTCGCTATCGTTGCGTGCGTCAATCCACGGCTGGCGCAGTTTCGCCAGACCCTGCTGGACGTTAATCGCCACATCAGGATCGCCATACGGGCCGGAGGTGTCGTACACCGGCACGGCTTCGTTCTCTTCAAACTGCGGGTTGTCTTTACTGCCGCCGATAAGTGTCGGGCTAAGTTGAATTTCGCGCATCGGTACGCGAATATCATGCTGCGAACCGGTCACGTAGATGCGTTTCGAGTTGGGAAACGCGGTGCCTTCCAGCGTATCGATAAAATGCTGGGCTTTAGCGCGCTGCTCGCGGCGGGTTAACGTTGTTGTAGACATAGCTCATTCCAAAAAATTAAGGACGTGGCTTGTCAGACGACGGATGGAGTAATGGATGTGCGCCGCCCGTAAAGGCAGCAGCATAAAGCAGAATTACTCTTGTTCCCTTCGCAGGTATTAACCTGATCAGGTTCCGCGGATCCCGAATTAACGGTCTCAGCCTTTTCCACTTCATCCTTCGCGCTGCCTCTTCGTTGGCTTCGTCCGCTCACTCCAGTCACTTACTTATGTAAGCTCCTGGAGATTCACCGACTTGCCGCCTTGACGCATCACGAACGCTTTTGTGGAAAATTAGCACTCCGACAAGATAACCGCCCCTCCGAAGAGGGGGCTGAAGTAAACTACCCGTTACTCGCGCAGAACTCAAGCGGGACGTTTGACTCTGGCGCCGTCGTGCATCGCGTCAAACACCAGCATAATCAGCTTGTCTTCCAGCACAAAGCGGGCTTCCAGCGCTTCGCCGATATCTGACAGAGCTTGTTGAAATTCGAGACAATTATCGTGATCGATGGCAGTTTCCAGGCTGGTGTCGTAATAATCCATAATGCGCTGCGTATTATCTTCCAGCAGCGGCCAGATTTTTGCCGCATGTAAAAGCTGACCGTTTCCTTCCAATTTATGGAGAATACGTTCATAAATACTGAAGTGCCCGGCGGAAAGGTAATCGACCAGGCTCTGACAAAAATCATCCAGCGCTTTTTCATTCAGCCGCATGTACGATTCTTTGCCAGGCTTAATGCCAACCAGATTGTAGTAAGCCACGAGCAGGTGCTTACGTACATCCAGCCAGCGATCGACCAGTTTGTTGCTTCCGCCAACGCGCTCCGTCAGGTTTTCCAGCTGGTTTAGCATGATTGTCTCCGCAAGTTAGATAAAGGCTGCTCGCCATGAATGTAAAAATAATGTTAACAACATGCCAGTGAAGCAAAGGTAGTGCAAGAGCTATGGATCGTATAATTGAAAAATTAGAGAGTGGCTGGTGGATCGTCAGCCATGAACAAAAATTATGGTTGCCGTATGGGGAATTACCACACGGGCTGGCAGCAAATTTCGATCTTGTGGGGCAGCGCGCACTCCGGATAGGTGAATGGCAAGGCGAGCCCGTCTGGCTGGTGTTACAGCATCGACGCCATGATATGGGATCGGTTCGCCAGGTTATCGATCAGGATGCAGGGCTGTTCCAACTGGCGGGACGTGGCGTACAGTTGGCGGAGTTTTACCGATCGCATAAATTTTGCGGCTATTGCGGGCACCCTATGCACCCGAGTAAAACCGAATGGGCGATGCTGTGCAGCCATTGCCGCGAGCGTTACTACCCGCAAATCGCCCCTTGCATTATCGTCGCGATCCGCCGTGAGGATTCGATCCTCCTTGCCCAGCACGTTCGCCACCGCAACGGCGTGCATACCGTGCTGGCCGGGTTTGTTGAAGTCGGCGAAACCTTAGAACAGGCGGTCGCGCGAGAGGTAATGGAGGAGAGCGGGATTAAGGTGAAAAATCTGCGCTATGTGACTTCCCAGCCGTGGCCTTTCCCGCAGTCGTTGATGACCGCTTTTATGGCGGAGTATGACAGCGGCGAGATTGTCATCGACCCGAAAGAACTGTTGGAAGCAAATTGGTACCGTTATGACGATCTGCCGCTACTGCCGCCGCCGGGCACCGTCGCGCGCCGTTTGATCGAAGATACGGTGGCAATGTGTCGGGCTGAATATGATTGACATGTTACACTGGGCGCATCAACGCTAAAGGAATGTAAAAATGACCGAACTCAAAAACGATCGTTATCTACGTGCGCTGCTGCGCCAGCCCGTTGATGTTACGCCAGTGTGGATGATGCGCCAGGCGGGCCGTTATCTACCGGAGTACAAAGCCACTCGCGCTCAGGCGGGCGATTTTATGTCGCTGTGCAAAAATGCCGAACTGGCCTGCGAGGTCACTTTACAGCCGCTGCGCCGTTATCCGCTTGATGCGGCGATCCTTTTCTCGGATATCCTGACGATTCCGGACGCGATGGGCCTGGGGCTCTATTTTGAAGCCGGGGAAGGCCCGCGCTTTACGGCTCCTGTCACCTGCAAAGGCGATGTCGATAAGCTGCCCATTCCCGATCCGGAGGATGAACTGGGCTATGTGATGAATGCGGTACGGACCATCCGCCGCGAACTAAAAGGCGAGGTTCCGCTGATCGGCTTTTCCGGCAGCCCGTGGACGCTGGCGACTTACATGGTGGAAGGCGGCAGTAGCAAAGCCTTCACGGTGATTAAAAAGATGATGTACGCTGACCCGCAGGCGTTGCATCTGCTGCTGGATAAGTTGGCGAAAAGCGTCACGCTGTACCTCAACGCGCAGATTAAAGCGGGTGCGCAATCGGTGATGATTTTCGACACCTGGGGCGGCGTGCTGACTGGCCGCGATTACCAGCAGTTCTCCCTCTACTACATGCATAAAATCGTCGATGGCCTGCTGCGTGAAAACGACGGTCGCCGCGTGCCGGTAACGCTGTTCACTAAAGGTGGCGGTCAGTGGCTGGAGGCGATGGCGGAAACCGGCTGCGACGCGCTGGGTCTCGACTGGACGACAGATATCGCCGATGCGCGCCGTCGCGTTGGCCATAAAGTGGCGCTGCAGGGCAATATGGACCCCTCGATGCTGTATGCGCCGCCGGCACGGATCGAAGACGAGGTAGCGACTATACTTGCTGGTTTCGGTCAGGGAGAAGGGCACGTCTTTAATCTTGGACATGGCATCCATCAGGATGTGTCGCCAGAACATGCTGGCGCATTTGTGGAGGCAGTGCACCGACTTTCTGCGCAGTATCACAACTAAGGAGTTAGTATGGATCTCGCGTCGCTACGCGCTCAACAGATAGAACTTGCTTCATCGGTTTGCCGCGAAGATCGGTTGGACAAAGATCCGCCAGCGTTTATCGGCGGGGCGGACGTCGGTTTTGAGCAGGGGGGCGAGGTGACGCGGGCGGCGATGGTATTGTTGAAATATCCGTCGCTTGAACTGGTAGAGTACAAGGTGGCACGTATTGCCACCACCATGCCGTATATCCCCGGTTTTCTCTCTTTTCGTGAATATCCTGCGCTGCTGGCGGCGTGGGAACAGCTCTCGCAAAAGCCCGATTTGCTGTTTGTGGACGGTCATGGTATTTCGCATCCGCGTCGGCTTGGCGTCGCCAGTCATTTTGGACTGTTGGTGGACGTGCCGACCATCGGCGTAGCGAAAAAACGGCTATGCGGTAAATTTGAACCACTTTCCGCCGAACCTGGCGCACTTAGCCCCTTAATGGATAAAGGCGAGCAACTGGCGTGGGTATGGCGCAGCAAGGCGCGCTGTAATCCGCTGTTTATCGCGACAGGGCACCGGGTCAGTACTGACAGCGCGCTGGCGTGGGTACAGCGCTGTATGAAAGGGTATCGCCTGCCGGAGCCGACGCGCTGGGCGGATGCGGTCGCTTCCGGGCGTCCGGCGTTTGTTCGTTGGCAAGAAATTCAGCGCTGATTCAGGTAAACTGCCGCTAATTTCCGATTCGAGATTCCATCATGTTACAAAACCCGATTCATTTGCGTCTGGAGCGGCTGGAAAGCTGGCAGCACGTTACCTTTATGGCCTGCTTGTGCGAGCGCATGTACCCGAACTACGCCATGTTTTGCAAGCAGACGGAATTCGGCGACGGACAGATCTACCGTCGCATTCTGGATCTGATCTGGGAAACCCTGACGGTGAAAGATGCGAAGGTCAATTTCGATAGCCAACTGGAGAAGTTTGAAGAGGCGATTCCGGCAGCCGACGACTATGATCTGTACGGCGTTTACCCGGCGATTGATGCCTGCGTCGCATTAAGCGAATTAATGCATTCTCGTCTTAGCGGCGAAACGCTGGAACACGCTATTGAGGTTAGTAAGACTTCCATTACTACGGTAGCGATGTTGGAAATGACTCAGGCTGGTCGGGAAATGACCGATGAGGAGCTCAAAACGAACCCTGCCGTTGAACAGGAATGGGATATTCAGTGGGAAATATTCCGACTTTTAGCCGACTGCGAAGAACGTGATATTGAACTGATAAAAGGGCTCAGGGCAGACCTGCGCGAGGCTGGCGAGAGCAATATCGGTATAAATTTTCAGCAATGACACCAGAAAACGTGATTTAACGTCTGATTTGTCGTGCCATAAGGCTTCCCTTATGCCCCCCGTCTGGTCTACATTTGGGAGGCGAAAAAAAGTGGCTATCGGTGCGTGTATGCAGGAGAGTGCTTTTCTGGCATTTCCGTCGCACTCGATGCTTAGCAAGCGATAAACACATTGTAAGGATAACTTATGAACAAGACTCAACTGATTGATGTAATTGCAGACAAAGCAGAACTGTCCAAAACCCAGGCTAAAGCTGCTCTGGAATCCACTCTGGCTGCTATTACTGAGTCTCTGAAAGAAGGCGATGCTGTACAACTGGTTGGTTTCGGTACCTTCAAAGTGAACCACCGTGCTGAGCGCACTGGCCGTAACCCACAGACCGGTAAAGAAATCAAAATCGCCGCCGCTAACGTACCGGCGTTTGTTTCTGGTAAAGCTCTGAAAGACGCAGTTAAGTAAGACGCGTAGCTGTGAACAGTTTTATCGAAGGGGCTCGTCAGCCCCTTTTGTCTGTCTGGCGTCGCGCGTTTCTGTTTTCTGGCGCGCTGTTGCTGACTGCCTGCAGTCATAACGCTTCACCGCCTCCGTTTACTGCCAGCGGCTTTGCCGGCGATCACGGCGCGGTGCGTATCTGGCGTAAAGATACGAACGATGAAGTCCATCTGCTTTCTGTTTTTAGCCCGTGGCATAGCGGCAGCACGACGACCAGCGAATATCGTTGGCAGGGTGATACGCTTTCGCTTATTGAACTCAATATTTACAGCAAACCGCCAGAACATATTCGCGCGCGTTTCGACGCTCATGGCGAACTCAGTTTTATGCAGCGTGAAGTCGGGGGGCAGAAGCAGCAGCTTTCCAACGATCAGATTGCCTTGTATCGCTATCGCGCCGAACAAATCCGTCAGACCAGCGACGCCTTGCGCCTGGGGCGGGTCATACTACGCCAGGGACGCTGGCACGCCGACCATACGGTAACCACCTGTGAAGGTGAAACGCTGAAACCGGATCTGGATTCCTGGGCAATAAGCCACATTGAGCGCCGCCAGAACCACTCATCGGTAGAGGTGAGCGTAGCATGGCTGGAGGCGCCGGAAGGATCGCAACTTTTGCTGGTGGCGAATTCAGATTTCTGTCACTGGCAGCCGCAAGCGAAAACCTTTTGATGGAATACCGAATGGCGAAGCCGCCATTCGGTATACATGCTTTACCAGTTTCCCATACCCATATGACCGCCGCCGCGATGATAACCGCCGCCATAGCCGCCGCAACCGCCATAGCCCATTCCTGCGCCGCGTGGTATGCCAGCCTGCGCCATCGCGACATCCCGTTTCACGCGTTGCTCATCTAACTTCTGGCCTAATGACTCCATCTCTTTGGCAACCGCGTTAATTTTCGCAGTATCCGGCGAACTGGCGGTCAGTAGCGCGTTGTATTCATAACGTTTGGATATCAGTTGCTGGCGCAGCGCGCTGGTCTGCGTATAGTAATCATCATAAATCTTCTGCGCCGTCGCCTGCTGTTCCGTAGTTAACGGGCTACCTCCCTGTTGCCACATACCGTCATTGTTGCCCCAGTGATGCCCGGCGAAGGCGGCGCCGGAGCTCAGGGCCAAAAGAGAGAGGGCGATTAGCGCGATAGCTGATTTATTGTTCCGTTTCATTTTGCGTTCTCCTGTTGCTCATCTTATCCTCTCTCTTGCATCTTCCGTGCCAGGTAACTATTCCTTGTCGGGCAGCGAGTTAACCCGCTTCAGGCGGCAAAAAGCGAGTAAAAATGACTCGCATGACCCGCCTGGCGAGTCATTTTTACCCATCCGTATCCGAAAGGGTGTGCGGCAACGCGCGGTTATGCGGAGCGAAGAATGGCATGATCTCTGCTTAAGTAAGGAAAATAAAAACGAGCCGGGGAAGCCTGTGAGTTTTATACGATTACATAAAGATGCCGCTGCAACGTGGTTGAGTCGGCTGTTACCTGCGGCGATCTTCATTCTGGTGGGGCTATTTTCCATTATGGTCATTCGCGACTATGGCCGTGAGAGCGCTGCCGCCAGGCAGACGCTGCTGGAAAAGGGAAATGTACTCATTCGCGCTCTGGAGTCCGGCACGCGAGTAGGTATGGGAATGCGGATGCATCACGCGCAGCAGCAGACATTGCTGGAAGAGATGGCGGGTCAGCCAGGCGTGTTGTGGTTCGCCGTAACGGATGCGCAGGGGGTAATCATCACTCATAGCAACCCTGGCATGGTGGGCAAATCGCTCTATTCCGCATCTGAAATGCATCAACTAAACCCCGGGCCGCAGGAGCGTTGGCGGCGTGTCGACGTTGTTGCTAACGGCGAGACGGTGCCTGCGCTGGAAATTTACCGTCAGTTCCAGCCGCTTTTCGGTATGAGAGGTCACGGTATGAGGGGGCACGGCATGGCGCGTAGCGCCAATGACGACGAACCAGCGAAACAAACTATTTTTATTGCCTTTGACGCCAGCGAGCTGGCCGCGACACAGGCAAGGGAGTGGCGTAATACGCTGATTGTTTTGTCTGCGTTAGCGGCGGTGCTGTTGGCAACGTTACTGGCGTTTTTTTGGCATCAGCGTTATCAGCGCTCGCACAGAGAACTGCTTGATGCAATGAAGCGTAAAGAAAAGCTGGTGGCGATGGGGCATCTGGCGGCGGGCGTCGCGCACGAAATTCGTAACCCGCTCTCGTCCATCAAAGGGCTGGCGAAATACTTTGCCGAGCGCACACCTGCCGGCGGCGAGTCGCATGAACTGGCGCAGGTGATGGCCAAAGAGGCCGACCGTTTGAACCGGGTGGTAAGCGAATTGCTCGAACTGGTAAAGCCCGCGCATCTGACGCTCCAGACGGTTAACCTCAATGATATTATTACTCACTCCCTGAATCTGGTCAGTCAGGATGCCCAAAGCAGAGAGATTCAGTTGAGATTCACGGCGAATGAGACGCTTAAGCGTATTCAGGCTGACCCGGACAGGCTGACTCAGGTGCTGTTGAATTTGTACCTGAACGCTATTCATGCGATTGGCCGCCAGGGAACGATTAGCGTAGAGGCAAAAGAAAGTGGGACCGACCGCGTTATCATCACTGTTACCGATAACGGGAAAGGGATCGCCCCGGATCAGCTGGAGGCGATTTTTACGCCTTATTTTACGACCAAAGCTGACGGGACAGGCCTGGGGCTGGCTGTGGTGCAAAATATCATCGAACAGCATGGCGGCGCGATTAAGGTGAAAAGTATTGAGGGTAAAGGCGCGGTCTTTACTATCTGGTTGCCAGTGATAGCGAGACAACAGGATTAACAAGGGTGATACGCGGAAAAATCGATATTCTGGTTGTGGATGATGATGTAAGCCACTGCACGATTTTACAGGCGCTGCTTCGGGGCTGGGGCTATAACGTCGCTCTGGCCTACAGTGGGCATGATGCGTTGGCTCAGGTGCGTGAGAAAGTCTTTGATCTGGTACTGTGCGATGTGCGTATGGCGGAGATGGACGGTATCGCCACGCTGAAGGAGATTAAAGCGCTCAATCCCGCCATTCCGATTTTGATTATGACGGCATTCTCCAGCGTGGAAACGGCGGTAGAGGCGTTGAAAGCCGGCGCGCTCGACTATTTAATTAAACCGCTGGATTTTGACCGTCTGCAGGAGACGCTGGAAAAGGCGTTGGCGCATACGCGGGAAACGGGCGCTGAATTGCCATCGGCGTCGGCTGCGCAATTTGGCATGATTGGCAGCAGTCCGGCGATGCAACATTTACTGAATGAAATCGCGATGGTCGCACCATCAGACGCCACGGTATTGATTCACGGAGACTCCGGCACGGGTAAAGAGCTGGTGGCGCGGGCGCTACACGCCTGTAGCGCCCGGAGCGATAAACCGCTGGTCACGCTCAACTGCGCCGCGCTTAATGAATCGCTGCTGGAGTCCGAGCTGTTCGGACACGAAAAAGGCGCGTTTACCGGCGCGGATAAACGTCGGGAGGGACGCTTTGTCGAAGCTGACGGCGGGACATTGTTTCTTGATGAAATCGGCGATATCTCGCCGTTAATGCAGGTACGTTTGCTGCGGGCGATTCAGGAGCGCGAAGTGCAACGCGTGGGAAGTAACCAGACGATATCTGTGGATGTTCGGTTAATTGCCGCTACCCACCGCGACCTGGCGGAAGAGGTGAGTGCCGGTCGCTTTCGCCAGGATCTCTATTACCGCCTGAATGTGGTGGCGATTGAAATGCCTTCTTTGCGCCAGCGTCGGGAAGATATTCCGCTACTGGCAGACCATTTTCTGCGGCGTTTTGCCGAACGTAACCGAAAAGCGGTAAAGGGGTTTACGCCGCAGGCGATGGATCTGCTGATCCACTACGACTGGCCGGGCAATATCCGTGAGCTGGAAAACGCTATCGAGCGGGCGGTGGTGTTGCTGACGGGAGAATACATTTCTGAACGCGAATTGCCTCTCGCTATTGCCGCGACGCCGATAAAAACGGAATACAGTGGTGAGATCCAACCGCTGGTGGACGTCGAAAAAGAGGTGATTCTGGCGGCGCTGGAAAAAACGGGCGGCAACAAAACCGAAGCCGCCCGTCAATTGGGCATTACGCGCAAAACGCTGCTGGCTAAACTCAGCCGTTAGCTTTGCTCACGCTCGATGGCGCGCCAGCCGATGTCGTTACGGCTGAAGCTGCCGTCCCAGCGAATGTCGGTCATCAGGGCGTAAGCGCGTTTCTGCGCCTCAGCCACGGTGTGACCCAGCGCGGTCGCGCACAGTACGCGGCCGCCGCTGGTGAGCACGCGGTCGTCGTCGGCGAGCTTAGTGCCAGCGTGGAAGACTTTGCCGTCAGCCACTTCTTCCAGCGGCAGGCCGTGGATCTCATCGCCAGTGTTGTAGTTGCCCGGATAACCGCCCGCGGCGATCACCACGCCTAATGAAGCGCGCTCGTCCCACTCGGAGGTTTTCTCATCCAGCTTGCCGTCGCAGGCGGCGAGGCAAAGATCCACCAGGTCCGACTTCATGCGTAGCATGATCGGCTGGGTTTCCGGATCGCCGAAGCGGCAGTTGAACTCGATAACCTTCGGATTACCCTGCTTGTCGATCATCAGACCCGCATACAGGAAGCCGGTATAGGTGTTACCTTCCGCCGCCATGCCTTTCACGGTTGGCCAGATGATGCGTTCCATGGTGCGCTGGTGCACTTCATCAGTCACCACCGGCGCCGGTGAGTAGGCGCCCATGCCGCCAGTATTCGGGCCGGTATCGCCGTTGCCTACGCGTTTGTGGTCCTGGCTGGTGGCCATCGGCAGCACGTGCTCGCCGTCGACCATCACGATAAAGCTCGCTTCTTCGCCGTCGAGGAACTCTTCAATCACGATGCGGTGGCCCGCGTCGCCAAAGGCGTTGCCTGCCAGCATGTCATGAACGGCGGCTTCGGCTTCTTCAAGCGTCATCGCCACGATAACGCCTTTGCCCGCAGCCAGACCATCGGCCTTGATGACGATCGGCGCGCCTTTCTCACGCAGATAAGCCAGGGCTGGCTCAATCTCGGTGAAATTCTGGTATTCCGCCGTCGGAATCTGGTGACGAGCGAGGAAATCTTTGGTGAAGGCTTTGGAGCCTTCCAGTTGCGCGGCGCCTTCGGTTGGGCCGAAGATCTTCAGGCCCGCCGCGCGGAACGCATCGACCACGCCAATCACCAGCGGCGCTTCCGGGCCAACGATAGTCAGGTCAATCTTCTCGTTCTGGGCAAAGCTCAGCAGCGCCGGAATATCGGTTACGCCGATAGCCACGTTCTGCAACGCTGGCTCCAGCGCGGTGCCCGCGTTGCCCGGTGCGACAAAAACAGTATCAACCAGCGGCGACTGTGCGGCTTTCCAGGCCAGCGCGTGTTCGCGTCCGCCGTTACCAATCACTAATACTTTCATGTTTCGCTCCATTAATGGCGGAAGTGGCGCATGTCAGTGAAGATCATCGCAATACCGTGTTCGTCGGCAGCGGCAATCACTTCGTCATCACGGATAGAACCGCCAGGCTGGATCACACAGCTCACGCCGACAGCGGCAGCGGCATCAATACCATCGCGGAACGGGAAGAAGGCGTCAGAGGCCATCGCGGAACCTTTCACTTCCAGACCTTCGTCAGCCGCTTTAATGCCAGCGATTTTCGCGGAGTACACGCGGCTCATCTGGCCTGCGCCTATACCGATAGTCATGTTCTCTTTCGCATACACAATGGCGTTGGATTTCACGAACTTGGCGACCTTCCAGCAGAACAGCGCATCGCGCAGTTCCTGTTCGGTCGGCTGGCGTTTGGAAACCACGCGCAGTTCAGCTTCGCTCACCATACCCAGGTCACGATCCTGAACCAGCAGGCCGCCGTTAACGCGTTTGAAGTCCAGACTAGGTACGCGCTGTGCCCACTGACCACAGGTCAGTACGCGCACATTCTGCTTGGCAGCCGTGATTTTCAGCGCATCTTCGGTCGCGGACGGGGCGATGATCACTTCCACGAACTGGCGGGAGATGATGGCCTGCGCGGTTTCGGCATCCAGTTCGCGGTTGAAGGCGATAATGCCGCCGAACGCGGAGGTTGGGTCGGTTTTATACGCACGGTCGTAAGCGTCGAGAATAGTGGTGCTCACCGCCACGCCGCACGGGTTAGCGTGCTTGACGATTACGCAGGCTGGCTCGTTGAACTCTTTCACACACTCCAGCGCCGCGTCGGTATCAGCGATGTTGTTGTAAGAAAGCGCTTTGCCCTGAACCTGCTGTGCGGTGGCAACGGACGCTTCTTTCACATTTTCTTCTATATAGAAGGCTGCCTGCTGGTGGCTGTTCTCGCCATAGCGCATATCCTGCTTCTTAATGAAGTTCAGATTCAGCGTACGCGGGAAGCGACCGGCGGCTTCTTTGCTTTCACCGTGGTAGGCCGGAACCATGCTGCCGAAGTAGTTAGCGATCATGCTGTCGTAGGCGGCGGTGTGTTCGAAGGCTTTAATCGCGAGATCGAAACGGGTGTCGAGGGTCAGAGAACCTTCGTTAGCATCCATCTCTTTAATAATGGCGTCGTAGTCGCTGCTCTTCACCACGATGGCCACGTCTTTATGGTTCTTAGCAGCAGAGCGCACCATGGTCGGGCCGCCGATATCAATGTTCTCTACCGCATCTTCCAGCGAGCAGCCTTCGCGTGCCACGGTCTCGGCGAACGGATACAGGTTAACGACAACCATATCGATAGGGGCGATGTGGTGCTGTTCCATAATGGCATCGTCCTGGCCGCGACGACCGAGGATGCCGCCGTGGACTTTTGGATGCAGGGTCTTTACGCGTCCATCCATCATTTCCGGGAAACCGGTGTAATCGGAAACTTCGGTCACCGGCAGGCCTTTTTCTGCTAACAGGCGGGCGGTGCCCCCCGTAGACAGCAGCTCCACACCGCGTGCGGAAAGTGCCTGGGCGAATTCGATGATACCGGCCTTGTCAGAAACACTGAGCAGAGCGCGGCGGACTGGACGACGTTGTTGCATGGTAAATCCCCTGGATTTGACGATTACAGAGAGCGTTAGCTGAATTTTTCGTGAAAAACTCAGCTAACGCCCCTTATGGGGTATTCTCATTTTGCGGCGACATTGTAACGAAAACGTTTGCGCAACGCTCGCGAATTTTTCTTTTTAAATTCTGGCCCCGCTTTTATCCCTGAAAGATCATTTGCAGAGTGAGAAGATCCAGGAGATGAACGCGCATTTTGTGGATAAGTCTGTGCGTAAATGGGTATAACCAGGGGTTTTGCTGGGGAATGCAGCAAACAGTCATTTTTCTGCAATTTTTCTATTGCGGTCAGCAGAGAACTCCCTATAATGCGCCTCCATCGACACGGCGGATGTGAATCACTTCACACAAACAGCCGGTCGGTTGAAGAGAAAAATCCTGAAATTCAGGGTTGACTCTGAAAGAGGAAGGCGTAATATACGCCACCTCGCAACGGTGAGCGAAAGCCGCGTTGCACTGCTCTTTAACAATTTATCAGACAATCTGTGTGGGCACTCGAAGATACGGATTCTTGACGTCGCAAGACGAAAAATGAATACCAAGTCTCAAGAGTGAACACGTAATTCATTACGAAGTTTAA
>NZ_JAGEQM010000013.1:0-33613 GCF_017572025.1 Salmonella sp. 32020114201800008SM | reverse complement strand
AAGCTACATCGGAAGCTCAGAGTCTTCAGGCCGGATACAAGCTTCTCCCGTTTCAGATAGCTGACAGCTAATCAGCTATCTGTTCAGGATACAAGGCCGGATAAGGTGTTTACGCCGCCATCCGGCATAGCGGGTGATTATTCCCCGTCCTGAATCTCTTCGACCGGTGCCAGTTCACTAAACCAGCTATCCAGCTTCTGACGTAACTTATCCACGCCCTGCTTTTTCAGCGAGGAAAACGCTTCTACCTGCACATCGCCATTAAAAGCCAGCACGGCTTCACGTACCATATTCAACTGCGCCTTGCGCGCGCCGCTGGCCAGTTTGTCCGCTTTGGTCAGCAGAACCAGAACCTGGATATTGCTCTCTACAGCCCACTGGATCATCTGTTGGTCGAGGTCTTTCAACGGATGGCGGATATCCATTAAAACGACTAAGCCCTGTAGGCTTTGACGTTTCTCCAGATATTCCCCCAGCGCGCGTTGCCACTTGCGTTTCATCTCTTCCGGGACTTCCGCGTAGCCATAGCCCGGCAGGTCGACCAACCGTTTGCCATCTACGACTTCAAACAGGTTAATCAATTGGGTACGGCCCGGCGTTTTAGAGGTGCGCGCCAGGCTTTTTTGGTTGGTCAACGTGTTCAGGGCGCTGGATTTGCCTGCATTGGAACGGCCAGCAAAAGCCACTTCAATTCCGCAATCGGAAGGTAAATGGCGAATATCAGGCGCACTCATCACAAAATGCGTCTGTTGATAATTCAGGTTAGTCAAAGCGGTCGTCTCCGTCAGTCAAAGCATTGTGGCGATTATACCTGAACGCCAGCAAAAGACGGATTTTTCGGCGCGTCGGTGCTGTAAGCAAAAGCCATACGCTTTGTGAGACATTGTCCATTGCACTTATGCGACATGACAGAGTCGTTGTCACGCTAAAAGCCAGTTAATATAGTTAAATCATGAATTTATAGAAAGGTAATTGTCTGAAAAAAAGGGATTTGCCGTGTCGGTATCTTGTGAGTTTACCCCAAAAGAGTAAAGTAATGCACATAGCGAGGACGCTAACAGGATCAACGACTCAGGATGAGGGTCAGGAGCGCCAGGAGGCGAAGACACAGGATTGTCAGGAAGACAAACGTCCGGAGACGTTAGTAAAAGGAAATGGAAACAACATGGAATGTTCCAGGCTAAGGGAAAAACAGGGCGTGTTGATAGCCAACAGGGATGGTGGAACCCGTTAAGGGTCGTGAGTCAAGAAAAAAGGCGGCAGATTACTCTGTCGCCTTTTTTCTTTGCTTGCTTTCTGCTAGATTCCGCCTCAATTCTATACTGAATAAAACGGCTTAAAGATCTGACATCATGAAAAAACCAACCTCTGCACCGCGCAGTAAAGCCTTTGGCAAACAGCGTCGTAAAACGCGTGAAGAGTTAAACCAGGAGGCGCGCGACCGTAAACGCCTGAAAAAACATCGCGGTCATGCGCCGGGAAGTCGCGCGGCGGGCGGCAATTCCGCTTCGGGCGGCGGCAATCAGAATCAACAAAAAGATCCACGTATTGGCAGTAAAACACCTGTTCCATTGGGCGTGACTGAAAAAGTGACCCAACAGCATAAACCGAAAAGTGAGAAACCTATGCTTTCACCGCAGGCGGAGTTGGATTTACTGGAAACGGATGAGCGCCTGGATGCGCTGTTAGAACGTCTGGAAGCGGGCGAAACCCTGAGTGCGGAAGATCAAGCCTGGGTAGATGCCAAACTGGATCGTATTGATGAACTGATGCAGAAGCTTGGTCTGTCTTACGATGATGACGACGAAGCCGACGAAGAGGACGAGAAGCAGGAAGATATGATGCGCTTGCTAAGAGGCGGCAACTAACGGGTTTACACCGTGGGCTTGCCCGTCCTGCTTATAACCCTTCCGGTTATATGTTATCTGGTGTGGTTATTCGTTAAACTACAGCGATTGTCGCGGCGACAGAAATGGCTGCGCAGCCGGCTTGCCGCCCGTCATGGCGTGAAGCCGGTACGCCGTACCCGCCAGAGACGCCATCGGAAGGAGTGAGCATGTCTGAACAGCAAATAGACTGGGATCTGGCCCTGATCCAGAAATATAATTATTCCGGGCCACGATATACCTCGTACCCAACCGCGCTGGAGTTTTCTGAAGACTTCGAGGACGCCGCATTCTTGCAGGCTGTGGCGCGTTATCCTGAACGTCCGCTCTCGCTGTATGTGCATATCCCGTTTTGTCACAAGTTGTGTTATTTCTGCGGCTGCAACAAGATTGTCACCCGCCAACAGCATAAAGCTGACCAGTATCTTGACGCGCTTGAGCAGGAAATTCGTCATCGCGCGCCGCTGTTTGCAGACCGTCATGTCAGCCAGCTTCACTGGGGCGGCGGTACGCCTACTTACCTGAATAAAGCGCAAATCAGCCGCTTAATGACGCTGTTGCGTGAAAATTTCCACTTTAATACCGACGCGGAAATCTCGATCGAAGTCGATCCCCGTGAAATTGAGCTGGATGTGCTCGATCATTTACGTGCGGAAGGTTTTAACCGCCTGAGTATGGGCGTGCAGGACTTTAATAAAGAGGTGCAGCGCCTGGTTAACCGCGAGCAGGATGAAGAATTCATCTTTGCGCTGCTTAATCACGCCCGCGATATCGGCTTTACCTCGACCAATATCGATTTGATCTACGGTCTACCGAAACAGACGCCGGAAAGCTTCGCTTTCACGCTGAAGCGTGTGACGGAGCTGAACCCCGATCGTTTGAGCGTCTTTAACTATGCGCATCTGCCAACGCTTTTTGCCGCCCAGCGTAAAATTAAAGATGCTGATTTACCCAGCGCGCAGCAGAAACTGGATATTTTGCAGGAGACGATCGTATCGCTTACCCAGGCTGGTTATCAGTTTATCGGGATGGACCATTTTGCCCGTCCGGACGACGAACTGGCCGTCGCGCAGCGCGAAGGCGTGTTGCACCGTAATTTTCAGGGCTATACGACCCAGGGCGATACCGATCTGCTGGGGATGGGGGTTTCTGCTATCAGCATGATTGGCGATGGCTACATGCAGAACCAGAAAGAGCTGAAGCGTTATTACCAGCAAGTGGATGAGCGGGGCAATGCGCTATGGCGTGGTATTACGCTGACCCGTGATGATTGCATTCGTCGCGATGTTATCAAGGCGCTGATTTGTAACTTCCGCCTGGATTTTAACGCTGTCGAACAGCAGTGGGGTTTGCATTTCGCTGAGTATTTTGCCGAAGATTTGCAGTTACTGTCGCCGCTGGCGAAAGATGGGCTGGTGGATATTAGCGAGAAGGGAATTCAGGTGACGGCGAAAGGTCGTTTGCTGATCCGCAATATCTGCATGTGCTTTGACGCGTATCTGCGCCAGAAAGCGCGGATGCAGCAGTTCTCGCGCGTCATTTAGCCGGGTTGCCCGGTGGCGCTGCGCTTACCAGGCCTACACGTTGCGACAACCTGTAGGCCGGATAAGCATTAGCGCCATCCGGCACATTGTCAGCTGAACAGTCCCACCAGCGCGGCACACAACACGGCGGCTAGCGCAGTTTGTGGCGTGTGGCTGTCGACCGCTCCACTCGATACCAGATTAATAATAGATTCTAACATAATGAATCCCCCCGTTTGCCGGGCATGATCATACTGAACTCATCGGAACAGTAAAGCGCAAAATAGCAGCGTTTTGCGCTCAATTATTAATCTTTACACTCGCGGGTAATGTTTACTCCATTCCCAGCTCTTTCAACTTCCGCGTTAGGGTGTTTCGCCCCCAACCGAGCAGCCTGGCGGCTTCCTGTTTATGACCCTGCGTATGGCGTAACGCCGTGGTCAGTAGCGTTCTCTCCAGTTCTGGCTGCGCTTCAGAAAGCAGGTTTTGATGACCGGATCGCAAGGCGCGGTCCGCCCATTGCGCCAGTAATGTCGCCCAGCTATCCGGCGGCAGGTGGGACGGGCTATCCGGCGCCGAGGCTTCAAACAGTTCGCCCGGTAAATCCTGGATCAACACCTCCTGTCCGGCGGCCATGACGGTGAGCCAGCGGCAGGTATTTTCTAACTGACGCACGTTACCAGGCCATGCCAGGCGCGTTAACGCCGTTTCGGTTTCCGGATGTAATAATTTGGCTTCCACACCTAATTCACGGGCGGCGACCTGCAAAAAATGGCGCGCCAGGCGCGGAATATCCTCACGGCGCTCGCGCAACGGCGGAAGATGGATACGAATCACGTTCAGGCGGTGGAACAGGTCTTCGCGGAATTTCCCTTCCTGAACGCGTCGTTCGAGGTTCTGGTGGGTGGCGGCGATAATGCGCACATCCACTTTTACCGGCGCGTACCCGCCCACGCGGTAGAACTGTCCGTCAGCCAGCACGCGTAACAGACGAGTCTGGACATCCAGCGGCATATCGCCAATTTCGTCCAGAAACAGCGTGCCGCCGTCAGCCTGCTCGAAACGGCCCTGCCGGATGGTATTCGCCCCGGTAAAAGCGCCTTTCTCATGGCCAAACAGTTCGGATTCAATCAAATCTTTCGGGATGGCCGCCATATTGAGCGCGATAAACGGCGCTTTGGCGCGTGGGCTATGGCGGTGAAGCGCATGGGCGACCAGTTCTTTACCGGTCCCTGATTCGCCGTTAATCAGCACGCTAATCGAAGAACGCGACAGCCGACCAATAATGCGAAACACATCCTGCATGGCGGGCGCTTCGCCTATCATGTCTGTTGTCGGGCCGTTAACCTCGATATTACGCGGCTGCTGCTGCTCCTGATAGTGGCTAATCGCGCGCTCGACCAGAGCGACGGCTTCATCAATATCAAACGGTTTAGGCAGATAATCAAACGCCCCCTGCTGATAGGCGCTCACGGCGGCATCTAAATCGGAATGCGCGGTCATAATGATGACCGGAAGCATCGGGTGACGCTGTTTAATCTGCTTTAATAGCGCCAGCCCGTCCATTCCCGGCATTCGGATATCCGACAGCAAGACGTCCGGCGTTTTACTGGCCAGCGCAGCCAGTACTTCATTACCATTCTCAAAGGTGGTACAGGTCAACCCTGCCCCGGCGAGAGCACGTTCAAGCACCCAACGGATGGAACTATCATCATCGACGACCCAGACTATTCCTCGTTGCATAAACACCTCTATTTCCGAATCGGCAGGTAAACCGAAAACTCGGTATGCCCCGGCCAACTGGTAAATTCAATTTTGCCGGCGTGTTGATCGATAAGATTGCGGGCGATAGATAACCCAAGCCCGGTGCCGCCTTCGCGACCGCTGACCATCGGGTAGAACAGCGTATCCTGTAAATGGGGAGGAATGCCCGGCCCATTGTCTTCAACGTCTATACGCGCCGCCAGGCGATAGCGTTCGCCATGCAGCGTTAACTGGAAGGCGGTACGGGTACGCAGCGTAATTTCGCCGCCATCCGGCCCCAGCGCCTGCAAGGCATTGCGGACAATATTCAGCAGTACTTGCTCAATTTGTTCCGGGTCATGCGGCAGTTCTGGCAGACTGGGGTCGTAATCGCGGATAAGCCGGACATTATCCGGCAGTTCCATCGACACCAGCGCCACCACGCGCTCCGCGACTTTATGTATGCTCTCGGTAATGTGCATTCCCGGGTGCTGCGGCCCCAGCAAACGATCGACAAGGTTGCGTAGCCTGTCGGCCTGTTCAATGATGACTTTGGTATATTCCGTTAGCGCCGGGTCGGGCAGCGCCTTGCTGAGTAGCTGCGCCGCGCCGCGCAGGCCGCCGAGCGGATTTTTGATTTCGTGTGCCAGACCGCGCACCAGATCGCGGGCGGCGATTTGCTGCGCGTGCTGCAACTGCTCCTGACTCAGACGACGCTGGTTATCCATCGGCGCCATTTCGAGCAGTATAAAATCGTCGGGCAGACGTTGGGCGGTCAAAGAGAGAATATGCGAGCGACTATCAATCACCAGCGTCACTTCGTTATCGGTAAAGCCTTGCCCTGCCGCTAAACTTTCGCGCATCAGGTCAATGTTTAACGAAAAATAGCTCAACAGTTCAGGTAACGGCGTCCCGAACAGTTTGCGTGAGCTTTGCGCGAGCAACTGCTGCGCGGCAGGGTTGGCGTAATGGATTGCCAGCGCGTCGTCGACCACCAGCACGCTGTTGATTAACGAATTGAGGATCTGCCCAGCATCGGGCTGTATGCCGCTTGCCATTCAGCAGTCTCCTGGAAAAGGTTGCACCATTTTAGTGCATTATAGCTTTTTACTACTAAAAAGCGCGTGAGATCAGATTGTTGGTGGAGAAAAAAGCCCATCCTGGGATGGGCTGAAAGTTTCCACGGCAACTCAAAAACTCCTGACGCCTTTCACGCTGCTGCTGCGTTGGCTGCCTTCGCTTACCCCAGTCACATCGCTATCTATGCTCCTGGGGATGTGCTCAGTTGCCGCCTTGCAGCAACGCGAAATTCGTCGGATTTTTAATATACGATTAAACGCTGTAGTACAGCTCAAACTCTACCGGGTGCGGGGTCATACGCACGCGGTCATCTTCTTCGCGACGCAGCGCAATATACGCATCGATCGCTTCATCCGTGAACACGCCGCCTGCTTTCAGGAACTCGCGGTCCAGGTCCAGCGCGTTCAGCGCTTCTTCCAGAGAACCCGCTACCTGTGGGATCTCTTTCGCTTCTTCCGGCGGCAGGTCATACAGGTTTTTGTCCATGGCTTCGCCCGGGTGAATCTTATTCTTAATCCCGTCCAGACCGGCCATCAGCAGGGCGGCAAAGCACAGATACGGGTTAGCCGCCGGGTCCGGGAAGCGAACTTCGATACGGCGCGCTTTCGGAGACGCCACCACCGGAATACGGATGGAGGCGGAACGGTTACGGGCGGAGTAGGCCAGCATCACCGGCGCTTCGTAACCCGGGACCAGACGCTTGTAGGAGTTGGTGGTCGGGTTCGCCAGGGCGTTGATGGCTTTGGCGTGTTTGATGACGCCGCCGATGTAGTACAGCGCTTGTTCAGACAGGCCGGCATATTTGTCGCCAGAGAACAGGTTGGTGCCGTTCTTCGCCAGCGACATGTGGCAGTGCATACCGGAACCGTTATCGCCGAACATCGGTTTTGGCATAAAGGTCGCGGTCTTACCGAAGCGGTGAGCCACGTTATGCACGACATATTTGTAAATCTGAATTTCGTCGGCTTTTTTGGTCATGGTGTTAAAGCGGGTCGCCACTTCGTTCTGACCTGCGGTCGCTACTTCGTGGTGGTGCGCTTCAACGACCAGGCCCATCTGCTCCATGACCAGACACATTTCAGAACGGATATCCTGCGCGGAGTCAACTGGCGGAACCGGGAAATAACCGCCTTTCACGCCCGGACGATGGCCTTTGTTGCCGCCTTCATATTTGGTAGAGGAGTTCCAGGCGCCTTCAATATCGTCAATCGCCACATGTGAGCCGGAGATAGATGCGCCGAAGCGGATGTCGTCGAACAGGAAGAATTCAGGTTCCGGCCCAAACAGGACGGTATCGGCGATACCGGTCGCGCGCAGGTAGTCTTCCGCACGTTTTGCGATGGAACGTGGGTCACGGTCATAACCTTGCAGAGTGCCAGGCTCCAGGATGTCGCAACGGATAATCAGGGTAGAGTCCGCGAAGAACGGGTCAATCACTGCGGTGGATGCGTCTGGCATCAGCACCATGTCGGATTCGTTAATGCCTTTCCAGCCGCCGATAGAGGAGCCGTCAAACATTTTGCCTTCTTCAAAGAATTCGGCATTTACCTGATGAGCAGGAATCGTGACGTGCTGTTCTTTGCCTTTGGTATCGGTGAAGCGCAGATCGACAAACTTCACTTCGTGCTCGTTCAGCATCGTCAAAACGTGTTCAGCGGACATACTTGTACTCTCCCGGATTGGTCATGGTCGGTCGTCGTGGTAACGAGATCTTCAATTCTGCTGGCCGTGTCGCCGTAAAAATATAAAGCGAAATCTGTGCCAACTTTCATATTGCCCCCAAAAGGCGTTATCATGCGCACCATCGTGCAAAAGGGCTGCACCACGGTGACTATGTTGCACCAAAATAGTGCTTCAATGTGAACATTAAGCACCACATTGGTGCAATAGAACGCAAGCCACCCTTTTAACGCTCCGTGAAAGCGATCACAAAGAGACTCTGCAATACTTGTTTGCGGAGGATGTTTGTGATCCTGTTTTGTAGTGCGATTAATCCGTGTACAATAACGCGCTATTTCTAATGCCTGAGGCAAAGTTGTGATCGAAAATTTGCGTAACATCGCCATCATCGCGCACGTTGACCATGGTAAAACTACCCTGGTTGATAAGCTGCTCCAGCAATCCGGTACGTTCGACGCGCGTGCCGAAACTCAAGAGCGAGTGATGGACTCCAACGATTTGGAGAAAGAGCGTGGTATTACTATCCTCGCTAAAAACACCGCTATTAAATGGAATGATTACCGTATCAACATCGTTGATACTCCCGGGCACGCTGACTTCGGTGGTGAAGTAGAGCGCGTCATGTCCATGGTTGACTCTGTGCTGCTGGTGGTTGACGCATTTGACGGCCCGATGCCGCAAACGCGCTTCGTGACCAAAAAAGCCTTTGCTCATGGCCTGAAACCTATTGTGGTTATCAACAAGGTTGACCGTCCTGGCGCGCGCCCTGACTGGGTTGTTGACCAGGTATTCGACCTGTTTGTTAACCTCGACGCGACCGACGAACAGCTGGACTTCCCGATCATCTACGCTTCGGCGCTGAACGGTATCGCGGGTCTGGACCACGAAGATATGGCGGAAGACATGACCCCGCTGTATCAGGCGATCATTGATCATGTTCCGGCGCCGGACGTTGACCTCGATGGTCCGTTGCAGATGCAGATCTCCCAGCTGGACTACAACAACTACGTTGGCGTTATCGGCATCGGCCGTATCAAACGCGGCAAAGTGAAGCCGAACCAGCAGGTCACTATCATCGATAGTGAAGGGAAAACCCGTAACGCGAAAGTAGGTAAAGTGCTGACGCATCTGGGTCTGGAGCGTATCGACAGCGATATCGCCGAAGCGGGCGATATTATTGCGATCACCGGTCTGGGCGAGCTGAACATTTCCGACACCATCTGCGACCCGCAGAACGTTGAAGCGCTGCCGGCGCTGTCCGTTGATGAGCCTACCGTGTCTATGTTCTTCTGCGTTAACACCTCGCCGTTCTGCGGTAAAGAAGGTAAGTTTGTGACTTCTCGTCAGATTCTTGACCGTCTGAACAAAGAGCTGGTGCATAACGTGGCGCTGCGCGTTGAAGAAACCGAAGATGCGGATGCGTTCCGTGTATCCGGTCGTGGCGAACTGCACCTGTCCGTGCTGATTGAAAATATGCGTCGTGAAGGTTTCGAACTGGCGGTTTCCCGTCCGAAAGTTATCTTCCGTGAAATCGACGGTCGTAAACAAGAGCCGTACGAAAACGTGACGCTGGACGTCGAAGAGCAGCACCAAGGGTCTGTCATGCAGGCGCTGGGCGAGCGTAAAGGCGATCTGAAAAACATGAATCCGGACGGTAAAGGCCGCGTACGTCTCGACTACGTGATCCCAAGCCGTGGGCTGATTGGTTTCCGTTCAGAATTCATGACCATGACTTCCGGTACGGGTCTGCTGTACTCCACCTTCAGCCATTACGACGATATTCGTCCGGGTGAAGTGGGCCAGCGTCAGAACGGCGTACTGATCTCTAACGGTCAGGGTAAAGCGGTGGCGTTTGCGCTGTTCGGTTTGCAGGATCGCGGTAAGCTGTTCCTGGGCCACGGCGCGGAAGTTTATGAAGGCCAGATTATTGGTATTCACAGTCGCTCCAACGACCTGACGGTAAACTGCCTGACCGGTAAGAAGCTGACCAACATGCGTGCGTCTGGTACGGATGAAGCGGTGATTCTGGTTCCGCCAATTAAAATGAGCCTTGAGCAAGCGCTGGAGTTCATTGATGACGACGAACTGGTAGAAGTCACCCCGACCTCTATCCGTATCCGTAAACGTCACCTGACGGAAAACGATCGCCGCCGTGCGAACCGTGGTCAGAAAGAAGAGTAATTAACGCTCTTACGGATAAAAACCCTGCCGAAATGAAAGCTCGGCGGGGTTTTTTTATTCACGTTGAGAAAGGGATAAGGTTGCCAAAAAATCAGCAATCGCTGGCGTATTATGCCGACCAATGACGCTGTCCGCATAAACCTTTGCCCGGGCGCTGGCATTCCCCATCGCTACGCCCAATCCGGCTAAACGTAGCATTTCCGCATCGTTATCATTATCGCCAAACGCCATCACTTCGCGCATTGCGATATGCTGTTGCTGTGCATATCTGGCGAGGCTTTGCCCTTTGCTACACCCCTTCTGGAGAATATCCAGTTGATGATGCCAGGACCAGGTACAGCTTAGCTGTAATTCATGCTGTATAAACTCAGCAATATTTTGTAGTTGTTTTATGTGCCGATGAACGATGCTGATTTGCCAAATATTCTCCCTACTGCTTAGCTCATCAGCCTGAAAGATTATTTTATCATCAGCACGAATTGTCGGTTTAAGCGGATATACCCGCGCCAGTATTTTTTCCGTTTGTAAGTGCGTCAGCGGCAGCGGATCAAGGATCTGCTGTTGAGCCGGTTGATAAATATAACTTCCGTTACAACAGATCATCGGTTCGGTGAGCGCCAGCGTTTGATAATACGCATAGGCTTCACGATGAGAGCGGCCGGTGACAAGCATTATTCGGCAGCCCATGTCCTGCATCTGACGGATGGCGGTTAGCGACTCTGGCAGAATTTGTTTATTACGGTTTAGCAGCGTTCCATCAAGATCAAAAGCGATTAAACGATATCGCATGAGCGCCCGATCCTAAAACAGCGTGAGGTATCCAGGTGATTCAGCAATGGAATATCGAGACGGTGCTGATAAGCGAGAAAACAGTGGCATTGTTTTGCCTGGCAGGCGGGAGAATTAAGCCGTTGCTGATATAAATTACCCATTTTAATTTTGCTGATATGACAAGCAAAAAGATCGCCTTCTGCATTCATAAAAATACTTTTTCTTCCTGCGGTACAGATATCCAGCTGCGCCGGCCACTGCTGCGTTTCAATCACATACAGCGGATCGAGTTCTCTGAAGGCGATGGTTTCCTCCACGGTATGCCGGGTATTGGCACACTCGTTGGCGTTAAACCAAAAATAATTCTGGTCAGGCAACTGCTGGCGTAGCCAACGAAACTGGTCGATATCTTTCATACTGGCGACAGCCCCCGCGCACCAGGTTATTCCGGCGGCAGAGAGCGCTAAACACTGCTGGAGAAAGCGCTCAGCGGTAATTTGTGAGGGATGAAAAGAACACCATAACCGAAGCTTTGAGATATCTCCGCCGCCAGCACGAAATGCCTCCAGCAATGACATTAACGAAAAAGAGGCGTTAGTTTGTATGCCGACCGCCTGAACATGAGGATAGCGGCTAATTTCTGCCAGCGCCGCCATGTAATAACGCAAGCGTAGCGCCTCGCCATAGGGCGTAATCATCACATTCAACGGCGTACCTAAAAGAGGCAAATGGTCAACCATGCGCCATAGCGCGGCTTCGTCCCGTTTTTTATCGTTACGGGCGTGTTTATGGAACGGGCAATAGCCGCAATGATAATTACACGATTTAAGATAGCCGCGATAAAACAGCGTGTGAATATCGCGCAGGGCGGGGGTACTCATCTCTGCCGATTCTCCCGTAGCATCACCTCAGGCGAAACGAACACAGGAGCAAGGCAATCGGATAATGCCATACCGGTCTCCGTTAGCCGGAGGCGACTGCTATTCTGATAACAGTAGCCTTGCTGTATAAAGCGTTCCAGGTCGGGGAAATCCCTTAGCGCATCGCTGGCAAAATATTGCTGATAATCGCTAAGAGAAAGTCCCTGCCAGAAAAATAGATTTTTAATGATAAAGCGGCGTTTCATTTCATCAGGGGGGAGCAGATAACCGTGATTAATGACGGTTTTATCCGGGCTGTCGATAAACGCCTGAATGATTTTTCGTGATGTCTGCAGGTTCGACGACCACGGCGAACAGTAATGCAGATTGCCAAGATAACTTCTGCCGCCCGCGCCGAGCGCCAGTGAGTTTTCAAATCCGCAGCTTTCCGCCGCGGCGGATGGCGCTGGATTAAGGACGAAACGGCGCATGGACGTTTGGGTATAGCCCGCGTTGCGTAAAAGATCGCGGGCTAAAATGTAGTAGCTATGCATATTTTCCTGGCGAGGCATATTATAAAGCGGATAAAGAAAAAGCTCTTCCGGTTGATAAACGAGCGCCTGATGTAACGATTCCGTCAGGCTTGCGTGAGTCTGGCCGGGAATGCCGTAAATAATATCAATATTGAGTGATGGAAAATGACCCGCCTTTAGCCATTCCAGCGCCTGGTGCGCGCTGGCGGCATTGTGGCGGCGATGCAGCGTATGTAACTCGCCATCATGAAAACTTTGTACGCCAATACTGACGCGATTAACGGAAAAGGCGTTTAATAGCGCTACTTTTTCTGCTGTGGTATCCGTAGGGGAAGTTTCAATCGTTTTATAAATATTCCAGTCAACATTGAGCACATCAAAGGCGGAAAAAAATAACTTTTCTAATTGCGCAATGTTTAATAGCAGAGGTGTGCCGCCGCCTACGGTAAAGCTTGCCCAGTGGACGGGCGCCAGCGCCATTTGTCGGCCCTGGGTAATAATCGCGTCGATATAGCTATCAATGAACGTATTATCTGCGCCTGTACAGGTAAATAAATTACAGAACCCGCAGCGACTTTGACAAAACGGCATATGAACATACAGATGTGTGTCGTGCTCGTAAATGCGCTGTTTTACTTCGCTAAAACTGACGTTCTCCAGCTCCCGATAAGCCGTCTTATGCGGATAACTGTACATATACTGACGATAAATATCATTGTTATTCATATTAATGATTACAGCTCAGCAAGAAATGCATATAGGGAACGGTATTAACGATCGGATGATTAAAACTATGGAAATATTTCCCGTCTTCGCCATAGCAGGTACCGTGATCGGAGCAGACAATAACGAACGTTTCGCCGCCGGTTTGGCGGAAAATGTTTAGTAATCCGTCGATGCGGGCGTCGATATAGCGTAGCGCGGCGGCATGGGTCTCAACGGTATCGCCAGGGGCCGCGCCCTCAACGTAAAAATGGTTAGGGTAATGAATCGTGTCGATATTGATATACATCATGACCGGTTGGCTGCCAGCACGTTCGGCCATGATTTTCTGGATATAATGGATCTGGTTATCCATACTCTCTTTAACCGTACAGGCAAAGCGTGGATGCCAGTAACTCTCTTTAAACATCGACGGGAACACTTTTCCCATGCCGGAGCGGTTATTAAAGAAAGAGACGCCGCCAATACAGATGGTCTGGTAGCCTTTATTTTCCAGACTTTTTATCCATGTTGCGTCATCAAAGGCAAATGCATTTTTCGGCCCTTTACGACCAAGTCCGATATCTTTTGGGAAAAACAGCATGGTCTGATTAACGGTATAATCAATAGGTTTTGGCATAAAACCTGAAAACATGGCGTGATGCGAAGGCCAGGTAAAATTACCGACCGCCTCGCATTTCGTCCATTGTCCATAATGATTAAGGTTGGGCGTATTTCCGGCGGTTTGTTCCTGAAGCGCAATATCGTAGCGTAACGAGTCCAGCACAATAAAAAGAATATGAGCGTTATTACTAATTAGCGTATTCATATTGAATTCGCCATCGCCTGTGTCAATCGACGCGTGCAGCGAGACGGGGACTTCATCCATTGAATTATACATTTTGCTTCCTCATGGCCCGGATTTGCGCCTGATAAATTAGATTATTCTGCTGCGCATCCTGATAAATCAAATCACCCTGGCCATTAATTTCAATAATATACGGCGTCAGGCTGGTGGTAAGTAAAACATCAATACCCGCTAAGCGAATGCCAGGGAAAAGCCGCATGGCATTTTGACAGAGCGTATCGATCTCAGTCACTTTTGCGGCAGATAACTCCAGACTTTCGAAGCAGTAAGCCTGGTTTTGCAGATGTAAGTTAGTAATGGGCTGCGAGGAGGTTCTGACCACACGCCAGATAATTTCGCCATCCAGGCAGACGATGCGTAAATCATAGGTTTTATGCTTTACGCTGGCTTTGGGCAGCCACTGTTCGACGAGGTTTTCCTGCTGAAGAACGCCATCAATAATGAGCTGGATATCTTCTTTCTGACGATATTGTTGGATTTTTTTGCTGTTAAATAGCTGTTGTCCTGATATGGCAATCGCGCTGTAAAGCACCTGCTTTATGCCATCAGGGTGGCGGCGCAAAGCGATAACGCCCGCCGCGCCAGAACCCAGCGAGGGCTTAATAAACACGCTGGCGACCCTTTTTTCCTCCATGATGGCGGTGAGCTGTGCAAAACTTTTTACGTCTTCCGCTACCAATGGCGGCGTGGGGATGCCGTGTTCCAGTAAGCGCCGCTTGCAGAGTTTTTTATCCAACAGGTGAATGAGGCCCGCCGGATGGTTAAGCCAGGTGACGCCAGGACGCGCCGCCATGTTCTGCAAAAAATGGATATAGTCCAGACCGATCGCGTTTATTTTGCGGATGTCTGTTTCACTGTGTACTGGCGGGTCGATTTTAACGATGCCAGAGGTCAGCGAAGCGTCCAGCGCTTGCGGATGAGTCAGCGCCGTGACGGGTTCCCCAAGTACGGCGGCAGCCTGCATAAAATAATGCGTGCGCTTGCTCTGACGGGGGCCAATGAGCGTAATCACAATAAATCCCTTTATCGTTGTGTAGGGGAATGTGCACATTCCCCTACACAATCACTCGGTGTACATCGCATTCATATAAATATCGCCATCGTAATCATCAGGCTCCAGAGCTTCTGAAAGATTCAGGTTTATCGGCAGTGTGGCTTTTAGCTTTTCCTGCATCTCCGGCGTCAAATAGTGGTGGTGGAGATCGAGTGTTTCCAGATGCGCAATTCGGTCTTTATGCTCCAGCAGCGCCTCTGCGCCGTTGTCCGTTAAGGTACCGCATGAGAGTTCCAGCACGTTAAGCTGCGGCAGGATATTACTTTCCAGCACCCGGCGGGCGATATCATCCTGCTCTTCGCTGTTCATCAACCCCAGATGGGTGAGCTGAGGGAAAAGATCTTTCGATGCCAGCGTCATCACGTCATCCAGCGAACCGTCAAAACCGTATTCCTCTACGCCCAGGAAGAGCTTCAGCGTTTTTAATGCAGGGAGCTGCGCATTTTGTAGTTCGGCAAGCACATTAGAAGGGATGCCGCCGGAAATGATTTCCAGGTGCTCCAGTTTCTCATGATGTATAGCGCCCAGTCGCAGATCCGACGCGCCTTTAATAATCAGTTCTTTCAGATTGGGTAACGCCGCATAGAGCCTGGAATAGTCACCTTGTTTAATCCAGGAGATCTCGCAGTCTTCGCTCTCCATATCACCGATAAACAGTGATTCCAGGTGAGTAAAGCGGGAGGCGTTCTCCACAATCATATCAATAATAGGCTGGCAGGTTTCGTCTTCCCAACAATCACCCCAGTTACCAATGGTCAGTGAGCGAAGCTTTGGCAGATCTTCATCGGTTAAAATCAAATTAATGAGCTGTTCCTGGGTTAATTCATTGTCCCAATCAATATTAAATCGCTTATTCATTTGTTTCCCTTCTCTATAAGCATGAATATGGTAAAACGCTTTGCGAATATTATCATGGCGCTTAGAGACGGGATATCGGGAGTCTGATTCAGGATGAATGAGCGGGCAGAACAACTACCCGCTGTGATGCAGATTCGAAAAATAGAGGCGATAATATCAGAAGAAATACTTCGCCCCGATACGAATCTGGTTTTGCTCTCTATGGTAGGGGCCCACGTTACGATCTAACCAGCGTAATTCAAAATAGGGCAACCAGTGTTCATTGATACGATAACGGAAGGTATTGGTGATTTCCCAATGATGCTTCGTACCATTACTACTATTAAAATCATTAACGTTATAAAAATAGTGTGGTTCAAAGGTATAAGAAAATTTATCGGTAATGATAAAATTCCAATAGTTACCGATTTCATAGCTGTCATTATTATCCAGTTCGCCATTCAAATCGGTTGAACTATAATTATTGTGATTATATCGGTTACGTACCGTAAGATTAAACCACGGGGTAAATTTATAGTTAACATCCAGATAGACGGCGCCGCCGGAACCAATGCTTTTGTCGTTTATTAACCCGCCAGGCTGGATGGTTAATTTATCTGTAGGTTTAAATAATGGATACCAGCCCTCAATCTCATTATAACCGTGCTTTAATTCATCATCACGCTGTAGCGTATAGGTATTGGTCAACATAATTCCGGCCCCCATATCGGAGTTATAGCCGACGCGCAGCATAAACTCCATTTGGTCAGACGCCAGGTTATAGGCCTCACGGTTTTCTACATAAGCGCCAGCAAAAACAGAGGTGGATATTACTGAAGTTAATATCACTAGAGTATTCAGAGATTTCATAATAAATCCATTTTTCAAATATAGGGAAGCCGCCATCCATCGGGATGGATAAAGCGGCAAGCGTCGTTTAATTATTTACAGTAGAAATACTTTGTTTATTATTAGTCGCGACAATTTGATTACCTGTTTTCTTTCGTTGGGCAATTTCCTCGATAATAAAAGCGAAACGTTGTTCATTGAGCTTATAAAAAAAGCCCATCGTTAGTGCTGCGATAATGGCAAGACCGCAAGGCCATAAAAAAATGAGCTGACGCAAACCAAGCAACGTGGTGTCACTTTGAGCTATGTTGGGGATATAACCGATTTGCGTCAGCATAATACCTGGCAAAAAGCCAGCAAGCGCAGCGGAAATTTTGCGGGAAAAGGTATAACCCGTATACACCGAGCCTTCAGCGCGAATACCCGTTTTCCATTCACCGTAGTCAACCGTATCCGGAACCAGCGCCCAGTTCAGGCTGTTGACGAAAGCGGTACCGAAGAAGGCGATACAAGAAAAAATGACAAAATAAAAGGAGTTATAACCCCAAAAATAATTTAAAACATCGCCCGCGGCCCATAAAAGCATACCTGCTAAATACACGCGTTTCTTGCCAAAGCATTTTACGGTCCAGGGAACTAACAAAACACCAATAATTACACAGCCCATACTAAAAAAACCCATCCAGGATAATAGGTTAATGTCATTTAGTACATATTGGGTATAATAAACCTGAATAGCGAGCTTGATATTAAATGCTGCTAGTGTACACAAATTTGCAATGCATAGAACTAATAGTGGTGGGTTGTGAAAAATTGCACAAAATGATTTGATGATGCTTGCCTTATGTCCCGGCGATGGGGGTTCAATGTAATGTTCTTTGGTTCCTTTATAACATAACATAATAAAAATGAAACCAAAGATAGAGAAAGTTAAGGCTGCATAACCATAACCAATGGTAGTTGTAGAGAATAAAGATTGAAGTGGAATAAAAGCAACCGTACAGATTAATAATCCTATTGTTGCCCCTCCCTGCCGGAAAGCTGCCAGTTGTGCGCGTTCATTTGGATTTTTTGTTATTGCTGGGATCATAGCGCCATATGAACAGTTCATTAGACTGTAAAACAGTCCGAATAACATAAATAGACCGGTAGCAATAGCGGTCTTTATCGGCAGACTAAATGTTGTAGCAATAAACTGAACTGTCGCAATAATTGCTGATGGTACTGCTGCATACAGAATGAAAGGTCTAAATTTCCCTCTGATTCCAATGTTTTTTTGAGAATCGAGAAGAAATCCGGTTAGCATATCTGTAAATGCAGTAAAGAATTTTGCTATGAGGAAAATAACCCCGCCATAATATGCAGGCATTCCTAGCTCATCTGTGTAAAACTTGAGCAAATATAATGTGCCAATGCTTAGCATTAGATTAGAGCCAATATCACCCGCACCGTAAGCGAGTTTTTCTCTCAAGCTTAGTTTTAGCGTTAGCGGATCATGGTCAGGCATAACCACTCCTTACAACGCCCCGAAGGGCATCAGTCATCATTATTGTTAAGCAGTACGTTTACGTGCTTCTATTTCCTCAACGATACGTATGTACATTTTCTCGTTGAGGTTGTAAAAACAGCCCATTGTAATCATGGCCAACACTGCGAGGGCACAAGGATATATGAAGATCAACTGACGTAATCCTTCAACAGTGCTGGTTGATTGCACCACGTTGGGTATGTAGCCAATTTGAGTAAGCATCCATCCGGGAAAAAATCCAGCCAACGCTTGGGACATTTTGCGAAAGAAGGTGAGCCCGGTATAAACCGTCCCTTCGGAACGAACACCTGTACGCCATTCACCATATTCCACTGTGTCCGAGACTAGCGCCCAGTTCAGGCTGTTGACGAATGCTGAACCAAAGAATGCCAGACAGGAGAAGGCCACGAAGCTCACCGAACTGTCGCCGAAGCTGTAGTTAAGCAAATCACCCACGGCCCAAATTAGCAGTCCGCCGATATAGACTTTTTTCTTACCAAAACGGCGTACAGCGGTAGGCATTAAAAATACGCCGATGAAGATACAACCCATACTGAAGAATCCCATATAGGACAACAGAATCGGATCGTTCAGCACGTACTGGGTGTAGTAGACCTGAATCGCCAGTTTGACATTAAATGCCGCAAGGGTGCAAAGGTTGGCGACGCACAGAATAAACAACGGGCGGTTACCGGCGATGGCGCGAAAGGATTGCAAAATTCCTGCTTTTTGTGCGGAATCAGCCTGTTTGACCTCGACATAACGCTCTTTGACACCCGCATAGCAAAGCCACATAAATAGCAGCCCGCATAACGAGAAAAGAGCAGCGGTTACGCCATATTGCAATTGTTGATTGCCTTCAATCAAATTCATAACTGGTACAAAAGCAACGGTGCCAATGAGAAGGCCTAAGGTGGATCCGCCCTGGCGCCAGGCTGCCAGCGAGGCACGTTCATTTGGATTTTTGGTTATAGCTGGCACCATCGCGCCATAAGAGCAGTTCATTAGGCTGTAGCATAATCCATACAGCATAAACAGCAGCGTTGCGACGACCGTTTTGCCCGTAATTTCTAACGGTGTTCCTATAAAGTTGGCTGTAGCCAGCAGTGCTACAGGGAATGAGCCATACAGAACGAACGGGCGAAATTTACCTTTCGGTCCTATTTTTCGCCGCGAGTCGAGCACAATACCAGTGCCCATATCGGCAAATGCGGTAAAGAATTTAGCGATTAAGAAAATAATCCCACCATAGGTTCCCGGAAGACCGAGGACATCTGTGTAGAATTTCAACAAATAGAGTGTTCCAATATCCAGCAGAATATTGGAACCCAGATCGCCTATGCCATAAGCTATTTTTTCTTTAAGCGGCAGGCGTAGCGTTGCCGGATCAGCAGAGGTCTGACTCATTATTTTTCTCCATCTGCCCGCAGGTTTCCCTGCGGGCGAGCCGTATTAGATATTCCGTAAAGAAGCAAAAAGTGAAGCCCACTTGCTCTTCGCGCGATAGAAGACCGGCGGTTTGCCAATGGGCGCATCCACGGTAATTTCACCGCCGTGGTGAGCTTCGCCGGTCCAGATATTCACCCAGTGATCTTCCGGCAGGTACAGCGTCCAGTCGCAACGCCCCTGCTCGTGAACCGGCGCGACCAGCAGATCCTGACCGAGCAGATATTGATATTTCAGGGTGTAGGTTGCGGCATCGTTCTCGTAGTGCAGGAATAGCGGACGCATGACCGGCAGACCGGTAGCCGCGTTTTGCGCCACCGCCTGCTTGAGATACGGTTTCAGCGTGGTAAAGACGGTGGTCATGCGGGCAAAGTGGGCAATAGTTTCCGCGTCGCCGTCGAACTGCCAGTTATCGCCGGGGCGGTTGCCTTCATGGGTGCGCATCATCGGCGTAAAGGCGCTGAAATCGCACCAGCGCAGCAGCAACTCTTTGCTGCGTTTCATGTCAAACAGGGTGGTGTAGCCGCCGATATCGCTGTGATGCAGACCGTGGCCGGTCATCGCCAGCGACAATGCCGCAGGCACGACAGAGGCCAGACCATCATCAAGGCTCCAGTCAACGTTCTGGTCGCCTGCCCACATCATGGTGGAATATTTCTGACTGCCGGTGTAACCCGCACGCATAAAGAACAGGATCTCGCCGAGCTTGCCGGTCTCCTGTAGCGCTTCGTAGTTACACTTCGCCCAGAGCGCAGGCCAGGCGTTATGCATGATCTCTGCGCTGACGCCGTTGTGCAGATACGTGTCGGTCGGCAGATATTCGCCGAAATCCGCCATCCAGCCGCTGCAGCCGAGCGCGATCATGTTCTTTTTGATGACGTCTTTGAACCAGTCGTAAGCTTCAGGATTGGTCAGATCGACCACGCCGCCATAGAATTCGCCAAACTCGACCAGATAGTCGCCGCCCGTGGCGTCTTTCGCCAGGTAGCCGTGTTTCGCCGCCTCGGCGCAGAGGTCTTTATCACTGGCGACGTATGGGTTGATATAAGAGAGGAACTGTACGCCTTCTTCTTTCCACTGTTTGATCCGGCTATCCAGCTGTGGATAGTTGTCGCTATTCCACTTCCAGTTCCACATCACGCGTTTGCCGAAAGAGGTCATACGAATGCCGGACCAGTCCTGCGCCCAAATACCGTTCACTTTTACGCCTGCGTTGCGCATGGTATCCAGTTTTTGCTGGCAAACTTCCGTACCGCCCTGAATGCCTAGCGTGACGCCGTCGTAAACCCAGTCCGGCAGCTCCGGCTGGCGACCTAACAGCGCAGTCAGTTTTTCCAGCAGGGCGATGTAGGTGTCGGCACACTCAAAACGTAGCGTAGTTTTATCTTCCCACAGCGCCAGTTCGTGATACTCCGGCGCGCTGAAGTCGAAATTCATATAGCAGCTATTATCGACGTGGCAGTAATACTTCTGCGTGCTGACAAAGGTCGGTTGCGGGAAGAAGGTCCAGTAATAGTCGCCGCCGGAGTTCTCTTTACAGTCTGCCTGCCAGGTGACATAGCTGGTTTTATTACGGCCAACGCCCTGTTCGCTGGTCCACAGCGGGAACGGCTTGCCGCGCAAATCGAAATAAGAGAACTGTTCGCCGCAGCCGTAGATATGGTCGTCTGGATTAGCCGCGAGGCGTAACCAGATACGGTTATGGTGCAGGTCGTCGTTTTGCAGATCCAGCTGCAGGCGTCCCGCCTCATCGGCGGAGATGCGAAGGGTGGCGCTAATTGTTGCGCCACGGCTGAATTGTACCAGCCAGCCGTCAGGTAGCTCGCTGACGGTGGCCTCCGTTAATGCAATCTTTTCGTTAAGTTTGTCTTTGATGCTAAAGTTGCCGCGAAACATGTCAATGTCGGCAACGCCCGCGCCAATCCACAGACAGGGGGTTTCGGCGCTGTGGCGTAAAATCAGGCGCTGGTGGTACGTCAGCGTAAAGCCCTCAATGTTCTTTTCTATCAGGACAGAGGATAAATGCTTACTTTGCGTGCTCATAAAATATTCTCCATGAAATTGAGGAACGCGAGCATACTGATTGTTTATGATTCGTTATTATTCATTAGCCTTAAATAGTTATGCGCTACTCTTGAAGTAGCGCCTGAACAAAGCAAGCACTTATTATTTGCTGGCATCCACTTTACGAATCTCAGCAATTTTTTTGCCTAAAAGTATTTGTAATATTGCCAACAGTACAAATGGTGGTAGAAGCGCAGTAGCCGCTGAAACACCTAATGCACCTTTTATTAACATTGCACCCGAAGCAATTAATAATAAAAATACTAAAACGCGGAATACTTTTACCGAAATACGCTTATGAACATATTGCCCGACTAAGGAACCGAGTATCATGGTAGGGATACAGAAAATAACCAGTTTAAATGTTGAAATTGTTAATATTCCACTGGTTGCCAGGCCGCCGACAACTGCAATGTTGTTTGCCGTAAAGAATGCATTCAGCGTACCGCGAAAAGCGGCTGGGCCAAGGTTACGTAGCATTCCATACATCACAACTGGCGGTCCATTTGTGGAAAAGGCCGCTCCTAGCGCCCCAGCTATCGCCCCTAACGGTGCAGCAATCCAACGTCTGTCATAGATGGGTAGACGGGGAATAAACATACTGTAGAATGAGTAGAGAATAAGAAAACCACCCAATCCTATTTTCATTATGTGATCAGGTAGATAGGAAAGTGCATATAAACCTACCGGAATGCCAAGAAAAGAGAAGCCGATAAGAACGGCAGCCGATCGCCAGTCCGTTTCTTTACGAGATAACCATGTGGCATAAATGGCGGTCGCTGTTCCGACAATAACAGAAAGTGGTGTTGCCATTTTTACAGGTAGCATTAGGGTTATGAGCGGCATGGTAGTCAATCCACCACCAAAGCCAGCACATATTCCTACGAATGTATAAAGAAACATTAAGGCGATAACGGTGTATATAACACCAGGTTCCAACATCACGCCATCAGGTGTAAATAAATTAAAGAAATCCATTATAATTCCTTCATTATCAAATTCTAAAATATTACTTTGACTGTTTTAAGTCAGGGTAATAGGTATCCTGCACAAATAAATACATGAACTATATGCATTCACCACAAATATTAAAAAACAATATATGCTGTTGTTTTGGTTTAAGTAATAGTAAGTCGATCCCAGAATTAAAGGCATTCGGCGGACAACTCATCGGTTCGATAGCTAATCCCCGGCGATTCAACTTTTCGCCACTATAGACCTGAAGCCACGGTTGATCGGAACATAAACTAACAGCCAGTTCCTGTTGATGGTTAATAATTTTCGCCTCCCATCGCTCGCTGTAAGTTTTGAAAGTATGATCAATCCGTTTATCACCAATTTTTTGTTGGATGGAATAGTCCAGATTCAGCTCATCGACGCGTAGTAACGTTGATGAGTTAGACTGTGTATCGAAAGCAAAAACCTCTTTTGCAGGAAGTTGCAGCGTATAATCATCAACAGGTGCTAAGTCACAGGTTAAGTAGGGGTGAACACCGACGCCATAAGGTGCTGGTTTATCGCCGATATTTTGGCTAATTATTTCAACGGACAGCCCTGTTGTTGTGTCCAGTGAGTAAATAACCTGCGAAATCAATGCGAATGGGTAGCCATAGCTTGGCGGTAAAAATATGGAGAACGAGGCTTTTGTGGCTGTTAATTCATCAACTTGCCAGTCTCTCCATGCAAGCAAGCCGTGAATAGCGGCGTTAGAGCCATGTTCATTAATCGGCAACTGATACTCATGCCCATCATGCTGATAGATACCATTGGCAATACGATTTGGCCAAGGGATTAATACCTTACCCAGATGAGCAAGAGGCATCTCTTCTGGTTTATGAGGTATAACCAGATGCTTGCCCTGCCAGGTTAATTCGGCAAGACCGGCACCCACTGAAACTATTTGCGCCCGGTAATCACCTGCAGCGAGTAATATCGTATTCCCACCACTATGCATACATATCACCTTAATATTAGATACCCTTACTAAACAACGGCATATGCAATGTTCATTTGCTGATATGCCGTCGTTACCAGGCTTATTTATTTCGCATTGATATCTAACAAACCTGCTGCTACGGCTGGTGCCAGCCCTGGAGCGAGCGGGATGCGTGGAATTACCAGACAGTGCAGCAGATGGTATATATCCTGCTTACCGTCCCAGACTTTAGTTGTCACCTTGTTGTCAGCATCCAATTCTTGCCACCAGGAACCATTTTCATAGTCCATCAGGTATTTAATGCAGTAATCCCACCATGTTTGATACCAGGTTTCGTATTGACGATCCCCTGTTACGGTATAGAGGGCATAGGCTGTCCCCATCGCTTCTACAATTGGCCAGCGTACACGTTCACGTACAACGGGTTTCCCTTCCCAATCAACGGTATACACAATGCCGTCTGCTCCATCCGGAGCCCAGGCATCACGTACCGTAGCGTGGAACAAACCTTTCGCGTCTTCCAGCAGCCATGCAGGGGGTTGTTCGCATCTGGCTTCCAGTGCTGCGTGGATATGCAGCATTAAACGACCCCATTCGATCCAATGACCTGGAGTACCGCCAAATGCACGGAAACGGTGTGCTGGATTTTCTTTGTTATAGTCGCGGATAGGATTCCACTGTGAATCGAAATGTTCATTAACACGGTAATGATTATTTCTGGCTACATCATGAATAATGACTGATGCGATTCTGATAGCGCGATCCAGCCATTTTTTGTCATGGGTAACGTCATAAACAATCAGGAACGCTTCGACGGCGTGCATATTGGCGTTACCGCCACGGTAATCTTCGGTTTTGCTAAAGGCTTCGTCCCAGGACTCCAGGCACATCTGCTCTTCTTCACTCCAGAAGTATTTCTCAATCACTTCTATGGTGTAATCCAGCAATTTTCTGGCTTCAGGATGACCGGTCGTGACGGCGCTGGCCGCGCCCAGCAAGGCGAAGAAGTGTTGATAACCCTGTTTAGAGGCATCTACCACGCCCTGATCGTTAACGCAGGCATACCAGCCGCCGTATTTTTTATCGCGCAGCGCGCCGTTCATGGCTTTGATGCCATGATCGACCAGATCATAAGCGCCCGGTCGGCCCATCGACGCCGCCACGGAATAAACGTGCAGCATACGCGCCGTGATCCAAAGATGGGTGCCCATCTCTTCTTTAATTTGCCCTTTATTTCCCAGCCAGCCGAAGCCTGTCGGCACCACGGCGTTTTTACCGAAATTAAAGATGCGGTCGGTTTCCTGCTCCAGCCAGCGGTTGTGGCTCAATGTGTTAAACCATTTCATTCTTTCATCCTCGTATTAGCGGCGACAAGCCATCATTTCATCGACAATGTCACCTAAACGTTGCAATTTAGGCGCGGAAACATCACGTAGCATCAGCTCGGTATCCGGTAAACCAATCACTGATGACCAGACCGCGCGTCCCGCCAGGAACCCGGATGCGCCAGCTTCCATGGCGACCCTGACTGCGCGAGGGAACAGTTTTTCGTCCACACCGGAAGAGAGGATGACCCACGGCATATTGATATGCCCATTCAGGCGTTGTGAGGCGGTAAGAAGATCGGAGCGCGCGCCTTTGCCGTAGAGCGGCATTTCAACTTTGTAAAGATCGGCGCCGCTGTCGCCCAGCTCTTTGGCCGCATCGATAATCGCCTGCTCGCGATCGAACTTGTCGCCGCAGCGCGGCGGACGTACAACCGGTTCGATAATGCTCAGCAAACCATTGGAGTGGCATAATTCATTGAATTCTTTGACCATATCCAGACGCTGCTGCGCGTCTTCGTCGCTGCGCCACAGCACCAACAGTTTTAAGGCTTTCGCGCCATCCCGTTTTACCGCCTGCGCATTAATTTTTTTATCAATGACCACGTTATCAACGGGAATACCGTTGCCCGGGATGAAATCATCCGCCGCGACGATCATGGCGCAGCTTTTAGCGACCGCGTTTTGTTCTACGGCCTGGCGATAACAGAACTGCTGATCCAGCAGAACGGCAGAGGCATACGGGGAAAGAATTTTCGCCGCATTCATTTTGAAATCCGTCAGCACGCTATCGGCAACGGGTGTTTTCGCACCAGCAGCAGCAAACATTAAACGCATCGCCTCGCGCTGATCGACAGCCAGCATGGCAAACCCGCCGGAAGCTCGCGTAATGTCTTTGATGGTGTAGTTGTTCATTCAATTTTCCTTTATACAGTCGTTACTTTTTTACGTTGGCGGTCAGCCCGGCGCTGATGCGCACCTGTTCCAGGATGGCGCTCCAGTCTTCCCGACCGCGGCCTGCGGCCCGCGCCAGGTTATAAACTTCACGGGAGGCGGCGCCGAGCGGCATCGGTACGTGCAGTTGATTGGCGACATCCAACGCGATGCCAAGATCTTTGTGCGCCAGATCGATCATGAAGGCGGGAGACAGATCTCCTTTCATCACTTTATTCGGCCAAGTGGTGGTGAAATGCCCTTTGCCTGCGGCAGTGCCGCTCATCACTTTTAAAGCCACGTCGAAGGAAAGCCCCAGCGCTTCACACAGCACGGCGGCTTCGGCGGAGAGCGCATTTAGCGCAATACTCATGTAGTTGTTGATCAGTTTTACGCGAATACCCATTCCCGGGCCGCCGGTGTTGACCAGTTCATTACCCATCGCCATCAGAACAGGGGTAGCGCGCTCTACTTGCTCCGTCGTACCGCCTGCCAGCAGCAACAATGTGCCGGTAATCGCGTTGTCGGATGTCCGGCCTACCGGCACATCCATCATGCTGAACCCTTTGCTCTGCATGTCGGCAATCAGCTTATCGGTTTGCAACGGATGAATAGTGGACATATCAATGACCAGCGCTTCACGGGAAAGAGTTTCACAAACGCCTTGCTCGCCAAACAAAACGGAACGAACCAGATCGCCGTTCGGGAGCATGGTGATAACAAATTCAGCGCCGATGGTTGCCTGAGCCGGGCTGCTTGCAGGTTGCGCGCCTTTGTCTACCAGACGCTGTACGGCGTCGGGATTAACATCGAAGACGCTGAGTTGATGGCCCTGCTTTAGCAGATTGCTCGCCATAGGGGAGCCCATCTGTCCCAACCCGATAAATGCTATAACTGCCATATCGTTCTCCTGAACACGGTGGTGTCATTTTTTGTCATTAATGAGCCTTTTTCTGTCTGTTTGTGATCGTATTTGTAATTTATAGTCAAAAAATTGACAGCCGTCACTTTTTAAACATTTCGTGAAATTAAAATGAGCACATCGAAAATGCTTGAGGAATGACCATGGTTCGTATTGCTTGTGTAGGTATTACCGTGATGGATCGCATCTATTACGTGGAAGGATTACCAACAGAAGGAGGTAAATATGTGGCGAAGCGCTATACGGAAGTGGGCGGCGGGCCTGCGGCCACCGCTGCCGTGGCTGCGGCGAAATTGGGCGCGCAGGTGGACTTTATTGGCCGTGTGGGCGATGACGACACCGGAAACAGCCTGCTGGCGGAACAGGAATCCTTGGGGGTAAATACCCGTTATACCCGCCGCTACACGCAGGCCATGTCGTCGCAGTCAGCGATTATGGTGGATGCCAAAGGAGAGCGGATTATCGTTAATTATCCCAGCCCGGATTTATTACCTGACGCCGACTGGCTTAACGACATCGATTTTTCGCAGTGGGATGTGGTGTTGGCGGATGTGCGCTGGCATGACGGCGCAAAACAGGCGTTTACGCTGGCGCGTCAGGCTGGCGTCATGACTGTTCTTGATGGCGATATTACGCCGCAGGATATTAGCGAGCTGGTGGCGTTAAGCGACCACGCCGCCTTCTCCGAGCCAGGGCTGGCACGCCTGACGGGGATGAGCGAAGCTATTGATGCGCTAAAAAAAGCACAAATGCTCACAAATGGACATGTCTATGTCACGCGAGGCAGTGAAGGCTGCAACTGGTTGGAAAAAGCGGCGGTACGCCACCAACCGGGTTTTACCGTGGAGGTAGTGGATACTACCGGCGCGGGCGATGTTTTTCATGGCGCACTGGCATTTGGCCTGGCAAGCGGATACGCCATCGAAGAGGCTGTCAGATTCGCCAGCGGCGTTGCCGCGCTGAAGTGTACGCGCCCGGGTGGCCGGGCGGGTATCCCTGATTGTGAGCAAACCCGATCTTTCTTGTCACTTTTTGTATAATATGAGCAGTAGGAAGCTTTTAGAGGAATGCTCATGAGTCTTACCGAACTGACCGGTAATCCGCGACACGATCGGCTGTTAATGCTAATTGATGAACGCGGCTATATGAATATCGATGAGTTAGCCAGTTTGTTGGAGGTCTCTACCCAGACGGTTCGCCGCGATATTCGTAAATTAAGCGAGCAGGGGCTGATTACGCGTCATCACGGCGGCGCTGGCAGAGCGTCCAGTGTGGTCAATACCGCCTTTGAGCAGCGAGAGGTCTCCTGGACGCAAGAGAAAAAAGCCATTGCGGAAGCCGTGGCTGACTATATTCCGGATGGCTCCACGATATTTATCACGATTGGAACGACGGTTGAGCAGGTGGCGCGCGCGCTGCTCAACCATAATCATCTGCGCATTATCACCAATAGCCTGCGCGTCGCGCACATTCTTTATAATAACCCTCGTTTTGAAGTGATGGTGCCTGGCGGCACGCTGCGCCCGCATAATAGCGGCATTATCGGGCCATCCGCGGCGGCGTTTGTGGCGGGGTTCCGGGCTGACTATCTCGTCACCAGCGTAGGCGCGATAGAGAGCGATGGCGCGTTACTGGAGTTTGATGTCAACGAAGCCAGCGTAGTGAAAACCATGATGGCTCACTCGCGACATATTCTGCTGGCCGCCGATCATACGAAATACCATGCTTCTGCGGCGGTTGAGATCGGCAATGTGTCACAGATTACCGCTCTGTTTACGGACGAGTATCCCGGTCCGGCATTACAGAATTTACTTCAATCCCAGCAAATCGAAGTGGTTCAGGTGAGTCCTTCGCTGGACGACGCCGTTTCAGCGTGACAAGCGTCCTTGCGCCGGATGGTCGCGTCAGCGCTTTATCCGGCCAATAAAACGGCGCTGTGATGCAGGCGATATTGGGCATCGTCTGCGTTTCTATTGTCTTTTTGTTAATTGATTTATAAAGGGATACATAGTCAAACTTCTCCTTTCCCGCTACAGTTATTCATCCCCGGTTAGCAAGGAGAATGACATGCTCTACATCTTTGATTTAGGTAATGTGATTGTCGACATCGACTTTAACCGCGTATTAGGTGTGTGGAGCGATCTGAGTCGAGTACCGCTGGCTTCGCTGAAGCAAAAATTTACGATGGGCGAGACTTTTCACCAACATGAACGCGGTGAGATAACGGACGAAGCGTTTGCTGAAGCTTTCTGTCATGAAATGGCGTTATCGCTCAGTTATGAACAATTCGCGCACGGCTGGCAGGCGGTATTTGTCGGATTACGGCCCGAAGTGATTGCTGTCATGCATAAACTGCGCGAGCAGGGGCATCGCGTGGTGGTGTTATCCAATACTAACCGACTGCATACCCACTTCTGGCCGGAGGAATACCCGGAGGTGCGCGCTGCCGCCGACCATATCTATTTATCGCAGGATTTGGGAATGCGTAAGCCGGAAGCGCGTATTTATCAGCACGTCCTGCAGAAAGAAGGTTTTTCCGCTGCCGATGCGGTCTTTTTCGACGACAATGCCGATAATATAGAAGGGGCCAACCAGTTGGGGATCACCAGCATTCTGGTGAAGGATAAAGCCACCATCCCTGACTATTTCGCGAAGCTGTTATGCTAAAAACCGTTCACCAAAAAGCTGGACGCCATACGCGCCCTGTTCGGGCCTGGCTCAAGCTATTATGGCAGCGTATCGATGAGGATAATATGACGACTCTGGCGGGAAATCTCGCCTATGTCTCATTACTCTCCTTAGTACCGCTTATTGCCGTCGTTTTTGCCCTTTTCGCTGCTTTTCCGATGTTTTCTGATGTCAGCATTCAGTTACGCCATTTTATTTTTGCTAACTTTATGCCAGCCACCGGAGACGTGATTCAGCGCTATATTGAGCAGTTTGTCGCTAATTCCAACAAAATGACGGCGGTGGGCGCCTGTGGACTGATTGTGACGGCATTGCTGTTGATGTACGCCATTGATAGCGCCTTAAACACTATCTGGCGCAGCAAACGCACACGGCCAAAAGTGTACTCTTTTGCGGTGTACTGGATGATCCTCACGCTCGGCCCGCTTCTCGCTGGCGCCAGCCTGGCGATCAGCTCCTACCTGCTTTCTTTACGCTGGGCCAGCGATCTGAATACGGTCATCGACAATGTATTGCGCATCCTTCCGCTGCTGCTCTCGTGGATCTCATTCTGGTTACTTTACAGTATTGTCCCAACGACTCGCGTACCGAACCGTGACGCCCTTGTCGGCGCGTTTGTCGCAGCGTTGCTGTTCGAGGCCGGAAAGAAAGGTTTCGCGCTTTATATCACCATGTTCCCGTCATATCAGCTCATTTATGGCGTACTGGCAGTGATCCCTATCCTGTTTGTCTGGGTATACTGGACCTGGTGTATAGTCTTGCTTGGCGCAGAAATAACTGTCACTCTCGGGGAATACCGAAAACTCAAACAAGCCGCAGAACAAGAAGAAGCTGACCAACCATGATTGCATTAATTCAACGCGTAACCCGTGCCAGCGTCACCGTGGAGGACGAGGTGACGGGTAAAATCGGCCCAGGACTTTTGGTGTTATTGGGTGTCGAAAAAGAAGATGACGAACAAAAAGCGAATCGTCTGTGCGAGCGCGTGCTGGGATACCGTATCTTCAGCGATGCTGACGGCAAGATGAATCTGAATGTACAACAGGCTGGCGGCAGCGTGCTGGTGGTGTCGCAGTTTACGCTGGCGGCAGATACCGAGCGTGGTATGCGACCAAGCTTTTCCGGCGGGGCTGCGCCGGATCGCGCGCAGGCGCTTTATGAATATTTTGTCGAGCGCTGCCGCCAGCAGGCGATAAACACGCAAACCGGACGCTTCGCTGCCGATATGCAGGTTGAGCTGGTTAATGACGGCCCCGTGACATTCTGGCTCCAGGTATGAGTCAGCTTCCGGCGTGGCCGCGGATAACAAGAGAGAGTACGGCTATGTATCACCTTCGAGTTCCGCAAACAGAAGAAGAATTAGAACGTTACTACCAGTTTCGCTGGGAGATGCTGCGTAAACCGCTGCACCAGCCGAAAGGGTCGGAACGGGATGGCTGGGATGCGTTGGCGCACCATCAAATGGTGGTGGACGAAGAAGGAAATTTAGTTGCAGTGGGCCGCCTGTATATCAATGCAGATAACGAGGCGTCTATCCGTTTTATGGCTGTACATCCCTCGGTACAGGATAAAGGGCTGGGGACATTAATGGCGATGACCCTGGAGTCTGTTGCCCGCCAGGAAGGCGTTAAGCGCGTCACCTGCAGTGCGCGCGAAGATGCGGTTGAGTTCTTTGCCAAACTCGGGTTTGTCAATCAGGGGGAGATTACTACGCCCACAACCACGCCAATCCGCCATTTTCTGATGATTAAACCGGTAGCATCGCTGGATGATATCCTGCATCGCGGCGACTGGTGCGGGCAGCTTCAGCAGGCCTGGTATGAGCACATTCCATTGAGTGAAAAGATGGGGGTGCGCATTCAGCAGTACACCGGGCAAAAATTTATCACCACGATGCCGGAAACCGGTAATCAAAATCCGCATCACACGGTGTTTGCCGGCAGCCTGTTCTCCCTGGCGACGCTGACCGGATGGGGACTTATCTGGCTGATGCTCCGTGAACGCCACCTGGGCGGGACGATTATTCTTGCTGACGCCCATATTCGCTACAGTAAACCCATTAGCGGAAAGCCAAACGCCGTGGCTGATTTGGGGTCGCTAAGCGGTGATTTGGACAGGCTGGCGCGGGGTAAAAAAGCGCGTGTCCAGTTGCAGGTTGAACTGTTGGGCGGCGAGACCGCCGGAGCAATTTTCGAAGGCATTTATATCGTACTACCTGCGAAACCGTTCGGCCCGTATGAAGAGGGCGGGAATGAGGAAGAGTAGCTGGACATATCCAACTACTCGATGAAGGCATCCGCTGGTAGTTTAAAGCGTTGTGTAAGCGCTTTAATATGATTAACCGTTAGTGCTCTGCGGCCATTTAAGATGTTGCTGACGTTCGATTTAGAACCAAGTTCGTTGGCAAGGTCTGCTGCTTTGAGACCGTATTGATCCATGAGCGTTCGCAATACTGAAACGCCAGGGGGTGTTTTCTCCAGGTGTTGGTTGAGTGATTTGAATTCCGGCGCATGTTTTTCGTATTCACTGATTCGGGCACAGAGCAATTCAAATAGTGGGTTTTCAAGATCGTCGTGGTCGACCAGAAACTCCACTAGCGCTAGTGCCCTGCGATACTCATTGTCATTTCGGTCTTCCCCCATCAGTGGGACGCTTTTTACCGCATCGCTGAAGGTATCAACGATCTTTTTTGCGCTGGTTGCATCCATCTGACGATGAGTTCTCATTCTTTATTACCCCGATCATATGCGGTCAGTTTGTCATATTCGGCATGGGAAACGATATGTTTCACAAATATCTTATGTAACCTGAAATCTATGTAGGAAATGAGTCTCAGGCTGTTACCAGAAACATCAATCACCCACCATTTATCTCTGTACTTAAAATTATCCAGTGAAGGAATATACCGCTTCATCTCTTCAGGCTGAGTGAATGTTTTTTTCTCCAGAACATTCAGCAACTCAGTGAGAGCAAGCTCATGGTTTGGATACATGAGCATCGCTTCATTGAACGGTTTTCGGCTGATAACATGCACAATGTCGTTCCATTACAAAGTTTTCAACCTGAAAACAATTTAGCGCAACGTTATCCAGTTTTCAAGTTGAAAACAAAATTGAATTTTAGGTCATTTTGCCTGTTGATGGGCTTACAACACGCCAGGCCACATCTCGCATGGCGCTTCGTGCCGCCTGGCTCACGCCTCCGAGCTGGAAAAAGCCATGGATGACACCGAGATAGCGCTGGTAAGTACATTCCACACCCTGTTCCTGGAACCGTTGATACAGGGCCTCGCCCTCATCGCGCAGTGGGTCGAATTCGGCAGTAATGATGTGCGTGGATGGCAGTCCGGCGAAGTCCTCACGCCAGAGCGGACTGGCTTCAGGATGCAGTGGATCGGTTCGCGGCATATACATCTCGTAGCCTGAAAGCAGCGTGTCACGCGTGATAATGTAATCCAGCCCATTACAGGTGTAGCTCGCAAACCTGGCGGTTGCGTCCAGCATGGGGTAGATCAGAATCAGCTGTGCAGGTTGCCATTGACGGGCGGCTTTCAGGCGTAGCGCGGTGACCAGCGCCAGATGCCCACCCGCGCTGTCACCGGCAAGCGTAATGTTCTCGCGATCTATCCCCAGTTTCTGGGCATATTTCCAGATAGTATTGGCTCCGGTTTCGGCATCGTTATGTGCGGCCGGGAAGGTGTGCTCTGGTGCAAGTCGGTACTGTGCCGCAATCACGCGACAACGGCTGTAAAAAGCTAACTGCCTTAACTGGTTATCGTGAGTGGCAAAACCGCCGCTGACAAAGCAGCCACCATGATAATAAATGATGCAGGGTAATTTCCCTGTGGCATTGAGCGGCGAAACCACGCGAAACGTCATGGCATCGAGTTCAATATCTTCAACCTGGACGCGGGTTTCTGTTTCTCCTGCCAGCGTCGTGCTGGCGATGTAGCCCGCCCTCCGGTCATCAATATTCTGTTCGCGAGAAGAGGGGCGTCCCGCCGCGATAAATTCCTCCACTAACTGCGCAATCCCGCTTTCCAGTGCCATTTTTCATTGCCTTTATCTGTATGGATATGGGTCTTCCCCTGTTGTGGTGAAGTTCGTGTATAATTGAGATTTTAGGGATTATAAGTATCCCTTGCCAAAGGCGTACCTTTAGTTCTGTCTGGGAGGACAACATGTTTACAATTCATAACAACCCT
>NZ_JAGEQM010000012.1:0-77160 GCF_017572025.1 Salmonella sp. 32020114201800008SM | reverse complement strand
AGCCCGGTCAGCAGGCGCAGCAGGGTGGTTTTTCCGGCGCCGTTGCCGCCGGTGACCTGCACCCACTCCCCGGCGTCCACGGTGAACGACAGCCCGCGAAACAGCGTCCTCTCGTCCCGCTCGCAGTGCAGATCTCTGGCTTCAAGCATCATTGTCATTGCGCATATTCAGGTTGATATGGCGTATAAACACCGGTCAGGCTTTCCAGGAAGGCGACGATATCGTCAATATCGTTTTGCGGCAGATCGGTGCCAACCTGATAACGCAGCATCAGTTTTACCGCGCCATCCAGCGTCGGTACGTCGCCCCGATGGAAATAAGGCGCTGTTAACGCGACGTTGCGTAAGCCTGGGACTTTTTGCCGTAATTTATCGCGAACCTCTTTGGTGACGTTCATACGACCAATATCCGCTGCGGTAATTTCGCCAAAATTAAAGTCTCGCTTTAATCCCAATGGCTCAAAAGAGCGCCCGCCTAAAATGATACCGCCGTGACAGGTTGCACATTTATTCTCTTTAAATAATTGATAACCGTGTTTCTGTTGCGCGGTCAGCGCATTTTCATCTCCACGTAGCCATTTATCAAAGGCGGAATCCGGCGTTATCAACGTTTTTTCGAATTCGGCGATCGCATCAGTAATATTTTCCCCGGTAAATCCTTGCGGATAAACCGCCTGGAAATCTTTTTTCAGGACAGGATCTTTATCAAGCTTGCTAATAATTTCATCCCAGGATTTAGAAGCCATTTCAATAGGATTTAACGGCGGTCCGCCTGCTTGCTCCTGCAGGGTTGCAGCACGGCCATCCCAAAATTGTTCGATATTAAATACGGAGTTGAATACCGTTGGCGCATTTATTGGCCCTACCGCGCCGCCAACGCCAATTGAGGTTTTTCTGCCATCGACACCGCCCGCATTTAACGCGTGACAATGCGCACAGGATATTGTGCTGTCGCCGGATAAACGTTCATCATGATAAAGACGGAAACCTAAGTCGACTTTTTTCGCATCGACGGGAATATTGCGCGGAATAGGCTGAACGGGTTCATTCCGGTGCGCGGCGTCGGTATCGGCGCTGGCATAGTTGCGCTCACGCTGATCGGCTATCCAGTTCAGGATGTCAGTACGCTCTTTATCGCTGACGCCCCCCGCCCAGTGCAGCGCGACATAGCGGGTTGGCGGCATAGTCTGATGTTGCATAACCCATTCAATTTTATTCAGTTCGCTTTGCGGCACCGGCGTATCCGCAATCAGGGCGGCCCGTACCGCCTCCAGGTTAAACGACTTGTAACCGAGCTGGATATCGTAATCCATTAGCTGCTTTGCCACCGGAAAAGAGGAATAAAAAGGTAATTCAGCGGAAGGCGTATGACAATAATCACATCCTTTCTCCCTGAAATAACCCAGTATTTTATTATTTTCACCCACAACCGAGGCCTGCACATCGCTTTTTTTACTGCGCTGTTTGTCGTAATACCATACATACCCGGACAAACCTAAATAACATAACAGCCCAACGGTGATAACCGTTGTCGCATAGAGGGTAATTTTTTTCATATCACTATCCTTATGGGGTATTGCGGCATGATTAATTAAATTTTATTTTTTTACTCATGAGGCCCGTCAATACTAAATACAAACCCATCATGGATATTGATTGGTATCAATAATTACAATTGGCTAAACCTATAGATATGATAACCCCCGACTATCGTAAGATTTATTTTGCGATGTCCGTCACAGGGTTTATTCAGCAGCAACAATGGATAAATCCTCTTTCCCGTCATCAAAACGAACGATAGCCAACAATAATTGGCTTAACGCAGCATAAAAACCATAAGGATCATGCTTAAGGCAATTATTTGTAAATTCCGGAAGCCATTCCAGTAATGACGACAATGTTTTCTGGCGTAATTTATTCATTCTCCGTTGTTGGAACGATTCACCCAATGAAAAATGTAAATGGCTGAGTAATTCCAGATAAATCGCCAGGTGGTCGGTCGGCTCTTTAAAATCGTCGTTGACTTCCATCCCGGCTTCAAGCAATAAATGTTTAATCATGCCGGGTTCCTGCTGCGGGTATTGCGAGGCGTAGGGCAACGCCGATTTTTTATCCGTCATCAGGAACAATCCGCAAAAATCTGCGGCCAGCTCCAGCTGCGCATCCTGGCGCAGGCTAAGCGCGGCAATTTTTTGTTCGAGTAACGCCACCGACGCCGCCAGCGCAGGCTGACGCTTTAACAGCGCCAGCCAGTCCGCGATTTCCGCGGACTGTAATTGTATTAACCCTTCATCATCAACTTCCCGGAAAAAGAGTAACGCCAGCCATGCATATACGCAGGCGTACTGTTCCTGAGCAAGCGCTGGCTGCTTAATCATGCGGATTCCCCTGCGATGCGGGTACATATTCACACTGCGCGACCATCTCGACCGGGCCGTTAAACGCTGTGACGTTATCAATAGGGCCGGTATATTTTTCAATTTCCACCAGCGTCGTATGCGCGCTGGTCGCCTGCGCGAGCTGTGATGTACCGATATCCAGCGTTAATACGTTAGGGTTGCCGTACTTACATAACGCGTTGATGTCGCCGCCTTTATCAGGATCGTACCAGGCACCTTCATGAATTCGCGCCACGCCCGGCGCATAGCGATCGGAAACTACCGCCCCCGCCAGTACCTGCCCGCGTGCATTGAATACCCGCACGATGTCACCGTTGCGGATCCCGCGCGCGCTGGCATCCTGTGGGTTAATAAAGACCGGCTCCTTGCCGCCAACGGTATATTGCTGACGCAGCGTTTCCGACTCGCACAGTTGGGAGTGCAGACGGAAATCAGGGTGGACGGATTGTAAGTGCAACGGCCAGCGCTGCGATCCCGGCCCGCCATGCGAGCGTTCGATTTTTTCGAACCACATGGGATGGCCCTGACAATCGTCGTATTGCATGTCGGCGATCGTTTTGGAATAAATCTCGATCAAACCGCTTGGCGTGCCCAACGGCTCCAGGTCCGGATCTTCACGGAAAGCCTGATGGCGCACAAACATCTGCGGATGATCAAACTCGATGTACTCCTGTTGATTCCAGAACACCTCGAAAGTCGGTAAGTGGATACCGCGACCTTTTCCCTGCTGGCTCCCTTCCTGCCAGATGCGTTTCAGCCAGCCCATTTCATCAAGGCCTTCCGTAAATGCCGCTTCACGGTTAAAGCGTCGGCAGAGATCGCGGAAAATATCAAAGTCGTTACGCGCTTCAAACTGCGGCGACACCACCTGTTTCATGGCGATAATGCCGCGGTTAGAGTGGTTGCCGAATTGATCGAGGTCGTTACGCTCAAATTGGGTGGTAGCCGGCAAAACGATATCCGCAAAGCGGCAGGTCGACGTCCACTGGTTATCAATAGCGATGACCGTTTCCAGCTTGCGCCACCCTTCAATTATGCGGTTAATTTGTTGGTGTCGGTGGAACGGGTTAGTGCCGGCGAACACGCACATCTTCAGCGGCGGTAATTTAACCGATTTGCCGTTCCAGTTAATGACCTTGCCCGGTTCAAGGATGGCATCCATAAAACGCGCAATAGGAATGGTGCTGCTGTAGCCTTTGTAATCCGTGCTGTCGTGCACTGGCGGAACGGTCGTCGAACCGGAAAAGCCGCTTAAAATGATCCCTTTACGGCCAGGCGTCCCGGCGCCGTTGTAGTGCCAGCCAAAACCAAAGCCGCCGCCCGGTAAACCAATCTGTCCCAGCATTGCCGCCAGCACGACGACCATCCATGACCACTGTTCGCCATGCTGCATACGTTGCACGCACCAGCCAGCGATGATTTGCGTTCTGTCGCCCGCCATCTGCCGCGCCAACGCGCGGATAGTGTCGGCGTCAATACCGCACAGTTTTTCCGCCCAGGCGGCATCTTTGGGCTGTCCATCTTTCTCGCCCAGCAAATAGGGGAGGAACTGGTCAAAACCGACGCAGTAGTTATCGAGGAAATTTTTATCGTACAGTTTCTCGCTGTACAGGGTATGCGCCAGCGCCAGTTGTAACGGGACATCCGTCTGCGGGTTAATGGCGATATGTTTGACCTTATCGCGCCCCAGATAATCGTGCGTGGAGGTGACGACCGGGTCGATGCTGATGACCGAGATAGCGCCGCTGGCAACCTTCTCTTTTAATTGTTCATAGTACTGATAGACATCGTGATCCGGGCACCACCAGTTTGCCTGCTGGTTTTTCACCATATCAGAACCCCATAGCACAATCGTTTTACTGTTCTGTAAAACCAGAGGCCATGACGTTTGCTGCTCGTACACTTCCATTGAACCCACCACGCGAGGCAGAATCACCTGCGCCGCGCCGGTCGAATAGTCCCCTCCCGTGCTGACGCTATTGCCATGTAGCGCAATCGCGCGCGCCAGCATCCCGGAGGCGTTATGGAACATGCCGGTAGATTGCCAGCCGCTCGCCGTCAGTAACGCGCTCGGCCCGTAGGTTTTTTGCACCCGCTCCAGTTCCTGATAGAACAGATCCAGCGCTTCATCCCAGGAGACGCGCACAAAACGATTATCGCCGCGCTGAGAGGTGTCGCTTTGATGACCTTTACGCATCCAGTCGACACGCACCATCGGATAACGGATACGCGCCGCGTTGTGGACGTGATCGGGCAGACCGGCGATCATTTTGGACGGGTATTTATCCTGTTCAAACGGTTTTGCCGCCACAAATCGACCGTCAACCACCGTGGCGCGAATCGCCCCCCAGTGAGAACCGGTCAGGATACCCTCTTTCGTCGCGGCGCCTGGCGCAACGGCATCCGCTGCGCGGGCGCTACGGGGCGTCAGCAGTGACGGCCCCAGCATTCCTGCCACCGTCAAACCGCCAAGCTGCGCCAGAAAACGTCGACGAGAGACGTGTAGCGTGTCCTTATTTTTCATTGTGTTCTCCCTTATCGCTGTGCTGCGTGTTGGTGGTATCAGACGCATTCATCTGGAGATATTTCAACAAGGTACGTTCTTCACGCTTATCCAGACTGGTGAAACCGATCATGCCGTTGAGCGTGCCGATCCAGCCGTTAGCGTCAAAGTGCGCTTTGTCCGGCGCGCCGTGACACTGATTACAGGTGCCGTTATAGAGGGAGTCGGCATAGGCCCAAATCGGTTTAATGTCATTTACCATGTCACCTTTTTGCATCCACGCGGTTGCCTGTAATTTGCTCCACTGAGTATTAGTCGCCGCGACAGTGGTCTCTTCCAGCGTTTTCACATGCTGTTGCACATCGCCGCGAATCGAGGCGACAAAAATACGTTTACCGGGCAACTGCGTCAGCACGCGCTGGCGACCGTCCGTCTCCGTCCAGCCTTCGATTTGCACTTGCAACCAGTCACCGTCCCGTTTAAGGACTTTCACTTCAGAAGCAGGTAACAGCGAACCTGCCGGTTCTTTATCGCCTTTAGCGGCGTAAATCGGCTTGATATCCAGCGAATAGAGCGTATCGCCGTCATTATGCGTACTGGCACTGGCGCGCAGTTCATCAAACTGTTTGCGGAAACCGCTGCTCATATCCGGTAGCTGGTGGGCAATCCCTTTATGACAGTCGATGCAGGATTGATTTTCTTTCGCGGCGATTTTCATTTGCCGCGCCGCTTCCGGGTTCTGTTTCGCGTGATCCATCGCATCGTAGTTATGGCAGGAACGACAGGTCGCGGAATTATTCTCTTTCATGCGCGCCCATTCACGCTCGGCAAGCTCGGCGCGTTTGGCTTCAAATTTTTCCGGGGTATCAATCGAGTGGGCAATAAATGTCTGGTAAAGATCGTTGCTGGCTTCCAGCTTACGTTTCACCATGCCTGGAATATCAGGGGGGATATGGCAATCGTGGCATTCCGCGCGTACGCCGGAAGCGTTCTGGAAATGTACGGACTGTTTATATTCCTGATACACCGGCTGCATACTATGGCAGCTGACGCAAAACTCTGTCGTACTGGTCAGTTTGATACCGACGTGAGGTAACACGATCAGCGCAACGCCGATCACAATCCCGACAATGACCAGCGCCAGTATCGACCAACGGGCGCTTGGCCTGAGTAGCGCTCTCCAGAGTTTTCGCATAATAGCCCCTGTAATTATATGGTTTAATGCGCAGATCTTATTCCGCAAATATGAACAGCGTCACTGGTCAGGATGAACGGGATACGGCAATATATGAACAGATATGAACAGAAAGAGACCGCGCGCAGGATGTCACATCACATTGTTATTGTTGAGGATGAACCTGTTACTCAGGCCAGATTACAGGCCTATTTTGAGCAGGAGGGGTATCGTGTCTCGGTGACCGACAGCGGCGCGGGCCTGCGCGACATCATGGAGCATGAGCACGTTTCGCTGATCCTGCTGGATATCAACCTCCCCGATGAAAACGGGTTGATGCTGACCAGGGCGCTACGCGAACGCTCCACGGTGGGCATTATTCTGGTGACGGGGCGTTGCGACCAAATCGACCGCATCGTCGGGCTGGAGATGGGCGCGGACGACTACGTCACCAAGCCGCTGGAACTGCGCGAGCTGGTAGTGCGGGTAAAAAATCTTTTGTGGCGTATCGATCTGGCCCGCCCCACGCCGCAAAATGCCAGTGAAAACTGCTATATGTTTTCCGGTTACTGCCTGAACGTGATGAATCACACGCTGGAGCACAACGGTGAAGCCATTAAGCTTACGCGCGCGGAGTACGAGCTGCTGCTGGCCTTTGTGACCAACCCAGGCAAAGTGCTGCATCGCGAACGTCTGCTGCGAATGCTTTCCGCCCGCCGCGTAGAGACTCCGGATCTCCGCACGATTGATGTCCTGGTTCGCCGCTTACGCCATAAAATTACGCCGGAGCTGCTGGTCACACAGCATGGCGAAGGCTACTTTTTAGCCTCGGAGGTGTATTGATACAAATAGACGGGCCGAAATCCCGGAGGCGATAGCGAACGACGAACGCGCGCGCTGTCGGCGTTGTTATGCGTCAAAATAAGCACCGGCGGGCTGATATTTTCAGGCACCGGTTGCCCCTGTAAGACCTTAATCGACTGCGTTATCGCTAATTCTCCCTGCCAGGCCATCTGATCGCTGAGCGCCATCAGGATATGGCCGCGTTTTAAACCGCGATAAACCTGATGCGTCAGATAAAATGAGACGATCGTGAGCGGAGTCGTCAAATTTCGCCCTTCGCCCATCGCCGCCTCCGCCGCTATCGCCGACCCGGCGACCACATTGGCGTCCGGATGGCGTTCCAGCATTTCCTGGAGTAAGTTTCGCTGCACTTCAATGTCGTTATCGCCCCAGGCGATATCCACAATGTTGATGGCGCTGCCTTTAATTGCCTGACGAAAACCCGCCACCATCTCCTGACTGCCGCCGGCTTCTTCCGGCCCCGGGAAGAGTAAAACGTTAAGCGCTTTTCCTTTGCTCCACTGCACCAGGAAACGTCCCGGCAGATAACCCATCTGAAACCACGGCAGACCGACGTGAGTTGCCACGCTGGCGTCGCGTATCACGTTCGCCACTTCAATAACCGGCACATTACCGGCATACCGTTCCAGTTCCGGGAAACGAATGGTACTGCTGCCAAGCAGAATAGCGTCGGCGCCCCACTCCCGGCACTGCGTCATTTGCTGTTGTTGCGTCGCCAGTTGCCGATAGCCATTCGCTTCCAGCACTTTTAAATCAACGCCATACAATTTGGCCGCTTTTTGCATCCCGTAGTTGACGGACAACCAGTAAGAATCTTTCAGGCTGGGGTATAATGCACACAGTTTCCAGGGTTTACTCGCATTGACTGACGTTTGCCGCCAGGGAATCGCCCGATCGGCGCGCGTCCAGTGTAGCAGTCCGGTTTCGGCTGACGCCGTTTCTACATTCGAGACGATGATTATCAAAAAAAAGAACGAAATAAGCGCGCGCATGATAGCCCCACCAGCAATAAGGTTTTATCCTAATGGTTTTTCCGGCGGCAACTCAACCCATTTCACCCGCGGCGCATAAATGTCAACGCCTTCACTGACCCGCAGATTATGGCTGGCCTTCGCCCTGATGGCGGCACTCACCCTGCTCAGCACCGTGATCGGCTGGATAAGCCTGCGCGTCATTAGTCAGGTGGAGCAAACCAATACGCAAGCGCTGCTCCCCACGATGAATATGGCCAGGCAGTTAAGCGAAGCCAGCGCTTACGAGCTCTTCTCCGCGCAAAATCTGACCAATGCCGACAGTGAGGGCGTTTGGCTGGCGCAGGGGAAGATGCTGAAAGCGCAAAGCCTTAAAATTAACCATCTTTTGCAGGCATTAAGCGAGCAGGGGTTTAATACCTCGGCCATCGCCCGGCAAGAAAAAGAGATTGCGCAAACGCTTGGGCAACAGGGAACGCTGGTCGGTGAAATTCTCACGCTGCGCGCACAGCAACAGCAGTTAAGCCGCCAGATTGCGGAGGCGGCGGAAAGCATTGCCGCCCAGGCTCACGGTCAGGCCAATAATGCAGCGACATCTGCGGGCGCCACCCAGGCCGGTATTTACGATCTTATCGAAAGCGGTAAAGGGGATCAGGCTGAACGCGCGCTTGACCGACTGATTGATATCGACCTTGAGTATGTGAATCAGATGAATGAGTTGCGGGTCAATGCCCTGCAGTTTAAGCAGCTCATTGTGACCTTAAAAGACGCGCAAGGGCTGAGCGATGCCGAAGACACCGATGAAAAACTTAATCAGTTGGTTAAAATTTTATCCCGCCGCCAGCAGCGTATAGAAGATCCTACCGTTCGCGCCCAAATCGCCGACGCGCTGGAGAAAATAAACCAGTACACCACACTGGTTACCCTGTTTCGTAAGGAAAACGCCATCCGCGACCAGCTTCAAACGCTTATGGCCAATAACCTCTTTCAGTTTACCCGCTTCAGTACGGAAGTGTCGCAGTTGGTGAACGCCATCGAAAAACGAAACGAGGCTGGGTTAGCGCGTCTTACACACGCCAGTCAGCGTGGGCAAATAGGGTTAGTGATCTTAGGTATCCTGGCGCTGTGCTCATTAAGTTTTATTCTTTGGCGAGTGGTTTACCGTTCCGTATCCCGCCCGCTGGCGCAACAAACGCAGGCCTTACAGCGGTTACTGGAGGGCGATATTGACTCACCGTTTCCGGAGGCGGCTGGCGTCAGCGAACTGGATACCATCAGCCGTCTGATGGAAGCGTTTCGCGCCAACGTGCGCAAATTAAACCGCCATCGTGAGGATTTGGCGGAACAGGTGCGTTCGCAAACGGCGGAGCTTCATGCGCTGGTGCTGGAACACCGGCAGGCGCGCGCCGAAGCGGAAAAGGCCAACGAGGCGAAATCGACGTTCCTTGCCGCCATGAGCCATGAAATTCGCACGCCGCTTTACGGCATTCTCGGTACGGTACAATTGCTGGCCGATAAACCGCTCATGGCAAACTACCGCGACGACTTACAGGCCATTAATGATTCAGGCGAATCGCTACTGGCGATTCTTAACGATATTCTTGATTACTCAGCGATTGAAGTAGGCGGCACCAACGTTTCCATTAGCGAGGAACCGTTTGAACCGCGACAATTGTTGAATAGCGCGCTGCATTTAATGCACAGCCGCGTGCAGGTGGCGCTCATCACCGACTTTAGCGAGCAACTCCCTTCCACGCTACAAGGCGATCCGCGCCGGATACGTCAAATTGTGATTAATCTTTTAAGTAATGCGGCGAAATTTACCGATCGCGGCAGCATAGTGCTGCGCACGTTTTGCGACGATCAGAGCTGGTTTATTGAGGTTGAAGATACCGGATGCGGTATCCCTGAAGCAAAGCTGACGGCTATTTTCAAACCGTTTGTGCAGGCGACTGGACGCCGGGGCGGGACGGGCCTGGGGCTGGCTATCAGCGCCAGCCTGGCAGAGGCGATGGGCGGGACGCTAACCGTCACCAGTACGCTTCATGTTGGCAGTTGTTTTCGCTTACAACTGCCGGTTCGCCACCCCAAACCCGCAAGCAAAAATGCGTTCAGGGAACCGATAAATCTTAACGGACTACGCCTGTTGCTGATTGAAGATAATATGCTAACGCAGCGTATTACCGCTGAAATGCTCACGGGTAAAGGGGTGAAGGTCTCAGTAGCTGAAAGCGCGAATGACGCGCTACGCTGTTTAGCCGAAGGCGAGTCCTTTGATGTCGCGCTGGTGGATTTTGATTTACCGGATTATGACGGCTTAACCCTGGCGCAGCAGTTGATGAGTCAGTATCCCGCCATGAAACGCATTGGTTTTAGCGCGCATGTGATAGACGATAATCTTCGTCAGCGTACCGCCGGTCTTTTCTGCGGGATTATTCAAAAGCCCGTTCCCCGCGAGGAGCTTTACCGCATGATAGCGCACTATTTACAGGGCAAATCTCACAACGCGCGGGCGATGCTGAATGAACATCAGCTTGCCGGCGATATGGCGTCTGTCGGCCCGGAAAAACTCCGGCAATGGATCGCGTTATTCAAAGACAGCGCGCTGCCTTTAGTCGAGGAGATCGAGGCGGCGCGCGCCATGAATGACGACGTTAACATTAAGCGGCTGGCGCATAAATTAAAAAGCGGCTGCGCCAGCCTGGGGATGACTCAGGCAACCGAAGCCTGTCGGGAGCTGGAATTGCAACCGCTTAGCGATATAGATATTAAAACTATCGTGACGCAGGGAGTGACGGCGCTCGACGCATGGATAGCCGATCATCCTTCGCCATAATAGCTTCCGGCTCGCCACGGCCAACTTATCCGACGCGTTTCACATCGCCCACTAACAGGATGTAAGACAGCGCTCCCAGCAGGGCCACAACGGAGATATAGACCAGCGCCGGAGCAAAACCGTAGCTTTGCGCCAGATAACCAATCACTAACGGTACGCTAATCCCGCCCAACCCACCGATAAAGTTAAACATACCGCCGGTAAGGCCAATCAACCGCATCGGCGCAAGGGAAGAGATTAACGACCAGGTAATGGACGCAAATCCATTGCCGAAGAAAGCTATCGCCATCAATGCCATAATCCACAACGGATCGTTAGTGTAGTTAGCGCCCATAATGCACGTGGAGATGAGCAAACCGCAAATAATCGGCGTTTTGCGCGCCACGCCCAGCGAGAAGCCTTTTTTCACCAGTTTATCCGCCAGCCAGCCGGAGAGCAGTACGCCAAAAAAGGCAGCCAGGAACGGTACGGTCGTCATAAAGCCCGCTTTTAGCGCGGTAATGCCTTTTTCCTGGGTCAGATAATTAGGGAACCAGGTCAGAAAGAACCATAGCGTAGAGTTTACGGCGAACTGACCGAGGTAGACGCCCACCAGCTTACGATGGAACACCAGTTTCCAGTCGGCTTTCGTCAGCGGCTGGCGGGCCTCTTTTTTCGCTGGCGCATCGCCATCCACCAGACCACCGCCATCGCGAATATACTCCAACTCCGCCTGGCTAAGGCTTTTCGTCAAACGCGGCGGTTGATAAACCTTAAACCAGACCAATGACCAGATAATCCCGATACCGCCGGTGACGATAAAGACCCAGTGCCAGCTCAGCATTTCCTGAATCCAGATCAGCAGCGGCGTAAGGAATGCCAGTCCGACGAACTGTCCGGAGGTGTAGAACCCGACTGCGGATGCGCGCTCATGCTCCGGAAACCAGCTAGTGACCATCCGGTTATTTGCCGGAAAGGCCGGCGCCTCGAAAATCCCGGTAATAGCGCGCAGGCCGATAAGCGACAATAGTCCCGTCGCAAACCCCTGCAATAGCGTCGCGACTGACCAGCCGAAGATAGCGATAAAATAGGTCAGCCGGGACCCAATACGGTCGAGAAACCAGCCGCCGGGGATCTGGCATAACGTATAGAGCCAGGCAAAAGCGGAGAAGACATAGCCCATTTCCGCTTTGGTAATACCGAATTCTTTTTGAATATGCATGGAAGCCACGGCAAGGTTGGCGCGATCGACGTAGCAAATCACCACAGTAATAAAGATCATCACCAGCGTCAGATAGCGGCGACGCCCCGGCTGTGCTGCTGTAACTGAAATATCCATCGTCATCTGTCTCCAGATTCTGGGCATAGCGAGGCCGCTCACCATGCCCTGTAAATTACAGAGGGTGTGTTTTTATATTTAAATTGGGTTGCCCGGAGGGCGACGTTTGTTGAGCCTACAGCGTGGCGATCACCACTCGGCTACCGATCCGTCAGCGTGCCGCCACAACGGATTACGCCAGTCCGGCGCGCTTTTGCTAAGTTCAATCACCCTGGCCTCGTCAATGTCTACGCCAAGACCCGGTTTGGTTAAGGGTTTAAAGAAGCCGCCGTCCATGCTGAAGTCTTCTTTATTTTTCACAAAGTCGAGCAGCTCCGCGCCCTTGTTATAGTGAATGCCCATACTCTGTTCCTGGAATACCGCGTTGCGCGAAACAAAATCGATATGCAGGCAGGCAGCCAGGGCGATTGGACCCAGCGGGCAATGCGGCGCCAGCGCCACATCATATGCTTCCGCCATTCCGGCGATTTTATAGCATTCGGTAATGCCGCCCGCGTGGGATAAATCCGGCTGTAGAATCGCCAGCCCACCCGCGTCCAGCACGCGTTTAAATTCAAAACGCGAGAACATACGCTCGCCTGCAGCAATCGGAATATGCGTTTGCGCCGCCAGGCGCGGATAATATTCCGCCTGTTCCGCCAGCACCGGCTCTTCAATAAACAGCGGGCGATAGGGTTCCAGTTCTTTAATCAGTACCTTCGCCATCGGCGCGCTAACGCGACCGTGGAAGTCGAGCCCAAACTCAATTTCACTGCCGAAAGCTTCGCGGATTTGCGCCACGGTATTGACCGCCGCATCCACCGCACGGGAATTATCAATCACGCCCATCTCTTCACAGCCGTTCAGCTTGAAGGTGTCAAAACCAATACCGCGCAATTTTTCAATACCGTCAATGACGTCTGCCGGACGATCGCCGCCCACCCAGCTATAGGCCTTGATTTTGTCGCGCACCAGGCCGCCCATGAGCTGCCAGACCGGCGCATTCAACACCTTGCCTTTGATATCCCACAATGCCTGGTCAATACCGGCGATGGCGCTCATCATAATCGGGCCGCCGCGATAAAAACCGGCCCGGTACATTACCTGCCACAGGTCGTTGATACGCGCCGGATCTTTCCCTATCAGGTAGTCGGCAAACTCATGTACTGCCGCCTCTACAGTACGTGCCCGACCTTCAATGACCGGCTCTCCCCAGCCAACCACGCCTTCATCCGTTTCGATTTTCAGGAACATCCAACGTGGAGGTAAACGGTACGTGGTGATGTGAGTTATTTTCATTTCACTGCCTCTCGATACGCATTAACAAATGCCGCAGCCTGCTGCGCGGTGCGTTCAACGGATTGCCCGGCGCGATAGAGATCGCTACCCAGTCCCGCGCCCACACAGCCGGCTTTAATCCATTGCGCCAGGTTTTCCGGCGTCACGCCGCCGACGGCAAATAGCGGAACATCCGGCGGAAGTACCGCTTTCAGCGCGCTGATGTAGCCCGGACCAAACGCCGACGACGGGAAAATTTTTAACGCCTGTGCGCCTGCATCCAGCGCAGCAAAGGCTTCTGTTGCCGTGGCGCAGCCCGGACACACGGTCATGCCATAGCTCACTGCCCGGCGGATCACCTCCGGTTGGATATTTGGCGTGACGACCAGCTTGCAGCCCATCCCGGCAAGCTGGTCTACCTGTTCCGGTTTCAGTACGGTACCAGCGCCAATAAGCGCCCTGCCGCCATACGCCTTCACCACGGAAGAAATGCTTTTTTCCCACTGTGGGGAGTTAAGCGGAATTTCTATAGCGTCAAATCCCGCATCCACCACCGCGCCAACGTGCGCCAGGGCATCATCGGGCGTAATACCGCGTAAGATAGCGATGAGAGGGAGATTAGTTTGCCACTGCATGAGCGATGCTCCTTATTCCAGCCTGAAATGCCATATCGCCATCCACGGTTGAAACATCACGCCCAATAGCACGAAACGCCTGTTGGTAACGTGAGATCAGCGCGGGTCCAGCGACGAGAGTGATAGCCTGTTGCGCCGCGAAGGATTCGCTCATGCTGGCGACTTCCGCACCAATCAACAGGCCGGAGAGGAAGTCGCTGACCTGCTCACGCGCAAGATGTCCCAACACGTGCGAGGCGCGAACCTCAAAAAGAGAAGGCAGGACGGCAGGAGAATTAAGACCGCGCTCCAGCCCCGCGGCATAGGCGTCGCCAGAAGCTTCCTGTTCCGGCAAACCAGCCCCGACCAGCGAGTGACGCAGCAACAAGTGATGGAGTTCGCCTGTCATCACAGTACGAAAATCATGAATTTGTTGCGTATCAGTCTGTACCCATTTGCAATGCGTGCCGGGCATGACATAGACAGAAGAAGGAGAAAGTTCGCGGGCGCCAAGCAGTTGCGTCTCTTCGCCGCGCATCACGTTGTGGTTATCCTCGCGTGAGACACACAATCCGGGGATGATCCAGATGTTGTCGCCAACGGCGGTTAACTGTTCGCCAATAGCGGAGAACAGGGCGGGAACCGGCAGATAAGGCGCATTTTGCCAGCCTACGTTACTGCCGATCATGCCCGCCATTACCACGGGGGTGGCGCTGTCGCGCCAGTGTGTTGTGACTTCTGCTAACACCGCGTCAGGAGATTTACCGTTCAGGCGTGTAACGCCTGCTTCTGATTGCCTGCTCTCCAGGCATTTGTCGCCCTGGTAAAGCCAGGCGCGCAGATTGGTCGATCCCCAGTCAATTGCGATGTAGCGAGCTGTCATGTGATTTCCTTTAACCTTCGTGTCGAGCTGGCGATCATGGTTAATGCCGCCTGCTCTGCCGCATCGCCATCCTGATGCCGTATCGCATCGAATAGCGCCTTATGTTCCTGGAGCGTTTTCGGCATGTTGGCCGCATCGCCCATCCAGGTCCGTTCAAATACCGCTCGCTGTAGCGAGCTGATCGCTACATTTAACTGTTGCAGCACCGGGTTATGCACCGACTGCAACACTGCTTCGTGATAGCGAATATCCGCCTCGTTAAACGCTTCCCGGTCCTGGTTGTTGGCAATCATGTCGTTTAGCGCCGACTCAATTTCAGCCAGATCGCTTGATGTTGCCCGTTCCGCCGCCCAGCGTGCTATTGCTGGCTCCACCAGGTTTCGTATTTCGCTCATCGCGCTGATAAGCCTCGGGTCGTAGTCGTTTTCCAGCACCCATTGCAGCACGTCGGTATCGAGATAATTCCACTGGTTACGCGGTGCGATAAACGCGCCGCGATAGCGCTTCATTTCAATTAGCCGCTTCGCCATAAGCGAACGAAACACTTCGCGAATGATGTTGCGAGACGTTTCAAACTCCTCGCACAGATCCGCTTCCGCTGGCAGCGCCGAACCGGGTACGTATTTACCGCTGACAATCTGTTTGCCCAGCGTGATAACGATGCGATCAGTTTTATTGAGAGTCATAGAGAGTCCTTGTGCTCGATGTGAACTCTCTTACTTTACCGCGATAGCTGAATTACGCCGCAATTTTGTAGTACTAGCGTGATATCAACCGTCGTTATCATGTCATTAATGTAGTACAACACAATTATGTTGTACTACAATTTAGATCACAAAAACGACAACTGGTTATGGGAACGTTATAAGACGTAAACGAAAGACATAAAAAAACCCGCAGCAAGTGCGGGTCGTTAAGCGCGTATTTGCCCGATGGCGACTATGCCTTATCGGGCGGGGAAATGGCCGGATGAGTGATCGGGGTTCAGCACAAATTTTTCAATCGCCCAGGCAACACCATCTTCAAGGTTCGATTTAGTCACAAAGTTAGCCACCTCTTTGACCGACGGAATGGCGTTGTCCATTGCCACGCCCATGCCGGCGTATTCGATCATCGCAATGTCGTTTTCCTGATCGCCAATCGCCATCACCTCCTCTGGCTTAATACCCAGCGCCTCGGCCAGTGATTTTACGCCGGTGCCTTTATTAACCCGTTTATCGAGAATTTCAAGGAAGTACGGCGCACTTTTCAGCACGGTATACTTTTCCTTCACCTCTGCCGGTATACGCGCAATCGCCCGGTCGAGAACGGCAGGCTCATCGATCATCATAACTTTCAGGAACTGGGTGTTCGGGTCCATCTTCTCCGCTTCACAAAATACCAGCGGAATGGTCGCTACATACGACTCATGCACCGTGTAGTAGCTGATATCGCGGTTAGCGGTATAAAGCGTATTTCGGTCTAATGCGTGGAAGTGAGAACCCACCTCACGGGACAGTTTTTCCAGGTAACGGTAGTCATCATAGCTGAGCGCCGTTTGCGCAACCGTACTGCCGTCCCCTGCTTTCTGCACCAGCGCCCCGTTATAGGTAATGCAATAATCGCCGGGCTGTTCCATGTGAAGTTCTTTCAGGTAACTGTGCACACCCGCATACGGACGGCCTGTGGTCAGCACCACGTTTACCCCTTTTTCACGCGCAGCGGCAATCGCGTTTTTAACCGCCGGAGAAATGGTGTGATCGGGCAGCAGAAGGGTGCCATCCATGTCGATAGCAATAAGTTTAATAGCCATGAAATCCCCGCATTAAATGAGTCCTGACTCATGCTAACGCGATTCCGCTCAAAAAACAGTAAAGAATCCGAGAGAAAGGGGGATAAGATTCACAAACGGGATTCCCCTTTTCAGGCCGTATTCTCCCTCCTGATGTATTAGATAACCTCATTAATCAAACAGAAAATACCGTTTTTCTAAAAGAATGTGTATTGCTACTTTGGACATCATCACTTAGAGCCTAATGGGATTGGTTCTTAATCAGTAAAAATCAACAAAAACTTATATTTTAAAATAACCTTATCCGATGAGAAGGAGATCGCTAATGTCGATGGCCCTTACCGCCCCCCCAACCAGGAAAAGATTTTTAATCGTTGCCTGTCTGTTTATTGGAATATTTATTGCTTATCTCGATCGCGTTAATGTTTCGGTATTAGCCGCGAATGAACCCTTCTTAGCCTATATGGGTATTGAAGGTATGCCATTGCAAATCGGCATGATGATGACCGTCTTTCTGGCCGCTTATGGTATCGCTAACGTTGTATTATCACCGCTTGGTGATTATCTCGGCCCCAGAAAAGCGATGATGCTTTGTATCCTAATCTGGACCATCGCCTTAATGATTGGCGGAGTTGCGACATCGTTTGCATTAATTATTATTTGCCGCATATTACTGGGTATCGGAGAGGGTTTTTATTATCCGCTGCAAAGCGTATTTATTAAAAACTGGTTTCCGAAGCAGGAGCGTGGCCGGGCAAACGCAGCGTGGATCGTCGGCCAGTCGGTCGCGCCCGCCATTGCGATGCCTTTTTTCACCTGGTGGATAGGCACCCACGGCTGGCGTTCCAACTTCTTTTTATGCGCCGCTCTCGGGTTAATTCCACTCTGGCTGCTATGGCGATATGTTGCTGATAAACCAGAACAACTTAAAGGTATCAGCGAGCAGGAACTGGCTTATATCAAAGCCGGGCAGGAAACGGAAAGCGCAGGCAGCAGCGAAAGTTTTATGTTGCGGGTAAAACCGGTGATTACCAACTATTGCTACTGGTTGCTGGTGCTATGGTACCTGTGTCTGCAATGCCTATACTGGGGGATGATTACCTGGCTGCCAACCTATCTTAAATCAGCCAGAGGATTTAGCTGGGCAGAAATGGGCTGGCTGGCGTCGCTGCCATTTGTCTTGTCGATATTTTCCAAAGCCGCCGCGGGCGTCTTCGTCGATAAAATAGGACGCAGCGCCCCCATATTAATGGTGTTAATGTTTTTCGCCGGTATCAGTATCTATTTCGGCACAATAACCGAACACAAATATATGTCAGCGGTACTACTCTCCTTCGCCGTCGCTTTTTGCACGATGGGTACGCCTGTTGCGTGGACATTATTACAAGGGATGGTGTCCGGGAAATCTATTTCCGCCGCCAGCGGCGTAATGAACGGCGTCGCGAACGGCCTGTCATCATTATCACCAGTATTTATCGGATTATTTATCTCTATTACAGGAACTTATACCGGCGGCTTATTATGTCTGGTTTTCATCAGCGCTATCGCCGTGGTATCTGCATTCGTTTTAACGATTAAAAAATATTAATCACAAGGAGTAAATGATGAAAATTACCAGCATTGATATTATTGATGTTGCTAATGATTTTGCGTCCGCCACCAGCAAATGGCGTCCGGTGGTGGTAAAAATTAATACCGACGAGGGCATTTCCGGTTTTGGCGAAGTCGGGCTGGCTTACGGCGTCGGCGCCTCTGCGGGCATCGGCATGGCAAAAGATTTAGCCTCCATTATCATCGGCATGGACCCGATGAATAACGAAGCTATCTGGGAAAAGATGCTCAAAAAAACCTTCTGGGGGCAGGGCGGCGGCGGCATCTTTTCCGCAGCAATGAGCGGTATTGATATCGCGCTGTGGGATATCAAAGGTAAAGCGTGGGGTGTGCCGCTGTATAAGATGCTCGGCGGAAAAAGCCGCGAGAAAATAAGAACCTATGCCAGCCAGCTACAGTTTGGCTGGGGGACGGTAGCGATAAAGATATGCTGACCGAGCCGGAACAGTATGCACAGGCGGCGCTGACCGCCGTCAGCGAAGGCTATGACGCGATAAAAGTGGATACCGTCGCAATGGATCGCCACGGCAACTGGAACCAGCAAAACCTCAACGGGCCGCTCACCGACAAAATCCTGCGCCTGGGCTACGACCGTATGGCCGCCATTCGCGATGCGGTCGGCCCGGACGTTGATATCATCGCCGAAATGCACGCTTTTACGGATACCACCTCGGCGATTCAGTTTGGCCGCATGATAGAAGAGCTGGGCATCTTCTACTACGAGGAACCGGTCATGCCGTTAAACCCCGGACAAATGAAACAAGTGGCTGATAAAGTTAATATTCCACTGGCGGCTGGCGAACGCATTTACTGGCGCTGGGGATACCGTCCTTTCCTGGAAAACGGCAGCCTGAGCGTGATCCAGCCCGATATTTGTACCTGCGGCGGCATCACCGAAGTGAAGAAAATCTGCGATATGGCGCATGTTTATGACAAAACGGTGCAAATCCACGTTTGCGGCGGGCCGATTTCCACAGCAGTGGCGCTGCATATGGAAACCGTGATCCCGAACTTCGTCATCCACGAACTGCACCGGTATGCGCTGCTGGAGCCGAATACACAGACCTGTAAATACAACTACCTGCCGAAGAACGGCATGTACGAAGTCCCGGAGCTTCCCGGCATCGGCCAGGAACTGACCGAAGAAACCATGAAAAAATCACCAACCATCACCGTAAAATAAGCCAACTGTCTGCCTGCGCCGCAGGCAGACACCCTGTATTTGCGAGTCGTATCAACGCGACCTTATCCAGCCTGAGATAAAATCCTCTCAGTAAAGGGGTAACACAGGTGGCAAATGAATTTAACTATCCGGCAATTTCGCGCGTTTCTGGCCGTCGCGGATTTGCGTAGTTTTACCGCCGCCAGCAAATATCTGTGCATCACGCAGGGAGCTGTTAGCGGTTTAATCAACGAAATGGAAAGCCAGATGGAGGTTTCCCTTTTCGACCGCACTTCGCGCGTGGTGAAGCTATCGCCCGACGGCGAAAAGTTTTTACCCGCCGCCATGCGGGTTGTTGAAGAGTTTCAACGGGCCGAAAATTATGCCCGCGACCTGAAAGAGATCAAAAAATCCCTGGTGCGGGTTGTTGGCGCGCCGCTGATCGCCTGTGCTTTTCTGCCGCAAATCATCCATGCCTTTAAGCGGCAGCATCCGCATACCCACGTACAGCTTATTGATAAGCCCATGTCGCAATTACAAAAAAGCATTATGTTGGGAGAAGCCGATTTTGGTATCGGCCCGGAGCGGCCGCTGGAACCGGAAATCGACAAACAAACGCTGTTCACAACGGAAATCGCCCTGTACTGCCATCCGGACTATCGGCTGCATAAAAAAACGGTTCGCTGGGAAGAGATTCAAAGCGAAGAGCTGATCGCCGTTGGCAACGAATCCATTCCGATGATCTCCGCGACCGCTGGCGTGCGCATTAAGCCCAAAATGACGGTGGAACATATGGCGACCGCCATGTCGCTGGCGGCGCAGTGTGAAGGCGTGGTGATCGCCGGAACCTTTTCCCGCAATTACGCCAAAAGCTACCAATTAGCGACCTGTTCGCTCACGCCTCCGCTGCGGCGCAATATGAACGTGTATTACCATGCGTGGCGCGCACAAACGCCCGCCACGCAGCGCTTTAGAGATTTTTTATTCAGCTATGTCGGAGAACATCATGATGCCCCGACCAACCAGCGGTAGGCCGGGGATTAAGGCAGGTTAAATATCGATGTTCGCCGCTTTCAGGGCGTTCTCTTCGATAAAGGCACGACGCGGCTCAACGGCATCACCCATCAGCGTGGTGAACAGCTGGTCGGCAGCAATCGCATCTTTGACGGTCACGCGCAGCATACGGCGGCTTTCCGGGTCCATGGTGGTTTCCCACAGCTGATCCGGGTTCATTTCACCCAGACCTTTATAACGCTGGATAGCCAGACCGCGACGTGATTCTTTCACCAGCCACTCCAGCGCCTGCTCGAAGCTGGTTACCGGCTGGCGACGCTCGCCGCGTTCGATGAACGCGTCCTCTTCAATCAGACCGCGCAGCTTCTCGCCCAGCGTGCAGATACGACGATATTCCGCGCCGGTCACAAACTCGTGATCCAACGGATAATCGGTATCCACGCCATGCGTACGCACGCGAACGATCGGCTCGAACAGATTCTGTTCCGTATTAGTATGAACATCGAACTTCCACTGACTGCCGTGCTGCTCTTTCTCGTTCAGCTCGGTAATCAGCGCATTCACCCAGCGCGTTACAGTCTGCTCATCAGAAAGATCGGCTTCGGTCAGAGTTGGCTGATACACCAGCTCTTTGAGCAGCGCTTTCGGGAAGCGACGCTCCATACGACCAATCATTTTCTGCGTGGCGTTATATTCAGAGACCAGTTTTTCTAACGCTTCGCCGGATAGCGCCGGCGCATGAGCGTTCGCGTGCAGAGTCGCACCGTCAAGCGCGATGGAAATCTGGTACTGATCCATCGCTTCGTCGTCTTTAATGTACTGTTCCTGCTTGCCTTTCTTCACTTTGTACAGCGGCGGCTGCGCAATGTAGACGTGGCCACGCTCGACAATTTCCGGCATCTGACGATAGAAGAAGGTCAACAGCAGCGTACGGATGTGCGAGCCGTCGACGTCCGCATCGGTCATGATGATGATGCTGTGATAGCGCAGCTTGTCCGGGTTGTACTCGTCGCGACCGATACCGCAGCCCAGCGCGGTGATCAGCGTCGCCACTTCCTGGGAGGAAAGCATCTTGTCGAAGCGCGCTTTCTCGACGTTAAGGATTTTACCTTTCAGCGGCAGAATCGCCTGGTTCTTGCGGTTACGCCCCTGCTTCGCAGAGCCGCCCGCGGAGTCCCCTTCCACCAGGTACAGTTCGGACAGCGCCGGGTCGCGTTCCTGACAGTCCGCCAGTTTGCCCGGCAGACCGGCTAAATCGAGCGCGCCTTTACGACGGGTCATTTCACGGGCGCGACGCGCCGCTTCACGCGCACGCGCGGCGTCGATAATTTTGCCGACGACGATTTTCGCGTCAGATGGGTTTTCCAGCAGGTATTCGCTCAGCAGTTCGTTCATCTGCTGTTCTACCGCCGATTTCACCTCGGAAGAGACCAGCTTATCTTTGGTCTGTGAGGAGAATTTCGGATCCGGTACTTTTACGGAAACCACCGCAATCAGACCTTCACGGGCATCGTCGCCGGTGGCGCTGACTTTGGCTTTTTTGCTGTAGCCTTCTTTGTCCATGTAGGCGTTCAGCGTACGGGTCATCGCCGCACGGAAGCCTGCAAGGTGAGTACCGCCGTCGCGCTGCGGAATGTTGTTGGTAAAGCAGTAGATGTTTTCCTGGAAACCATCGTTCCACTGCAGCGCTACTTCCACGCCGATACCGTCTTTTTCGGTGGAGAAATAGAAGATATTCGGGTGGATCGGCGTTTTATTCTTGTTCAGATATTCAACAAACGCCTTGATGCCGCCTTCGTAGTGGAAATGATCTTCTTTGCCATCGCGCTTGTCGCGCAGGCGGATGGAGACGCCTGAGTTCAGGAATGACAGTTCACGCAGGCGTTTCGCCAGGATCTCATATTCAAATTCAGTGACGTTGGTGAAGGTTTCGTGGCTCGGCCAGAAACGTACCATCGTGCCGGTTTTATCGGTATCGCCAGTGACGGCCAGGGGTGCCTGCGGCACGCCGTGCTCGTAGATCTGACGGTGAATTTTGCCATCTCGCTGGATAACCAGTTCCAGTTTTTGCGACAGAGCGTTGACTACCGAGACGCCCACGCCGTGCAGACCGCCGGAGACTTTATAGGAGTTATCGTCAAATTTACCGCCCGCGTGCAGAACGGTCATGATCACTTCCGCCGCCGAGACGCCTTCTTCCGGGTGAATCCCGGTCGGAATGCCACGGCCATCATCCGTTACGGACACGGAGTTATCGGCGTGAATAGTCACGACGATATCTTTACAGTGACCTGCGAGCGCTTCGTCGATAGCGTTATCTACCACCTCGAATACCATGTGGTGCAGACCGGTGCCGTCATCCGTGTCGCCGATATACATACCCGGGCGCTTACGCACCGCATCCAGCCCTTTCAGGACTTTGATACTGGAGGAGTCATAAGAATTCGACATCAACGTTTCTCGCTCATTTAATCTTGGGTTAATCCGTTATTTTACCCTTTTCCACGGTAAACATCTTCGAATTTTCATCCGACATGTCTATAACGTGTTCAGCGCTAATTGCGCTGACAAAGACCTGCGATTGCGTGGCTTTTAAGCGGCTGGCCAGCAGTCCGCGACGCGCATCGTCAAGTTCAGAGGCAAAATCATCTATCAGGTACAGGCAGCGCCGCCCGCTTTCGCGGGTGAGGAACTCGCCCTGCGCCAGACGTAAGGCGCACATCAATAACTTTAGCTGCCCGCGCGACAGGGTATCTTCCACCGGCGCGCCGTCGGCGCGAATGCGAAAGTCCGCTTTATGCGGCCCGTGCGCGGTGTAGGTCAACATACGGTCACGCTCAAAGCTTCGCTCCAGCACGTCCGCATAGTCTGTCTCTTTCTCCCAGCCGCGCTGGAAAGAGAACGTCAGGGAAAATTCAGGTAAAAACTGCTGACAGGTATCCGCCATGTCCTGTGCGATAGCGCTACTGTACTCCGCCCGCCAGGTACTAATTTGTTCCGCCAGCGGAATCAGCTCTTTATCCCACGGGCGCAATTGCTCATAACGACTCACCTGGCGCAGCGCGGCATTACGCTGTTTCAGCAATCGTTTCAGGTTGCTCCAGGCGGTGAAGAATCCGGCTTCGTTGTGAAAGCATCCCCAGTCAAGGAACGCTCTTCTGTATTTGGGGCCGCCGTTGAGTAAAGTAAACCCCTCCGGCGTAATCAACTGCATCGGCATTAAATGCGCCAGCTCCGCGATCTTGTGACCGTCGGTACCATCGATACGGACTTTGCTGTCGCCCTGCTTATCTTTGGTTAAACCAATCGACGTCTCACGCTCTTCGCCCTGTAATCGCCCGTGAAGAACAAACGCTTCCTGCTCATGACGAATCACGCGGCCAGGCTGCAAACTGCGAAACGCCCGACCATGGCCAAGCGTATAGATAGCTTCCAGCACGCTGGTTTTGCCGCTGCCGTTGGCGCCAACCAGGAAGTTAAAGCCGGGGGATAAAGCGAGATCCGCATTTTCTATGTTGCGGAAGTCTTTGATTAAAAGGCGCGTCAGTGACATATATTAGTACATTCGTCCAGGGGCGTGTGTGTCGCAGCCAGTTCGTCTACCGCCAGCGCGCAGAAAGCGGAGCGTACACGAAGTACGTGAGCATTTCGAGCACTGCCGGGAGGCGAAATGGCAAGTAAACCAGCCCCTTTTCAGATTCTACAGCCTCATTGGCATAACAACGTAGGCAGCCGACTGTGACGCCGCATCTTCAATCTGTACGCTGGATACGGAATCCGTCAGCATAATGCGCACGGTTTCGCACTTCAGCGCATTGAGCACGTCCAGCACGTAACTGACGTTAAAGCCGATTTCCATCTCCGTCCCGCCATAGCTCACGTCCAGAATCTCTTCCGCTTCTTCCTGTTCCGGGTTATTGGCGGTGATTTTGAGCTGATTCTCACTGACGTACAGACGCACGCCGCGGAATTTCTCATTCGAGAGGATTGCCGCGCGGGCAAACGCCTGCTTGAGGATATCGCAGCCCGCTTCCAGATGTTTATCCGGATTCTTCGGCAGAACGCGACGGTAATCCGGGAAGCGACCATCCACCAGCTTCGAGGTAAAGATAAAGTCGCCGACGTGCGCGCGGATATTATTACTGCCGATCTGCACGCGCAGCGGGTTTTCGCCACCGTCGAGCATACGCATCAGTTCAATCACGCCTTTACGCGGCACAATCACCGAATGGCTGGGTAAAGACGCTTCCAGCGGCATTGAGCACACCGCCAGGCGGTGGCCGTCGGTCGCGACAGTGCGCAGTTCGCTACCTTCCGTTTCAAACAGCATACCGTTTAAGTAGTAGCGCACATCCTGATGGGCCATCGAAAACTGGGTCGCTTCAATCAGGCGCTTCATCGTGGCTTGCGGCAGCGTAAATTCAACTTCGCTTTGCCAGTCGTCAAGATTCGGGAAATCGGCGGCAGGCAGCGTAGACAGCGAGAAGCGGCTACGGCCAGAACGCACCAGCATCCGATCGCCTTCCAACTGAACGGCAATCTCCGCGCCCTCCGGCAGGCCGCGGCAGATATCAAAGAATTTCCGCGCCGGCACGGTAGTGGCGCCTGGCTCATGCGGCTGAGAAAGCGTAACGCGCGCGACCATCTCCATTTCAAGATCGGTGCCGGTCAGAGAAAGCGTACCGTCCGCTACCTGGAGGAGCAGGTTACCGAGAATCGGCAGCGTAGGACGACCGCCCAGCGGGCCGCTGACCTGCTGAAGCGGTTTTAATAAATGTTCACGTTCAACGGTAAATTTCATAGGATCACGACGACAATGTTCTGATTAAATTCGAAAAATCTTCTTTGATATCGTGGCTTTCTTCACGCAGTTGCTCAATTTTACGACAGGCATGAAGTACGGTAGTGTGGTCGCGCCCGCCAAACGCATCGCCGATTTCCGGCAGACTGTGGTTGGTGAGCTCTTTTGCCAGCGCCATAGCCATCTGGCGCGGACGTGCTACCGAGCGAGATCGACGCTTAGAAAGCAGATCCGCAATTTTGATTTTGTAATACTCGGCCACCGTCTTCTGAATATTGTCGATGGTGACCAGTTTTTCCTGCAACGCCAGTAAATCGCGCAGCGCTTCGCGCACAAAGTCGATAGTAATCGCCCGGCCGGTAAAGTTGGCATTGGCGATCACCCGGTTCAGCGCGCCTTCCAGTTCACGTACGTTAGAGCGTAGACGCTTGGCGATAAAGAACGCTACTTCGCCTGGCAGACGAATATCATTTTCGTCCGCTTTTTTCATCAGGATCGCCACGCGGGTTTCCAGCTCTGGTGGTTCGATCGCCACTGTTAGCCCCCAACCAAAGCGGGACTTGAGACGATCCTCAACGCCGTTGATCTCTTTCGGATAGCGATCCGACGTCAAAATGATCTGCTGATTGCCTTCCAGCAGAGCGTTAAAGGTGTGGAAAAACTCTTCCTGGGATCGTTCTTTATTGGCGAAGAATTGAATATCGTCGATCAGCAATGCGTCAACGGAGCGGTAGTAGCGTTTAAACTCTTCGATGGCGTTATTTTGCAGGGCTTTTACCATGTCCTGCACAAAGCGCTCGGAGTGCATATACACGACTTTCGCGTTGGGTTTGCGCGCCATAATGCCGTTACCCACCGCGTGCAGCAGGTGAGTTTTACCCAGACCAGTGCCGCCATAGAGGAATAACGGGTTATAAGCGCCGCCAGGATTATCCGCCACCTGACGTGCCGCCGCGCGCGCCAGTTGGTTGGATTTACCTTCGACGAAGTTATCAAATGTATGCTTAACATTGACGTTGGAGCGGTAGGTCGGCTCCGCCGGCGCTGGTACGTTATCCCAGCCCGAACGGGCCGCAGGCGCTACGCGCTGCGGCTGCGCCGTCGTTGTCTGCGCAGGCGCGACAACGTTATGCACAGGCGTTTTTAGCGTTTGCGTAACGGGCTTTGTTCCCACTTCAAAACGCAGTTGTGGGGCATCCGCGCCGCAGAATGTGTTGAGTAATCCATTGATATTGTTGAGGTACTTATCTCTTACCCAATCGAGCACAAAACGGTTTGGCGCATACAAAGCCAGCGTGTTATCGCTCAGTTCCGCCTGCAACGGGCGTATCCACATACTGAATTCTGTGGCTGGTAACTCATCCTGCAATCGGGCAAGACACTGCTGCCAAAGCGAAAGTGACACGGCGGACTCCACTCGAACAAAAGTCGATAAATGACAAAGGCTGATACATTAATGATTGTTGGCGCACGTCGATAAGACCCTGCATGAAGGGTGACGCACGAACCGCTGTCTGCGGTTTTCACGGATCTTTCAAACGATCGCGACTTCACGCAGTCTGAAAGATTTCGTGTTCATGCCTGACCAGGATCGTTTGAAACGATCAGGACCGCGGATCATAGCCTAAACTGAGCAAGAGATCTTCTGTTTCTCACAGATTCTTCCCGATTTATCCACAGGACTTTCCAGGAAAGGATAAGTGTAATCGATCCTGGGGAACTCCTGTACGCTTTCGCGCGCATATTGAAAAAATTAATAGGTAAAGGTGAGCAGACGCCTAAAAGATCGCATAAAGATCCAGGGCGATCCTTGCGCTTTACCTGGCAGTCCGTATAATTCTCCACCCGTCGCGCAATGCCCGTCATATGGCGTCAACGCTGCTTATTTTCCGCACAAAAAGGCGTGGAAAATCGCGGGAAAATAAGGAAAGAGAATTGACTCCGGAGTGTACAATTATTACAATCCGGCCTCTTTAATCACCCACACTGTGGCGTAAGTCGTTCAAAGTTTGTTCGGGTATACGCAAAAGTCAGTGAATTTATTCAAGTTTAGGTAGAAATCGCCATGAAACGCACTTTTCAACCGTCTGTACTGAAGCGCAACCGTTCTCACGGCTTCCGTGCTCGTATGGCTACTAAAAATGGTCGTCAGGTTCTGGCACGTCGTCGTGCTAAAGGCCGCGCTCGTCTGACCGTTTCCAAGTAATAAAGCTAACCCCTGAGTGGTTAAGCTCGCATTTCCCAGGGAGTTACGTTTGTTAACTCCCGCTCATTTCACATTCGTCTTCCAGCAACCTCAACGGGCTGGCACGCCGCAAATCACCATCCTCGGCCGCCTGAATTCGCTGGGGCATCCCCGTATCGGTCTTACCGTCGCCAAGAAAAATGTTCGACGTGCGCATGAACGCAACCGGATTAAACGTCTGACGCGTGAAAGCTTCCGTCTGCGCCAGCATGAACTTCCTGCAATGGATTTCGTGGTGGTGGCGAAAAAAGGGGTTGCCGACCTCGATAACCGTGCTCTCTCGGAAGCGTTGGAAAAATTATGGCGCCGCCACTGTCGCCTGGCTCGCGGGTCCTGATAGCCCTTATTCGGGTCTATCAACGCCTGATCAGTCCGCTGCTTGGGCCGCATTGTCGTTTCACGCCAACGTGCTCAAGCTACGGAATTGAGGCATTGCGCAGGTTTGGAGTGATAAAAGGCAGTTGGTTGACGGTGAAACGCGTATTAAAATGCCACCCTTTACACCCTGGTGGTGACGATCCCGTCCCGCCCGGACCATTTGATACCAGAGAACACTAACGATGGATTCGCAACGCAATCTTTTAGTCATCGCTTTGCTGTTCGTGTCTTTCATGATCTGGCAAGCCTGGGAGCAGGATAAAAATCCGCAACCTCAGACTCAACAGACCACGCAGACAACGACCACCGCAGCGGGTAGCGCCGCCGACCAGGGCGTACCAGCCAGTGGCCAGGGGAAAATGATTACGGTGAAAACCGATGTGCTTGATTTGACTATCAACACCCGTGGTGGTGATGTCGAGCAGGCCTTGCTCCCGGCTTACCCGAAAGAACTGGGTTCCAACGAACCGTTCCAGCTGCTGGAAACCACCCCGCAGTTTATCTATCAGGCGCAAAGCGGCCTGACAGGCCGCGACGGCCCGGATAACCCGGCGAACGGCCCGCGTCCGCTGTACAACGTCGAGAAAGATGCGTTTGTACTGGCCGACGGTCAGAACGAACTGCAGGTTCCGATGACTTATACTGACGCCGCAGGCAACACGTTTACCAAAACGTTTGTCTTTAAGCGTGGCGATTATGCGGTTAACGTGAACTATAGCGTGCAGAACACCGGCGAAAAACCGCTGGAAGTCTCCACCTTTGGTCAGTTAAAACAATCCGTCAACCTGCCTCCTCATCGCGACACCGGCAGCAGCAACTTTGCGCTGCATACGTTCCGCGGCGCAGCGTACTCCACGCCGGATGAGAAGTATGAGAAATACAAATTCGACACCATTGCCGATAACGAAAACCTCAACGTCAGCTCCAAAGGCGGTTGGGTGGCAATGTTGCAGCAGTATTTCGCTACCGCATGGATTCCGCGTAACGACGGCACCAACAATTTCTACACCGCCAATCTGGGTAACGGCATTGTCGCTATCGGCTATAAAGCGCAGCCGGTACTGGTACAGCCAGGCCAGACTGGCGCGATGACCAGCACCCTGTGGGTCGGCCCGGAAATTCAGGATAAAATGGCGGCTGTTGCACCGCACCTGGATTTGACCGTGGACTACGGTTGGTTGTGGTTCATCTCTCAGCCGCTGTTCAAGTTGCTGAAGTGGATCCACAGCTTTGTGGGCAACTGGGGCTTCTCCATTATCATCATTACCTTTATCGTTCGCGGTATCATGTACCCGCTGACCAAAGCGCAGTACACGTCAATGGCGAAGATGCGTATGCTGCAGCCGAAAATTCAGGCGATGCGCGAACGTCTTGGCGATGATAAACAGCGCCAAAGCCAGGAGATGATGGCCCTGTACAAAGCGGAGAAGGTTAACCCGCTGGGCGGCTGCTTCCCGCTGATCATCCAGATGCCTATCTTCCTGGCGTTGTACTACATGCTGATGGGTTCCATTGAACTGCGTCATGCGCCGTTCGCGCTGTGGATTCATGACCTGTCCGCACAGGACCCGTACTACATTCTGCCGATCCTGATGGGCGTAACGATGTTCTTCATTCAGAAGATGTCGCCGACCACCGTGACCGACCCGATGCAGCAGAAGATCATGACCTTTATGCCGGTCATCTTTACGGTGTTCTTCCTGTGGTTCCCGTCAGGTCTGGTGCTGTACTATATCGTCAGCAACCTGGTCACCATCATTCAGCAGCAGCTGATTTACCGTGGTCTGGAGAAGCGTGGCCTGCATAGCCGCGAGAAGAAAAAATCCTGATTCGGTGTAGGCCGGATAAGGCGAAGCCGCCATCCGGCAAGGCGCGCCGGTCAGCCTGATGGCGCTAACGCTTATCAGGCCTACAATCAAAAGGCGGTCATATGACCGCCTTTTTTATTGCAACAAAGTTGAGACTAACCATGAGCCATAACGACACTATCGTCGCCCAGGCAACCCCACCGGGACGCGGTGGCGTGGGTATCCTGCGTATCTCTGGTCTGAAAGCGCGCGACGTTGCGCAAGAGGTGCTGGGCAAGCTGCCGAAGCCGCGCTATGCCGACTACCTGCCGTTTAAAGACGTTGACGGCAGCGCGCTGGATCAGGGTATTGCGCTGTGGTTCCCCGGCCCAAACTCCTTCACCGGTGAAGATGTGCTGGAGCTACAAGGGCACGGCGGTCCGGTGATCCTGGACCTGCTGTTAAAACGTATCCTGACGCTTCCAGGCGTGCGCATTGCCCGACCGGGCGAGTTCTCCGAGCGAGCGTTCCTCAACGATAAGCTCGATTTAGCCCAGGCGGAAGCCATTGCCGACCTGATCGATGCCAGTTCCGAACAGGCGGCGCGTTCGGCGCTAAACTCGTTACAGGGGGCATTTTCCGCCCGCGTTAACCACCTTGTGGAAGCACTTACTCACCTGCGAATCTACGTCGAAGCGGCTATCGATTTTCCGGATGAGGAGATCGACTTTCTCTCTGACGGCAAAATCGAAGCGCAGCTCAATGGTGTCATCGCCGATCTTGACGCCGTGCGCACCGAAGCGCGCCAGGGCAGCCTGCTGCGCGAAGGGATGAAGGTAGTGATTGCCGGACGCCCGAATGCCGGGAAATCCAGCCTGCTGAATGCGCTGGCAGGCCGTGAAGCGGCCATTGTTACCGATATCGCCGGCACCACGCGCGACGTGTTGCGCGAGCATATTCACATCGACGGGATGCCGCTGCATATCATCGATACCGCCGGACTGCGCGACGCCAGCGACGAAGTTGAGCGTATCGGCATCGAACGCGCCTGGCAGGAGATTGAACAGGCCGATCGCGTGCTGTTTATGGTGGATGGCACCACGACGGACGCCGTTGACCCTGCCGACATCTGGCCGGACTTTATCGCCCGTCTGCCCAAAAATCTACCGATTACCGTGGTACGTAACAAGGCGGATATCACCGGCGAAACGCTGGGTATTAGTGAAGTAAACGGTCACTCACTGGTTCGCCTCTCGGCGCGTACCGGCGAAGGCGTCGACGTGTTGCGTAACCACCTCAAGCAGAGCATGGGGTTTGATACCAATATGGAAGGCGGCTTCCTGGCCCGCCGCCGTCACCTACAGGCGCTGGCGGAAGCCGCTGAACATCTTGAGCAGGGCAAAGCGCAGTTATTAGGCGCATGGGCGGGGGAACTGCTGGCGGAAGAGTTGCGCCTGGCGCAGCAAAGCTTAAGCGAGATTACCGGCGAGTTTACCTCCGACGACCTGCTGGGACGGATTTTCTCCAGCTTCTGTATCGGCAAATAACGTTGTGTTGCCCGGTGGCGCGATGCTTACCGGGCCTACAAAACCCGTAAGCCGGATAAGGCGTTTATGCCGCCATCCGGCAGCAATAATTTCCCATGAGGAAATCACTGTTGTCCAAATGGCAACTCGTCTCGCGCAACGTCGCCCCGTATTCTTAGCGCCACACTTTTCGTGAGGCCGCTATGAAACGTTTTCTACTGTGTAGTTTTGCCCTGGTTTTACTCTATCCTGCCGGTATTGATATGTATCTGGTCGGTTTACCGCGTATAGCCGTCGATCTGAACGCCAGTGAGTCGCAGTTGCATATCGCCTTCTCCGTTTACCTGGCCGGAATGGCGACGGCCATGCTGTTTGCCGGGAAGATAGCCGATCAGTCAGGCCGCAAACCGGTCGCGATCGTCGGCGCGATCGTTTTTATGATGGCCTCACTGCTTTGTTCACGGGCGTCGGAAGGCTCGCTATTTCTGAGTGGGCGTTTTCTTCAGGGAATAGGTGCAGGCGGCTGCTATGTGGTGGCGTTCGCCATTCTGCGCGACACGCTCGACGAGCATCGCCGGGCGAAAGTGCTGTCATTATTGAATGGGATTACCTGTATTGTGCCGGTACTCGCCCCGGTGGTGGGGCATTTGATTATGCTTCGTTTCCCCTGGCAAAGTCTGTTCTATACGATGTCCGCGATGGGCATTATTGTGGGCCTGTTATCACTGTTTATCCTGCGCGAGACGCGCCCGGTAAGGCTGGCTCCACGCGATTTATCACGATCGTCGCCCGCCGCCGAGTCGCTGATTAACCGTTTTTTCGTTAGTCGACTGGCGATCACCACCCTTAGCGTGTCGGTGATCCTGACCTTTGTCAATGCCTCTCCAGTGCTGCTGATGGAGGTGATGGGATTTAGCCGTGGCGACTATGCCATTACCATGGCGCTCACCGCAGGCGTCAGTATGGTCGTCTCTTTTTCCACCCCTTTTGCGCTTGGGTTATTTAAGCCGCGAACCTTAATGCTCGTCTCACAGGGGCTGTTTTTGACGGCTGGCGTGACGTTAAGCCTTGCTCATACCAATACCGTCACACTCTTTGGCCTGACGCTTATCTGCGCCGGATTCTCGGTTGGTTTTGGCGTCGCGATGAGCCAGGCGCTGGGGCCGTTTTCGCTGCGCGCCGGAGTGGCCAGTTCCACGCTCGGTATCGCGCAGGTTTGCGGTTCATCACTGTGGATTTGGCTGGCGGCAATACTCGGTATCAGCGCGATGAATATGCTGATCGGGATTCTGATTGGTTGTAGCATAGTGAGTATTCTGCTGATCTTCTCCGTCACGCCCAACAGGTCCGTAGCCGAGCATGAAGAAATCCCTTACCAATCTCGACCTTAATTTGCTGTTATGCCTACAGTTACTCATGCAGGAGCGCAGCGTCACTAAAGCTGCAAAACGGATGAACGTAACGCCCTCGGCGGTCAGCAAATCGCTGGCGAAACTCCGGGCATGGTTTGACGATCCGCTGTTCGTCAATACGCCGCTGGGCCTGGCGCCGACGCCGCTGATGGTCAGTATGGAGCAAAGTCTGGCGGACTGGATGCAGATGGGGAATCAACTGCTTGATAAGCCGCATCATCAAACGCCGCGCGGTTTAAAATTTGAGTTGGCGGCAGAGTCGCCGCTGATGATGATTATGTTTAATTCACTGTCGCAGCAGATTTATCAGCGCTATCCGCAGGCTACCATTAAGGTTCGCAACTGGGATTATGACTCGCTGGAGGCGATTACGCGCGGGGAAGTCGATATCGGATTTACCGGACGCGAAAGCCATCCCCGCTCGCGAGAATTGCTCAGTCTGTTGCCGCTCGCGATTGATTTTGAGGTACTGTTTAGCGATTTGCCGTGGGTCTGGCTGCGGGAAGATCATCCGGCGCTGCGCGAAGCGTGGGATCTGGACACTTTTCTGCGCTACCCGCATATCAGTATTTGCTGGGAGCAAAGTGATACCTGGGCGCTGGATGATGTCCTGCAAGAAATGGGACGCAAACGCCATATCGCGTTGAGCCTGCCGGGGTTCGAGCAGTCGCTCTTTATGGCCGCCCAGCCGGATCACACCCTGATAGCAACCGCGCCGCGCTATTGCCAGCACTACAATCAGCTCCACCAGCTACCGTTAGTGGCGCGCCCCCTGCCTTTTGATGCGCAACAGCGGGAAAAGCTGATGGTGCCGTTTACCCTATTATGGCACAAACGTAATAGTCATAATCCCAAGATTGTGTGGCTACGACAGGCTATCAACACGCTCTGCCGTCGCCTTATCTGACCACCTGCGTTGATAAATTAACCTTCCTCTTACCAGAAATGTCACCGTCTGATTAAAGAACCTTCTGAAATTGAATTTTTAGCGCGTAAAACCTGTCCATAATTTACGTTAATGTTACTCTCGTCATTATCACGGACCATTAATCACGGAGCGAAAAATGGCGACTCACTTTGCCAGAGGGATACTTACGGAGGGACAGTTGGTTTCAATTCGTCTCTCTTCGTCTTGCCATATTGAAGCCAGAAACCTGCCTGCTCACCGACGAACGCGTTTTCTCGCCTCCAGAGGCCTTCTTGCCGAACTGATGTTTATGCTGTACGGAATTAGCGAGCTGCCGGAAATCATTATTCAGGCGAAAGGTAAACCCGCGTTTCGTGACAAAAATCTGCCAGGCTTTTCTATCTCCTACGCCGGAAATATGGTTGGCGTGGCGTTGACCACCGAAGGAGAGTGCGGGCTGGATATGGAATTACAGCGCACCTCCCGCGGCTTTCACCATCCGCATTCGCTCGAACGCCACCCTTTCTCCCGTAATGAAAACTTATGGGTAGCCAATCAAAACGATCCCAACGAAGCGCGAGCGCAACTCATTACATTGCGCCAGAGCGTGTTAAAACTCACCGGCGATGTCATGAATGACGATCCGCGGGAGCTGCAACTTTTACCCGTTGCCGGACGCCTGAAGTGCGCGCATGTCACACAGCTTGAAGCCGTATGCGATGCGGAAGATGTGCTGGTATGGTCCGTAACCGTTACGCCAGCGATAGAAAAATTAAAAGTGTGGGAGTTCGATGGCAAACTGGGCTGGAAAAGCCTGCCCGATATCCAGACGCGCGCCAATGAGCCAACCGGGCGTCTGATGCGATTCGCCCAACTCCCCGCCGCCAAATCGTATACGCTTAATCGTTCATAATGAAAAAAGGGGCACGTATGTCTGAAACGCTGAATGTGGTTACATTGCTGGGAAGTTTACGCAAAGGTTCCTTTAACGGGATGGTGGCGCGTACGCTGCCTAAAGTCGCGCCGGCAGGAATGACGGTATCGCCGCTGCCTTCGATCGGGGATATTCCGCTGTATGACGCCGATATCCAGCAGGAAGAGGGATTTCCAGCCAGCGTAGAGGCGCTGGCGGAGCAGATTCGCAACGCCGACGGCGTCGTCATTGTGACGCCGGAATATAACTATTCCGTTCCCGGCGGCCTGAAGAATGCCATCGACTGGCTATCCCGTCTGCCTGAGCAGCCGCTGGCGGGTAAGCCCGTTCTTATCCAGACCAGTTCAATGGGGGCGATTGGCGGCGCGCGCTGCCAGTATCATCTGCGCCAGATTCTGGTGTTCCTTGATGCGATGGTGATGAACAAACCGGAGTTTATGGGCGGCGTGATTCAGAATAAAGTCGACCCGCAGACTGGAGAAGTGGTGGATCAGGGAACGTTAGATCATTTGACCGGTCAGCTGACCGCATTTGGCGAGTATATTCAGCGCGTTAAAGCGTAAGTTATTTAAAAACCCTCCCCCCGATGGGGCGAGGGTTCATTTCATCAGTGTGCGTCAATAAACACAATCTTCAGCACAAATAACAGCGCGACAATCACTACGCACGGGCTAAGGTCGCGCAGGCGACCGGTACCGATTTTCATCACGCAGTAAGAGATAAAGCCCAGCGCGATACCTTCGGTGATCGAGAAGCTAAACGGCATCATTACCGCCGTAATAAACGCCGGGACCGATTCGGTTAAATCCTGCCAGTTTACCCGCGCCAGGCTGGAGGTCATCAGCACGCCGACGTAAATCAGCGCGCCCGCCGCCGCGTAAGGCGGCACCATGCCCGCCAGCGGCGACAGGAAGATAACCAGCAGGAACAAAATACCGACCACCACCGCCGTCAAACCGGTGCGACCGCCCACCGAAACGCCGGAAGAGGATTCAATATAAGCGGTCACAGAAGACGTTCCGACAAATGCGCCAGTGACAGAAGAGATACTATCAACAAACAGCGCCTGCTTCATGCGCGGGAATTTGCCTTTCTCATCCGCCAGCCCGGCTTTATCGGTCACGCCAATCAGCGTACCGGAGGAGTCAAACAGGTTTACCAGCATGAAGGAGAAAATAACCCCCGCCAGGCCAAGATTGAACGAACCTGCCAAATCGACATGCCCTACCACGCTGGTGACGCTTGGCGGCGCGGAGACAATGCCGTTGTAATGTACATCGCCCATCATCCAGCCAAGCAGCGTCGTGACGATGATGGACACCAGCACCGCCGCATGAATGTTGCGCGAAGCGAGAATCGCAATAATAAAGAATCCGAGAACCCCCAGCAGCACGCTGTGCGAGGTCAGGTTGCCGATGCTGACCAGCGTTTCCGGGTTAGCGACGATCACGCCGGCGTTTTTCAGCCCCATCATGCCGATAAACAGGCCGATGCCGCTGGTGATGCCCACGCGCAGGCTGACCGGAATGTTGGCGATCATCCAGTAACGCACGCGGAAGATAGTCAGCAATAAAAGACCAACAGCGCCCCAGAAAATGGCGCCCATGCCTACCTGCCACGGCAGTCCCATTGCCTGCACAACCACGAAGGCAAAGAACGCGTTCAGCCCCATCGCGGGCGCCAGCGCCACCGGCAGGTTAGCGAACAGGCCCATCAGAATACTGCCAAAGGCCGCAATCAGACAGGTGGTCACAAAGACGGCGCTGGTGTCCATGCCAGCTACGCCCAGAATTTGCGGGTTAACAAAAACGATATAAACCATCGTCAGGAAAGTGGTAAAACCGGCGATCACTTCGGTTCGTGCCGTCGTGCCATGTTCGCGCAGTTTAAACACGCGTTCCAGCATACCCTGACCAGAAGCCTGGGTGGTGTGTTGTTGACTCATTATCAATTTCCGGAGAAAGGAGGGAAAATTCGCCGTTATCCTATACCAAAATGCGACACCTGGCGCAGTTGTGTGGTAATTTTTTTCACTCAATTTGTTAGTACGGCAACGATTGCGTCCCCTCATTCAGCATTACGTAAACGTTAAACTTGTTAAAATGGAAATGACATGTCCCAAATCGAAGCGGTGTTTTTTGACTGTGACGGCACGCTGGTCGACAGTGAAGTGATTTGCTCGCGTGCCTATGTCGCTATGTTCCGGCAGTTCGGCATTACGCTTGAGCTCACGGAAGTATTCAGACGCTTTAAAGGCGTAAAGCTCTACGAAATTATCGATACCATCAGTAAAGAGCATGGCGTTGCGCTGGCAAAGGCGGAGCTGGAGCCGGTGTACCGCGCGGAAGTGGCGCGCCTGTTCGATACCGAACTGGAAGCGATCGCGGGCGCAAATACGCTGCTGGACAGCATTAAGACGCCCATGTGCGTGGTATCCAACGGGCCGGTCAGTAAGATGCAGCATTCGCTGGGTAAACTGGGCATGTTGCATCATTTTCCTGATTTGCTGTTTAGCGGTTACGATATTCAACGCTGGAAGCCCGATCCGGCGCTGATGCTCCATGCGGCGAACGCCATGAAGGTCAATGTTGAGAAGTGTATTCTGGTGGATGATTCCAGCGCAGGCGCGCAGTCAGGAATTGCGGCGGGAATGGAAGTGTTTTATTTCTGCGCCGATCCGCATAACAAGCCGATCGATCACCCTAACGTGACGACTTTTACCGATTTGGCGCAGTTGCCGGGATTGTGGAAAGCGCGCGGGTGGGAGATTACGCGTTAACTGAAATGCCGGATGGCGCTGACGCTTATCCGGCCTACAGCATCTGTACCTGTAGGCCCGGTAAGCGCAGCGCCACCGGGCAAAAGAATGAGATTTACTCTTTTGGGTCTTTCCCCGCCAGCAGCTTATCCAGCTCATCGCCGCCGACGTGACGGAAATCTTGCCCCTTCACGAAGTAGAAGATGTATTCACAGATATTCTGGCAGCGGTCGCCGATACGCTCGATAGAGCGCGCGCAGAATAACGCGGTCAGCACGCTGGGAATGGTGCGCGAGTCTTCCATCATGTAGGTCATCAGCTGACGCACGATGCCTTCGTACTCCTGGTCAACTTTCTTATCTTCACGATAGATACGCACCGCTTCGTCGAGATCCATGCGCGCGAACGCATCCAGCACGTCGTGCAGCATCTGCACGGTGTGGCGGCCCAGTGACTCCAGACTCACCAACAGCGGCTGGTGCTGCTGGGAGAATTTCTCCAGCGCGGTACGGCAGATTTTATCCGCCACGTCACCAATGCGCTCCAGTTCGGCGATGGTTTTGATAATCGCCATCACCAGGCGCAGATCGCTCGCCGTCGGCTGGCGCTTGGCGATAATACGCACGCAGGCCTCATCGATGGCGACTTCCATCATATTAACCTGATGGTCGCCTTCTACCACGCGCTTCGCCAGCTCGCTGTCCTGGTTGTGCATAGCGGTGATAGCGTCAGAAAGCTGCTGCTCCACCATGCCGCCCATGGTCATTACCTGAGTGCGGATGCTTTCCAGTTCGGCGTTGAACTGGCCGGAAATATGTTTATTAAGGTTCAGACTGTCCATTACGCACTCCTGAATTAACCGTAACGACCGGTGATATAGTCTTCTGTTTGTTTCTTCGCGGGCTTGGTGAACAGATCGTCCGTGTTGCTGAACTCAATCAACTCGCCCAGGTACATAAACGCCGTATGATCGGAACAACGTGCCGCCTGCTGCATGTTGTGGGTCACGATCACCACGGTGTAATCCTGTTTCAGCTCGGTGATCAGCTCTTCGATACGCCCGGTGGAGATCGGGTCCAGAGCTGAACATGGCTCATCCAGCAGCAACACTTCCGGACGAATGGCGATACCGCGCGCAATGCACAGACGCTGCTGCTGACCACCGGAGAGAGAGTACCCGCTCTGGTGCAATTTATCTTTGGTTTCGTTCCATAATGCGGCTTTGGTCAACGCCCACTGCACGCGCTCGTCCATATCGGCACGAGACAGCTTCTCAAACAGACGCACGCCAAAGGCGATATTGTCATAGATGGACATCGGGAACGGCGTCGGCTTCTGGAATACCATCCCCACTTTTGCGCGCAGCAGCGCGATATCCTGGGTGTTGGTGAGAATATTGTCGCCATCCAGCAGAATTTCACCTTCCGCTCGCTGCTCCGGATAAAGCGAATACATTTTATTGAAGGTACGCAGTAGCGTTGATTTACCGCAGCCGGATGGCCCGATAAATGCCGTTACCTGATTCTTCGCGATATCCAGATTAATGTTCTTCAGGGCATGGAATTTGCCGTAGTAGAAGTTCAAATCACGAACCTGAATCTTACTCGGGGCAGTTTCAACCATACTCATTTCACTCTTTTCCTCATCCAGCGCCGCATCCGCCACGCCGTAAAATAATGCCTGATGGCGCTACGCTTATCAGGCCGACAATGTCTTTAACCGTGTTTTTTCTTCGCGAAAACAACACGCGCCAGAATATTCAGCAGCAGTACGCACAGGGTAATAATCAGCACGCCCGCCCAGGCTAATTGTTGCCATTCGGCAAACGGGCTCATCGCGAATTTAAAGATAGTCACCGGCAGGTTGGCGATCGGCTGCATCATGTCGGTGCTCCAGAACTGGTTCGAGAGCGCGGTAAACAACAATGGCGCCGTTTCCCCGGCGATACGCGCAATAGCCAGCAGAATACCGGTCATAATGCCGGAGATAGAGGCTTTCAGCGTAATCGCGGAGATCATCTTCCACTTCGGCGTACCCAGCGCATAAGCGGCTTCACGCAGGCTATCCGGTACCAGCTTGAGCATGTTTTCAGTGGTACGGATAACGATCGGCACCTGCAACAGCGCCAGCGCAATCACCCCTGCCCAGCCGGAGAAGTGCTGCATCTGCGCCACCACGATGGTGTAAACAAACAGCCCCACAACAATTGACGGCGCGGAAAGCAGAATGTCGTTAATAAAGCGAATGATTTCCGCCAGCCAGGATTTACGGCCATATTCCGCCAGATAGATCCCGGCCATAATCCCCAGCGGCGTACCCAATACGGTAGCCCAGAGAATCAATAATCCACTCCCCGCCAGGGCGTTCGCCAGCCCGCCGCCCGCCGTGTTCGGCGGCGGCGTCATTTCGGTAAACAGCGCCAGCGACATACCATCAATGCCGCGCGTGATGGTGGACATCAAAATCCAGATCAGCCAGAACAGGCCAAATGCCATCGTCGCCATTGATAGCGTTAGTGCGATACGGTTCTTCATGCGGCGACGCGCCTGCATCTTGCGACGGGATTCCGCGAGCTGCGCGGTGTTCTGCATATCAAGCGTAGCCATTAACGTGCTCCCTCGTTCTTCGCCAGACGCATAATCATGAACTTAGACGCCGCCAGGACGATAAAGGTGATCACAAACAGAATCAGCCCCAGCTCCATCAACGCTGCCACGTGCAGACCCGATTCCGCCTCAGCGAATTCGTTCGCCAGCGCGGAAGTGATGCTGTTGCCCGGCATATACAGCGACGCGCTGTCGAGCTGGTAGGTGTTGCCGATGATAAAAGTGACCGCCATCGTTTCACCAAGAGCACGGCCCAGCCCCAGCATAATGCCGCCGATCACGCCATTTTTGGTGAACGGTAGCACGATGCGCCAGATAACTTCCCAGGTAGTACAGCCGATACCGTAAGCGGACTCTTTCATCATTACCGGCGTTTGCTCGAAGACGTCGCGCATAACCGCCGCAATGTAGGGGATGATCATGATGGCGAGGATGACGCCCGCCGCCAGAATGCCGATACCAAACGCCGGGCCGGAGAACAGCGCGCCGACAAACGGAATGTTGGAAAGAATATTGCCGACCGGCTCCTGGAAGTACGTCGCAAACAGCGGCGCGAAGATAAACAGCCCCCACATGCCGTACACGATACTGGGAATTGCCGCCAGCAGTTCAATGGCGATGCCGAGCGGACGCTTTAGCCAGCCTGGCGCCAGCTCGGTTAAAAACAGGGCAATGCCGAAACTGACCGGAACGGCGATCAGCAGTGCGATAAAGGAGGTTACCAGCGTGCCGTAAATGGGCACCAGAGCGCCGTAGATATCGTTTGGCGCGTCCCATTCCTTAGTCCAAAGAAATGAGAAACCAAATTTCTGAATACTTGGCCAGGAGGAGATGATCAATGAGACGATAATACCGCCCAACATCAATAGCACAATCAGCGCAGCCAGTTTTACCAGCGCGCTGAAAATCATGTCGCCTTTTTTACCCGGCGGGTTAAAAGCAGGCTTGGTTGCAGCCATAAATTACTCTTTCCATTAAACGCGTTTTACGACGTTGCCCCTGCCGGATGGCGCTACGCTTATCCGGCCTACAACGTGGGCCTGCGGTCGAAACCGTAGGGCGGATAAGAGTAGCGCCATCCGCCAATTCGTTAATTAATACAGCGCCTTACCGTTGCTGTCTTTTATACTGGTCTTCCAGGCGGTACGAACCTGCTCAACAACGTTATCCGGCAGGCTGGCGTAGTCCAGATCATTCGCCTGCTTAGCGCCATTTTTGTAGGCCCAGTCGAAGAACTTCAACACTTCAGCACCCTGCTCAGGTTTCTTCTGCGCTTTGTGGACCAGGATAAACGTGGTGGAGGTGATTGGCCACACATCGTCACCTTTCTGGTTGGTCAGATCCTGCGCGAAGGTTTTGCTCCAGTCTGCGCCTTTCGCCGCATTAGAGAAGCTCTCTTCCGTCGGGCTTACCGGTTTGCCGTCGGCAGAAACCAGTTTGGTGTAGGCCAGGTTGTTCTGCTTAGCGTAAGCGTATTCAACGTAGCCGATAGCGCCTGGCAGACGCTGTACAAATGCCGCGATGCCGTCGTTACCTTTACCGCCCAGACCGGTTGGCCAGTTCACGGTAGAACCCGCGCCCACTTTCGATTTCCACTCGTCGTTGACTTTCGCCAGGTAACTGGTGAACACGAAGGAGGTACCGGAACCGTCAGCGCGACGCACCACAGCGATGTTCTGAGAAGGCAGCTTCACGCCTGGGTTCAGTTTAGTGATGGCTTCATCATCCCACTTCTTGATTTTACCGAGGTAGATGTCACCCAGCGTTTTACCATCCAGCACCAGTTCACCGGATTTGAGGCCTGGAATATTCACCGCCAGCACCACGCCGCCGATCACCGTCGGGAACTGGAACAGGCCTTCCTGATTCAGTTTTTCGTCAGACAGCGGCGCATCGGAAGCGCCGAAATCAACGGTATTCGCGGTGATTTGTTTCACGCCGCCGGAAGAGCCTATCCCCTGGTAATTGACTTTGTTACCGGTTTCTTTCTGGTAGGTATCCGCCCATTTGGCATACACCGGCGCAGGAAACGTTGCACCGGCACCTGTCAGGCTTGCTGCTGCAAAGGCAGAGAACGCGCTCATCGATAAGGTCGCGGCGACAACAGTTGCGACAGTGGTACGCATAACTTTCATAATGTCTCCTGCACGGTTTCGGTAAATCGTTGTTTGAGTTGCTACGATGAGCAAAATAGGACAAATTGATGACAGTTATATGTCTTGATTATGACGGTTTGATGACAATGGAAATAAAAAAGCTGGCCCGGGGAGACACCAGACCAGCCTGCAGGGGGAGATGAATTAAACTGTTTGCGCAACCGCAGACGGTTTCAACAGCGCGTACATCAGGCCGCAGACAATCGTGCCCAGGGCAATTGAGAGCAGGTACTGCATCACATGTTCTACCGCATGTGGGATCGCCAGGACAAAGAGGCCGCCGTGTGGCGCCATCAGTGTACAACCGAAATACATCGATAGTCCCCCGGCGATTGCGCCACCGACCATCGTGGAAGGGATGACGCGCATCGGGTCACGCGCGGCGAAGGGAATCGCCCCTTCAGAGATAAAGCACAGCCCCAGGATAAAAGATGCATTACCCGCTTCATGCTCAGCGGCATTGAATTTCGCTCTGGCCGCCCAGGTTGCGACGCCCATTCCTAATGCCGGTACCATCCCTGCCGCCATAATGGCCGCCATTGGCATATAAGAATGAGAAGCCAGTAAACCGACGCCGAAGGTATACGCAGCTTTATTCACCGGCCCACCAAGGTCAAAACCTTGCATTGCGCCCAGCAACATTCCCAGCAAGATAGCATTCGTAGAGGTCATATTCCCCAGGAACGTCGTCAGCCCTTCCATCACCGCAGAAACGGGGCCACCCACCACGTAAATCATGATAAGGCCGGTAATCAGCGTAGACAGTAGCGGCAAAACCAGCACAGGCTTAAGCGCTTCCATTGACGCCGGCAGCTTAATATTTTGCGCCAGAAACCGTACGCTGTAACCGGCCAGAAAACCGGCCACAATCCCTCCCAGGAAACCAGCACCGCACAGGCTGGCCAACATCCCGCCAATAAGCCCCGGGGCCAGGCCCGGACGATCGGCAATTGAGAAGGCAATAAACCCAGCCAGTACCGGCACCATCAGCGCAAAGGCCGCCTTACCACCAATTTGAAATAGCGCAGCCGCCAGCGTGCCCGGCTCATTGAAGGCCTGGATACCGAAGACAAAAGAGAGCGCGATACACAACCCTCCCGCCACCACCAAAGGAAGCATATGGGATACGCCGGTCATTAAATGCTTATAAACGCCGGGTAGCTCTGTTTTACCAGCTGAAGAAGAGCGCCCGGCACTCCCCTGATAGACCTCGGCGCTATTGAAAGCATTATCCATTTCCTGCGCACTCTTTTTTAGCGCCGCGCCGGTACTGGTGCGATAGAGTCTTTTGCCAACAAAGCCTGACAGATCCAGCTCAATATCCGCCGCGATAATCACCACATCCGCTTGCGCTATCTCTTCCGCGGTCAGCGTGTTCTTCGCCCCGACGGAACCGCGAGTTTCAACCTTGATCCAGTCACCACGCTTGCGGGCTTCAATTTCCAGCGCTTCTGCCGCCATAAAGGTATGGGCGACGCCCGTCGGACAGGCCGTCACAGCAACAATTTTTTTAGTCATAGTAGGGTACCCTGTTCTTTTAATTTAAAGAAAAAGCGGGAAAAAATGTTACAGGCGTGACCAGGCCGCTGCTTTCTGGAACAGCGCGTCATCCGGGCGAATCCCGGTATAAAGGACAAATTGCTCCACGGCCTGAATAGCAAACACTTCGGAACCGGTAATCACGGTTTTACCGCGTTCACGGGCGTAGCGGATCAGCGGTGTGACGGGCGGTAGCGCCACCACATCAAAGATAACGCTCGCCTTATCCACTTCCTGTTCGGAATAAGAGAGTTTGTCGGCATCATTACCGCCAGCCATTCCGATAGGCGTGGCGTTAATTAACAAATCGGCTTCAATACCGTCGGTATCCGGGCGCCATTCATAGCCATAGAGTTCGGCCAGTTGTTTACCTGACGCTTCATCAATCGCGACAATATAACCACGGGTAAACCCCGCATCCTTCAGCGCGCAGGCCACCGCCTTTGCCATACCACCGCTGCCACGCAAAGCAAACACCAGGTCGGGAGAGACCTTGTAACTCGCCAGCAAGCGAGCTATTGCAATGTAATCGGTGTTGTACGCCTTCAGATGGCCATTGGTATTCACAATGGTATTAACTGAGTGAATGGCCTGAGCAGAAGCATCCAGTTCATCCACCAGCGGAATGCAGGCTTCTTTAAACGGCATAGAGATCGCGCACCCACGGATCCCCAGACCGCGCACGCCGCTAATGGCCTGCGTAAGATCGGTCGGCGAGAAAGCTTTGTAGAGATAATTGAGATCCAGCGCTTCGTACAGATAGTTGTGAAAGCGTGTACCGAAGTTACTTGGGCGTGCCGCCAAGGACATGCAGACCTGAGTGTCTTTATTAATGCGCTTTGTCATGATGAATCCTCATAGAAGTTGCGATAGAGAAAATCATCGGCTAAAAAGGGGATATTAAAAATTGCTCATTCCCGTTCGGGAAATTTCACCTTTTATGACAACCCGGCACACTGAACAAAAATACTTAAAGCTACTCCAGCACTATGGCGACAAGCCTGTTAGCGTGACATTACAGGAGCTGGCGGATGTGTTGTTCTGCACCCGACGGCATATGCGTAATCTGTTGCTTCAGATGCAGGAGGCAAAGTGGCTCATCTGGCAATCACAGGCCGGACGTGGGCATCGCGCCCGGCTTCACCTGCGCTATAAACCAGAACAGCTGTTAAGCGAAAAGGCGGAGCAGTTACTGGAGTCTGGTCATATTGATCAGGCCATTCAGCTGCTGGGTAAAAATAAGCACCAGGTGGCGCAACTGCTGCGTTCAAAGCTGGGCTATAGCGTGCGGGCAGACTATCAGCGGCTGTGCATCCCCTATTACCGGACAATGCCGTCGCTGTGCCCCGGCACGCCGTTGCGCCGCTCTGAGCAGCATCTGGTCAGGCAGATTTTTAGCGGCCTGACGCGCATAAATGAGGAAAAAGGTGAAGTCGAAGCCGATCTTGCCCACCACTGGCGGCAGATTGATCCGCTGCGCTGGCGTTTTTATCTGCGCCCCGCCGTCCTCTGGCATGATGGTCAGGAGCTGACGATCGACGCGGTTATCGCTTCACTGACCCGCAGCGCTAAGCTGCCGTTGTTCTCGCACTTGCAGACCATTCAGGCCACCGGGCCGCTGAGCCTTGAAATTACGCTGGCGCACCCGGATAACCGACTGCCGCTGCTGCTCAGCCATATTGATGCCATGATCCTACCGCCTGACCATACACAACGCGCTGATTTCCCGGCACATCCTGTGGGGACTGGCCCTTATGAGGTGGTGGAAAACAATGGCTTTCATCTGCAAATGAAGGCCTTTGACCACTATTTCGGCCTGCGCGGGCTGCTGGATGAAGTGGAGGTCTTTATCTGGCCGAATTTAACGGAGACAGATAACCTGGCGGAATCGCTGTCGGATAACGACACGGCAGCCTGGCTCAGTTCCAGCCTGAGCGATGAGGATTACGTTTCCGGACGGCTTAGCCAGGTATCAGGCAAACCTTCTGACAACCTGCGCGAGATGTTTCTTGAGCGTGGAGGCTATTTTTTATTATGCGACAGTCGCTCTCCGCACTGGCATACCGCCGAACATCGCCGCTGGCTGCGGGAAACACTCAGCCCTTACGCCTTACTCCAGCATCTGAGTGAGGCAATTCGCCCCTTCTGGGTACCGGGCGGCAGCCTACTGTCCTCCTGGTTTCATACTATTGAGGCGGGCCCAGCCTGTTCACCTTTTATCTCGTCGTCGCCCTACGCAAAACTGCGTCTGGCCTATCACGATCAGCACCCTGAATTTCCGATGCTCCTGGATATCATGCAAGAGATCATGCGCCAGCAGGGCATTTTACTTGAGGGCGTGGAGCTGAATTATGATGACTGGGCGAATGGCAAAGCCAATGTGGATCTCTGGCTGGGGACGGTCAATTTCCCCATTCCCGAAGAGTGGAACGTCGGTACATGGCTGCTGGGCTCCCCTTTACTGCGCCACGCCATCAGCGGTGGGGATGATGCGCTGCTGGCCCAATGGGAAACCCAGTGGCATGCCGAAACCATCAGCGCGGAACAACTGGTCAGGGAAACCACCCGTTCAGGCTGGCTACAGCCGCTTTTTCACCACTGGATGCGACTCAAAGGCCCCGACCGGGCCAGGGGGATCCACCTGAATAACCTAGGATGGTTTGATTTCCGATCCACCTGGATTGAGCCAGGGCCTTAAAGAAGAGAATGTGACCGGGTACCCGTAGCGCAGGTAGGCGTAGCACCTCTTAGTCGCTCTTCAGCCACCATAGAGAAAGAACAGCGCCTGTCACGGCGCACAAAAAAAGGCCGTCTATCGACGGCCTTCTGCCTGGTACTACATTTGTACTTACTCTACGGTAACCGATTTCGCCAGGTTACGCGGCTGGTCAACGTCGGTGCCTTTAATCAGCGCCACGTGATACGCCAGCAGTTGCAGCGGAACGGTGTAGAAGATAGGCGCAATGACCTCTTCCACATGCGGCATCTCGATGATGTGCATGTTGTCGTTGCTGACGAAACCCGCATCCTGATCGGCGAAGACGTACAACTGACCGCCACGTGCGCGAACTTCTTCGATGTTGGATTTCAGTTTCTCCAGCAGTTCGTTGTTCGGCGCCACCACAATCACCGGCATATCGGCGTCAATCAGCGCCAACGGCCCGTGTTTCAGCTCGCCTGCAGCATAGGCTTCCGCGTGAATGTAAGAGATCTCTTTCAGCTTCAGCGCGCCTTCGAGCGCAATCGGATATTGATCGCCACGCCCCAGGAACAGCGCATGGTGTTTGTCAGAGAAATCTTCCGCCAGGGCTTCGATACGTTTGTCCTGCGACAGCATCTGCTCAATACGGCTCGGCAGCGCCTGTAGGCCATGCACGATATCATGCTCAATGGACGCATCCAGACCTTTCAGACGCGCCAGTTTCGCCACCAGCATCAACAGCACGGTTAACTGGGTGGTGAAGGCTTTGGTAGATGCTACGCCAATTTCCGTACCCGCGTTGGTCATCAGCGCCAGATCGGATTCACGCACCAGCGAAGAGCCCGGCACGTTACAAATGGCCAGAGAGCCCAAATATCCCAGCTCTTTCGACAGACGCAGGCCAGCCAGGGTATCTGCGGTTTCGCCAGACTGTGACAGGGTAATCATCAGGCTGTTACGACGCACGGCAGATTTGCGATAGCGGAATTCAGAGGCGATTTCAACGTCGCACGGAATACCTGCCAGCGATTCAAACCAGTAACGGGAAACCATACCGGAGTTGTAAGACGTACCGCAGGCGAGGATCTGAATATGCTCAACCTTCGACAGCAGTTCATCGGCGTTCGGTCCCAGCTCGCTTAAATCCACCTGACCGTGGCTGATGCGCCCGGTAAGGGTGTTTTTGATCGCGTTCGGCTGTTCGTAGATCTCTTTCTGCATGTAGTGGCGGTAAATACCTTTATCGCCCGCGTCATATTGCAGATTGGATTCGATATCCTGACGTTTTACTTCCGCGCCGGTGTTATCGAAGATATTTACCGAACGGCGAGTGATTTCAGCGATATCGCCCTCTTCAAGGAAGATAAAGCGACGAGTCACTGGCAACAGCGCCAGCTGGTCAGAAGCGATAAAGTTTTCGCCCATACCCAGGCCAATCACCAGCGGGCTACCAGAACGTGCCGCCAGTAGGGTATCCGGGTGACGGGAGTCCATGATCACTGTACCGTACGCACCACGCAGTTGCGGGATAGCACGCAGAACAGCCTCACGCAGAGTACCGCCCTGTTTCAGTTCCCAGTTTACCAGGTGTGCAATCACTTCGGTGTCGGTTTCAGAAACGAAGGTATAGCCACGCGCTTTTAACGCTTCACGCAGCGGTTCATGGTTTTCGATGATGCCGTTATGCACCACCACAATGTGTTCAGAAACATGCGGATGCGCGTTAGCTTCTGAAGGTTCACCGTGCGTCGCCCAGCGAGTGTGAGCAATACCAGTGCCGCCATGCAGAGGATGTTCTTCCGCTGCCTGAGCCAGCATCTGGACTTTACCGAGGCGACGCAGGCGGGTCATATGACCTTCTGCATCCACCACGGCCAGACCGGCAGAGTCATATCCGCGGTATTCCAGACGACGTAAACCTTCGAGAAGGATTTCAGCTACATCACGCTGCGCGATAGCGCCAACAATTCCACACATAGTTTTATTTCCTGATTATGGCATTACGCCATGCGTTGTCGCTGACCTGTATGCCCGTCGTTGCGGGCGCCCCGAGCCTTGTAGAGAGTGGGGTTATTTTTATAAGTACTGCTCATGGAGCGGAGGATTATTTTATCCTCTCATCTCCGGTCTGCCGGATGGCGCTGACGCTTATCCGACCTACAAAATCACTTTTTCTTCACCGGACGCTGCCAGCCTTGCTTATGCACCTGCGGCACGCGGCTTAATACCAGTTCATTGTCGGCTACATTACGGGTGACGGTAGTCCCTGCGGCGATGGTGGCCCCTTTACCAACAGTAACCGGCGCCACCAGTTGGGTATCGGAGCCGACAAACACATCGTCGCCAATAACCGTTTTGAATTTGTTCGCGCCATCATAGTTACAGGTGATGGTCCCCGCGCCGATATTCACGTTGTCGCCAATTTCCGCATCGCCCAGGTAGGTCAGATGGCCGGCTTTAGAACCTTTACCGAGACGCGCTTTTTTCATTTCAACGAAATTGCCGACGTGAGCGCCCGCTAACAGCTCCGCGCCGGGACGCAGGCGAGCAAACGGACCGATGGTGCAGGCCGCTTCCAGATGCGCATCTTCCACCACGCTGTATGGGCTAATTTCGCAGTCATCGCCAATAACGCTGTTTTTAATAATGCAGCCCGCGCCGATCTTCACGCGGTGACCGAGCGTTACATAACCTTCGATGATAACGTTAGCGTCAATTTCCACATCCATTCCACAATGAAGGGTGCCGCGAAGATCAAAACGTGCCGGATCGCGCAACATAACACCGGATAACAGCAGTTTCTCCGCCTGTTCGGCCTGGTAAATACGCTCCAGACGAGAAAGCTGTAGACGGTTATTCACGCCGTCCGTTTCGCTGATGCGAGCCGGATGCACCGCGGCGATTTCCCGTCCTTCCTGATAAGCCAGCGCGATGATATCTGTGATGTAATATTCACCCTGCGCATTATTGTTAGTCAGCTTAGACAACCAGCGTTTCAGGTCCGCGCCGTTGGCGATCAGAATACCAGTGTTAATTTCCTGGATCTGACGCTGTTCATCAGTGGCGTCTTTATGTTCAACGATGCCGGTCACTTTACCGTTTTCACGCGTAATACGGCCATAGCCGCTCGGATCGTCCAGCTTCACGGTTAATAACCCAATACCACCCTGCGGTTTGGCATCGCGCAGGCGCTGTAAGGTTTCAACCGAAATCAGCGGCACGTCGCCGTAAAGCATTAAAATATCTTCATCGTCGCTAAAAAAGGGCGCGGCCTGCTGCATTGCGTGACCTGTTCCCAACTGTTCCGCCTGAAGCACCCAGTTCAGCTTGTCATCTTTCAGGGTCTGTTTTAACAACTCGCCACCGTGGCCATAGACCAGATGAACCTGTGCGGCCCCTAATTTAGTAGCTGCATCAATGACATGCTGCACCATGGGTTTACCCGCCAGCGTGTGCAGCACTTTAGGAATATCGGAATACATGCGTGTGCCTTTACCTGCGGCAAGGATCACTACGCTCATAGCACTATTTAACATACGCGTCCTGACTGTAATTTGAGAACGAATTTATACTGTTTCACGTTGAAAATACTACATTTTTTTCATCGTAAAATGGAAGAAGGATAAAACGCTCACCGGGATAAAATCCCCGCCTGCTAATGAATCATTTTCGTTCATTACCGCGCCTCTTGTCTCCTGAAAAGTAAAAACACCCGCGTATTGGCAACGTAGTCCGATGTTTTTGCTGTTTTTTTACTCCATAAATAAAGAAGATAACGTAATAAAGCGCAGGGGAGTCAGAAAAGCAAAAACCAGCGACAGAGGCCGCTGGTTTTCCGTTGCGCGTATTTTTTACTTAATTACGCGACATAAAAATCCGCAAAATATACCAGAACATGGTCGCGATAGAAGCAAACAGATGTAATGCCGCGCCAGCAGGGCGATCGGTAGGGTAATGGTGAATAATGTTAGAAGTATCGTAAAGTATAAACCCGGCGCACAGCAGTACCATCAGCGCAGAAAACCAGACGCCCAGCGAGAAGCCGCAGATGACGCTGGCAATAATCGCGCCAAAAGCAATGAACCCAGCCATAGTCAGAAACGAGCGCAGAAAAGAAAAGTCTTTTTTTATAGAAAAAGCGGTAAACGTCAGGCCGCCGACCAGCAACAGAGTCGTTATTGCCGCCGCGCCAATGCTCGACGGGTTAATATACGCCGCCACCGTTAACAGGGGGGCAAAAATCAGGGATTCTGCCAACACATAAATCCCCAGCCCGATAAGTTGCGTTTGATTATTCCCCGCATTATCCGCCAGACGGGTCGCCAGCATTCCCACCAGCATAAAAGCGCCGAGAACAACCAACCAGCTATATCTTCCACCAGCCAGCAGCACATCAAGCGCATACTCCCCGACCCCTATAAAACTCCACGCCGCGCTCAATACGATAAAACCGACGATGGCGACGGCGAGATGAAGATAAGCACGACGAATAAAGGTAGTACGATCAATCCTTGAGTCGGGTTGTGGACCCGCAAAGGATGGCTGAAATGACATAGTAATAATCCCTCATTTTATGCAATAAAAACGCATCCATTCCTCCCTTCTTCGCACAATGTGCAGATGCCAATGACAGAAAGAAGGATTTAATGAAAACAGCGCTGTCGCTGAAAACGCGTCGCCTTCAGCCGCTTGTTTTTGTCGTTGCTAGTTTATCGAATAAAAATTGAGAGGATAAAAAAAAACCAGTCCGCAATCAGACTGGTTTTATGCTTTCAAGCCGGTGTTACATCGCTTTTTTGGTCAACTCGATAACGCGCAGTTTAGCGATCGCTTTGGCCAGTTCCGCAGACGCCTGAGCGTAATCCACGTCACCGTGCGAGCTCTTAATGTGCTCTTCGGCTTTACGCTTCGCTTCCAGGGCTCGCGCTTCGTCGAGATCCTGACCGCGAATCGCGGTATCCGCCAGAACGGTCACGCTGCCAGGCTGCACTTCCAGAATGCCGCCGGACAGATAGATAAACTCTTCATGACCGTGCTGCTTAACGATGCGAATCATACCAGGCTTAATGGCGGTGAGTAGCGGCGCGTGCCCCGGGTAAATCCCCAGTTCGCCTTCGCTACCCGTAACCTGGATTTTCTCGACCAGACCGGAGAACATTTGTTGCTCCGCGCTGACGACATCCAGGTGGTAAGTCATTGCCATATCACCCTCCGATTAAGGCGTTAAAGTTTTTTGGCTTTTTCCACGGCTTCGTCGATGGAACCGACCATGTAGAACGCCTGCTCCGGCAGGTGATCGTATTCGCCTTCCATGATGCCTTTAAAGCCACGGATGGTGTCTTTCAGGGAGACGTATTTGCCCGGAGAACCGGTAAATACTTCCGCCACGAAGAACGGCTGGGACAGGAAGCGCTGAATTTTACGCGCGCGAGCTACCACCAGTTTATCTTCTTCAGACAGTTCATCCATACCGAGGATGGCGATGATGTCTTTCAGTTCCTGATAACGCTGCAGGATGGACTGAACGCCACGCGCGGTGTCGTAGTGTTCCTGACCAACAACCAGCGGATCCAGCTGACGGCTGGTGGAGTCCAGCGGGTCAACGGCCGGGTAGATACCCAGGGATGCGATCTGACGGCTCAGTACCACGGTTGCATCTAAGTGCGCAAAGGTGGTGGCTGGAGACGGGTCAGTCAAGTCATCCGCCGGTACGTATACCGCCTGTACGGAGGTGATAGAACCGGTTTTGGTGGAGGTGATACGTTCCTGCAGAACGCCCATCTCTTCCGCCAGAGTCGGCTGGTAACCTACTGCGGAAGGCATACGGCCCAGCAGTGCGGATACTTCCGTACCGGCCAGGGTGTAACGATAGATGTTATCGACGAACAGCAGTACGTCACGACCTTCGTCACGGAATTTCTCCGCCATGGTCAGACCGGTCAATGCAACGCGCAGACGGTTTCCCGGCGGCTCGTTCATCTGGCCATACACCAGGGATACTTTATCGATAACGTTGGAGTCGGTCATTTCGTGGTAGAAGTCGTTACCCTCACGAGTACGTTCACCTACGCCCGCAAACACAGAGTAACCGGAGTGCTCGATCGCGATGTTACGGATAAGCTCCATCATGTTTACGGTTTTACCTACACCCGCACCACCGAACAGACCGACTTTACCGCCCTTCGCGAACGGACACATCAGGTCGATAACTTTGATACCGGTTTCCAGCAGTTCCTGAGAGTTTGACAACTCTTCATAGGAAGGTGCTGCGCGGTGAATCGCCCAACGCTCTTCTTCGCCGATCTCGCCTTTCATGTCGACCGGTTCGCCCAGGACGTTCATGATACGACCCAGCGTGGCTTTACCTACCGGGACTTCGATCGGGTGTTCGAGATCTTTTACATCCAGACCGCGACGCAGACCGTCAGAAGACCCCATCGCGATGGTACGCACGATACCGCCGCCAAGCTGCTGCTGAACTTCCAGCACCAGCTTCTCATTACCATTCTGCACCTCAAGGGCATCGTACACGCGTGGTACGGCATCCTGAGGGAACTCGACGTCGACCACGGCGCCGATTACCTGGACAATCTTTCCAGTAGCCATCTTAAATCCTCTACGAAATAACCTGGTTAAACCGCGGCGGCCCCCGAGACGATCTCGGTGAGTTCCTGAGTAATGCTGGCCTGACGAGCTTTGTTGTATACCAACTGCAGCTCTTTAATCAGGCTGCCGCCATTATCGGTTGCGGCTTTCATCGCCACCATTCGTGCGGCCTGCTCGCTGGCCAGGTTTTCTACCACGCCCTGATAAACCTGAGACTCCACATAACGACGCAGGAGAGTATCCAGCAGCGCTTTCGGGTCTGGTTCATACAGGTAATCCCAGGCTTTACGCTTCAGATCATCATCTTCTGACGCCGGCAGCGGCAGCAGTTGAGTGATCGTCGGCACCTGAGACATGGTGTTAATAAATTTGTTGCTGACAATGTAAAGCTTGTCCAGACGGCCTTCGTCGTAGGCCTGCAACATCACTTTAACCGGACCGATCAGTTCGGACAGAGAAGGGTTATCCCCCATACCTGTCACCTGAGCGACAACGTTGCCGCCTACGGAATTAAAGAATGACACGCCCTTAGAGCCGATCATTGCGAGTTCGCACTGAACGCCTTTATCGGACCATGCCTTCATATCCGCCAGCAGCTTTTTGAACAGGTTAATGTTCAAGCCACCGCACAAACCACGGTCGGTCGACACTACCAGGTAGCCCACGCGTTTAACGTCGCGCTCTTCCAGGTAGGGGTGCTTATATTCCAGATTACCGTTCGCAAGGTGACCAATCACTTTGCGCATGGTCTCTGCATAAGGACGGCTGGCCGCCATGCGATCCTGCGATTTACGCATTTTGGAAGCGGCGACCATCTCCATCGCTTTAGTGATCTTTTGCGTGTTCTGGACGCTTGCGATCTTACTACGTATCTCTTTTGCGCCGGCCATGAGCTTCTCCTCAATGCCTTACGGCCTGCCCTAAGGCAAGCCGCCAGACGTTACCAGGACTGGGTTGCTTTGAAGGAATCGAGGATGCCTTTCAGCTTGCCTTCGATTTCGTCGTTATAGCCACCGGACTGGTTGATCTCTTGCATCAGCGGAGCGTGATCACGGTCGACGTAAGCCAGCAGTGCGGCTTCGAAGCTACCGATTTTCGCCAGTTCGACATCCGCCAGATAACCACGTTCTGCTGCGAACAGAACCAGAGACTGCTGCGCGACGGACATCGGCGCATACTGTTTCTGTTTCAGCAGTTCGGTCACTTTCTGACCGTGGTCAAGCTGTTTACGGGTGGCATCGTCAAGGTCGGATGCAAACTGAGAGAACGCCGCCAGTTCACGATACTGCGCCAGCGCGGTACGAATACCACCGGACAGTTTTTTCATGATCTTGGTCTGGGCTGCGCCACCTACACGGGATACCGAGATACCCGGGTTAACCGCAGGACGAATACCGGCGTTAAACAGGTTAGATTCCAGGAAGATCTGACCATCGGTAATGGAAATTACGTTGGTCGGAACGAACGCGGAAACGTCACCTGCCTGCGTTTCGATAATCGGCAGCGCGGTCAGAGAGCCGGTTTTCCCTTTCACTTCACCTTTGGTGAAGGCTTCGACGTAGTCGGCGTTAACACGCGCAGCACGCTCCAGCAGACGAGAGTGGAGGTAGAATACGTCGCCCGGGAATGCTTCACGTCCTGGCGGACGACGGAGCAGCAGGGAGATCTGACGGTAAGCAACAGCCTGTTTAGACAGGTCATCGTAAATGATCAGCGCATCTTCACCGCGGTCACGGAAGTATTCGCCCATTGCGCAACCGGCATACGGCGCCAGATATTGCAGCGCAGCGGATTCAGACGCGGTCGCCACCACAACAATGGTGTTAGCCAGCGCGCCGTGTTCTTCCAGTTTACGCACCACGTTAGAGATGGTGGACGCTTTCTGGCCGATAGCGACATAGATACATTTGATACCGGAATCGCGCTGGTTGATGATGGCGTCGATAGCCAGTGCGGTTTTACCGGTTTGACGGTCACCGATGATCAGTTCACGCTGACCACGACCGATTGGGATCATGGAGTCAACGGCTTTATAACCGGTCTGCACCGGCTGATCGACAGACTGACGATCGATAACGCCCGGCGCAATCGCTTCAACGGCAGAGAAGCCGTCATTATCAACCGGACCTTTACCGTCGATTGGCGCACCCAGGGTGTTTACCACACGTCCCAGCAGGCCGCGGCCAACCGGAACTTCCAGGATACGCCCCGTACATTTAACCTTCATGCCTTCGGCAAGGTCAGCGTATGGACCCATGACTACCGCACCCACGGAGTCGCGCTCCAGGTTCAGTGCGATAGCGTAACGGTTACCCGGCAGGGAGATCATTTCACCCTGCATACAATCGGCCAGGCCGTGAATGCGGATAACACCGTCACTGACAGAAACAATAGTACCTTCGTTGTGAGCTTCGCTCACCACATTGAACTGAGCAATGCGCTGCTTGATCAGTTCGCTGATTTCGGTGGAATTCAGTTGCATGCTCCAGTCCCCTTAAGACTGCAAGACGTCTGCAAGGCGCTCAAGACGGCCGCGTACGCTGCCATCAATGACCATATCACCCGCCCGGATGATAACGCCTGCCATTACAGACTTATCGATTTTGCAATTCAGCTTCACTTTGCGTGACAGACGTTTTTCCATCGCGGCGCTGATTTTCGAAAGCTGCTCTTCACTCAATGCGGTTGCCGACGTAACTTCTACCTCGGAGGTAGCTTCACTGGCGGCACGCAGATGAATAAACTGCTCCAGAACATCCGGGAGCGCGTTCAGACGATTATTTTCAGCCATCACCCGAATCAGGTTCTGACCGTTTTCGTCTAACTGCTCACCGCAGACTGCGATAAACGACTCAGCGAGCGTTTCCGGCGCCAGCGCGCCAGAGAGAAGCTCTGCCATTTGTTCGTTCTTGGTTACCTCGGCGGCAAACGCCAGCATATCCTGCCAGCGCTCTACACTTTGGTGTTCAACGGCAAAGTCAAAAGCTGCTTTGGCGTAGGGGCGAGCTACCGTAACAAATTCAGACATCAGCCCCTCCCTCCTTACAGTTCAGCGACAAGTTTATCCACGATGTCGCTGTTAGCAGCTTCATCCACGGAACGTTCGATGATCTTCTCGGCGCCAGCAACAGCCAGGATAGCAACTTGCTTACGCAGCTCTTCACGGGCGCGTTTACGCTCGGCTTCAATTTCCGCCTGCGCCTGCGCCACGATTTTAGTACGTTCCTGCTCTGCTTCAGTTTTGGCTTCGTCCAGGATCTGAGCGCGGCGTTTGTTTGCCTGCTCGATGATTACCTGAGCTTCCGCTTTCGCTTTTTTCAGCTGGTCGGTCGCGCTGGCCTTTGCAAGGTCAAGATCCTTATGTGCTCGTTCAGCAGAAGCGAGACCGTCAGCAATTTCTTTCTGACGTTTCTCGATGGCTGCCATTAACGGCGGCCATACGTACTTCATGCAAAACCAGACAAAGAGAATAAACGCGATGGCCTGGCCGAGGATTGTTGCGTTAAGATTCACAGCACAATGCCTCTATCTAGTTAACCTTCTGATATTGCTCTTAATTCAAGCAACGCTTACTACGCGACAGCGAACATCACGTACAGACCCAGACCTACAGCGATCATCGGGATAGCATCCACCAGACCCATAACGATAAAGAACTGAGTACGCAGCAGAGGAATCAGATCAGGTTGACGCGCCGCGCCTTCCAGGAATTTACCCCCGAGGATGCCGATACCGATCGCAGCACCGATTGCCGCCAGACCCATCATCACAGCGGCAGCCATGTACAGCAGATCCATATTCAGGTTTTCCATGACAGTCTCCAGTTTGTTTCAGTTAAAACGTAGTAGTGTTGGTAAATTAATGCTCTTCGGACGCCATCGACAGATAGACAATCGTCAGAACCATGAAAATGAAGGCTTGCAGCGTAATAATCAGGATGTGGAAAATGGCCCACGGCACATTCAGAATCCACTGTGACCACCACGGCAACAGACCAGCAATCAGAATGAAAATCAGCTCACCGGCATACATGTTGCCGAACAGTCGCAGACCGAGAGAAACCGGTTTGGACAGCAGACTTACCCCTTCAAGGATTAAGTTGACAGGAATGAACGCCCAGTGATTGAACGGCTGCAGCGTCAACTCTTTTGCGAAGCCGCCGATGCCTTTCATTTTGATGCTGTAGAACAGAATAAGGATGAATACGCCCAGCGCCATCGACAGGGTGATGTTGACGTCAGCAGACGGCACCACGCGCGTTGCCGGCAGACCCAGCCAATGCTCAGCGATATACGGCAGCAGGTCGATAGGCAGTAAGTCCATCAGGTTCATAAGGAATACCCAGACGAAAATCGTCAGGGCCAGCGGCGCAATCAGCTTGCTTTTGCCATGGTACATGTCTTTGACGCTGCCATGCACAAAGCCGACTATCAGCTCAATCGCGGTCTGAAACTTGCCTGGCACGCCGCTGGTCGCTTTTTTAGCAACGCTACGGAACATCACCAGAAACAACAGACCCAGCACCACCGAGAAGAACATGGAGTCAATATTGAGCGTCCAGAAGGTGGCTGGGGGGTTCTGCGGATCCACCAGCGAGAAAGTACGCAGGTCCAGCTGAAGGTTATTCAGATGGTGTCCTATGTATTCCTGCGGCGTCATATTTTCTGAAGCCATGATGCCTTTTACCCTTTGTTGTTAATTACAGCCGGCGCCAGTATCTGAACCACCAGCACCAAAACCCACGTAACGATCAGCGGCAAAAACACCGCCTTTAAAACCGCCAACGCCACCACCAGTAAAACCAGCATCGCTAACACCTTGAAGGCTTCACCGAAGGCGAAAGTCCAGGACACGCGGCCCTTAGCAGGTGTATGCGCCTGGTGACGCCAGGCAAATATCATAAACAACATATTAGGCAGTGCCACTGCCAATCCCCCACATACTGCGGAGATGCCCCAGAAGGGGTCTTTGAGGCAAAACAGCAATCCACTTGCTATTACCGCCAGAAACTGAATGAACAGAAGCTTACGAGCAACGTTTCGACTCACGAGCGACACAGACATCACGTTTTTACTCCTGCCCACTTCGAGGTATGCCGCGTGTCGTATAAAACGTTCTTTAAGACTTAGAGTCAAGCATCAAAAAGCGGTCAAATTATACGGTGCGCCCCCGTGATTTCAAACAATAAGTAGCCAAAAGGTGAATAAATGTTTAAATATTTTTCTCTGGCCCGCATTTTTAACTTTTAGCCAAAGTGTGAACGATCGTACAAAACTGCAAATAGCGCGAAAACACTGGCGATAAAGCGTGCACCAGATCACACATTAAACATATTCATGCTTACGCAATTCATTTACGTGTCAATTCATGCCTTTTCATCTTTTTGATATTTAAGCGTAAAACCAGGTACTGTTTTAAAAATACCAGCTTACACCTTAAAAACGCCCCATTGACATTTATAATAAAAATTTAACAAGCAAAAGTGATTTTTCGATTCGATTTTTAGCAGACTGATATTTACAAAGTTGATTACTCTCTGTTTTAACAAAAGAAGCGACGTTGTCATGTTGAAACGAAACCGTAAATCCAGAGTTAAATGTAACAACGCTGAAATGCGTTATACCTGTCGATTTTTAACACAAGCCGCGTCGTTTTTTTTCTATTTTTTTTGATAAAAATTAAACTTTGTTTGACTTAATAATCACCAGATGCCGCTCGCCTTCCAGTTGCGGAACGCGTAATTTTTCAACAGATTCGACGCTAAAATCGTCAGGTAGTGAGGCAATTTCATCCCCTGGCAATTGCCCTTTTAAGGCATAAAAACGCCCTTTCTCTCCCGGCAGATGGTGACACCAGCTCACCATATCATTCAACGATGCGAAAGCGCGGCTGATAACGCCATCAAACGGCGGTTCGGAGGGATAGGCTTCAACGCGGCTTTGAACCGGCGTGATGTTTTCCAGTTTCAGTTCGTGCTGGACCTGACGCAGAAAACGTACCCGCTTGCCCAGGCTGTCGAGTAAGGTGAAATGCGCGTCAGGGAGAACAATAGCCAGCGGGATGCCCGGCAGCCCCGGTCCTGTTCCTACGTCGATAAAACGCTGTCCCTGAAGATACGGCGCAACGACTATGCTGTCGAGAATATGGCGTACCAACATTTCGTTGGGATCCCGCACTGACGTCAGGTTGTATGCTTTGTTCCATTTGTGCAGCATATCAACGTAGGCGACCAGCAGCGTTTTCTGGTGATCGGTAAGAGAAATACCGGCATCAGCCAGCAGACGAGAGAGTTTGTTGAGCACGGTCATTACCTGTTAATAATCAAATGCCCGATGCGCTTTCGCTTATCGGGCCTACAAATTTGTAGGGCGGGCAAGCGAAGCGCCCCCGCCAAATTAGTGTTATCAAGCGCTACGACGCAGCATACCTTGTTTTTTCAGCCATACCAGCAGAATGGAGATTGCCGCTGGCGTAACGCCGGAGATACGCGATGCCTGGCCGATAGACGCCGGTTTATGATCGTTCAGCTTGGCGATAACTTCGTTCGACAGACCGGAAACCTGACGATAATCCAGCGTGGCAGGCAGCAACGTATTCTCGTTACGTAGTTGTTTTTCAATCTCATCCTGCTGGCGAGCGATATAGCCTTCGTATTTGACCTGGATTTCCACCTGCTCAGCGGCTTGCTCATCTTCAAGCGCAGGCGCGAATGCGGCAAGCGAAGTGAGCTGCGCGTAGGTCATTTCCGGACGACGCAACAGATCTTCGCCGCTGGCCTCACGGGAGAGAGGCGTGGTCAAATGCGCATTCACTTCATCGGCGGATTCCGCAGACGGCGTTACCCATGTCGATTTCAGCCGCTGACGTTCGCGTTCGATATTTTCCAGCTTCTCGTTGAAGCGCGCCCAGCGTTCATCATCCACCAGACCCAGCTCGCGGCCCATTTCAGTCAAACGCAGATCGGCGTTGTCCTCACGCAGCATCAGGCGATATTCGGCGCGGGAGGTAAACATGCGATACGGCTCTTTGGTGCCCAGCGTACAGAGATCGTCCACCAGCACGCCGAGATAAGCCTGAGAACGCGCAGGCGCCCAGCCCTCTTTGTCGGCGGAAAGACGCGCGGCATTCAGACCAGCGAGCAAGCCCTGCGCCGCAGCCTCTTCATAACCGGTAGTACCGTTGATTTGACCAGCAAAGAACAGGCCGTGAATAAATTTACTTTCCAGAGTCGGTTTCAGATCGCGCGGGTCGAAGAAATCGTACTCAATCGCGTAACCAGGGCGAACGATCTTCGCGTTCTCCATGCCCTGCATGGAACGGACAATCTGCATCTGCACGTCAAACGGCAGGCTGGTGGAGATACCGTTAGGGTAAATCTCGTTAGAGGTCAGTCCTTCCGGCTCCAAGAAGATCTGATGCTGGTTACGATCGGCAAAACGCATCACCTTGTCTTCGATCGAAGGACAGTAGCGTGGGCCGATCCCTTCGATCACGCCAGCGTACATTGGGCTACGATCGAGGTTATTACGAATCACGTCATGGGTTTTCTCATTGGTATGCGTGATGTAACACGGCACCTGTTGCGGATGCTGAGAAGCATTCCCCATAAACGAGAAAACCGGCATCGGGTTATCGCCATGCTGTTGAGCCAACACGCTGAAATCGATAGTACGCGCATCAATACGCGGCGGTGTGCCGGTTTTCAGGCGACTGACGCGTAGCGGAAGCTCACGCAGACGGCGAGACAGCGGGATGGATGGCGGATCGCCAGCACGACCGCCGCTGTAGTTATCCAGACCAATATGAATTTTGCCGTCGAGGAAGGTTCCGACTGTCAGCACCACCGCTTTCGCGCGGAATTTGAGCCCCATTTGGGTCACAGCGCCGACAACGCGATCGTTTTCGACAATCAGATCTTCAACCGCTTGCTGGAAGATCATCAGATTCGGCTGATTCTCCAGCGCGGTACGCACCGCCTGGCGGTATAAGACTCGATCCGCCTGAGCCCGGGTAGCGCGAACAGCCGGACCTTTGCTGGCGTTTAGTATCCTAAACTGAATACCTGCCTGATCGATCGCTTTCGCCATCAGACCGCCGAGCGCATCCACCTCTTTTACCAGATGTCCCTTTCCAATACCGCCGATCGCCGGGTTGCAGCTCATCTGTCCCAACGTGTCAATATTGTGTGTCAAAAGCAGAGTCTGTTGACCCATACGCGCTGCGGCCATCGCGGCCTCAGTGCCTGCATGACCCCCGCCAATAATAATGACGTCAAAAGGATCCTGATAAAACATGGTAATTGCCTCGCATAACGCGGTGTGAAAATGGATTGAAGCCCGGGCGGTGGATTCTACTCAACTTTAGCCGATGGAGAAAGCCCCGGGATCCGGGCTATTAAAAAGAAGATCTTTTTATTTAGAGATCTGTTCTATTGTGATCTCTTATTAGGATCGCTCCAGGCTGTGGATAACCCGGATCCTGTAATAAAGATCAATGCGTTGGAAAGGATCACTAGCTGTGAATGATCGGTGATCGTGGTCCGTATAAGCTGGGATCAAAACGGGTACTTATACACAACTCAAAAAGTGAACAACGGTTATTCTTTGGATAACTACCGGTTGATCCAAGCTTTCCACCAGATTTATCCACAATGGATCGCACGATCTTTACACTTATTTGAGTAAATTAATCCAGGATCCGAGCCAAATCTCCGCTGGATCTTCCGGAATCTCATGTTCAAGGATGTTGATCTTCAGTGTTTCCCCAACCTGTTTTGCGCCAGCGCCTTTCAGTTCCGCTTCTATTTTCTCAATCGCGCCGCAAAACGTGTCGTATTCTCGACTACCAATGCCAATTGCGCCGAAACGTACCGCGGAAAGATCGGGTTTCTGCGTCTGAAGGTCTTCATAGAAAGGAGTCAGGTTGTCCGGAATGTCTCCGGCGCCGTGCGTTGAGCTGATTATCAGCCAGATCCCGGAAGTTGACAGATCCTCTAATAACGGGCCGTGCACCGTTTCGGTTGAAAAACCGGCAGCTTCCAGCTTTTCCGCCAGATGTTCCGCGACGTATTCGGCGCCGCCCAGGGTGCTGCCGCTGATAAGAGTAATGTCTGCCATTGATCGCTCGCTCAGGTAAAGAGGCTGCATTGTACTCTGTGAACGAGCTGGGATCTACCTGTGGAAAAATGTGGGATTAAAAAAGCCGATCATGGCTTGATGGTGCGCATGATCGGGTTCTGCAAGACGATCAGTGTCTCAGTGGACTGAATTTCATCAATTGTTTGGATCTTGTTGATAAGTACGTGCTGAAGCGCGTCGATTGATTTGCACATCACTTTTATAAAGATGCTGTAGTGACCGGTGGTGTAATACGCTTCCGTCACTTCATCCAGGCTTTCCAGCCGGGCCAGTGCGGAGGGATAGTCTTTGGCGCTTTTGAGGATGATGCCAATAAAGCAGCCCACATCGTAGCCCAGCTGTTTAGGGCTGACGTCAATCCGTGCGCCCGTAATGATCCCGGCCTGCTTCATTTTCTCGACGCGAACGTGAATGGTTCCAGGGCTAACGCCAAATTGTTTGGCCAGTTCGGCGTAGGCGGTGCGGGCATTTCCCATTAAGGCGTCAAGTATGCCGCGGTCCAGATTGTCGATCTGATAATTTTCCATCGCTTTTTCTTATGCAGATTAATGATTATCTCTATTTTAGCCATTATTTTTAACGAATCAAAACATAAATTAGCTTTTTATCTGTTGATTATTGAATAGTACTCTCGTTTTGTTGCTTAATCATAGGCAACAGGACGCAGGAGTAAAAAAATGAAAACCGCTTACATTGCCAAACAACGTCAAATTAGCTTCGTGAAATCACATTTCTCTCGCCAGCTGGAGGAGCGTCTGGGTCTGATTGAGGTCCAGGCGCCGATCCTGAGTCGCGTAGGGGATGGTACGCAGGATAATTTGTCCGGCTGTGAAAAAGCGGTGCAGGTAAAAGTGAAAGCGTTGCCTGACGCCCAGTTCGAAGTGGTGCATTCACTGGCGAAGTGGAAACGTCAAACCCTGGGGCAACATGACTTCAGCGCGGGCGAAGGACTGTACACGCACATGAAAGCCCTTCGCCCCGATGAAGACCGACTCTCTCCGCTCCACTCGGTCTATGTGGATCAGTGGGACTGGGAGCGTGTCATGGGCGATGGCGAGCGCCAATTTTCCACCCTGAAAAGCACAGTAGAGGCTATATGGGCAGGAATTAAGGCGACGGAAGCAGAAGTGCATAAACAGTTTGGTCTGGCGCCGTTCCTGCCAGAGCAAATTCAGTTTGTTCACAGCCAGGAGCTGTTGTCTCGCTATCCGGATCTGGATGCGAAAGGGCGCGAACGCGCGATTGCCAAAGAACTTGGCGCCGTTTTCCTGGTGGGGATCGGCGGTAAACTGAGCGATGGCCACCGCCATGATGTACGCGCGCCGGATTATGATGACTGGAGCTCCGCATCTGAGCTGGGCTACGCCGGTCTGAACGGCGATATCCTGGTGTGGAACCCGGTGCTGGAAGATGCGTTTGAGCTTTCCTCTATGGGTATTCGCGTAGATGCCGATACGCTGATGCGCCAGCTGGCGTTGACCGGTGATGAAGATCGTCTGCAACTGGAGTGGCATCAGGCGCTGCTGCGCGGCGAAATGCCGCAGACCATCGGCGGCGGGATTGGGCAGTCGCGTCTGACGATGTTGCTGCTGCAATTGCCGCATATTGGTCAGGTACAGTGCGGCGTATGGCCCGCGCAGGTTCGCGAAAGCATTCCTGCTATTTTATAAGCCGTTAGCGCCGCCAGCGTCTCAGCAGGCGGCTTCGCATCCCGGTGTCAAAGCGCCAGATATGATCGAAAATGCGCATGATGCCGGGTTTGCCGTGCGCCGACATCGCCACCGCATGGAATCGATGCTGGTGAAGACGCTGCAACTCTCCCACTTTGCTCACCACGTCATCCGACAAGCGCTGGGCGATAAAATCCGAAATGACCACCGCATCGGCATCAAACCATTCCCGTCCCTGCATTCTTTCAATAATGGCGCGAAAACAGCTGGCGATATCCGTGCCGCCGCGAAAACGTTGACTTAAAAAGCGGATAGCCTGCTCGATACCTTCCGGGCCGGAGAGTTCATAGCGCACAACGTCAGTGGAAAACAGCATAATAAAGCAGCGGCGGTTATCCGCCAGCGCAACGCGCATCAACGCCAGGCAGAACGCTTTTGCGCACTGCTCGTTAAATCCTCCCATCGAGCCTGAAGTATCGACGCAGACAATAAACGGTCCGCGCGGCTGCTCGTCGACATCCTGGTGTACTACCGGCCGTTCGGTTACTTTCTCACGCCACGCTTCGCCATGCAGGCGATAGGTGAGGAGCTGTTTTTCCACTAACCGGCGGTAGAATTCATATTCCAGCTCGGTGATGCCGAGCGTCGCCAGCTCTGGCGGCAACAGGCGCAGAATATCATCGCCTTGCTGAATACCGTCAACCTGCTCCGGCACCGTTGCGGGTTCGCGTACCAGTGTACGAAAGGTTTCCATCGGCGCGTCTTTTTTCGGTACCGATTTGGCTTCCCGCGAACGTCCCAGTTGTTCCGCCAGTTGCATTAGCTCCGGCTGGGCGGCGAGAAATTCGCCGTATTTTACGATCAGTTGATAATCACCACGTTTAAGCTGGCCCGTGCTCATATCCCACAGGCGGCCTGCGGCATTATCATTTTCCGCCAGCGTCGGTTCCAGTTGCCCGCTCAGCGTCATCCGTTCCTGAACGTCACTCAGCAACTGCTCGCGCTCTTCTTCCAGTAGTTGCTGGTTTAACGTGGTGGCCTGCACGACCAGACTTAACCGCCAGCGTTGCAAAAAAAGCGTGTGTAGCGCAGGGGTAAAGGTACTGTTGCTCTCCGTCAACTGCTTCGCCTGCGCGGCATACGGTGAATGCAGGCGATGAAGCAACGCCAGTATTTGCGGCAGTTGCACGATGAACTGTGGTGTAGAGAGAAGTTGGCTTTGCTGATAACACATGACCTCTTCCGTGAGTTCCGGCGGAACGCGTGCGTCTTTAAGACGGCTGCGTAGCGCTTCCCGCCAGCGCGGGAGATCGGCGGTCACGGCGTTTTTTAAACGTGGAAACTTTTCAAAGAAAATGACCAGCTGTGGGGAAGCCAGTAGCGCGAGGATCATCTCTTCGACCATTCCCTCTTCGCTGACGGCCAGCATGGTATTTAGCGTATCCAGCGTCAGCATTGTTGCGCCTGGCGGATCTGTTCTCCTACATCCTGCAGGCTGGCCTCAATGCGCCCTAACCAGTCGCTGTGAATAAACAGGCAATGTTGCTGTTCGCTGAAGCGGGTATGCTGCTGGCGCCAGTCGTTTTCTAACGTTTCCAGCTGCTGTTTGATCTCCGCAGGCATACTGTCTTCAGCCGCTCCCGGTAACGCCAGACGGGTACCTTGTAGACTGATGTCGCGCACCACCAGATGTTGAGCGTTATCGACTTCCATATTCAGCGTTTGGGCAAAGCCGATCCCGTTCAGTTTGCCGCGGATCTCGCCGCCTTTGGTCAGCCAAAGTTCCAGCGCGCTGCGGTCAAAGGTAATATGGATCACTTCCATATCATGCAGTTTTAGCGGTTTTTGTAGCAATAACGTCAACGTTGACGCACTGGCTTCCGGCGGTAAAGTGTAATGCGGGCGGCGGCTGAACATACCGCCTTCTTTAATGACGGTGAAGGCGGTTTTATCGCTTTGCTGTTGCTGCAACTGGAGGCGGCGCTGGACAATACCGCCGAGGCGAGTCAGCATGGCCTGCTGCTGCCAGGCGTGTCCGGTCATCAATATTTCCAGTTGCTGTTGCATGAGATTCAGACTCTGCGCGTCATACCACAAGCAATCTTTTAGCAGGATAAGGTCAATCGGCGCAACCGCGTCGCGTCCGCTAAAGAAGGCGCTGGCCTGTAACAGGCGGATGGCTTTCTTCCAGCGACGGTCGGAGACATAAGGCGCATTCGGCAAATTATCCAGCTGTTGGCGCAGAGTAAATATCAGCTCAAAGACCGGATCAGGGAGTGAAATCGTGCCGATATCTTTTTGCCACTGTTGATATTCTTCGTCGCTAACCTGTAACGAGGCGGGGACCGGGTTATCACTCTCATCCTGCTGACTAACCAGCATGGAGCGGAAATTGGCTTTATCCTGAACTTTATCCAGCCACAGGCGAATCAACATTCGGTCGTACAACGCTTCCAGGCTGCTGTCCGCTTCGGGCAGTTCGTTAGAGGCCGCCACCAGCAGCCGCATCGGAATTTTTTCCTCAAATGCGCCGTTGCGGAAATGGCGTTCGTTAATGGCGGTCAGCAATGTGTTCAGGATAGCGGGCCCGGCTTTCCAGATTTCATCCAGAAAAACGATTTCGGCTTCGGGAAGATAGCCGGTCGTTAAGCGTTCATAGCGACCTTCATCTTTCAGCGCCTGAATAGAGAGCGGGCCAAACACCTCTTCCGGCGTGGAAAAGCGTGTCATCAGATATTCAAAAGCGCGGGCGCGCTGGAAAGCAAACTTCAGGCGGCGGGCAATCAGACTCTTGGCGATACCGGGCGGGCCCAACAAAAAGACGCTTTCACCGCTTAACGCCGCCAGTAGGCACAGGCGTATGGCGTGACTACGTTCATACAGCCCCTTCTCAAGGGCGCTGCTCAGACGGGAAATTCTTTCCGCTAATAAATGTGGGTGAGCCATAATAAAGAGGCGTCCTTTCGACAAATGGATCATGCTAATTGCGAGTATAGACGTTTCACCACCGGGGCTGTAATCGTCTGACGCGCTGTTTATTTTTCTTTGAGCCAGGTTAATCTGGCTTCATTTAGGGGTACGATTTTATGATTAATCGTGCATACTGTGCGCTTTTTTGTGGGCCAAGGGACTAAGCACACATTTCATATCTATACACTCATTCATTCAAACTACATCAAGGCGGCAAAGGAGTGAATCCCCTGGCACTGACTTAAACGTGTGACTGGGGTAAGCGAATGCAGCCGACAAGGAGGTAGCGTGAAGGGTGACGTGTATAAACGAAAGATGAGTCTATGAGCACTGATAATAAGCAATCGTTGCCTGCGATTACCCTCGCAGCTATTGGGGTTGTCTACGGTGATATTGGTACCAGCCCGCTTTATACGCTTCGTGAATGTTTGTCCGGTCAGTTTGGTTTTGGCGTTGAACGAGATGCCGTGTTTGGTTTTCTGTCGCTGATCTTCTGGCTACTCATCTTTGTGGTTTCCATCAAATATCTCACCTTCGTGATGCGCGCCGATAACGCGGGTGAAGGTGGAATTTTGACACTGATGTCGCTTGCCGGGCGTAATACCTCGGCGCGCACCACATCCATGTTAGTTATCATGGGACTGATAGGCGGCAGCTTTTTCTATGGCGAAGTGGTCATTACGCCGGCGATTTCAGTGATGTCGGCGATTGAAGGCCTGGAAATTGTCGCGCCGCAGCTGGATACCTGGATTGTCCCGCTTTCCATTATTGTGCTGACTCTGTTGTTTATGATTCAGAAGCACGGTACGGGAATGGTAGGGAAACTCTTTGCGCCGATCATGCTGACCTGGTTTTTAATCCTGGCGGTACTTGGCCTGCGCAGTATTATCGCCAATCCCGAAGTGTTACATGCGCTGAATCCTGTCTGGGCGGTACGTTTTTTCCTTGAATATAAAACCGTATCGTTTATTGCGTTGGGCGCGGTGGTGCTGTCGATTACCGGCGTAGAGGCGTTGTACGCCGATATGGGACACTTCGGTAAGTTCCCGATTCGCCTGGCGTGGTTTACCGTGGTATTGCCGTCGTTAGTACTGAACTACTTTGGTCAGGGCGCATTGCTACTAAAGCATCCGGAAGCGATTAAAAACCCCTTCTTCCTGTTGGCACCGGACTGGGCGTTAATTCCGCTGCTGATTCTGGCCGCGCTGGCGACGGTGATCGCCTCCCAGGCGGTCATTTCCGGCGTCTTTTCGCTGACGCGTCAGGCCGTGCGTCTTGGCTATTTGTCGCCAATGCGCATTATCCATACCTCCGAGATGGAATCCGGTCAGATCTATATCCCTTTCGTTAACTGGCTGCTTTATTTCGCGGTCGTGGTTGTTATTGTTAGCTTTGAGCACTCCAGCAACCTGGCGGCGGCCTATGGTATCGCCGTGACCGGCACGATGGTGCTGACGTCTATTCTTTCTACGACCGTGGCGCGTAAGAACTGGCACTGGAACAAATATTTTGTCGCGCTGATCCTCATCGCATTCCTGTGCGTGGATATCCCGCTGTTCTCGGCCAACCTCGACAAATTGTTGTCCGGTGGTTGGCTTCCGCTGAGCCTGGGCCTGATCATGTTCACGATCATGACCACCTGGAAGAGCGAGCGTTTCCGTCTGTTGCGTCGTATGCATGAACACGGTAATTCGTTGGAAGCGATGATTGCTTCACTGGAGAAGTCACCGCCGGTTCGGGTACCGGGTACTGCCGTATACATGTCGCGCGCGCTCAGTGTGATCCCTTTTGCTTTATTGCATAACCTGAAGCACAACAAAGTGTTGCATGAGCGCGTAATCTTACTGACGTTGCGTACGGAAGATGCGCCTTATGTGCATAACGTTCGCCGGGTGCAGATTGAGCAGTTGTCTCCGACATTCTGGCGCGTGGTGGCTAGCTACGGCTGGCGCGAAACGCCAAACGTTGAAGAGGTGTTCCACCGCTGCGGTCTGGAAGGGCTTAGCTGTCGGATGATGGAAACGTCGTTCTTTATGTCGCACGAGTCGTTGATTGTCGGCAAACGCCCGTGGTATTTGCGTTTGCGCGGTAAACTGTATTTGTTGCTGCAACGTAACGCCCTGCGCGCGCCGGATCAGTTCGAGATCCCGCCTAACCGCGTGATTGAGTTAGGTACGCAGGTCGAGATTTAACCTCCCATCAACATGCCGGGGGCCGCGTTGGCTTACCCGGCCTGACCAATCCGTAGATTCCCACAAGATAATCGCCTGATGGCGATTATCTTCACCTGATTTCCGCTAGCGAAACGTTTCGACGGCGATCACAATTCTGTTACGTCATGATGGTTTTATGAACACATCCAGGGTTACACTGCGGCCAGCGAAACGTTTCGCTAGTGGAGCAGAAAAATGAAGAAAGGCACCGTACTCAACTCTGAAATCTCGTCGGTCATTTCCCGTCTGGGGCATACTGATACTCTGGTGGTCTGTGATGCGGGTTTACCCATCCCGAATAGCACCGCGCGTATCGATATGGCACTAACCCAGGGCGTACCTTCTTTTATGCAGGTGGTGGATGTCGTGACCCGGGAAATGCAGGTTGAGGCGGCGATTCTTGCAACGGAAATCAAACAACAGAATCCGCAGCTCCACGAAACGTTGCTCACTCACCTTGAGCAACTGCAGCAACACCAGGGAAACACCATAAAAATTAGTTATACGACACACGAACAATTCAAAAAATTGACTGCAGACAGTCAGGCGGTGATTCGCAGCGGGGAGTGTTCCCCGTATGCGAACGTCATTCTTTGCGCTGGCGTTACGTTCTGAGGCCGCTATGGACGCATTACTGCAACTCAAAGGGATCGATAAAGCGTTCCCCGGCGTGAAGGCTCTCTCCGGCGCCGCGTTAAACGTTTATCCTGGCCGCGTTATGGCGCTGGTGGGGGAAAACGGCGCCGGAAAATCCACCATGATGAAAGTATTAACCGGCATCTATACGCGAGATGCGGGATCGTTGTTATGGCTGGGTAAAGAGACCACCTTTAATGGGCCTAAATCGTCTCAGGAAGCCGGGATCGGCATTATTCATCAGGAACTGAACCTGATTCCGCAGTTGACCATTGCGGAAAACATCTTCCTGGGCCGTGAGTTTGTGAATCGCTTTGGCAAAATCGACTGGAAAAAGATGTATGCCGAAGCCGACCACCTCTTAGCCAAACTCAATCTGCGTTTTAAGAGCGATAAGCTGGTGGGCGAACTCTCTATCGGCGATCAGCAAATGGTGGAAATCGCCAAAGTGCTGAGCTTCGAATCCAAAGTCATCATTATGGATGAACCGACCGATGCGCTGACCGACACTGAAACCGACTCTCTGTTCCGCGTTATCCGCGAATTAAAATCGCAGGGGCGCGGCATTGTCTATATCTCCCACCGTATGAAAGAGATTTTCGAAATTTGCGATGACGTGACGGTCTTCCGCGATGGGCAATTTATCGCCGAGCGTGAAGTGGCCACGTTGACCGAAGATTTTCTTATCGAAATGATGGTGGGACGTAAGCTGGAAGATCAGTACCCGCATCTGGATAACGCGCCGGGTGAGATTCGCCTGAAGGTCGATAATCTGTGCGGACCGGGCGTGAATGATGTCTCTTTTGTGCTGCGAAAAGGCGAGATCCTTGGCATCTCCGGCCTGATGGGCGCCGGTCGCACCGAGCTGATGAAAGTATTGTACGGCGCGATGCCGCGAACCAGCGGTTACGTGACGCTCGATGGACACGAAGTGGTGACGCGTTCTCCGCAGGACGGGCTGGCCAATGGCATCGTTTATATCTCTGAAGACCGTAAGCGCGATGGACTGGTGCTCGGCATGTCAGTTAAAGAGAATATGTCGCTGACGGCGCTGGACTATTTCAGCCGCGCTGGCGGAAGCCTGAAACACAAAGATGAGCAGCAGGCGGTGGGGGATTTTATCCGTCTGTTCAACGTCAAGACGCCGTCAATGGAACAGGCGATAGGCCTGCTTTCTGGCGGTAATCAGCAAAAAGTGGCGATTGCCCGCGGGTTGATGACGCGCCCGAAAGTGCTCATTCTCGACGAGCCGACCCGCGGCGTGGACGTCGGCGCCAAGAAAGAGATTTACCAGCTTATCAACCAGTTTAAGGCCGACGGCCTGAGCATCATTCTGGTCTCATCTGAGATGCCAGAAGTATTAGGCATGAGCGATCGCATCATCGTCATGCATGAAGGGCATCTCAGCGGTGAATTTACTCGCGAGCAGGCCACCCAAGAAGTGTTAATGGCTGCCGCAGTGGGCAAGCTTAATCGCGTGAATCAGGAGTAAAAAAGATGACAACCCAGGCTGTTTCTGGTCGCCGTTATTTCACTAAAGCGTGGCTTCTTGAGCAGAAGTCGCTCATTGCCCTGCTGGTGTTGATCGCGATTGTGTCGACGTTGAGCCCCAACTTTTTTACCGTTAATAATCTGTTCAATATTCTTCAACAGACCTCCGTCAACGCCATTATGGCGGTGGGGATGACGTTGGTGATTCTGACATCGGGGATCGATCTGTCCGTCGGTTCCCTGCTGGCGCTCACCGGCGCGGTTGCCGCTTCAATCGTCGGCGTTGAAGTGAATGCGCTGGTCGCGGTTGCCGCCGCGCTGGCGCTGGGCGCCGCGATTGGCGCTGTTACTGGCGTTATCGTCGCGAAAGGCCGCGTACAGGCGTTTATCGCTACGCTGGTGATGATGCTATTACTGCGCGGTGTAACGATGGTTTACACCGACGGTAGCCCGGTCAACACTGGCTTTACCGATAACGCCGATCTGTTTGGCTGGTTCGGTATCGGCCGTCCGCTGGGCGTTCCTACGCCGGTCTGGATCATGGCTATCGTCTTTATCGCCGCCTGGTATATGCTGCATCACACCCGTCTGGGACGCTATATCTACGCGCTGGGCGGTAACGAAGCGGCGACGCGTCTGTCTGGCATTAGCGTGAGCAAAGTGAAAATTATCGTCTATTCACTTTGCGGCCTGACAGCATCGCTGGCGGGCATCATTGAAGTGGCGCGCCTCTCTTCCGCGCAGCCGACGGCGGGTACCGGCTATGAGCTGGATGCTATTGCTGCCGTGGTGCTGGGCGGCACCAGCCTTGCAGGTGGTAAAGGGCGCATTGTTGGGACATTGATCGGCGCATTGATTCTCGGCTTCCTTAATAATGGTTTGAATTTGTTAGGTGTTTCCTCCTATTACCAGATGATCGTCAAAGCGGTGGTGATTTTGCTGGCGGTACTGGTAGACAACAAAAAGCAGTAACAACGACTACAGGACATCTGAAATATGAACATGAAAAAACTGGCTACCCTGGTATCTGCTGTTGCGCTGAGCGCCACCGTGAGCGCGAATGCAATGGCGAAAGACACCATTGCGCTGGTGATCTCTACCCTCAATAATCCCTTCTTCGTGTCGTTAAAAGACGGGGCGCAAAAAGAGGCGGATAAACTGGGTTATAACCTGGTGGTGCTGGACTCCCAGAACAACCCTGCCAAAGAGCTGGCGAACGTGCAGGATTTAACCGTTCGCGGGACCAAAATTTTGCTGATCAACCCGACTGACTCCGATGCGGTGGGTAACGCGGTGAAGATGGCGAACCAGGCGAAGATTCCGGTTATCACACTTGACCGCCAGGCAACCAAAGGTGATGTCGTCAGCCATATCGCGTCTGATAACGTGCTGGGCGGTAAGATTGCTGGCGACTATATCGCGAAAAAAGCTGGTGAAGGCGCCAAAGTGATTGAGCTGCAAGGCATTGCCGGAACATCTGCGGCGCGTGAGCGTGGCGAAGGTTTCCAGCAGGCGGTAGCCGCCCACAAATTTAATGTCCTGGCCAGCCAGCCTGCCGATTTCGACCGTACTAAGGGTCTGAACGTCATGCAGAACCTGCTGACCGCGCATCCGGATGTTCAGGCTGTCTTCGCCCAGAACGATGAAATGGCGCTGGGCGCACTGCGCGCGCTGCAAACTGCCGGTAAAGCAGATGTGATGGTGGTTGGATTTGACGGTACGCCGGATGGCGAAAAGGCCGTAAAAGATGGCAAACTGGCAGCGACTATCGCTCAGTTACCGGATCAAATCGGCGCCAAAGGCGTTGAAGTGGCGGATAAGGTGCTGAAAGGCGAAAAAGTTCAGGCCAAATATCCGGTTGACCTGAAACTGGTCATCAAGCAGTAATAAACGACACGGGTCAACTATGGCCTGATGGCGACAGAAATACGCGAGCCTCCGCTGAGGTGAACGTAAAAAAAGAAAAGCAGGGCACGCGCCACCCTAACCGGTGGCGCACTTTGACGTGGAACCCCGAATATGAAAACCGCAGGTAATCTCATCGTCCTTGGCAGCATTAATGCCGATCATATCCTTAATCTTGAGTCCTTCCCTACCCCGGGTGAAACGGTAACCGGTAGCCATTATCAGGTCGCGTTTGGCGGGAAAGGCGCGAATCAGGCGGTTGCTGCGGGACGTAGCGGGGCAAATATTGCGTTTATTGCCTGCACAGGCGATGACGATATTGGCGACAGTATTCGTAAACAATTAGTCAGCGATCGTATTGATATCGCGCCAGTTAGCGTTATTAAAGGCGAGTCTACCGGGGTGGCGCTGATTTTCGTTAACGGCGAAGGCGAGAACGTCATCGGTATTCATGCCGGAGCGAATGCCGCGTTATCGCCGGCGTTGGTTGATGCGCAACGTGAACGTATCGCGCAGGCGGATGCGTTACTGATGCAGCTGGAATCGCCGCTGGAAAGCGTACTGGCGGCGGCGAAAATCGCCCATCAACATCATACTACTGTTGCGCTTAACCCGGCGCCTGCCCGTGAGCTACCGGATGAACTGCTGGCGCTGGTGGACATCATCACGCCAAATGAAACGGAAGCTGAAAAGCTGACGGGCGTGCGTGTGGAAAATGACGACGATGCCGCGAAAGCTGCGCAGGTTTTGCATGATAAAGGCATTCGAACCGTATTAATTACCTTAGGAAGCCGTGGCGTCTGGGCCAGCGTAGACGGCGAGGGCCGCCGCGTTCCTGGTTTTAGCGTTGAGGCTGTCGATACCATTGCCGCCGGAGATACGTTTAACGGCGCCTTTATCACCGCGATACTGGAGGAGACGCCGTTGCCGGAAGCGATTCGCTTTGCCCATGCCGCCGCCGCGATTGCCGTAACGCGTAAAGGCGCGCAACCTTCCGTTCCGTGGCGCGAAGAGATAGAAGCGTTTTTACATCAGCAGGGGTAACGCTTGGCTACTATGAAAGATGTTGCCCGCCTGGCGGGAGTCTCTACATCGACGGTCTCTCACGTTATTAACAAAGATCGCTTTGTGAGTGAGACGATAACCGAAAAAGTTGAAGCGGCGATTAAATCACTTAACTATGCGCCTTCTGCGCTGGCGCGAAGCCTCAAGTTAAACCAGACCCGCACGATTGGTATGCTAATTACCGCCAGTACCAACCCTTTTTATTCCGAACTGGTGCGCGGCGTTGAGCGAAGCTGTTTTGAGCGCGGTTATAGTCTGGTGTTGTGCAATACCGAAGGCGACGAGCAACGGATGAACCGCAACCTGGAGACCCTGATGCAAAAACGGGTAGACGGTTTACTGCTGCTGTGTACCGAAACGCATCAGCCTTCTCGTGAAATCATGGAGCGTTATCCGTCTATTCCTACCGTCATGATGGACTGGTCGCCGTTTGATGGTGAGGGCGATAGCGATCTCATTCAGGATAATTCGTTGCTAGGCGGCGATCTTGCTACCCAATACCTTATCGATAAAGGATTTACCCGAATAGCCTGTATTACCGGCCCGCTGGACAAAACGCCAGCGCGTTTGCGGCTGGAAGGGTATCGGGCGGCGATGAAACGCGCAGGGCTGGCTATTCCGCAAGGCTATGAGATCACCGGCGATTTTGAATTTGGCGGCGGCTTTGACGCCATGCAGGCGTTACTCGCCCATCAACAGCGACCGCAAGCGGTTTTTACCGGAAACGATGCGATGGCTGTCGGCGCCTATCAGGCGCTATATCAGGCGGGGCTTCGTATTCCGCAGGATATGGCAGTCATTGGCTATGATGATATTGAGCTGGCGCGCTATATGACGCCGCCGCTGACGACTATCCATCAGCCGAAAGATGAATTGGGCGAGCTGGCTATTGATGTGTTGATTCATCGGATGGCGCAGCCCGCCTTGCAACAACAGCGACTTCAGCTTACTCCGGTTTTGACGGTGCGTGGGTCGGTTTAGATTTATGCCGTTCTTTAATCAGATTGTTGCCGTCTTTGGCTCTTAGCAGCATAAACATCAGCGCGGACACGATAGTGATCGCCCCCATCGTGATAAAGGTATAGTGGAACTGTTCCACGGTACTGGTGCCCGCAAAACCTTCATAAATACGTAACACCGCCGCGCTGATCGCCACGCCTAAACTGATAGACAATTGCTGCGTAACCGCCAGAACGCTGTTGCCGCTGCTGGCGTTATCGTCCGTCAGATCCGCAAGAGTAATCGTATTCATTGCCGTAAATTGAGTGGACATCGCCATTCCAAGAATGAATAGCGGCAGCACGAGCATCCAGATCGGCATGGCGGGAGATTGAAACGAAAACTGGGCAATCATCAGACCGATAAATACCGTAATGCCGACCAGAGTCTTCCGGTATCCCAAACGTCGCAAAACCTGCGTTACGGTCGATTTCGCGATAATAGAACCCAAAGCTGTCGGCGCCATCATGCAGCCGGCGATCAGAGCCGGGTAGCCAAAACCAACCTGTAGCATTAACGGCATCAAAAAAGGTACGCAGCCTGTCCCCAGACGCGTGGCGAGGTTGCCGGCAATACCGACGGAAAATGTGCGTGTCTTAAACAGCGATAGTGATATTAACGGTGTCGGATGACGGCGGGCGTGGCGGATATAGGCCAATAGTAGAACGATACTGCAAAAAATAATGGCGGATGCGATCCATGTCGCCACAATCTTTTCGCCAAACAGTTCCATTCCGCTGGAAAATAAAACCAGACTTAATCCAAAAAGAAAGAAGCCGGTCATGTCAAACTTGCGACGCGGCGTGGTGAAGTTGGGCATATATTTGCGGGCATACAGAATGCCTGCAACCCCAATGGGAATATTAATCAGGAAGATCCAGTGCCAGCTTGCCCAGGTCACCAGTACGCCGCCTAATACCGGCCCCAGAATCGGACCTACCAGCCCCGGCATAGTGACAAAGTTAAGAACGGGCAGCAGCTCACTACGCGGATAGGCTCGCAATAACGCCAGTCGCGCCACTGGCATCATCATCGCTCCGCCGACGCCTTGTACGACGCGAAAAATAACCAATTCAGATAGTGAACTGGAGAGCGCGCAGGCCAGCGAGCCTAACGTAAACAGACTTACGGCAACCATAAAGACGCGACGCGTACCGAAGCGGTCAGCCAGCCAGCCGCTTACCGGAATTAACATGGCTACTGTCAGGGTATAACTGATAATAGCGGACTGCATGGCGAGTGGTGAACGGTTAAGACTATGCGCAATAGCCGGTAAAGCGGTATTCAAAATGGTGGCGTCTAGCGCCTGCATAAAGAAGGCCATCGCCGCGATCCACGGCAGGCCAGCCATACTGCGCGCTTTTTTGCTGGTCATTCAATATCCTGTTAATTATCTGGTCTCTCATTGGGCGCTATTAACAACGCCTGACAGGCCTGGAAAGCGCGTTCGCCGTCGCCATCAGCGATGGCATCAACAATGGCCTGGTGCAAATCCAGCTTTACCACCTCGTTATAGGTGATTGAGGTAAAGTAAGTGTGATAAACCGAATGAAATAGCGTAGCAAAAGAGATTAGAAAGGGATTGGCGCTCATTTCGTAGATATGCTCGTGCCACGCCATATCCACTTCAATCCAGCGTTCACGCTTAAAATGCTTTTTCAGCGCGACCATCTCTTCCATTAAGGCATTAAGCCGCGCTTTCTGCTCCGGAGTGCCAAGCGTCGCCGCCAGCAGGCAGGCTTGCGGCTCCAGGCTAATACGCATCACCAGAAAATGATCTACCACCTGATGAAAATTTTCTTCCGTCATCCACCAGGTCAGCAGCTCTTGATCCAGAAAGTTCCAGTTTCCCTGCGGCATCACCCGCGTACCAATGCGCGGACGGGGTAGCACCATACCTTTAGCCGTCAACGTTTTCACCGCTTCGCGAACTGCCGTTCGACTTACGCCGTACTGCTCGCCCAGTTCTATTTCGCCGGGAAGAATCGTACCGGGGGCGTAGTCACCCTTTAATATCCGCTGCGCCAGCTTTTCAGCCAGAACATAGGATAGATTTTTCTGTGCGGCTAATTGTTGTGCGCTTAAAGGCATGAATGTTCTTCCTTTCTCTTTCGTTTGGTTATTAGTATGCCACCTGGAAGTGTGATTGCAGTTGCAATAACGGCAATTTGCTTATTTTATGGCACGTTAAGCACGCTATTGATGAAAAAAGAGACACTCAGAAAATTATTTTAAATTTCCTCTTGTCAGGCAGAAATAACTCCCTATAATGCGCCACCACTGACACGGAACAACGGCACACAGGCCGCCGGGTCAGCGGGGTTCAGACCAGAACCTCACGG
>NZ_JAGEQM010000011.1:0-89717 GCF_017572025.1 Salmonella sp. 32020114201800008SM | reverse complement strand
GCTTTTCTCCGTGAGGTTCTGGTCTGAACCCCGCTGACCCGGCGGCCTGTGTGCCGTTGTTCCGTGTCAGTGGTGGCGCATTATAGGGAGTTATTTCTGCCTGACAAGAGGAAATTTAAAATAATTTTCTGAGTGCGCACTTTTTATTCTTTGCGTTTATTTTGCCGACGATTTGTTGGTTAAATGGGCTATTTCACGGGCAAAGTGCGCAACCTGCTCCCAGTCGGTGTACACCACTTCTTTACTGGTATCCGTTTCGCCGCCCGACATCTTCATAATAAGCTTGATCATCAGACGGTCATACCAGCGATAGCGGGGATAGCGAAGCGCGCCTGCAATGACGGCACAGTAGTCAGGTCGCCACGGAGAGCTCATTAAAAACTTACGCGCGTAGCTGTTAGTCTGCGGCGTCCGTTTTTCAGCTTTACGCGCCACCAGGTTAACGGAATAAAAGGCGCTCGGCATTCCGTTCAACCGCGTGGCATATTTCTTAACAAACTCCTGAAAGGCGCTGTGGTAATGACCATAACGAATAGACGCGCCAATCACTACGCGATCATAGCTATCCCAGTCCGGCTCTTCTGCGCGATGCAGATTAACGACATCGGCCCAGATCCCCATCTCTTTGAGTTCAGAAGCCAGATAAGAGGCAATTTCGCGCGTTTGTCCGTCCCGGGTAGAGAAAAGAATCAATGTTTTCACGTGTTACTCCATTATTCACGCCAGAAAGTCGGGGTAAAAAGTACCAGCAAAGTGAATACTTCCAGACGACCAAATAGCATGTTGGCGATGAGTATCCATTTCGCAACCGGATTCATACTGGCGAAGTTATCAGCAACCACCCCCAGCCCCGGTCCCAGGTTATTAAGCGTAGCCACTACCGAGGCGAAAGCCGAGAAATCATCTACGCCTGTAGCGATAATGGCCAGCATACTGACGATAAATACCAGCGCGTAGGCAGAAAAGAATCCCCAGACGGCTTCCAGAATACGCTCTGGCAGCGCCCGGTTCCCCAGCTTAATACTGTAAACGGCATTCGGATGCACCAGACGTTTGAGTTCGCGGTTCCCCTGTTTAAACAACAACAGAATACGGATGACCTTTAACCCCCCGCCCGTTGACCCGGCGCAACCGCCAATAAACGCGGAACATAGCAGCAAGACGGGCAAAAACAGCGGCCAGCGCGCAATGCTGTCCGTGGTAAACCCTGCCGTTGTCGCCATCGACACAACCTGGAAGAACGCCTGATTTAGCGTTGTCAGCGCCGAGTCGTAGATATTATGGAACCACAGTACCAGCGTGCAGATCACCACCAGCGTCAACTGTACGCCGATGAACATGCGGAATTCCGGATCGCGCCAGTATACTTTCAGGCTACGCCCGCTTAATAAAGAGAAATGCAGGCCATAGTTACAACCGGAGATCAGCAGGAAAATAGCGATGATGGTATTAATAGTGGGACTATCAAAATAGCCTACGCTGGCGTCATGCGTTGAAAAGCCGCCGATAGCGATAGTGGAGAAGCTGTGTCCGATAGCGTCAAACGCGGGCATCCCTGCAAACCATAGCGCCAGCGCGCAGGCTACCGTTAGCAAGACATAGATAAGCCACAGCGTTTTCGCCGTCTCGGCAATACGCGGGCGCATTTTGTTATCTTTGAGCGGCCCCGGCATTTCTGCCCGATAGAGCTGCATCCCCCCGACGCCGAGGATAGGGAGAATCGCCACCGCCAGCACAATGATCCCCATACCGCCAAACCATTGCAGCATCTGACGATAAAAGAGAATGGCGTGCGGTAATGAATCCAGCCCCACCAGAGTAGTGGCGCCCGTGGTGGTTAACCCGGAGAACGATTCAAAAAAAGCATCGGTAATGGTGAGGTTTGGGCTTTCCGAGAAAATAAACGGCAGCGCACCCACGCTGCCCAGCACGGTCCAGAACAGCACCACGATAAGAAATCCTTCGCGGGATTTCAGCTCGCCCTTTTCCCTACGGTTCGGCCACCACAGTATGGAACCGATCGCCAGCGCGACAAAAAAGGTCTGCGTGAACGCTCTTCCTGCGCCATCACGATATATTAGCGCTACCAGTCCCGGGAGAATCATTGTCCCCGAAAATAAGATAACCAGTAGTCCAACGATTCGGGTAATGGCGCGAAAATGCATCTCTGCCGCTTCCTTTATTCTTAAAAATGAGGTGGGGATTATTCTTCAATCGCTAACAATTGCAATGAACCACGGCTAAAATCCGCCAGTTTTGTGGAAAATACATTCACATGAGCAAAAGGAAGCGCCACCCTGAGCCGAACAGACGCCTGATAATCGCTGGAAACGATCTTCCCGGCAAACTGTCCTAATAATGCTTCGATTCCGGCCAACTGACCGTACTCACACTGCAAAGTATATTCGGTTAATGGCGTCTTGCGTTGTGTGGCAAGCTGACGTAATGCCTGATTCACACCGCCGCCATAGGCTTTTACCAGCCCGCCCGTACCCAGCAGAATACCACCATAGTAGCGCACGACGACGGCAGTAATTTCTCCGACGCCGCTGCCCATCAATTGCGCAAGCATCGGCTTGCCTGCCGTTCCCGCCGGTTCGCCGTCGTCTGAAAAGCCCAGTTGCTGTGAGTCGTCCGGCGCCCCCGCCACCCACGCCACACAATGGTGGCGCGCATCAGGGTGCTCAGCTCTGACTGACTCAACAAACGCTTTCGCCGCCTCTACGCCATCGGTATGCGCCAATAGCGTAATAAAGCGGCTTTTTTTGATCTCTTCAACAACGGTGACCGGCGCTGCAGGGATTAACCAACTGTCCATTACGCCAGTTTTAAATCCCGCGTCATGTTTTCCACGCCGTTTTCGTGGATGACCACGTTATCTTCAATGCGAATACCGCCGAAAGGCTTGAGCGCTTCAATTTTCTGCCAGTTGAAGTGCTTGCTGAACGGCCCTTCGCGCCACGGCGCTAACAGCGATTCGATGAAGTAAATCCCCGGTTCGATGGTCAACACCATTCGCGGCTGTAACACACGCGTGCAGCGCAGATACGGGTATTTGGACGGTGCAGCGAGATGCGTACCGGAATCATCCTGCATAAACCCGGCCACATCGTGTACCTGCAGACCCAACGGATGACCAATACCGTGCGGCATAAACGGCCCGGTGAGATCATTTTCCACCATCGCCTCTTCACTCATGTCGGTAATGATTTGATGTTTACGCAGCAGCTTCGCGATGCGCTGATGGAACTGAATATGATAATCCACATAGCTGACGCCCGCCTTCATGGTAGCGATCAGCGCCAACTGTTCGTCGTTAACATCTTTCACCAGGTGGGCGTAGTCGTTATCGCTTTTCGCCGACCAGGTTCGCGTCAGATCCGCCGCGTAGCCGTTGTATTCCGCGCCCGCATCCAGCAGGAAACTGCGCATTTCAGACGGTGCCTGATGATCCAGTTTCGTGTAATGCAGCACGGCGGCATGTTCGTTCAGCGCCACAATGTTGCTGTATGGAACATCGGTATCGCGATGTCCCGTGGCGGTCAGGTACGCCAGGTTGATGTCAAACTCGCTCATGCCGGAACGGAAGGCCTCTTCCGCCGCCCGATGACCGCTCACCGCCATTTTCTGCGCTTCGCGCATACAGGCCAGTTCATAATCCGTTTTATAGGCGCGGTAGTAATGCAGATAGTCGATAACACCTTTCGGGTTGATGTTGCTGGCGGCGATATCCAATTGTAGCGCGCGCTCAGGAACCGGGCCGATATAGCCGATATTGCCACGCGCGGCAGGCAGCTGGCTGCCGATGCCATCCGCTTTCGGCAAGGCGACGACCTCGACTTCTTCCGTCCAGAAGGATGTTGGCAGCGGTTCAACGTTATGCCAGTAATCGACCGGCAGATAAAACCACAATTTGGGTTTGTTGACGCCATCGACCAGCAGCCAGCAATTTGGAACCTGAGTTACCGGCACCCACGCTTTAAACTGTGGATTGACCTTAAACGGATAAGGGTGATCGTCGAGAAAGACGTTGAAAAGCTCGCCGGAATGAATAAGTAACGCATCCAGCTTAAAGCGCGCCAGAACATCGCGCGTCCGTTCTTGTAAGGTAACAATATGATTTTTATAGAGCGCGGCCAGTGATTCCATTTTTTACCCTTCTGTTTTTTTGACCTCAAGTTCCCGCATCTTAGCACATCGCCCCACGAGAGCGTGATCTCTGCCGAGCGTGATCACATCGGCATTTCTTTAATCATTTATTTGCATTTTATTAACACAAAATACACACTTCGCTTCATCTGGTACGACCAGATCACCTTGTGGATTCAGGAGACTGACATGCTTTATAAAGGCGACACCCTGTACCTCGACTGGCTGGAAGATGGCATCGCCGAACTGGTGTTCGATGCTCCAGGCTCGGTCAATAAACTCGACACCGCAACCGTCGCCAGCCTCGGCCAGGCGCTTGAGGTGCTGGAAAAGCAACACGATTTAAAAGGGCTGCTGCTGCGCTCTAATAAAGCGGCCTTTATTGTCGGCGCGGACATCACCGAATTTCTTTCACTGTTCCTCGTCCCCGAAGAGCAGTTAAGCCAATGGCTGCATTTCGCTAATAGCGTCTTTAACCGTCTGGAAGATTTACCCGTACCGACCCTTGCCGCCGTAAACGGCTATGCGCTGGGCGGCGGGTGCGAATGCGTGCTGGCCACCGATTACCGTCTGGCGACGCCAGACCTCCGTATCGGTCTGCCGGAAACTAAACTGGGCATCATGCCGGGTTTCGGCGGCTCCGTTCGTCTGCCGCGTATGCTGGGCGCAGACAGCGCGCTGGAGATTATCGCGGCAGGTAAAGATGTCGGTGCTGAGCACGCGCTGAAAATCGGCCTTGTGGACGGCGTGGTCAAACAAGAGAAGCTAATTGAAGGCGCGATAGCGGTGTTACGCCAGGCCATTACCGGCGATCTCGACTGGAGAGCTAAACGCCAGCCGAAACTGGAACCGTTGAAACTCAGTAAGATTGAAGCGGCGATGAGCTTTACCATCGCTAAAGGCATGGTCGCACAAACGGCGGGTAAACATTATCCGGCGCCGATGACCGCAGTGAAAACCATTGAAGCCGCCGCGCGTTTTGGTCGTGAAGAAGCGTTGAATCTGGAAAATAAAAGCTTTGTTCCGCTGGCGCATACCAATGAGGCTCGTGCGCTGGTCGGTATCTTCCTCAACGATCAATATGTAAAAGGTAAAGCCAAAAAGCTGACCAAAGATATTGAGACGCCGAAACAGGCAGCCGTACTGGGCGCGGGCATTATGGGCGGCGGTATCGCTTACCAGTCGGCCTGGAAAGGCGTACCGGTCATCATGAAAGATATCAACGATAAATCGTTGAACCTCGGCATGACCGAAGCGGCCAAGCTGCTGAACAAACAGCTGGAGCGCGGCAAGATCGACGGTCTGAAGCTGGCGAGCGTCATTTCGACCATCCACCCGACTCTCGATTATGCCGGTTTCGATCGCGTAGATGTTGTTGTCGAAGCGGTAGTCGAAAATCCGAAAGTGAAAAAAGCGGTACTGGCGGAAACCGAGCAGAAAGTGCGCCCGGAAACCGTGCTGGCCTCAAATACCTCCACCATCCCAATTGGCGAACTGGCAAGCGCCCTGGAACGTCCGGAAAACTTTTGCGGAATGCACTTCTTCAACCCGGTACACCGGATGCCGCTGGTTGAAATCATTCGCGGCGAGAAGAGTTCAGACGAAACCATCGCCAAAGTCGTCGCCTGGGCCAGCAAAATGGGCAAGACGCCGATTGTAGTCAACGACTGCCCCGGCTTCTTTGTTAACCGCGTGCTGTTCCCCTATTTCGCCGGTTTCAGTCAACTGCTGCGCGACGGCGCGGATTTCCGCAAAGTCGATAAAGTGATGGAAAAACAGTTCGGCTGGCCGATGGGCCCGGCCTATCTGCTCGACGTGGTGGGTATTGATACCGCCCACCACGCGCAGGCGGTAATGGCGGCAGGCTTCCCGCAACGGATGCAGAAAGAGTATCGCGACGCGATCGACGCATTGTTTGACGCCAGCCGTTTTGGGCAAAAAAACGGTCTGGGCTTCTGGCGCTATAAAGAAGACAGCAAGGGTAAGCCGAAGAAAGAAGAAGATGCCGCGGTGGATGACCTGCTGGCAAGCGTCAGCCAGCCGAAACGCGACTTCAGCGACGACGAGATAATCGCCCGTATGATGATCCCGATGATTAACGAAGTGGTTCGCTGTCTGGAAGAAGGCATTATCGCAAGCCCGGCGGAAGCCGATATGGCGCTGGTCTACGGCCTGGGCTTCCCTCCGTTCCACGGCGGCGCATTCCGCTGGCTGGATACACAGGGCAGCGCGAAATATCTTGATATGGCGCAGCAGTATCAACACCTCGGCCCGCTGTATGAGGTGCCGGAAGGGCTGCGTAATAAAGCGCGCCATAACGAACCGTATTATCCCCCGGTTGAACCAGCCCGTCCGGTTGGTTCTCTGAAAACGGCTTAAGGAGTCACAATGGAACAGGTTGTCATTGTCGATGCTATTCGCACCCCGATGGGCCGTTCGAAGGGCGGCGCGTTTCGCAACGTGCGGGCAGAAGATCTCTCCGCCCACTTAATGCGTAGCCTGCTGGCGCGTAATCCGTCGCTTACAGCGGCGACCCTCGATGATATTTACTGGGGCTGCGTACAACAAACGCTGGAGCAAGGCTTCAACATTGCCCGTAACGCCGCGCTGCTGGCAGAAATTCCCCATTCGGTACCGGCGGTCACCGTCAACCGTCTGTGTGGTTCCTCGATGCAGGCGTTACACGATGCAGCGCGAATGATCATGACCGGCGATGCGCAGGTTTGTCTGGTTGGCGGCGTGGAGCATATGGGGCACGTGCCGATGAGCCACGGCGTGGATTTTCACCCGGGTCTGAGTCGCAACGTCGCCAAAGCGGCAGGGATGATGGGGCTAACGGCGGAAATGCTCTCCCGCCTGCACGGCATTAGCCGGGAAATGCAGGACCAGTTCGCCGCGCGTTCTCACGCTCGCGCCTGGGCCGCCACCCAGTCTGGCGCATTCAAAACGGAGATTATCCCGACTGGCGGTCATGATGCAGACGGCGTGTTGAAGCAGTTTAACTACGATGAAGTGATCCGCCCGGAAACCACGGTCGAAGCGCTATCAACGCTGCGTCCGGCATTTGATCCGGTTAGTGGCACGGTCACGGCGGGCACCTCATCCGCGCTTTCCGATGGCGCAGCCGCCATGCTGGTAATGAGCGAAAGTCGTGCCCGTGAGCTGGGTCTGCAGCCTCGCGCCCGTATTCGCTCAATGGCAGTGGTGGGTTGTGATCCGTCAATTATGGGTTACGGGCCGGTTCCGGCGTCAAAACTGGCGTTGAAAAAAGCGGGACTGTCAGCCAGCGATATCGATGTGTTTGAGATGAACGAAGCGTTTGCCGCACAGATCCTGCCATGCATTAAGGATCTGGGATTGATGGAGCAGATAGACGAGAAGATCAACCTCAACGGCGGTGCGATCGCGCTTGGTCATCCGCTCGGCTGCTCCGGAGCACGTATCAGCACCACGCTTATCAACCTGATGGAGCGCAAAGACGCGCAGTTTGGTCTGGCGACGATGTGTATTGGTCTGGGTCAGGGCATCGCCACGGTGTTTGAGCGGGTTTAATCAAAGATAATATCCCCTAAATAACTCGCATTGCAGCGCAGCGGCAACTGAGCGAATCCCCGGGCACATAGATAACTATGTGCCCGGGGTGAGCAAAGGCAGCCAACAAAGAGGCTGCGCGAATTATGACGGGAAACAGTTTAGTTGCCGTTTTTCCCGCCCGTCAGAGGCGGGTTTTTTCACCGTATGGCCTGCTCTACTCAGTAAGCGCTTTGGTCAGGCTAAATGGCATAGCCTGATATCCACGCGCACCATGTATTTGCATTTCGACCGCAGGCTCTTTTTCTCCCCATTTGAACTCTTCCAGATACGGATTAGGTAAGCTGGTAAATGCGCCTACCGACAAATCAAACGCACCACCTGCTGTTGCGGAATACACGAACACAGAATTCTTGTCAGTCTGGTACTCGGTGATAGAGGTTACCGGGCTAAACCACTCGTTCCCGCGCTCTTTACCGTATTGCCAGATCTGTTGGACTGTCTTGTTTTTCTGGTCGATTTTGTAAATCACGGAGCGGCTGTATTTCATACTCTGCATAGCAGGCTGTTCTAAGCCGCGGCCATCGCCATTGTCGAAAGCGGAAAGGTATAAGATATCGCCTTTACTCTTACTATCAATTTTAAAGGCCGTATGTTGCGTCCATGTCCAGTCGAAGTCACCCTCGCAGCCACTGTCCTGGCAAGCAATTTTTTGGCCTTTGCTATCCACTGGCGTCAGAATTGCGGCATTAAATGGCGCTTTCCAGCCAGCAGGCGTACCCAGTATCCACTTCACTTTCTTATCGCGGCCGATTTTGATAATCGCACTCTGGTGGCGGGAGCTGATGATGATGGAATCATCTTCACTGTCATAGTCGACGCTGTTGACATGCGCCCAGTTGCGGCCAGCCCCACTACCCACGATATCCCCGAATTTGTCGGAGGAGTCCAGCGCCGCCAGATCTTCTTCGCTCAACGTATGGCCGGACTGGCTGGCGTCGATATTCAGGCACACAGCGCCCTGATCGAGGGTTTTCATTATCACATCACGATAAGGATCGAGGATATCAAACAGACGCCATTCATCCACTACCACGCCGTTCTGATCAACTTCGGCAATCACATCACGCACGGTACGAACATTTTTCCCATCAGGGCGTTTATAGTTAGAGCTGGCTACACGCAGGAAGTAGTGACCGTTGGCCGCGTTATCCATTGAGTGTGAAAAATCGTTATAATTATCCGGCAGACGGCGGTTAAAGATTTCACGCCCCATGATATCGTATTTCACATAACGCTGACCGTAGCCCCACGATAGTGCGCCATCTTGGTTTTGTTTAAAGCCCATCATAACGCCAGCACGATAAATTGACTTTAAATCATAAATTGAACTTGGATTCATAAACCAACGAATATCACCGGAGGTGTCGATAATAGCGTTAGCTGTAGTGAAGTTCCATTCTAATGCACCCCCAGTAGGGTTGTTCCAGACAGTACGCGTTCCATTCCCAGACTTATCTTTCGTATTATTCAAAAGATACAAGCGATCTTTAAATTCTGGGGAAACCTTTTTAACATCGATAGTAAAGAGTGCTGATTGTTCTTCTTTTGTGCCCGCTGATTCAATATAGGCAGGCGGTGCATACATTTTATAGCTTTCTTTTATATTTTCGGTTTTACTACCCTGGATTCTTGTATATTCAACCTCAACGGTATTGACATAATCCGGGTAAAGACCAAAGACGGGAATACCGCCATACGTTAAAAGGTATTTATTATTAACTTTATACGCGATCTCCTGGCCATTTTCTTTGGGGACAATCCGCACATGCACGTCACGTAACTGGTAACCGCCATTACGAATAACGGCGGTTAACGGCGCGATATCATAGGGGTTCATAACAACTTCGCCAATTTTTCCCTGGACCTGATAGTCCACTTTAGCGCCGCTGGCGCCGCCGATGGCGAAAGCAGTAGAAGGTACTGATGACAAAATTGCAACAGATAATGCGAGAGAAGTTAAAGCATATTTAAATTTCATAACACTCTCCATCTTATAAATAAATAACTAACTTTCCATTTTATGTTTCTTTTATAAAAATAAATGAAGCATATATAATTAACTATTTTTATTGATAGCCTCAGGACATAATATTACTTAATTTATTACACGCAATACAAATCCTGTAGATATTCAATATCATAACGTTTTATAGTTGACGATTAATTAATATTTAAGAGGACTTTTAGGTAGGCTAACGTAAAAAGGGACGCTACTGCGTCCCATAAAATAGTTAAATAAATGCGAACGCATCGCCAAACAGACGATCTTCCCGCGCGTTACGCTCATGACAGAACAGATCGCGGGCGATTTTCGCCATCTCAAAACGTCCGGCAATATAAATATCGTGCCCCGCCAGCGTACCATAATCTTGCAATACCGCCGTAAGTACCGTTCCTGTACGTCCACGCCAGCCTTCTTCCGGCTGCTCGACAACAGGTTCAATACGCAAATTCGGATGGTTAACAGAGAGTGCTTCCAGCTCAGAGAGATCATAGAGGTGCTTTTCTTCGCGACCACCCCAGTAAATGGTAACATCGCGGGCCGGGTTGCGCGCTAACGCCGTCAACAGGATGGAGCGCACATAAGAAAAGCCCGTACCGCCCGCGATCAGAATCAACGGACGCTCTTCATCGTCACGTAGCCAGGCGTCGCCATGCGGAATATCGACGACGATTTCCCGGTCTTTCAGAATTCGATCCATGACCGCCATCGCATACAGATTGAGCTCGGAAGCGCCAATGTGTAATTCAATAAACCCTTTCTCGTCCGGCGTTGAGGCCATCGAAAACGGGCGTTTGTCACGCTCGTCCATTACGACCATCAAATACTGACCAGCGCGGAATGTAAACGCCGCGTCCGGCACTAAACGAACCCGATATACGGTATCGGTGATAGCTTCTACCGAGGTCACTTTACAGCTTAAGGTTGTCATGCGCTCCCTCTGTCGGGTGTCGGGTCAATACCGACATTTTTCAAGCCGAGTCGCCGCAGCCTGAAATGTCGATGTCCGCTTTCAGTTATTTAAAGATAGCCAGCTCATCCCAAATCGCATCAATACGCGCGGTAACTTCAGGATCTTTAACAATAGGACGACCCCACTCGCGTTGGGTTTCGCCCGGCCATTTGTTTGTGGCATCCAGCCCCATTTTTGAACCCAGCCCGGAGACCGGCGAGGCAAAATCCAGGTAGTCAATCGGCGTATTTTCAACCAGCACCGTATCCCGCGCAGGGTCCATACGGGTGGTAATCGCCCAGATCACATCATTCCAGTCGCGTGCGTTAACGTCATCATCGCAAACGATAACAAACTTCGTATACATAAACTGGCGCAAAAACGACCAGACGCCCATCATGACGCGTTTCGCATGACCAGCGTACTGCTTTTTCATCGTCACTACCGCCAGGCGGTAAGAACACCCTTCCGGCGGCAGATAAAAGTCGACGATTTCCGGAAACTGTTTTTGCAGAATAGGCACGAAGACTTCATTGAGCGCCACCCCTAATACCGCAGGCTCATCGGGCGGACGCCCGGTATAGGTGGAGTGATAGATGGCATCCTCACGCTGCGTAATATGCGTGACGGTAAAGACCGGAAAGCTATCCACTTCATTATAATAGCCCGTATGATCGCCATACGGTCCTTCCGGCGCCATCTCTCCCGGCTCAATGTAACCTTCAAGGATAATCTCGGCGCTGGCAGGCACTTCCAGATCGTTAGAAAGGCATTTAACCACTTCAGTTTTCGTGCCGCGCAGCAGGCCCGCAAAGGCATACTCCGACAGAGTATCGGGAACAGGAGTCACGGCGCCAAGTATCGTCGCCGGATCGGCGCCCAATGCGACGGAGACCGGGAAACGTTCACCCGGACGCGCGGCTAACCACTCCTGAAAATCCAGCGCGCCGCCGCGGTGAGACAGCCAGCGCATAATAAGCTTATTTTTACCTATCAACTGCTGACGATAAATGCCCAGGTTTTGCCGTTCTTTGTGCGGGCCACGCGTTACCGTCAGTCCCCAGGTAATCAGCGGCGCGGCGTCGTCCGGCCAACAGGTCATGACAGGAAGACGCGTTAAATCGACATCATCGCCAGACGCGATTTTCTGCTGGCAAGGCGCGCCGCGTAACCGTTTCGTCGGCATATTCAGCACTTGCTTAAACTGCGGCAGCTTGTCAAACAGATCGCGAAAGCCTTTCGGCGGCTCAGGTTCTTTCAGAAACGCTAATAATTTACCCACTTCCCGTAAGGCGGAAACATCATCCTGCCCCATGCCCATCGCCACGCGTTTTGGCGTGCCAAAAAGGTTGCACAGCACCGGCATGGCGTAACCTTTAGGATTTTCAAACAGCAACGCCGGTCCACCCGCACGCAGCGTGCGGTCAGCGATTTCCGTGATTTCCAGATGAGGATCCACAGGTAGCGTGATGCGTTTTAGTTCCCCCTGCTGCTCAAGTAGCATCAGGAAGTCGCGTAAATCGTGATATTTCATGGCGTCCATTGTAGCCTCTTGGTAAGCGCATCATTATACGGCGTTCATCATCGGGATGCTGTATTTTTGTTAAATTAGCGTGAACTCTGGCAACCAACGCTAATCCAGATACGGCTTAAAGGATGAAGTGTATAATTAACTTCGCGCATGGCTTTTGCTATGCTTGCGCCCCGAACAAGCGGATAAGAGTCATTATGCAATCCTGGTATTTACTGTACTGCAAACGCGGGCAACTTCAGCGTGCTCAGGAACACCTCGAAAGACAAGCGGTAAGTTGCCTGACACCGATGATCACCCTGGAAAAAATGGTACGCGGAAAACGTACCTCCGTCAGCGAACCGCTCTTTCCTAATTATCTGTTCGTTGAATTTGATCCGGAAGTGATACATACCACTACAATCAACGCCACGCGCGGCGTCAGCCATTTTGTGCGCTTTGGCGCGCATCCTGCGATCGTGCCTTCCAGCGTTATTCATCAGCTTTCTATCTACAAGCCCGAAGGCGTTGTCGATCCTGAAACCCCCTATCCCGGCGATAGCGTCATCATCACGGAAGGCGCATTTGAAGGGCTGAAAGCGATTTTTACCGAACCGGATGGCGAAACGCGTTCGATGTTACTGCTTAATTTACTCAATAAAGAAGTGAAGCAGAGCGTAAAAAACACCGGTTTTCGCAAGATTTAGCTATCGTTCAGAATACGACCTCAAATAAGGTTCTGGCGTTGGCATCTGTCATCGCCGCTAACCATTGCGGATCTTCACCACGCCATAGCGCTATGCGCTCCAGGATGTGAGGCAGATACGCGGGCTCGTTGCGTCGTGACGTTGGTTTCGGCGTAAGATCGCGGGGCAACAGATACGGCGCGTCGGTTTCTATCAGTAGCTTTTCCGCTGGAATAAACGGTAAGAGTTCACGTAGCTCAAGCCCGCGTCGTTCGTCGCAAACCCACCCGGTAATACCGATATAGAGCCCTCTATCCACACAGGCCTGCATTTGCTGGCGTGAACCGGTAAAGCAGTGCAGTATTGCACCAGGAAGACTATCCAGCCAGGGATCAAGCAATGCCAGAAATCGCTCATGCGCGTCCCGGCAGTGCATAAAGATTGGCATCTGCAATTCGGCGGCAATTTGTAGCTGCGCCTGAAAGGCACGCTCCTGCTCCTGCGGCGTGGAAAAATTGCGATTGAAATCCAGCCCGCACTCACCAATAGCGACGACTTCCGGCTGGTTCGCCAGCGCAATAATGGCGTCTTCAGACGCGGATGACCACTGACTGCTGTCATGGGGATGGACGCCAGCCGTCGACCAACAATGGGGGTAGCGCCGCGCCAGTTTTAACGCCTGCTGACTTTCATGGATGTTCGTTCCGGTCAGTAGCATACCTTTTACTCCCGCCGTAAACGCACGGGCGACCACATCATCACGATCTTTTGCAAACTGGCTACTGGTTAAATTAACGCCAATATCAAACATGCTTGCCCCCATATGACAACCGCCCTGGCGGGCGGTTGTGTTTAGTCTTCAGTGTGCTCGGCCTTTTCGGTTTCGGCCTCGTTATCTTCGTCGCGCGTCCGTCGCTTACCGACATAAAAGCGTGAGCAGAAAACGCCAATTTCAAACAGGCAGTACATCGGTATCGCCAGCAACGTTTGCGAGAAAACATCTGGCGGCGTAAGCAGCATTCCCACAATGAATGCCCCGACCAGGATATAAGGCCGTTTTTTACGCAAATCTTCTGGCGTGGTGATGCCCATCCAGCACAGCAACACAATCGCCACCGGCACTTCAAAGGCTACGCCAAAGGCCATAAAAAGCGCCATAACAAAGCTAAGATAGCTGGCGATATCTGTCGAAACCTGTACCCCTTCCGGCGCCGTATGCGTCAGGAAACCAAAGGCCAAAGGGAATACGACAAAATAGGCGAAGGCCATACCAATGTAGAAAAGCAGCGAGCTGGATACCAGCAGCGGTACGACCAGACGACGCTCATGCTTATACAGCGCCGGGGCGATAAAGGCCCAAACCTGGTACAAAATGACAGGCGCGGATAAGATCAAAGACACCATGAAGGTGAGTTTGATAGGCGTAAAAAACGGCGACGCCACATCCGTCGCAATCATTGTCGCCCCTTGCGGCATCTGTTTAATCAGCGGTGCGGCGACTAAATGATAAATATCATTGGCGAAATAAATTAACGCCAGAAAAATCAGAAGCACTGCGACGATGCAGTTTAGCAGGCGCTTACGCAACTCGATCAGATGCGTGATAAGCGGTTGAGTATCTTCTACAGCCATGTTTACGGTTTATCACTCGACGAGGGGGAAGATTCGACAACAGGCGCAGCGGATTTCTTCTCGGCGTCTATCGTGGCTACGGAAGCGGTTTCCGTCGACTCAGGCACGTTAGCTTTAACGGGCTCCGGCTTTTGTTCCGGCGCGCTCGCCTGTGTTTCAGCGGCGGCAGGGGTGACGCCCTCATGCTGCGTTTCGTTCCCTTTTACCACCGGATTATGGATGGTATGCGCTTCATCGCTCGCTTGTTCGGGATCGTTAGCGCTGTAGGTGCGTTTCATCGACTCCGCCGCCTGACGCAGTTCATCCATAGATGCTTTCAGTTCGGGAGTCAGATTTTCCAGGCTCGCCTTTTCGACTTTTTTCAGACTGTCCTGGAACTCCTGAAGTTTCAGTTCCTGAGTCAGTTCATTCTGAACCGTTGTCGCAAGGGATCGCAACGCGCGAATCCAGCCCGCTACCGTTTTTACCGCTACTGGCAATCGTTGCGGCCCCAACACAATGAGGCCGATAACGAACACTAACAGCAGTTCGCTAAAACCGATATCAAACACGGATTATACCTGCTCTTTATCTTGGCTTTTAGCGTCTTCCTTTTTCGCTTCGCCTTGCTTATCCGCGATAGATTTAGCGGTAAAATCAGCGTCCTGACTGGTTTTATCCTGTTTGGCATCATCATCGCTCATGGCCTTTTTAAAGCCTTTGATAGACGCGCCAAGATCGGAACCGATGGAACCGAGTTTTTTGGTGCCGAACAGCAGTACGACGATGACGGCAACAATCAACAACTGCCAAATACTGATACCACCCATACATGTTCCTCTGTGATAGATGATGAATTAATAGGGCCGCATTATACACATTATCCTTCGCGCTGCCTCTTTGTTAGCCGCTTTCGCCCGCCCTATTCACATACTTTTACATACGACCGGGACGACCTTGACTTGCGGCCTGAGTATTGCCTCGAGTGATAATATGTACCTGCGTGACACAACCGGCGTTGAGCGATAAAAAATCTCAACGAGTTTTACGCCAGCCAACCAGCCAGACAACTACGCCGCCGACCATGAGCCAGCCAGGCATCAATCCCCATTCAGGGCGGTTGACGAGTAAGAATGACCCGCTCAGTAACAGCGTTGCGCCAATTCCCAATAAATAACGAGACTGACTTTGGCGCACATGGTTTACCTGTAACTCGCGCGCAATCTTATCAACACTGTGCTGTAAATATTTGCCCTGGCGCAAACTGTCGTACACCAGTTCAGGTATTTCTGGCATTTTTTCGACCCAGAACGGCGCTTTTTCTTTAAGAGCCCGCGTGAGAGCCGGAATACCCACCTGATCTTTGATCCAGGACTCAAGAAACGGCTTCGCCGTTTTCCACAAATCAAGCTGAGGATAAAGTTGCCGCCCAACCCCTTCAACATACAATAATGTTTTCTGCAACAACACCAGTTGCGGCTGGACTTCCATGTTAAATCGACGCGCTGTATTGAAAAGGTTTAACAACACATGACCAAACGAGATTTCCGCGAGCGGCTTTTCAAAGATAGGTTCACAGACGGTGCGGATGGCAAACTCAAAATCTTCAACGTTGGTATCTGGCGGAACCCAGCCTGAATCGACATGCAGCTCCGCCACCTTTCGGTAATCGCGATTAAAGAACGCGATAAAGTTTTCAGCCAGATAGCGCTTATCTTCTTTGTTTAGCGACCCGACGATACCGCAGTCAATGCCGATATATTGCGGGTTTTCAGGGTGTTCATGGCTGACAAAAATATTTCCCGGATGCATGTCCGCATGGAAAAAGCTGTCGCGGAAAACCTGGGTGAAGAAAACTTTAACCCCGCGTTCCGCCAGCAGTTTCATGTTGGTGCCGTTCTTTTCCAGCGCCGCCACATCCGAAACCGGAATGCCGTATATCCGCTCCATCACCATCATGTTCTGGCTACAGTAATCGGAGTACACCTCCGGGATATACAGCATGGGACTATTTTCAAAATTGCGGCGTAACTGAATCGCGTTGGCCGATTCCCGCAGCAGATTCAGCTCATCGATCAGCGTTTTCTCATACTCACGCACCACTTCCGTCGGGCGCAGACGACGCCCATCCGGCAACAGGCGTGGTACCCAGCGAGCAAGGCGATAAATCAGTTTCAGGTCTGCCTGAATTACCGGCAAAATATCCGGGCGAATGACCTTAATAACCACTTCTTTACCGTTTGATTTCAATCGCGCGGTATGTACCTGGGCGATTGACGCCGACGCTAAAGGCTGGATATCAAAGTCGTCAAACCAGGCTTCGACAGGTAGCCCCCCCATCGCCTCTTCAATCTGGGCTTTCGCCAGCCGACCATCGAATGGCGCGACTTTATCCTGGAGCAAAGCGAGCTGATCGGCGATTTGCGGCGGGAACAGGTCACGGCGTGTGGAGAGCATCTGACCAAATTTGATCCAGACCGGTCCCAGCTCTTGCAACGCCAGTCTTAATCGTTCACCCAGCAATTTATCTTTATGCCGGTTTGGCATCCAGAACAGCGAATAGCGCCATAATCGGAGTGGCAGTGTAAGACGCATTCGGGGGATGAGTTCATCAAGGCCGTAGCTTAAAAACGTGCGGATGATGAAATATAGGCGCCGTACTTCACCTGGCGTCATTTGGCCTCCAGTTTTTCCAGCCGTGTGGTCAGAGCATCTACGGCGCGCTCAACAGCCGCGGTTTCTTCGGCAAACCATGCGACTTCCAGCGGGCCAGGCGCCATACGCCACTCTTCAGTGATCGCTTCAGCGGCATAACGCTGCTGGCGTTGAAACCCGTGGCGCAGGAATTTAGCCCCGCCACGCACGGCCTTACCGATACTTTCCGCCGCAATATCACCCGTGTATGGCGCCAACAGCTCCGCAGGATCGAATTCGGCGAGATCGGCGAGCGCCACAAAATTTTGCACGACCTGAATATCGCCCTGCACTTCCAGTTCGCCGCTGCGAATAAGCGCGGCCAGCTGCTGACGATCGCGTAGTTTTGGCAAAACGCTAGCTTGAGTGATTACCGTACAGTCCGCTTCGCCTTCCCATGCCCCCAGCACATCAACCTGGCGTTCGCTGAATACCAGGACTAATGGCGTCGAAAATCCCTTTAGTTTCACACACAGTACTTTTCCCTGTAAGCGCGTTCTGGCTGATTTCAGCGCTGGCGAACGATACAGAAACGTATTGAGGAGACCTTCAATTCCTGCGGTCACTAAGGGTTTAAAAGGCATTCCACCCTCCTAGAATTTATAACCACGGTGCAATGCCACAACGCCCGCCGTCAGATTGTAATAATCTACGCTCTCAAATCCGGCGTCCTGCATCATGGCTTTTAAGGTATCCTGATCGGGATGCATACGGATGGATTCCGCGAGATACCGATAGCTATCCGCATCGTTCGCGACCATCGAGCCAATACGCGGTAAAATATGGAAAGAATAGGCGTCATACGCTTTACTCAGCGGCTCAATGATAGGCTTGGAAAATTCAAGCACCAGTAAACGTCCGCCGGGTTTCAACACACGGAACATTGACCGCAGCGCTTTTTCTTTTTCCGTTACATTGCGCAAACCAAACGAAATGGTAATGCAATCAAACGTATTATCAGGGAAAGGCAGAGCTTCGGCATTCGCCTGCACATACTCTACGTTGCCGATCACGCCGATATTGCGCAGCTTCTCACGCCCCATTTTGAGCATGGAATCATTAATATCCGCCAGGATAACTTTGCCAGTTTCCCCGACCATACGTGAAAATTTCGCGGTAAGATCGCCCGTCCCGCCCGCTAAATCGAGAACGGTTTGTCCACGACGCACGCCACTGCAATCAATGGTGAAGCGCTTCCACAAACGATGAATGCCAAATGACATTAAGTCATTCATCACATCGTACTTTGACGCCACAGAATGAAAAACGTGGGCCACCATGTCAGCTTTCTGCTCTTTAGCGACGGTCTGAAAGCCAAAGTGCGTCGTTTCTTGTGAATCTTCCACCATCTCAGTGCCTGCTTATCGATAAAAATGTTCAAGAAGTGTAACAGATTGGGCCAATTTGCCCTACTCTGCGCCAGGACTAAACTACTCCGTATGGGTTAACTTAACTGCTGCTTCACCCGTTCATCATTGGGATAATGTTCATCCTGCCGCCCTTCAGGGATCGATCGTAAACGATATTCTTCATCTTGCGTAACGGCCTGTTCCGCTAAATCCGGATTAATCTCGCGTTTGATTTCCACGCCTAGCCCCCGGAAGGCCTCCGCCTGCGCCAAAACGTTGCCACGCCCCGACGCAAGTTTTTTCATCGCCTGGCGGTAGTTATCCTGCGCTTTATCCAGACTCTGACCGATCGCTGACATATCATCAACGAACAACCGCATTTTATCGTAGAGCTTACTGGCTCTGTCTGCGATGTGCTGCGCATTGCGGCTCTGGTGTTCATAGCGCCACAGGTTGGCGATTGTCCGTAACGCCACCAGCAGCGTCGTGGGGCTTACCAGCATAATGTTATTTTTCAGCGCCTCGGTTATCAGTTCGGGCTGTTTATCTAACGCCAGCAGGAAAGCGGGTTCTACGGGGATAAACATCAGAACATAGTCCAGCGAGCGGAGGCCGGGAAGCTGCTGGTAGTCTTTACGCCCCAGTAAGCGAATATGATTGCGCACCGAGGCGATGTGCTCTTGTAAAGCGGCCTCGCGCGTATAGTCATCTTCAGCGTTAAAGTAACGCTCGTAGGCGACTAACGTCATTTTAGCGTCGATGACCACATCTTTGCCCTGCGGCAAGCGGACGATGACATCCGGCTGCATCCGCGAGCGCGCATCGTTCTCAATACTGACCTGGGTTTCGTATTCGTAGCCTTCACGCAGTCCGGATGCCTCCAGCACCCGCGCCAGCACAACTTCGCCCCAGTTTCCTTGCGCCTTATTGTCCCCTTTCAGGGCGCGCGTCAGGTTGATCGCTTCCTGCGCCATTTGCGCGTTAAGCTGCTGCAAATTACGAATTTCGTGCGCCAGCGTATGCCGCTCCTGCGCTTCTTTGCCAAAACTCTCCTGAACCTGGCGGCGAAAACCGTCCAGTTGCTCACGCAGCGGCGTCAGCAGGCTATTCAGGCTTTGTCGGTTTTGTTCGTCTACGCGACGATTACTGTGTTCAAAGATACGGTTCGCCAGATTTTCAAACTGCTCGCTTAAACGCTGTTCGCTGTTGATCATCTGACGGATTTTGTCTTCCGCGTGTTGCTGAGTCGCTTCCAGACGGGTCGTGACTTCACGCAGATCGGCTTCCAGAGAGGTATTAATACTGTGCAGGCTACGCAGTTCGTTATTAAGTAACTCGCATTCACTGCGCCAGTGCGCTTCTTGCGCTAATTGCTGCCGGGCCGCGCTAAGTTCGATATCCAGCTCACGCCGTTCTTCGATAAGATCGGCGCGGATTTGATCGGCGTGCGCTTTCGTCGCCAGCCAGCCAATCACCGCCCCAGCCGCCAGCGCCACGACGGCGCTTATCATAAGAGTAATATCCACAACACCTCTCCTGGAACCACACTGTCCTGCACAAAATAGAATTGTGCTGTATAAACGTCCAGTTTAAAAGGGATTTCCTGCGAGGCGCCACGCAAAAAGAAAAGGCCGAACGCGTCGGCCTTTGCAAAAGAGAGGAGAATTACAGCAGACGACGGGCCGCTTCCACGACGATTTTCACCGCGTGGCTTTCAGTTTGTTTCATCGTTTCCGCATTCGGAATCTCTTGTTGGGTACGGTTAACGATAACGCCCGCCACCATACCTGCGCGTAAACCCTGGCTTGCGCACATGGTTAACAGCGTAGCGGATTCCATTTCGTAGTTCATCACGCCCATCGCCTGCCACTCTTCCATAGAGCCTTTGAAGCGACGAACAACGCGGCCAGAATAGGTGTCGTAACGTTCCTGACCCGGATAGAAAGTGTCGGAAGAGGCGGTTACGCCAACGTGAGTCGTGGCGCCAATCGATTTCGCGGCTTCAACCAGCGCGGTGGTGCAGGCAAAGTCGGCAACCGCCGGGAATTCCATCGGCGCAAAATGCAGGCTTGCCCCATCCAGACGTACGGATGCGGTCGTTACCAGAACGTCGCCGACGTTAATGTGCGGCTGAATAGCCCCCGTGGTGCCGATACGCAAGAAGGTACGAATACCCAGTTGCGCCAGTTCTTCCACGGCAATAGAGGTAGACGGGCCGCCGATACCGGTAGAGCAAACGATAACTGCTTTACCATCCAGCTCAGCGCGCCAGGAGGTGAATTCGCGGTGAGATGCCAGCTTAACCGGCTTATCCATCAGCGCGGCGATCTTTTCCACACGCTCAGGATCGCCAGGGACGATGGCGAGCTGGGCCCCTTGTAAATCGTTTTTGGTGAGGCCGAGATGAAAAACATCAGACTTGGACATATAAAACTCCTCTGTGAATCGGGTTTGTCAGAAGAAGCAAAGAGACACTTTACCTAAGGCATAAAGATATTTTCGTGACAGCCATCACTATGACGTAAAACAATTGCACTCGTTTACCATTAAAAAGTGATGTGCATCACAATAAATAATCAATATCGCCAGGCATTGCACAAAAGATAGCCGCTTTAAGGCAATGTGGTTTGTTACACACTGTCTATAGTTAAGATTGCGCTATTTTTTAAGGGTACGGAGAATACCATGACAACGACACATCCATCCGGCTTTGCACCTGCAGCTTCCCCACTTGCCCCTACGATGATTCATACGCCTGATGGGGCCATTAGCGCGGGGATAACGTCGATCCCCTCTCAGGGCGACGATATGCCAGCCTATTACGCCAGACCAAAAGCGAGCGACGGCGCGCTGCCTGTGGTCATTGTGGTACAGGAAATTTTTGGCGTACATGAACACATTCGCGATATTTGCCGCCGACTGGCGCTGGAAGGCTATCTCGCTATCGCGCCGGAGCTCTATTTCCGCGAAGGCGACCCCAATGATTTCGCCGATATACCCACATTATTGAGCGGGCTGGTGGCTAAAGTACCCGATTCGCAAGTCCTTGCCGACCTGGATCACGTCGCCAGTTGGGCTTCGCGCAACGGCGGGGATGCGCATCGGCTGATGATCACCGGTTTTTGTTGGGGAGGCCGAATTACCTGGCTATACGCCGCGCACAACCCACAGTTAAAAGCGGCGGTAGCATGGTACGGCAAGCTGGTGGGCGACACGTCACTCAATTCGCCGAAGCATCCCGTTGATATCGCCACCGATCTTAACGCGCCGGTACTGGGTTTATACGGCGGACAGGATACCAGTATTCCACAGGAGAGCGTGGAAACCATGCGTCAGGCGCTACGCGCCGCTAATGCGAAGGCGGAAATCGTGGTCTATCCCGATGCAGGGCACGCGTTTAATGCCGATTATCGTCCGGGCTACCACGAAGCCTCGGCGAAAGACGGCTGGCAAAGAATGCTGGAATGGTTCGCGCAGTACGGCGGGAAAAAAGGCTAACCACAGCGCATTACGATGTTTGTTGGGCCTACGAGACCGGAGTCGGTGTAGGCTCAACAAAGCGTCATCGCCACGTTAGCTATGCTTTACCACAGCATTTTTTATATTTTTTGCCGCTGCCGCAGGGACAGAGATGGTTACGACTGACGGCTCCTGTGTCTTTACGCGCGTCCTGCGCCAGCCAGCGCATGATCGATGCCATCGGATAGCCTTGCGCCAGCAGCTCCCGCCAGACATTCATATACGGCGTAACGTGCTGGAAAAAATGCTTATAGCCCGCACACAAGTAATTATGCGCAGGATGACCGGACGGCGAGACGGCAAAGCGATGCTTCGGACAGCCGCCATGACACGCAAAGCGGTAGTCACAGCGACGACAATCGGCGGTCAGGGTCTCCCGCTTGGCCTCGCCAAACGCAATAGCCCGCTCGCTATTATTTAAGGTTTTGATGCTGTGCTGGTGGATATTTCCCAGCAGATGCTCCGGGTAGACAAAGTGGTCGCAGTTGTAGAGATCGCCGTTCGACTCCAACGCGAAGGCATGTCCACAAGTCTCGGAATGTACACACAGTACCGGCTGCTGCGCCGTCCAGGCGGCTAACGCCACGTCAAACATCTGCACATAGACGCGGTCTACGTCGCGACGAACCCAGATATCAAAGATCTGGTTGAGAAATTCGCCATATTGCCACGACGGTACCGTCCATGGCGCCAGCGTCGCCGCGCTTTCGCCGGGCATCACCAGATTAAGTACCGATGAGTTATCGGTGCTCATTCGCTCTACCAGCGGGATAAACTGAATAAAACGCGATCCCGCCGCCAGAAGAAATTCGTAGACGTCTGCTGCATGACCGACGTTATGTTTTCCCACGACGGTTAAGGTATTAAAGTCGACATGGTGCGCTTTAAGCCGCGCCATTGCTGCGACGACCTGTTCATGAGTTCCTTTTCCAGCGCGATTAAGCCGATAGTGGTTGTGTAACGACGCCGGGCCGTCGATAGAGAGACCGATGAGAAAATGCTGTTCAGCGAAAAAGCGCGCCCACTCGTCATTCACCAGGATGCCGTTCGTCTGCAACGCATGAGTGATTTTTCGCCCATCGCCGTACTTTTCACATAATGCGACAACCCGGCGGAAAAACGGTAGCCCCATCATGGTCGGTTCGCCGCCCTGCCAGGCAAAGTCAATGCGGTCGCCACTCTGCGCGGCAATATGCTGGCGTATAAATTGTTCCAGCGTCTCGTCCGACATCCGCCAGTTTTTATTGCGTTCCGGGTACAGCGCCTCTTTTTCAAGATAGAAGCAATATGTGCAATCAATATTGCAGATCGCGCCGCCGGGTTTGGCCATTACGTGACAACCTACTACCGCCATGTCAGACATCTCCGTTAAAAAATAAGGTTCACCAGCGCCATGAGACAATGCGACGTTTATCGTCGCCAGGGAACATAACAGAATGGAAAACCTCGTTTTGTGCTATGAGAGCGCTGGGCGATCATGACAGGAAAAACGATCTGCGAGGCAATAGCTGCTTCCAGGGACGCTATCCGCCTGGTTGTCATTCATACGGAGAACCTTTTTATTATCAAGATCGCCAAATAGCCAGATCCTGAAAAGGACAGCGCGGAAAATAAGAAAAAGGGAAATGAGAAGAAAGAGGCGCTGTTAATCAGGTCAGACACGGGCGCTACCCGTCAAAGGGTAGCGCCGCATTGCTGCCGGATAAACGCAGCGGCCAGGATGGGTTATTTCGCCTGACGCAGATTGTGCGCCGCTTTGACCATGTTCGCTAACGCCGCGCGGGTTTCTGGCCAACCGCGAGTTTTCAGACCGCAGTCCGGATTCACCCACAGGCGTTGTGCCGGAATACGTTGTGCCGCCTTCTTCAGCAGGGCTTCAATCCACTCGACGCTCGGCACGTTCGGCGAGTGAATATCGTACACGCCCGGCCCGATTTCGTTCGGGTAGTCGAACGCTTCGAACGACTCCAGCAACTCCATATCCGAGCGGGAGGTCTCAATGGTGATCACATCCGCGTCCAGCGCGGCGATCGAATCCATAATGTCGTTGAACTCGCAGTAACACATGTGGGTGTGGATCTGAGTTTCATCCTTCGCCACCGCCGCGTTGATGCGGAAGGCTTCCACACCCCATTCCAGATAGGCGTCCCAGTCGCTGCGACGCAATGGTAAACCTTCACGCAGCGCCGGTTCGTCGATCTGAATAATCCCGATCCCCGCCGCCTCCAGATCCGCGACTTCATCACGCAGCGCCAGCGCAATCTGTTTCGCAATCGTTTCACGGGTCACGTCTTCGCGGGGGAATGACCAGCAAAGAATAGTCACCGGGCCGGTCAACATCCCTTTTACCGGCTTGTCGGTCAGCGACTGGGCATATTTCGCCCACTCCACGGTAATCGGTGCCGGACGGCTGATATCGCCAATCACTACCGGCGGTTTCACACAGCGGGAGCCATAGCTTTGCACCCAACCATTCTGGGTAAAGACGAAGCCGTCCAGATGCTCGCCGAAGTATTCCACCATGTCGTTTCGCTCGGCTTCGCCATGTACCAGCACATCCAGCCCTAAACGCTCCTGCTCGATGATAGCCTGTTTGATATGTTCGGCGATGCCAGTGCGGTAGTTATTCGCGTCGAGATTGCCCTTTTTGAAGTCCAGACGCAGACCGCGAATCTCCGTGGTTTGCGGAAACGAACCGATAGTCGTCGTCGGCCAGGCGGGAAGTTTAAAGCGGGCACGTTGCGCTTCAGCGCGCACCTCATACGGATTCTCACGCTGGCTGTCCTGCGCGGTGATCGCCGCCAGGCGTTTTTCTACCGCGGCATTATGTACGCGACGGGAGTGACGACGAGCCTGAATCGGTGCGCTCCATTCCTCAAGCGCCGCCGTTTCGCCGCTGTTCAGCGCATCGCGCAGCAACGCCAGTTCACCGCATTTTTGCAGCGCAAAGGCAAACCAGCTTTTTACTTCCGTATCCAGACGCGTTTCGACGCTGAGATCGATCGGGCTGTGCAGTAAAGAGCAGGAGGATGCTACCCACAGCGCGCGTTTGCCCACAAGGGCGTTAATCTGCGCGTATTTTTCGGTCAAATCGGCGCGCCAGACATTACGCCCGTTAATCAAGCCTGCGGAGAGCAGCCAGTCGACCGGCAGACGTTGATGCAGTTCCGCTACATCATCTTTGCCATGAATGAGGTCAACATGTAGCCCCTGTACCGGTAGCGCGATAATAGTGTCCAGGTTTGGCGTCACGCCTTCAAAATAGGTCGTCAGCAACAGCTTCACCTGGCCGGCGAGCGCGTCGTAAGCCGGTTTGAAGGCATCCAGCCACGCCTGCGGCAGTTCCAGCACCAGCGCTGGCTCATCAATTTGGACCCACTCAATACCACGTTTTGCCAGTTCAGCCAGTACGTGCTGATACACCGGCAAAATGTCTTTCAGCAACGTCAGGCGGTCAAACGGCTCGCCTTTCACTTTACCCAGCCACAGATACGTGACAGGCCCCAGCAGTACGGGTTTGATCTTATGCCCCAGCGCCAGCGCTTCGTCCACTTCCTCCAGCAACTGTGTCCAGGTGAGTCTGAACTGCTGGCCTTTGCTGAACTCCGGTACTATGTAGTGATAGTTAGTATTAAACCATTTGGTCATTTCCGCTGCCGCCGCCGGTTCGCCGGTTGGCGCGCGACCGCGGCCAATGCGGAACAGAGTGTCGATGTCCACGGAACCGTCGTTGTTCTGATGACGAGCCGGCACATTGCCTAACAGCAGGCTGGTGGTCAGAACATGGTCGTACCAGGCAAAGTCGCCTACCGGTAACAGGTCAATACCCGCTTGTTTCTGCTGCTCCCAGTGACGCGCGCGCAGTTCGCGGCCCACCGCCAGTAACGCTTCACGCGTTGAGTTCCCCGCCCAATAGCTCTCTTGCGCTTTTTTCAACTCGCGACGCAGGCCAACGCGAGGAAAACCGAGGGTATGAGTCAATATTGTCATTTTACTTCCTCTCTTATTTTATTGAATCTGAAAGTAAAACTCTAAATAGTTCGGCTTGCAGGAAGGCGGCGACACAGCGCATCCACAGGAGCTTACTGAAGTAAGTGACTGGGGTAAGCAAGGAAGCCAACGCATCTGCAAGTCGAAATATGACGAGTTTTAGACGTCTGGATGTTTACACATCCATAATGTAAAGGTACTGTATATTCCTCAAGCGCAATTTGTTCATGGCGAAGTGAAGGACTTTCATGATCGAAATTAAACATCTGAAAACACTCCAGGCATTGCGGAATAGTGGATCGCTGGCTGCCGCGGCGGCGGTGCTGCACCAGACCCAATCCGCTCTGTCTCATCAGTTCAGCGATCTGGAACAACGCCTTGGCTTCCGCCTGTTCGTGCGTAAAAGCCAGCCGCTGCGCTTTACGCCGCAGGGGGAAGTTCTGCTGCAACTGGCAAACCAGGTGCTGCCGCAAATCAGCCGTGCGCTGCAAGCGTGCAACGAACCGCAGCAAACTCGTCTGCGCATCGCTATTGAATGTCATAGCTGTATTCAGTGGCTGACCCCGGCGCTGGAAAACTTCCGTGCAAGCTGGCCGCAGGTAGAAATGGATTTCACATCCGGCGTCACTTTTGATCCGCAACCGGCCTTGCAACAAGGCGAGCTGGATTTGGTGATGACGTCGGATATTTTGCCGCGCAGCGGGCTGCATTATTCGCCGATGTTTGATTTTGAAGTCCGACTGGTGCTGGCGCCCGACCATCCGCTGGCCAGCAAAACGCAGATTACGCCGGAAGATTTAGCCAGCGAAACGCTGTTGATTTACCCGGTGCAGCGCAGCCGACTGGATGTCTGGCGACATTTCCTGCAACCGGCGGGTATCAGTCCGCTGCTGAAAAGCGTGGATAATACGCTACTGCTGATTCAGATGGTGGCGGCCAGAATGGGTATTGCCGCCCTGCCGCACTGGGTGGTGGAAAGCGTTGAGCGCCAGGGTCTGGTGGTGACCAAAACCCTGGGCGATGGTCTGTGGAGCCGCCTGTATGCCGCCGTGCGCGACGGCGACCAGCGTCAGGCGGTGACCGAGGCGTTTATTCGCTCGACGCGGGATCACGCCTGCGATCATCTGCCGTTTGTGCGGAGCGCGGAGCGACCCATTTTCGATGCACCCACAGCGAAGCCAGGATCACAGCCGCGCCTGTAATAAAGCTTGGCCAGTGGGGCTGCTGATGCCAGATGGCAAGATTAACCAGCAGTCCTGCGGGAACATGCATGTTATTCATGATACCCAGCGTCCCGGCGTCTACCTGGGTAGCGCCATAGTTCCACATAAAGTAGCCAATGCCTGACGCCACCACGCCGAGAAACACCAGAATGCTCCATTGCAGCGTGGTTTCCGGCAGCTTTTGCGCGTTCCCCAACAGCGACCACGCCACCGCCGCCACCAAAAACGCCCCCAGATAGAACCACGCAAAGGCGTTGTGCTGCGGCATGGGACGGGTCTCCATCAGACGTTTATACCCCACCATTCCGATAGCGAAACTGATATTAGAAAGCTGCACCAGGAGCAAACCTACCCAAAAATGGTCGGTCACGCGATCGTAGCGAATAATCCCGGCGCCAATCACCGCCAGCAACGCGCTAAATGCATAGCCCCAGCGCAAACGACGCTGACTCATCACATCGTAAATCAGCGTGATATAGAGCGGCGTCAGAACGGTAAACAGCAGCAGTTCGGATACGGTCAGATAGAGGTAAGCATGGAAGCTCAACATATACATGATGCCAAGCTGCATCGCCCCCACCAGCATATACAGGCTGATGGTTTTTAGGTTGTGCCCGCGAGTACGCAAAAACGGCAGAAAAACGAGCGCCGCCAGCCCAACGCGTATCAGCACCGCGAAATAGCTATCGACATGCCCGGCAAGATACTCGCCAAATAGACTAAAGGAGAAAGCCCACAGGATAGTGGTAATGATGAGTAGCGCCACAATGGATGTCTCTTAGAACAGGGAACACCCATTGTAGCGGAGAGTGAAGTTGACAACTGGTCAACTAACAAACAATCACATCAGCGTAAGAAAAGATCGCGCAGGTAATGCGGCACGGCGTTATCCGCGTTGATGCCGATCACCTCAAGTTCGGGATACAGGTCTTTCAGACGCTGGTGCGCATTGCCCATGATGCAGCCTTTGCCCGCCATCGTGAGCATTTCAGCGTCGTTCATTCCGTCGCCAAAGGCGATACACTCTTTCAGACTGTACCCCATCGCCTGAGCGACCGCTTCCAGCGCATGACCTTTCGACACTCCGCCCGCCATCACTTCCAGACAGGTTAGCGTAGAGAAGCTCACGTTTACCCGATCGCCCCAGCGCGCGTTAATCGCCTGCTCCAGCGGCAACAACTTTTCATGAGTGTCGCTGGTGAAAAACACTTTGCTGACGCCCTCCGGCTCCAGCAGCGCAGGCTCAAACAACGAGTAGTTAAATACCGCCTCTTTGAAAAAACGCATTTCATCGGGGCGATGACGATTCATAAACCATTCGTCGTCGCGATAAACGTTAGTCACGATGTCCGGGTTCGCATTCACCACGCCGAACAGGTCGCTGGCAATGTCGCTGTCCAGATTATGCGTAAAAACCAAATTCCCGTCGGTATCGTGCACTCGCGCGCCGTTGGAGGTGATCATGTAAGACTTGATTTCAAGATTATCGCGGATTTGCCCTACATCGACATGATGACGACCAGTGGCAAAGACAAAATGGATGCCGCGTGCGGTCAACAGCTTCAGAGTCTCTTTGGCATAAGGGGACAACGTATGGTCGGGGGAGAGCAGCGTGCCATCTAAATCAGACGCAACAACCTGATACATAATAAAATTTAACCTCTAAGCAAAGCGATTTCCGCTGGATAAATTAGGCTTGTTGAAAAATTCAACAATGGCGTTAAGCGCGACTGAGCGCATGGCGTCCTTTTCAAAAAGGATCTCATGGTACGCGCCTTTGATAACCAGCGGTTTTCCCCCTTCACAAGGGTATCCCGCCGCGGCGCGAATTTCACAAAAACGATCGTGGGTGCGGTTATCCACTACCCGCTCTTCTTCCGCCTGAATCAGTAGCGTAGGCGTCGTGTCATCGCTCGCCCCAGCCAGTACCTGCTCACCCGCCAGAATGCCTTCGCGTACCCAATGCCAGGTGGGGCCGCCAACGCGCAGCTGCGGCTCGTCGGCATAAAATCGTAAGTTGCGCTGATAACGCTGGCGGCTGTGGGTCAGCGCATTCATCCCAAACGGCAACGCCCGCCACTGACCGGTACCAATAGCGTAATCTTCACGGATACGCTGGTGCCCCTCGGCCCAGTCGAGAATATGGCGCACCATAAAGGAAGGCAAGCGTATCACAATACCAAACATCGGCGCGGTGAGCGCAATAGCGTCGCACCGCACACGATGGCGTTGCAGGAACAGGGTGGCTATCGCGCCCCCCATTGAGTGCGCCAGGATATAACGCTTACGCCACGGCCCCGGCTCAATTTCCTGCTGCCAGAACGCCGCTAAGTCCTCAACATAATCGTTAAAATGATCAACGTGACCCCGATGCGGGTCCGATAACATCCGCCCGGAGCGCCCTTGACCACGGTGGTCGATGATGAAGATATCAAAACCGAGATGAAAAAGGTCATACGCCAGTTCAGCGTATTTTACATAACTCTCAATGCGGCCAGGACAAATGACGATCGTCCGATCGTTAGAATCATTCCGAAAACGGACAAAGCGCACCGGAATGTTACCCACGCCGATAAACTCCGCCTCTTCCCGCTGACGCCAGAAATCGGTCAGCGGCCCCATAGCAAAAGCGGCAAACGCATTTTCTCTTGTTTCCCAGTCATTTTGCTGCTGAAACATCGGGTTTTCGGCCTCGTTTACCAGGTAAAATCGTTTTTTGCGTCGTGCCTGACACAACACAGCGGCAGTAGCGTATTGTGGCACAAAAACAGACAACCAGGGAGTTTCGCATGACCTTTGAATGGTGGTTCGCCTATCTACTGACCTCAACTCTGTTGAGTCTTTCTCCGGGTTCAGGCGCCATCAATACCATGACGACGTCTATCAACCATGGATATCGGGGCGCAGCGGCTTCTATCGCCGGGCTCCAGACCGGGCTGGGGATACATATCGTACTGGTGGGCGTCGGACTGGGTACGCTCTTTTCGCGCTCGCTCATCGCTTTTGAAATCCTGAAATGGGCTGGCGCGGCTTATCTTATCTGGCTGGGTATTCAGCAGTGGCGCGCCGCAGGCGCTATCGATCTGCATACTCTCGCCCAGACGCAATCGCGGGGTCGGCTGTTCAAACGCGCGGTCTTTGTCAATCTAACCAATCCCAAAAGCATTGTCTTTCTTGCCGCCCTGTTTCCGCAATTCATCATGCCGCAGCAACCGCAACTGGCGCAGTACCTCATTCTCGGCGTCACCACGATTGTGGTGGATATGATTGTGATGACCGGTTACGCCACACTGGCGCAGCGCATTGCCGCCTGGATTAAAGGACCAAAGCAGATGAAGGCGCTGAATAAAGCGTTTGGTTCGTTGTTTATGCTGGTAGGCGCGCTCCTGGCGTCGGCAAGACACGCGTGATAGTCGTGCCGGATGATGTTTATCCGGCCCGGAGGTAAATTAACGCGAAATAATCAGGTGAATACCAAAGCCCGCAAACAGCGCGCCGGCAAAGCCATCAATCCATTTCGCCAGACGCTGATAGCCGCGGCGCATTTTCGGCAGCGCGAACAGGCTGGCGACTACGGTAAACCAGGCCATCGTTTCCAGGGTGATTAACGCGAAAATACCCCAGCGCGCCGCAGCGCCGACGTTATCGCCGACAAACAGTGAAAAAACGGAACCAAAATAGATAATCGCTTTCGGATTCGACAGATTGGTCAACAGCCCTTTGAGAAAGCTGCGCCCGCTCTGCGCCAGTTCAATGTGCGGAGAAGACGCCGCCGCATCCTGTTTTTTCAGCGCGCCGCGCAGCATCTGATAGCCCATCCAGCACAGGTACAGGCCGCCGCCTACCATAATGATCGTATGCAGCCAGGCCATTTTTTCGATGATGAGATGCAGGCCAAGCAGCGCCACGCCCGCCCATACCATCACGCCGCAAGTAATGCCCAGTACGCCCATCATCGCTTCTTTACGCGAACGGCTGACAGCAGTTTGAGACACGAAGAAAAAGTCGGGGCCGGGGCTCATTAGCGCAACGATGTGCACCATTGCCACGGTGAAAAATAGCATCATCATAAAAATGGCTCGCGGGGAAATAGTTCAGTGAGTCACCATCCTGGCACTTTTTTGCCGGGCTGACTACTCTTCGTCATCACCATCGACATGCGCGCGGATGAGCGCCATGAATTCTTTCCCGAAACGCTCCAGTTTGCGCATCCCAACCCCGTTAACGCTTAACATCTCGCTGGCGGAAACTGGCATCTGTTCCGCCATCTCTATCAACGTGGCGTCGTTAAAGACCACATACGGCGGGATATTCTCTTCATCAGCGATAGCTTTACGCAGCTTGCGCAACTTAGCGAACAATTTGCGATCGTAATTACCGCCGAACGATTTCTGCATCACGCGGGGTTTGAGGGCGACGATGCGCGGCACCGCAAGCTTTAGCGGAACGTCCCCACGGAGTACCGGACGCGCGGCATCCGTCAACTGTAATGCGGAGTGCTGCGCAATATTTTGCATTACCAGCCCCAGATGAATGAGCTGGCGAATCACGCTCACCCAGTGCTCATGGCTCTTTTCGCGTCCCATGCCATAAACCTTGAGTTTGTCATGACCGAAATCGCGGATGCGTTGGTTATTCGCGCCGCGGATCACCTCGACAACGTAGCCCATGCCAAAACGCTGGTTAACCCGACCAATGGTAGAAAGCGCAATCTGGGCATCGTTTAAGCCATCATATTGTTTGGGCGGATCGAGACAGATATCGCAGTTGCCGCACGGTTCTTGTCGGCCTTCGCCAAAGTAATTAAGCAATACCAGGCGACGGCAGGTTTGCGCTTCGGCAAAAGCGCCCATCGCATTCAGTTTATGCCGTTCAATATCCTGAAGCTGTCCGGCTGGTTTCTCTTCCAGACAACGGCGTAGCCAGGCCATATCAGCCGGATCGTAAAATAGCATGGCTTCCGCAGGCAGTCCGTCGCGCCCGGCGCGGCCCGTTTCCTGATAGTAGGATTCAATATTACGCGGGATATCGAAATGCACGACGAAACGTACGTTAGGTTTGTTTATGCCCATTCCAAAAGCGACGGTCGCCACCACGATTTGCAGATCGTCGCGCTGAAATTTTTCCTGCACATCGGCGCGAATAGCGTTTTCCAGCCCCGCATGATAGGCCGCCGCGCTAATGCCGCGACTTTGCAAGCGCGCAGCGGTATCTTCCACTTTCGCCCGGCTGTTACAGTAGATGATACCCGATTTGCCGCGTTGCTCCTGAACATAGCGCATTAGCTGGTCGAGCGGCTTAAACTTCTCCATCAGCATGTAGCGGATATTCGGTCGGTCAAAGCTACTGATCTGGATTAACGGATCGTTAAGCCCAAGCAGACGAATAATATCCTGGCGCGTGGTGTCGTCGGCGGTGGCGGTCAATGCCATAAACGGCAAAGCGGGAAAACGCTGGCGAAGCTGACCGAGAGCCGCATATTCCGGACGGAAATCATGTCCCCACTGCGAGATACAGTGCGCTTCATCCACCGCCAGCAATACCGGATTCCAGTGCGCCAGATGATCAAGAAAGTTGTCCAGCATCAGGCGTTCCGGCGCAATATACAGCAGACGAATCTGTCCGGTACGGCACCCCGCCATCACCTCAAGCTGCTGCTCGCGGCTTTGAGTGGAGTTCAGGCACGCCGCCGCCACCCCGTTCGCCAGTAGCTGATCGACCTGGTCTTTCATCAACGAGATCAGGGGCGAAACGACGACGGTCAATCCGTCCAGCAACAACGCGGGGATTTGATAGCACAGAGATTTGCCGCCGCCGGTGGGCATGACGACCAGACAGTCGCGACCGGAGAGCGCAGTATCAATAATCGCTTCCTGGCCCGGGCGAAACTGTTGGTAGCCAAAGGTTTCCTGCAAAACCTGTTTGGCCCCTGATTCCAGATTCAACACTTCCGCCTGCGCCACATTAACCCCGTTCACCATAAATCAAAACAGGCGCTATTTTCAGCGCCTGCGAGAGAAACTGCAATGTTTAAAACACAATCCGATCAGAAGATATCGTTAAGCATCACGCCGACGCCGACACGTGTCTGATTAAAATTATAGTCGATCAACGATTCGCCATAGCCGCTGTACACCTGGGTATAAAGCCGGACATGTTTCGTGACCGGATAGCTTAATCCAACTTCCGCGCCGCCGTAGCCTGTATTCCAGTTGTACTGGCCTTTGGCGCTTAATACCGCCTCGCCCAGGTGATAACCGATTTTAAGCTGGTAATAACCCATATATTTGGTGATGTCCGGATTATCGTCGGTACTACCAATCACGTACCACGGTTTGACCTCTACCAGCCAGTTACCGTTTTCGGCCATCAGACGGGTATACAGACGGTTCCAGCTACGCGAGGTGGGGTCCGAACGTCCGTTAGAGTCATGGTTGTAGCCCATCTCTACGTCGCGCAGCGTCCAGCCGGCAAAGCGATAATCGGTAGCAAAACCAAGAAAAAGCTGCGGTTCGTAGTTGGTTTCGCGAAACGGTGAAGACTCTTTACTGTTGGAAAGCTGCCACCAGGATTTCTGCGTATAGGAAGCGCCCAGTACCGAGTTCGGCCCCAGTATTCCGCGCCACAGCGGAAACGCCAGGCTCAACTGAAATTTCACTTCATCTTTACGTGCGTTTTCAGACCAGTTGTAGGTACTTATGGCCTCTTTGTTCAGATCGCTGGTGTTCGTGTAGATCAAGTAGTTCGTGTCATAAGGGTAAAGCGTAAAAGGGTTATCATGCTCCTGTAGCATGTTAGCGATGATACTTCCCCGTACTGCAGGCGCATCATGAACCTCTTTTATCGTAGCTTCTTGTGCATATGCCGCTAATGGCAGTAGCGTGGCTGGCAACAACCCTCTCAAAATCGCCCGCATTCTTGACGTTCTCCTGACGAAGTATTTTCAGCTTGAATCATTCTCTGCCAACCATTTTTACATATTTACACACATAGCCGTTAGTTATCCCTTCTTAAAGTAGAAAACAACAATTAAGAAGCATAATATCAACATTTCATTAACCAATGAGGTGTCAGGAATCTATGTCCGCTGTACTTACCGCTGAACAAGCTCTGAAATTAGTGGGTGAAATGTTTGTCTACCACATGCCGTTTAATCGGGCGTTAGGGCTGGAGCTGGAACGCTATGAAAAAGCGTTCGCCCAACTGGCCTTCAACAACCAGCCGATGATGGTCGGCAACTGGGCGCAAAGCATTTTACACGGCGGCGTGATCGCCTCTGCGCTGGATGTCGCCGCCGGACTGGTATGCGTCGGCAGCACGCTAACTCGCCACGAAACCATCAGCGAAGATGAACTACGCCAGCGCCTATCGCGGATGGGAACGATTGACCTGCGCGTCGATTACCTGCGTCCGGGCAGAGGCAACCGCTTTACGGCCACCAGTAGCCTGCTGCGCGCAGGGAATAAAGTGGCCGTCGCCCGCGTGGAATTACACAATGAAGATCAGCTGTACATCGCCAGCGCCACCGCTACTTATATGGTGGGATAAAAGCAGGTAAACTGTTGTTACACTTCAGATACGAGTTTTCCGGATGGACGCAAAACAAACACGGCAGGGCGTATTACTCGCTCTTGCCGCCTATTTTATTTGGGGGATCGCCCCCGCGTATTTCAAGCTGATCTATTACGTTCCCGCAGATGAGATCCTGACGCACCGCGTGATTTGGTCATTTTTCTTTATGGTGGCGCTGCTTAGCGTCAGCCGGCAGTGGCGACAGGTGAAGCGCTTACTGAAAACGCCAAAGAAGATTTTCCTGCTGGCCCTGTCCGCCGTACTGGTCGGCGGTAACTGGCTATTATTCATTTGGGCGGTAAATAATCACCATATGCTGGAGGCCAGCCTGGGTTATTTCATTAATCCACTGGTTAACATCTTGCTGGGGATGATTTTTCTTGGCGAACGCTTCCGTCGAATGCAGTGGCTGGCGGTGATTCTGGCGGTGTGCGGCGTGCTGGTGCAACTCTGGACGTTTGGTTCACTGCCGATTATCGCGCTGGGGCTGGCGTTTAGTTTTGCGTTTTACGGCCTGGTGCGTAAGAAGATCGCCGTTGAAGCGCAGACGGGTATGCTGGTTGAAACGCTATGGCTGTTGCCGGTCGCCGCGATTTATCTGTTTGGCATCGCCGATAGCCCTACCAGCCATATGGGGCAAAACGCACTATCGTTGAACTTGCTGTTAATGGCGGCGGGTGTGGTCACTACGATTCCGCTGCTGTGCTTTACCGGAGCGGCTACGCGTCTGCGTCTCTCTACACTGGGCTTTTTCCAGTATATCGGCCCAACGCTGATGTTTTTACTGGCGGTGACGTTTTATGGCGAAGTGCCGGGCGCGGATAAGATGGTGACATTTGCGTTTATCTGGGTCGCGCTAGCGATTTTCGTAATGGATGCGATTTATACGCAACGGCGTAAGCATTAAATAATAAAATGGCAGCTATTATCTGGCTGCCATTTTATGTTATTTCTTCTTAGTAAATAGCAATACAATAAATAATATAATATTTGTTACTGGAAACACGCCCAACACACCAATAAACTTATTCCAACCAACAAACGTTAAATAGCGGGCATGGATCTGGCAAAAGCCGAATCCCAACGCTATTCCAATCCCCCTCAAATTTAATGAAGTACAAATCGACAGTACACCGAGCAGGACAATAGCAATCACCCACCATCCAATCCAGGCTTTAATGAATTCGGCTTTAGAAAAAGGGTCTTTACCAAAATAAATTTGCCAGAAATTTTTCTTTTGCATTTTATGAAATCCATTCATTGAAATTGTTAATTACCAGATAATATATTTAATTATTATCGATTGCTGTACAGCGTAATTATCATGACATTAATTACCATTGCTGTCATTAGAAAATTCAGTGTAATATATTTACATGTGAGATCTGAAGTTGGTTATCAATATGGAAAAAATAATATGATTAGGATTATTAAAGATATTTTTCACCCTTCCCCAAGGGATACATTGAAGCGAGCAAAGTTTGTTATTTATACATTATCATCGTGGATAATATTATTTACTATAATGCCTAAAAACCAATATCTTAATTTAATATTTATTATTGCCAATACCTATATCCATATTAATATTGGTGCGAAGAGAATCAGAGATTCAGGTTGCAGGGCACTTTATTTCATCGCATTGTCTATAGGTGTAAATGTCTTCTGTACAGTCAGTGTCGCACTCAATGGGGCTGATTGCGATAACATTGGTATACAACTCAATATTGCCTGGGTAATACTCACAACACTACTGCTATCTTTCATCGCTTCTTCAAAACAAGAACTTTCCTCATGATGAAGAACTTCCAACGGACTGGCGGTTAAATCGCCAGTCCGTATATTTTACAGCCAGTTCTTACGCTTAAAGTACAGATACGGCGCAAGCCCCGCCAGAATCATAAAGATAATCGCGCCTGGATAACCAAAGCTCCACTTAAGTTCCGGCATAAACTCGAAGTTCATCCCATAGCTGGAAGCGACCAGCGTCGGCGGCAGGAACACCACGGAAACCACCGAGAAGATTTTGATAATACGGTTCTGCTCGATGTTGATGAACCCCATCGCCGCCTGCATCAGGAAGTTCACCTTCTGGAACAGCGATTCATTGTGCGGTAGCAGAGATTCGATATCGCGCAGGATCTCACGCGCCTGCTCCAGCTGTCCGCCCGGTAAGCGCGCCTTGCGCACCAGGAAGTTCAGCGCGCGCTGGGTATCCATCAGACACAGGCGTACCTTCCAGCCGATATCTTCCAGTTCCGCCAGCGTGGAGAGCGCTTCGTCGTATTCATCGCCCTGATGCCCTTCCATAATGACGCGGCTCAGTTTTTCCAGATCGCTGTAGATGTTTTCGATTTCATCCGCCAACTGTTCAATTTTGGTTTCGAACAGATCGAGCAGTAGTTCGTAAGCATTACCATCGACCATCGCCTGGCTGCGGGCGCGCATACGATACAAACGGAAGGCGGGCAGTTCGCGTTCACGCAGCGTAAACAGACGGCCATCGCGAATAGTGAATGCCACCGTAGAGTTACCGGCATGATCTTCCGCATCTTCGAAGAAGAAGAAGGAGTGGATATGCAGTCCGTCTTCGTCTTCAAAGAAGCGCGCGGATGCTTCGATATCTTCCAGTTCAGGACGCGTCGCCAGACTCTGGCCCAGCTCAGATTGTACGCGCAATCGCTCGTCGTCGTCCGGTTCGACCAAATCGACCCATACGGCATCAATCAGGCTTTGTGACTCCTCGACTTCCAGCCGGGTCAGTCGGTTTTTTTCCAGTTGAAATGCGCTCAGCATGACCGGGACTCCCAATGCGTAAAAATATCGGACAGTTCAGATGGGCACACAGAAACAAATTGGGTTTCAGACCATTAAACAGCCTGACTCAACGCGACGGGAAAAAATGAAAGGTCGCTGACAACCGCTAAGGCTATCAGCAAAAAGGGATAGCCTTAGGAGTTGATCCTGGATGACAGGATAATGAGCCAGTATCTACTGGGTGTGTCCAAGGCGAATGTCCTCTTAGCGTAATCGTGGGCGCATGTTACGCCAGCAAAAATTTGCCGTCAACACGCAACGAAACGCGAAAAAGCAATAATTTCCCCTTATGCAGAAAGGTTAGCAGAGTGAGAGTATTTATCTATGATTTCAGAATATTAACATCAATATATCGCCGGATGGCGGCTTCGCCTTATCCGGCCTACAAATCAAAATGTTAGCCAGCGCGTAGGCCGGATAAGACGCGCCATCCGGCAATATGAGAGCCGGTCAAACCGTTTCCAGCTTCGCATACGCGGCAACCAGCCATTTGATCCCTTGCCCCTGAAAAGCCACCTGCAACCGGCTATGCTCGCCGCTGCCCTCCAGGTTGACAATAGTTCCCTCGCCGAACTTCGCATGGCGCACGCGTTGGCCGAGTTTGTAGCCTGTGTCGTTTTCCGCCAGCGGCGTTCCCATTCGTTGATGGCTCACCGGACGACTGACGGTGGCGCGCAGACGGACCTCTTCCACGCACTCCTCCGGCAACTCGCCGATGAAACGCGACGGGCGATGATAAACCTCTTTACCATACAGACGGCGAGTTTCGGCATAGGTTAGCGTCAGTTTCTGCATGGCACGGGTAACGCCGACGTAGGCCAGACGACGCTCCTCTTCCAAACGCCCGCCCTCATCCAGCGACATCTGGCTGGGGAACATCCCCTCTTCCATCCCGACGATAAACACCTGCGGGAACTCCAGACCTTTAGCCGAGTGCAGGGTCATCAGCTGTACCGCATCCTGCCAGCTATCGGCCTGACCTTCCCCGGCTTCCAGCGCCGCATGAGACAAAAACGCCTGCAGTGGCATTAAATCTTCGTCTTCTTCGTTGTAGCTGAACTGGCGCGTCGCCGTCACCAGTTCCTCTAAGTTTTCGATGCGCGTCTGGCCTTTCTCACCTTTTTCTTGCTCATACATGGTGCGCAGGCCGGAATCTTTGATCACCCGGTCAGTCTGCACATGCAGCGGCATGTCGGCGGTTTCCTGCGCCAGGGCGTCGATCAGTTCCATAAAGCGTTGCAGCGCGCTGGCCGCACGCCCGGCCAGGGCTTTTTCCTGTAACAACTCACGGCACGCCTGCCACAATGTTAGCTGGCGATCGCGCGAGGTCTGGCGCACCACGTCCAGCGTGCGGTCGCCGATGCCGCGCGTCGGGGTATTCACCACGCGTTCAAAGGCGGCATCATCGTTGCGATTGGCAATCAAACGCAGATAAGAGAGCGCATCTTTGATCTCCTGGCGTTCGAAGAAGCGCATACCGCCGTAAATGCGGTACGGCATACTGGCCTGTAATAACGCTTCTTCCAGCACGCGCGACTGGGCGTTGCTGCGATAAAGGATGGCGCATTGCGCAAGCGCGCCGCCGTTGTCCTGCCAGGTTTTGATACGATTAACCACAAAGCGCGCTTCATCCAGCTCGTTGAAAGCGCAGTACAGCGATATCGGTTCGCCATCAACGCCGTCAGTCCACAGCTTTTTACCCAAACGCCCATTGTTATTCTCAATCAGAGCGTTCGCCGCGCTAAGGATGTTGCTGGTCGAGCGGTAATTCTGCTCCAGACGAATGGTCTGCGCGCCGGGGAAATCATTGAGGAAGCGCTGGATGTTCTCTACCTGGGCCCCGCGCCAGCCGTAGATCGACTGGTCATCGTCGCCAACGATCATCACCTTGCCGGTGTCGCCCGCCAGCAGACGAACCCAGGCGTACTGAATGTTGTTGGTATCCTGGAATTCGTCCACCAGGATGTTAGTAAACCGCTCGCGATAGTGTTGCAGGATGTGCGGCTTGTTCAGCCATAGTTCATGAGCGCGCAGCAGTAGCTCGGCAAAATCCACCAGACCAGCGCGATCGCACGCTTCCTGATAGGCCTGATACACCTTCTGCCAGGTCTGTTCCACCGGATTGCCATAGCTTTGGATATGGTGCGGGCGTAGCCCTTCGTCTTTCTGGCTATTGATGTACCACATCGCCTGACGCGGCGGCCACTGCTTCTCATCAAGATTCATCGCCTTAATCAGGCGTTTAAGCAAACGCATCTGATCTTCGCTGTCGAGAATCTGGAAATCCTGCGGCAAATTAGCGTCCATATGATGCGCGCGCAGCAGGCGGTGCGCCAGACCGTGGAACGTCCCTACCCACATTCCGCCCTGGCTGGTCCCCATCAACTGGCCAATACGATGGCGCATTTCCGCCGCCGCTTTGTTGGTAAAGGTCACCGCCATGATGGAGTATGGCGAGTTGTTTTCTACGCTCAGTAACCAGGCGATACGGTGCACCAGCACGCGGGTTTTCCCGCTTCCCGCGCCCGCCAGCACCAGCATGTTGCTACGTGGCGCGGCCACCGCTTCGCGCTGTTTATCATTAAGGCTGTCGAGCAGGTAAGAAACGTCCATTGGCACCGCCGCGTAAAAACATGAAAACTAAAAACGCCCGGTGGCGCTTCGCTTACCGGGGCTACTTATCGTAGGGCGGATAAGCATAGCGCCATCCGCCAGAATAACTGGGAATTTATACAGAACTACTGGTGATTATATCAGCGAGGTGAGAGATGCCAACCGCGAAATTTCGATATGCGGCAGTAAACGGCTGTCCTGCGTCCGCATCAGGTCGGCATTTTCAGGTTTAATCCAGCAGGCCTGCATCCCACAGCGAATAGCGCCAGCCACATCGGTAGTCAGATCGTCGCCGACATGCAGGATCTCGCCGATCGGCACATGCAGTTTTTCCGCCGCCAGGAAATACATGTCGCTAAACGGCTTGGAACGTCCATCCGGGCCGGCGCGCAGTACAAACTTAAAGTAATCGCCGAGGCCAAACAGTTCCGGCTGGGCGTTGCCGTTAGTGATCGCCACCAGCGGCCATTTTTTCGCAAGCTGCTGTAACGTCTCATGGGTAGCCTGCGGAACCTCAATCTGGCTGCGCCATTTGGCAAAATGCATCATCGCCGCATTCGCGCCGGCAATGGCCTCCTGCGCCGATAATCCCGCATCCCGCATGGCCTGCTCTATCGCACGATGGCGCCAGCGGGTAACGTCATGATAGATTTCCGGCTCCGCTTCACGCACCGCCTGCCGTATCCGCTGTAAATCGACGTTTTGAAACGAACGTAGCGACGGGTGATAATTTTGCATAAAAGCGAGCGCTTCCTGCTCAGTACGCAAAATCACCGGACGGTTATCATAAAGGGTATCATCCAGGTCAAAGGTGAGCGCGGCAATACGCCCCAAAGGCCGGTAAAAACGCATTATTTCCCCCGTTTAGCGCGCGGATGCGCCGCGTCGTACACTGAAGCAAGATGTTGAAAATCAAGATGAGTATAAATTTGGGTGGTGGAAAGGTTGGCATGACCCAGCAGCTCTTGCACGCCGCGCAGATCGCCGCTCGATTCCAGCATATGGGTCGCGAACGAATGGCGCAGCTTATGTGGATGCACGTGGCTGTTTAGCCCCTGCTTTATGCCCCATTCGGCGAACCGTTTTTGGACATTGCGCACGGAGATACGCTTGCCGAGCTTCGACAGGAATAACGCCTCTTCATCGCTGGCGAACAGGCCGCGCAGATCCAGCCAGTGCTCAATCCACGTCACCGCGTTACGGCCAATCGGCAGGCGTCGCTCTTTGCTGCCTTTACCCATTACCCACACTTCGCCGGTATCAAGATCGAGGTGCTTTATATCCAGGCCAACCAGTTCGGATAAACGCAGCCCCGCGCCGTACATGACCTCCAGCATCGCCCGATCACGTACGGCGAGCGGATCGTTAAGATCGATGTCCAGCAGGCGGTTAACGTCGTCGACATCAATATTTTTCGGCAGATGACGCGGCGCTTTCGGTGCGGAGACGCCCTTCGCCGGGTTAGCTTTCAATTCGCCCTGACTGACTAACCAGTCAAAAAAGCTTCGCAATGCCGAGAGACGTAGCGCCAGACTGGCAGGGCCAAGCCCTTTACGCCGACTGCGCACCGCAAAACTGCGCACAATCGCAGCGTCACATTGTTGCCAGCTTTTCAGCCCGGTTTCTCCGGCTAAAGCGATAATGGCATCAAGCTGACGCTGGTAGTTCTGCAGGGTAATGGGGCTAAGCTGGCGCTCCACGCCTAAATAGCGCAGGAACCGCGAGACATCCAGAGAAAGCGCGACATCCGTCATACGCGTTTAATCCAGCGTTCCAGCAGTTCCGGCAGCATCAGCGCGATCTCCTGTAAAAGCTGCGTCCCCTGCCCCGGCTGATAGTGGTGCGGGTCACGGCTGCTGAAGAGAATCACCCCGAGGTCGCCATCGCTGCCCATCATCGACATAGCTACCGAGCCTACAGCCTTCGCCTCCGGCAAGACCACCAGCAGTTCCGGGCCGTTTAGCGGGCCAAGATAATGCTGCGACTGTCCCAGCCGTTGAATACGCAGCGGCTCAAAGGCCTGACGGTTTAAAGCCAGATGTGTATAGCGCGATGGCGCGCCAAGACGCCACCGATCCGGGAACAAACGCAGCGTCGCGCCGGCAAGCCCCAAATCGCGCGCCCAGCGGTGAAACCGCACCAGCATCTCATCCAGACTATCCGCGGCGACCAGACGGCTTTGCAGATGCAGCAAGCGATAAAACAGGCTTTCATTGGCATGAGCCTGTTCCATCAGCAGCGTCATATTTTCTTCAAGCACATTGATGTGATTACGCGCGCGGGCCATATGCCACTCAACGAGCGAAACCGTTCCCCGCACGGGATGTGGAACACGCATCGCTTCAACGGCGTGGGCGTTACGGATAAAAAACTCAGGGTGGTGGCGCAGGTAATCGACGACCGCTCGATCGTCCAGTTCCGTGAGCGTTTCCTGTAGTTCTTCCTCTGGTTGCTTCATAAATGGATAAATCCGTCGTAGATATGTGCCGCCGGACCAGTCATGTATAACGGATGACCCGGACCTTTCCAGGCGATATCCAGCCGACCGCCCGGTAATTCCACGCGTACTTCTTCAGCCAGCAGCCCCTGCTGAATCCCCACGGCAACGGCAGCGCACGCGCCGCTGCCGCACGCGCGGGTCTCCCCTGCGCCGCGTTCATAGACTCGCAGCCGGATATGCTCACGTCTTACAACCTGCATAAAACCAATGTTGGCGCGTTCCGGAAAACGCTCATGGCTTTCCAGAACCGGCCCCAGTGTTTCAACGGCCGCCGTGTCGACGTTATCAACCTGAATGACACAGTGCGGATTACCCATTGAAACCACGCCGCACAATATGGTCTGTTCCGCCGCTCGCATAATATACGTCTTTTCCGCTTTGTTGGCGCGAAAAGGCACCTGCGCGGGTTCAAAGTTTGGCTCGCCCATATTGACGCGTACCAGTTCATCTTCCGTGACGCTCAGTACCATCCGGCCATTCGCGGTACTGACCCGAATGTCGCGTTTATTGGTTAGCCCTTTCAGGCGAACAAATCGCGCGAAACAGCGCGCGCCATTGCCGCACTGCGAGACTTCACTGCCGTCGGCGTTGAAGATGCGGTAATGAAAGTCCAACTCAGGATCATAGGGCGGCTCAACCACCAGCAGCTGATCGAACCCTACGCCCAAGTGTCTGTCGGATAGCCGACGAATCAGTTCCGGCGAAAAAAAGACATTCTGCGTTACCGCGTCGACGACCATAAAATCGTTGCCAAGGCCATGCATTTTAGAGAATTGCATCATTCACTCCGTTCACGCGGGGACAGAAAACTATCCTCAGTAATTGACCTGGGACGGGCCATCTCCCGTTGCGCGATCGTTCTTATCGGGCATCGTGGACTGCGTTTGCGAATCGACTTTTTTCGTCGGCGGCGGCGCATTTTTATCGGCTGGCGGGAAATAAAGCGGCCCTTTCAAACCGCAGCCCGTCAGGCTGAACAGAGTCAGAAGTACAGCGAGTGTCTTAAACACGTTTTTCATTATGGATTGCCTGTAAGTTCATGCTTTCTATTTTCTATCATCGCAGGAGAAGGCGTAAAAGCAAGCGTTTAGGGGCTCTTTATAAAATCTGAAAAGCGGCGCGTTGCCATGATTATTGCGCATTTACATCAGGGAACATGCTTTGCTAATCACTTTAGGTTTACGTACCACGTCCGGATGACCTTATGCAATATCGTAATTTGTTTTGCCTTTTTTCGCTTTCACTTCTGCTGCCTCCCGCCTGGGGATGCCGGCTGAGTGAATCTCCGCACAATGTTTATCAACGGCAAGGCAGCGGCGTGGTTTATCTCCAGCCAGAAGAGGAGAACAATCTTTCGTTGCCGGAGGTGAATTTCAAACGCCTGCGTCGATTACCCAATTCATTGATTAACCCGGCAACTCAGGGCTGGAACTGGATAGCGCAACCCCCTTCCTGAACCGGGAAATTAACGCCGGAAAAGAGCATGGCTATTTTATGCGTGATAGCCAGCAAGGTCAGGGTATTCATGTCTTTAGCATCAATGGGCCGCTAAAAGTCACCGAGCGTTTTGCGTATGACAACCGCTAGTTTATACGTGGATTGGCAGCCAGCTTTACCGAACAGCATCCCCCTGCCCGGATAAGACGCATACTCTGAATAGGAACGTCATGTACACCAATAATAAAGATATCATCATCATAACGCAGGCGCAGGAATGCCAAAAATGACGCCGCTAAACCGTTTTGCGCGTTTGAATAAACATCTGAAAAACGCCCTTCGGGGCGTGGGGATCGGTTCATGCATTTACGTCATTGTTGAAAGCGTTATGCACGGCACGATAAACGGTGTTGAAGCTGCCGGGGTTCTGACGATAAGCGCGGTACTCGGTCTGCTTAGCGCTCTTTTGGATATCAAAGCAAAGCCGCGCGCCCCCTTAATCCTGTTGCATTTTCTCCTCTGCGGCGGCTGCGTCGCACTGATGGTGGCAATGCTGTCGGCTCTGAACCATTTCCCGGTTAACGCGTCCGTCATACTTATCACCGGTGCGCTATTTATCGTCATTTACCTACCGCTGAGTTTTATCCTTTACCGCTCACAACGGTAATTCGTATCGGTTCCAGAAGCTGACGCTTCCCCTTATACTGGCGATATCACTCAATAGCGGGATAAAACAATGAACGACAGTGAATTTCATCGCCTTGCCGACACTCTGTGGTTAGCCATCGAAGAACGTCTGGACGACTGGGATGGCGACAGCGATATCGACTGCGAAATCAACGGCGGCGTGCTGACCCTCAGCTTTGAGAACGGCAGTAAGATCATTATTAACCGTCAGGAGCCGTTGCACCAGGTGTGGCTGGCGACCAAACAGGGCGGCTATCATTTCGATCTGAAAGGCGACGAGTGGATTTGCGATCGCAGCGGCGAAACCTTCTGGGATCTGCTGGAGCAGGCGGCGACGCAGCAGGCGGGTGAAAAGGTGAGTTTTCGTTGATTTATTTGCCGGATGCGCTTTGCTTATCCGGCTTACTGTAGGCCCGGTAAGGCGTAGCCGCCACCGGGCGAAAATCCTCAGGAAAAATACTGCTGCAATAGCGGCGCGTCATGATCCTGGTTTGCTGGCGGCACGGTGTTGATAGGCTGCGTACGGAATGGGATCACCTGCGCGCGGCCATCGGTTTTCACTATCTGGTAGAACTGCGGCAGGTTAAAGTTGATAAAACTGGAGCCATACGTGAAGCGATCGTGCGATGACGAATAGAAGCGACTGACGTCGCGCACCAGTTCTTCCTTGCTACCTTCGCAGTGGTGATACACTTCCGCCCGGTTACTTTCATCCAGAATATAAATATTAAAGCCTTTCTCATCGCCCGTTTCTTCAAAGAAGAACTGGATGATCCCTTCGCTGGCGAAGCCATCCACCACTGACGGCAATTTCACCTGGTTGGTTTCCACCTGTACCGACAGCCCGTGCAGCTTGTTATGCGAAATCGCGCCGTAGAATTCGATAGCGTTCTCCAGCTTCTGCACCGAGACATTCAAGCGTTCGAAGAATAGTCCCCACGTCTGCCCGGAAACCCGCAGCGCCTTGAAGCGACCGGTCTCCTGACGGGTGCTGGAAAGACGTAGCTCGATACATTCGGAGACCAGTTGCTGCACGCGGGTGCGAATCAGACCGCGAAGATGCTGACTGTAACAGAACACCTCCACGCTATCCGGCGGCGCGGCATCCTGGTGCATTTTCCCCAGAATCGTTTTCAGCGCTTCGATCATCGCCTGCTCGCCGTTAAAGTGCAGAGTACGCACTTCGTTCCACGAGTTGCGATATAACAAGTCGATACTGCCTATCAGACAGTTTTGCTCTTCGCCAAAGCTGAAAACATCCAGCTTACGGAAGTCAAAATGGACCACTTTATTGCGAAACGCCGCCGTCGGGTCATATTCGAGGTTAACGATAATCGCCAGATGGCGAATTTCACAGGGGCTGTAGAGCGCTTTCGGCGTCGGAGCAGGCAAGCGCAGCGGGAAATGGTGCGAAACATCGGCGACCATCTCCTGTAACTTAGGCAGGTCGACAATACCGTTGCCCTTAATAAACAGATGCGTTCGCGACGTCAGCAGGCCGTTGAACCACGCCCACGCGACCAGCTTATTAAGATAACGGTTATATTCCAGCGGCTGATGGCTGATGATGGAATCCATGTTCGGCGCGCGGTTGTAGAGATACCAGCCTGAACGGTTGGCGCGTCCCGGCGGCACATGGATAAAGGTTAAATTCGGCTCGGACAGATCCGGCGATATCTGCGGGTTCACCAGCGTGACTTTACCCGGCAACGCTTCAAAAGCCGCGTACAGCTTACGCGTCAGTACGCCGATATCCTGCGGGCTGGCACTCACGCTGAGGTTGTTGCGCCGCGCAAAGCGAATCAGATTACGATAGCTCTGCATCATGGCGTCGAGCAATTCGTTGTGAGCTTCCCGCACCTGATCGATTTTCCAGTTTGCGCGATTATCGAGCATGGTCAGACGCGCGTCGTCCCATCCCCACTCGCTGACTAACTGGCTTAATACTTCCCGACGCCAGCCTACGCAGGCACGCTCGCGACTTAATTTCTCGCACACTTTCAGGTAAAAGCAGCGGCGGACTAAATCCAGCCGCGTCGGATCTTCAATCGCCGTCAGGTATTCAGTGACCCGTTCCAGCATCATGCAGTAGGGATCGAGTCCAAACGATACGATTTCACCGTCATGCAGACGTTGTTTAATATCTTTCGCCAGCAGACGTGGGTTGGGGTATTCCCATGAATAGGCTTCCAACAGCAGCGTTTTCAGCACCGCTTTGTACGGCGAGTCAATGCTCTTGTATAGCTGCCACAGGCTGGCGCCAAAGTACTCTTCGGCGGAGAGCGAGCTTAAGCCCCCCAGATCCAGCCATTCGTTTGGCGTTAATACGCCCTGCGCGTAGAGCGTCATGACATAGTCGTCGTAATGCTCTTCTTCGTCGCACGGCACCATGCTCCACAGGATACGCTTCCCGGCCAGGCGCACAGCGGTACGATAAAACTCATCAAGCAACAGGATATGCTGCGTAGAACCACAGTCTTCCCCGCCCAGACTGCCGCTTTCGTTATGGCGGAAACGGTTCTCGTCGATCAGGAAGAAGCTCACCTCAACGCCAAGCGAGGCGGCCCAGCTTTCCAGCAGGCTACACTTACGTTGCAGCAACTGACGCTCTTCACCGTCGAGCCAGGACTGATGGCACACCCAGATATCCAGGTCGGACGAGCAGCTCTGCCCGACCGAGGAGGTGCTGCCCATGGTGTAAACACCGGTAATCGGCAGCTCGCCCTTCGGCGGGTCCTGCGGCGTCATACCGCGGTACAGCTCAAGTTCGTTCAGATAGTGGCGTTGGGTTTCATCAGGCGTGTAGAAGCAAATACCGCTGGGAACGTTACCATCAAGGTAACCCGGCATCAGTGGATGGTGATAGTGCAATAATGTCGGCAGAAGACTGTAAACCTGCTGAAAAGCGGGTCCCATGGCAGCAAGCGCGCGATCCACACGCAGTTGATTTATGGCATCCAGTCTCTGTTTCAGAGTCTCAATATAGAGGTACAAGACGTATCGCCTGATGTTGCTACCCGTCATGGTGCAGGTCAGTACTTGACCGTCGCCATTCGGGATAAACCGTATGTCAAAAATAACCGTTACCCTTTCTCGCCTGCATATTTTTATCTAATACCGACGAAAAAATGGTCTAAAACGTGATCAATTTAACACCTTGCTCATTGACCGTAAAGAAAGATGCGCTACATACAAGTGTAGCACCGTTCGCTGCGTGTAAATTCTTAAATACGGGCTGGCGGTTTCTCGTCATTATTCACTGTCATTGACGACACTGCGCCTTATCCTCTCACTCACGGTGACCGGAAAACTAACATACTCTCTATAAGGATGTTAGGATGGTCAATGATTGATAATGACGGTAACAAGCATGTTAGACAATGTTTTAAGAATTGCCACACGCCAAAGTCCCCTTGCGCTTTGGCAGGCACATTATGTCAAAGACGCACTGATGGCAACCCATCCGGGACTGACGGTAGAACTGGTGCCGATGGTCACACGCGGCGACGTGATTCTCGATACTCCCCTGGCGAAAGTGGGCGGTAAGGGACTGTTTGTTAAAGAGCTTGAAATCGCGCTGCTGGAAAAGCGCGCTGATATCGCCGTGCACTCTATGAAAGACGTTCCGGTGGCCTTCCCGGACGGTCTCGGTCTGGTGACCATTTGCGAGCGCGAAGATCCGCGCGACGCGTTTGTCTCGAATAAATATCACAGTCTGGACGATCTGCCCGCGGGTAGTATCGTCGGGACGTCCAGTTTGCGTCGCCAGTGTCAACTGGCGGAACGCCGTCCGGACCTCATTATCCGTTCGTTGCGCGGCAACGTCGGCACACGTCTCGGCAAGCTGGACAACGGCGACTATGACGCCATTATCCTGGCCGTGGCCGGTCTGAAACGCTTAGGTCTGGAGTCGCGCATTCGCACAGCCTTGCCGCCCGACGTTTCGCTTCCTGCCGTAGGCCAGGGCGCCGTCGGGATTGAGTGTCGTCTTGACGACGCGCGAACACAGGCGCTGCTCGCACCGTTGAATCACTCGCAAACCGCGCTGCGCGTAACGGCGGAACGCGCTATGAACACCCGCCTGGAAGGCGGGTGTCAGGTGCCAATTGGCAGCTATGCAGAAATCATCAACGGTGAAATTTGGTTACGCGCGCTGGTTGGCGCACCGGACGGTTCGGTGATGGTGCGCGGCGAACGTCGTGGTTCTCCCGAGCAGGCGGAGCAAATGGGCATCTCGCTTGCAGAGGAACTGCTGGAAAACGGCGCGCGCGCGATTCTGACGGAAGTTTATAACGGCGAGACGCCCGCATGAGTATTCTGATCACCCGCCCCTCTCCCGCAGGGGAAGCGTTAGTGAGCCGTCTGCGCGCACTGGGGCAGGTGGCCTGGAGTTTTCCACTGATTGAATTTGTCGCCGGTCGGGAGCTACCCACCCTGGCCGACCGCCTGGCGACACTGACGGAAAACGATCTAGTTTTTGCCCTTTCACAGCACGCCGTCGCCTTTGCTCACGCCCAGCTCCAGCGGGATGGTCGAAACTGGCCTGTGGCGCCGCGCTATTTCGCGATTGGCCGCACCACGGCGCTCGCCCTTCATACCGTTAGCGGGTTCGATATTCGTTATCCATTGGATCGGGAAATCAGCGAAGCCTTGCTACAATTACCTGAATTACAAAATATTGCGGGCAAACGCGCGCTGATTTTGCGTGGCAATGGCGGCCGCGAACTGCTGGGCGAAACCCTGACAGCGCGCGGAGCCGAAGTCAGTTTTTGTGAATGTTATCAACGATGTGCGAAACATTACGATGGCGCGGAAGAAGCGATGCGCTGGCATACTCGCGGCGTAACAACGCTTGTTGTTACCAGCGGCGAGATGTTGCAACGGCTCTGGTCGCTGACTCCCCAGTGGTATCGTGAGCACTGGTTACTACGCTGTCGGCTATTGGTCGTCAGTGAGCGTCTGGCGCACCTCGCCCGGGAACTGGGCTGGCAAGATATTAAGGTCGCTGATAACGCCGACAACGATGCGCTGTTGCGCGCATTACAATAACTCTCATAATGGGATGCCATAATGACGGAACAAGAAAAATCCTCCGCCGTGGTTGATGAGACCAGGGAGAGCGTGGAAACCACGCCACAGCCAGTTAATACCGAGAAAAAAAGTAAGAACGGCGCCGCGCTGGTATTAAGCGCGGTGGCGATTGCGATTGCCCTGGCGGCAGGTATTGGGCTTTATGGCTGGGGGAAACAGCAAGCAACCGCGCAAACGGAAACCAGCGATGCGCTGGCGACGCAACTAACCGCCTTGCAAAAGGCGCAGGAGAGCCAAAAAGCGGAGCTGGAAGGGATTATCAAAAAACAAGCGGCGCAGTTAGATGACGCAAATCGCCAACAGGCGGCGCTGGCGAAACAGCTTGATGAAGTACAACAAAAAGTCGCCACCATTTCCGGCAGCGATGCTAAAACCTGGCTGCTGGCGCAGGCTGATTTCCTGGTGAAACTCGCCGGACGCAAGCTATGGAGCGATCAGGACGTCACTACCGCCGCTGCGCTGCTCAAAAGCGCTGACGCCAGTCTGGCGGACATGAACGACCCCAGCCTGATTACCGCACGACGCGCGATTACTGACGATATCGCCAGCCTGTCATCCGTTGCGCAGATCGACTACGACGGCATTATTCTCAAGCTCAATCAGCTCTCTAACCAAATCGATAACCTGCGTCTGGCGGATAACGATACCGATGGTTCGCCGATGGATTCAGACAGCAGCGAGCTGTCCAGCTCGCTAAGCGAATGGCGCGTTAACCTGCAAAAAAGCTGGCAGAACTTTATGGACAGCTTTATTACCATTCGCCGCCGCGATGATACCGCCGTACCGCTGTTGGCGCCCAACCAGGACGTCTATTTACGCGAAAATATTCGCTCCCGCCTGTTAGTCGCCGCGCAGGCCGTGCCACGCCATCAGGAAGAAACATACCGTCAGGCGCTGGATAACGTTTCGACCTGGGTTCGCGCTTATTACGATACTGACGACGCCGCGACAAAAGCCTTCCTGGAGGAGGTCGATAAATTAAGCCAGCAAAATATCACGATGGATCTGCCGGAAACCCTGGGAAGCCAGGCGATCCTTGAAAAACTGATGCAAACCCGCGTGCGTAATCTGCTGGCGCAACCGACAGTCTCTACGGCAGCGCCTGCCACGCAGACAGACGCTCCGGCAGCCGCGCCGCAAGGAGAATAATGATGCTAAAAGTATTATTGCTCTTTGTGTTGTTGCTCGCGGGTATCGTGGTCGGCCCGATGATAGCCGGTCACCAGGGCTATGTGTTAATCCAGACCGATACCTACAACATTGAAACCAGCGTCACCGGCCTGGCGATCATTCTCATCGTCGCTATGGTGGTGCTATTCGCCATTGAGTGGTTACTACGCCGTCTGTTTCGTACCGGCGCGCACACCCGCGGTTGGTTTGCCGGTCGTAAACGCCGTCGCGCTCGCAAGCAGACCGAACAGGCGCTGCTGAAGCTGGCGGAGGGCGACTATCAGCAGGTTGAAAAGCTGATGTCAAAAAATGCCGACCATGCTGAACAACCGGTGGTAAATTATCTGCTGGCGGCAGAAGCGGCGCAGCAGCGCGGCGATGAAGCGCGCGCTAATCAGCACCTTGAACGTGCGGCAGAGCTGGCGGGGAACGACACCATCCCGGTCGAGATCACGCGCGTGCGCTTACAGCTGGCGCGCAATGAAAATCACGCAGCGCGTCACGGCGTGGACAAACTGCTGGAGGTCACGCCGCGTCACCCGGAAGTTCTGCGTCTGGCGGAGCAGGCCTATATTCGCACCAGCGCATGGAGTTCTTTACTGGATATCATCCCATCCATGGCGAAAGCGCACGTCGGCGATGAAGCGCATCGCGCCATGCTCGAACAACAGGCGTGGATAGGACTCATGGATCAGGCGCGTGCCGAGCAGGGCAGCGAAGGATTACGCACCTGGTGGAAAAACCAAAGCCGTAAAACCCGCCATCAGGTGGCGCTGCAGGTCGCGATGGCCGAGCATCTAATCGAGTGTGACGATCATGATATGGCGCAGCAGATTATCATCGACGGTCTGAAACGCCAGTATGACGATCGGCTGGTGCTGCCCATTCCTCGCCTCAGAACCAATAATCCGGAACAACTGGAGAAAGTGCTGCGCCAGCAAATCAAGACGGTAGGCGATCGCCCGCTGTTATGGAGCACGCTCGGCCAGTCGCTAATGAAACACGGTGAATGGCAGGAGGCAACCCTGGCTTTCCGCGCCGCGCTAAAACAACGCCCGGACGCGTATGATTATGCCTGGCTTGCCGATGCGCTTGATCGACTGCATCAACCGGAAGAGGCCGCCGCCATGCGGCGCGATGGCTTGATGCTGACATTACAGAACAATCCCCCGCAGTAATTCCCTCTTGCCCGGTGGCGCTTCGCTTACCGGGCCTACCGCCTACACAAAATCATTCGGGATGCATAAAAAAACGCCTGCCCGGTTAAGGGGCAGGCGTCAAAACAGGTCTGTATGACAACATAAAGGGGTGCTTCACTCAACGTTGTGTCCAGGGTGTTTGATGAGGCGTAAGCGACATCTGTCAGTGGACGATAAGCACCGTAAACGGCTCTGCATCATTCCTGAGTTTATGAGGCCAGAAGGCGAACATAAGAGATGGAATGAGCATCTACCCGTACATTATTGCACATAACGTGCCATCTTTGCACCGCTAAAAAACAGGCGCAGGCATTAAAAAAACGTAGAGAATTCACGCGATTGTCATCCCCCCGCCGCTGGCGAGGTTTTAGCGTGTCGCCCGGTGGAGACAGAACAGGATGCTTTTTACAAAGTGATTATAAATCAATAGATTACTCGTCACCGAATAGCGACAAATGAAGCCTGGGATATCGCCAACAAATCATAATGGCAACACGTGCGGGATAAGGGGTTGAAAAGGAACAGAAAACAAAAAACCCCGCCGAAGCGGGGTTCAAAATTGGTCGGCGAGAGAGGATTCGAACCTCCGACCCACTGGTCCCAAACCAGTTGCGCTACCAAGCTGCGCTACTCGCCGATATACTGCTTTTTTGAATTTTTAGTTCAATTCATTGAGTCGTGGTGCGAGGGGGGGGACTTGAACCCCCACGTCCGTAAGGACACTAACACCTGAAGCTAGCGCGTCTACCAATTCCGCCACCTTCGCGTTTCACAACTCTATATTAATGGGGTGGCTAATGGGATTCGAACCCACGACAACTGGAATCACAATCCAGGGCTCTACCAACTGAGCTATAGCCACCACTGAAACTTTTTACGCGGTATTAAACCACCGCAGCTCAAGCACCTAAATAAATGGTACGCCCGACAGGATTCGAACCTGAGACCTCTGCCTCCGGAGGGCAGCGCTCTATCCAGCTGAGCTACGGGCGCTTAGCGCCGTTGCGGGGGTGGATAATACGGACTTCACACCCCGCTGTCCAGTGCCTTTTTAAATAAAATGCGCGTTTGGTTATGCTTTGCGCATTTTGGCGCTTATTCCCCCACCTTGTGGGCGGTTCCGTGACGATTCAGGCCGAAAACTTTGTAGACCAGCGTGACGGCCAGCAGGAAGATGACGCCGACAAACAGCGACATGCGCGTATCTTCATTAAAGTACATGCCGATTAAAACGCAAACCAGAAACGCCATCGTCAAATAGTTCGCCCACGGAAACATAATGGAACGAAAAGGATGATCCGCAATCGCTTCTTTATGCGCCCGACGAAAGCGCAGTTGGCTAATCAGAATGACAAACCACGGCACCATCCCCGGCAGTACGCTGGCGCTATAAACGTAAACAAAGACGCGCTGCGGATTGGGGATGATGTAGTTCAGGCAAGAACCTACCAGCAAAATCAAAATAGAGAGCGCCACGCCCGCGACCGGCACGCCGTGGCGAGAGACTTTCGCGACTGCCGCCGGCAGTTGACGGTTTTTCGCCAGCGCGTAAAGCATACGCCCACAGCTATACATTCCGCTGTTACAGCCGGAGAGCGCCGCCGTCAGCACGACAAAGTTGATAATGCCTGCCGCGGCGGTGATGCCGATTTTCGCGAAGGTGAGCACAAAGGGACTGCCGTTGCTGCCAATCTCATTCCACGGGAAAATGGTGACGATCACGAAAATCGCGCCAACATAAAAAATCAGGATACGCCACAGCACTTTACCCACCGCGCTACGCAACGTCACCTGCGGATTCTTCGCTTCACCGGCGGTAATACCGATCAACTCAACCCCCTGATAAGAGGCCACCACGATACATAATGCGGTCAGAAAGCCTTTCCAGCCGCCGGCAAAAAAGCCGCCATGCTCGGTCAGATTACCAAAGCCAATCGCCTGGCCTCCGTTACCAAAGCCGAAGAAAATCACCCCCAGACCGATGATGATCATCACAATAATCGTGGTGACTTTGATCATCGCAAACCAGAACTCGATTTCACCATACAGGCGCACCGCAGCCAGATTCGCCAACGCGACCAGTCCGACGGCAATCAGCGCCGGTATCCACTGCGCCATCTCCGGAAACCAGAACTGGACGTAGACCCCAATGGCGGTAATTTCCGAGATCCCGACCGCCATCCACATAAACCAGTATGACCAGGCGGTAAGATAGCCAAAAAAAGGACTCATATACCGGTGGGCGTACACGGCAAAGGAGCCGGTAACAGGTTCCAGAAAGAGCATCTCCCCCATCGAGCGCATGATGAAAAAGACGAACAATCCGGCGATGATATACGCCAGCAGCACTGACGGGCCCGCCCATTTCAGCGTACTGGCGGCGCCCATAAAGAGTCCGACGCCGATGGTGCCCCCGAGGGCAATCAATTCAATATGACGAGCTTCCAGCCCACGCTGTAGCTCCGGTTTTTTCTCTGCCATAAATCCTCATGTCGTGTTTGCAACGGTTCCGGTAGTACCGGTTATTGTTATGGGTACATCGATTGTTGCGAATATTTTCTTAAATTTGGACAAATGGCAAATGGAGCATTAAAAAAATGCATTTATTGTGTAAGAAATCATCGATTATGTTGTAAATGAGCAGCGCCATAAGCACAATCCGCTGCTCAAGTCATCAGAAGGGAGAATTAGAGATCGCCAGTATAGTGCCAGCGAAGGTAGCGCAGCAGACGCATCTGGCGGGTAATACGCTTCGGTTGCGAAAGCAGACGATACAACCACTCCAGCCCCAGGTTCTGCCATATTTTTGGGGCGCGTTTGACGTGACCGGTAAACACATCATAGGTCCCGCCCACCCCCATATATAACGCATGGGGATGCACTTCCCGACAATCGCGCATGAGTAATTCCTGTTTTGGCGATCCCATCGCGACGGTGACAATTTTCGCGCCGCTGACATGGATACGCGCAAATAGCGCCTGACGCTGCTCCGGCGTAAAGTAACCATCCTGGCTACCCACAATATTGACGTTCCACTGCGTCCGCAGTTTTGCTTCTGTCTGCGCCAGCACCTCAGGCTTGCCGCCGACAAGAAATACCGGTGTGCCTTCTTTCCCCGCGCGCGCCATTAACGCTTCCCAAAGGTCAGCGCCAGCCACACGAGAAACCTGCGCCTGCGGAAATTTTTTACGTATTGAACGCACCACGCTGATGCCATCGGCATATTTAAATTCCGCCGCTGCTATCAACGCGCGGACTTCCGGATTATCTTCCGCCGTCAGCAGCTTTTCGGCGTTGATCGCCACCAACGTGCCTTGCTTCAGTTGACCATCGGCAAACAGATAATTCAGCGCATGTGACATGTCGCGCCAGCCAATCAGAGGTAATCCACGCAGCGAGTAAAGGGGCGCAGCGGCATTATTGGTCATAGTTTTCCTTCCACCTGTGCCTGAGGGAGCGAAGTTGTACGTTTATGAATCAGTCCGGCGCTATCAAATAACCAGAACAGAAGCTTAGCGACCAGCAGGCTGGCGCCAAAAACCACCAGGAAGAAAACCACGCGCGAAACAAACGAATCCAGCCCTTCTCGCGCCAGCACAATCATATTAAAGATGGCGCCAAAGCAGAAACTGTGCAGAATCGCCGCCTTATAGCGATTGGGCTCCCGGTTACCCAGTTCATACAGCCAGTCGAACCATTTGATAATCAGCCCGACGACGATCGCGCCGAGCGGAATAAACAGCGCCCCGCCCATAACCACCAGCGATCCGATAAGCGTTGGCGATATCGCCAGGCCAGAATGGTTGTTCAGGACTTCCCAGGTGAAGTAATTCGCAGAATTCAGCACGATACTGGGTCGTCCCGGCCATAACCAGGTGGGAATAAAGACGTAGAAATCACGCACGATAGGGGCCAGCCCCTGAAAATCGATATTGTGGTAATTTTGCAACAGCAGCGCCAGATTCTCCCACGGCGAAAAGGTATCGCGCGTCAGATAAAGAAACGTATAGAACGCCTCATCGCCGCTCACATTTAATCCGTAGCGTTTGAGCGCCAGCCAGAACATACCGACAATCCCCAGCACGCCCGCCGCTGCCAGCATCCACAGGCTGATCCAGCCCCGAATAATGCCGATAAACAGGAAGATAGCAAACGCAATAATGATGTTGGCGCGCGTGCCGCCGACAATCATGTAGGTCAACAGGCCAAACGCGACGGTGCTCACCAGAAAAAACAGCCACGCTTTGCTGTCCTGGCGCAGGAAATAGACCACCAGCATCGCCGGAATGAAGAAATAGAAGAACCGTTTTAACGCCACGCCGGAGACTTCGCTGGAAAATATCTGGCTGTAGGAGTGCAGCCGGAACAGCAAAAAGCCGTTATGCATAAAGAAAATCGCCACGCTCACCAGCGCGATGCCCATCAGGATCACCCAGGTAAGGTGGGTTTCCACCCGGTTCATGGTAAATAGCGGCTTGCGTGGTACATCCACAACGCGTTTGCGTAAACGCGTTTTATAGGTCACGTAATACACGCCGTAGAAACAGGCGGCGGATAATAGAGCCTGCAATAAGATTTCCGGCGGCGCGACGCCAACGTCGAAACGAAATACCAGCACGCTGGTTAGCGGAAAACCAAAAAAGAAGGTCAACAAAAACAGCAACGAAAAGAAAACGTTGAAGTTAAAACGCACGCGGCGGAATTCAAACCAGGTCAGCGTGGCGATAAACAGCGTAGAGAGCAGCCAGACCACCAGCAGCCCGCTGAATTGCATTAAACTCATTCGGCTTCTCCTGCGGCGATTCTCAACGCATTATGCCACGGTTGCAGGTAGTTGGGGCTAAAGAAGGTGATGCCGCTTTTATCTACCGATGCGAGCTGACGCTGCGCCTCGCGCACGACCTGCTCATTAAGATCGTCCGTGGTAAACAGGACGGGCAGATGCTGTTCCGCCATATCCTGCCAGAAAGGATTGTCGCGATTCAGTACGCACGGGATATCGGCCTGAATTAGCAGACATAACGTCCCGATCCCCTGTTGGCGGGCAAAAATAAAATAACCGAGGTCGCACTGGCGCAACAGCGCAAGATAGGCATCAAATTCCATTTTTTCGCTAAGAATTTGTAAATTTTCGGCGCTAAATAGCGCCAGACCGGCCTGACGAACCTCATCAATATAGTCCTGGTTATTGGCCGGATAGCCCATCGGCACCACCACGTTTACCGTGTCGCCAAACTGCTGATACACCGCCCGTAACGCCGCAATATGTTGGTTACTGCGATCGCCGGAGTTCCCTACCAAAATGGTCAATTTCCCCGCACGTTGGCGCTCTTTTGCCATAGCATTCAGGGAAGGATCCATGCGCGTCGGGAAATAGAGCAACTCGCCGCGTACGTCCGGATGCTGACGCGCAAAATAGCTGAGATCGCCGCGCGTCGCGAATACGCACCCTACTCGCCCCTGCGCGATACGACGAAGCGGATAGAAAAGGCGGAATTTCAGCCCGTGGGACACTTCGTAGAGATCCGCGCCCCAGATATGCCAGTAAAACTGAGCTGGCTTAATACCGCCGCTTAACAGCGCCAGCCACAGGCTGGTGTTGAACTGACCGTGAAAGAAGAATCTTTGTCGACGATTTGCTTTCGCTTTGGCGATGACCGCCTGCGCCAGCGCTTTCTTACTGCCATAAAAACGAAGCGAGAGCGCCGGACAGCTTTCCGTGAAGCCGTTATCCTCGCCGGCAACCATAAATTCGCGCGCGTGCTCGCTTGTGGCGGCCAGCGTATCATTGAAAAACCGCAGCACGGTGTGGTTATGGTGAGGGATATCCGATCCCAGGACGTGAATCAGTACAGTCATGCTCGCCTACGCCAGAGTAAAAATACGCCGCAACAAAGTGAAAAATAGACAATATAGGTGGCCATATAAGCCTGTGCCGCACCCAGCGCGCCGTGAGCGGGAATCAGCCAGTGAGCGAACGCCGTTAACAGAATGAACTGGCTAATTTCAGCCAGAATGTAAAATCGCAACGACGCTTTGGCAATCACCAGATAACCGAAAACATAGGCGCCGACTTTCAGCACGTCGCCCACTAACTGCCAGGCGAACAGATCGCGCATCGCGGTGAATTTGGCGGAAAAAAGCAGCCAGATAGCAAAATCGCGCAGTAGCCAGACGGTAAAACTCGCCGCCGCAACCGCCGGTAAAACAAATTTCAGCGCTTTTACCACTTCACGCGTAATGTCCTGTTTTTCCGTCAGGCGTGAGAGCGTGGGTAACAGGTAAACACTGAAGGAGGCGGTGATAAATTGCAGATAGGCGTCAGAAATACTGCTTACGCCCTGCCAGATCCCGACATCGCTCCAGCTATAGTGCGCGGCCAGTTGGTTTCGCATCATCACATAGGCGACCGGCATCGTAACGGAGGTAATCAGCGCCATCAGGGTAAATTTACTGAGCTGCCCTGCCAGACCGTTGTTCCAGGAGGGCTTGAGATAGCGTAGCGGGACGGTGCCGCGCTTAATCAGTATTATACCGGCAGGTACTACTACCAGCGCCGGCACCAGCGCCAGGCCAAGCAGAGCGCCTTCATAGCCGCCAACACGGTAGCAGAGATACCAGGCGGCGACGCCCAAAAAGCTGCCGACAATTAACGATAAGGCATTACCCGACGCGTCTCGAAAGCCCTTCATTAGCGCCAGCAGCAGGTTCGCCCAGGCGATCCCCATTTGTACCAGCGCAACCAGACGCACCAGCCCTTGATAGTCCGTATGACCGAACAATCCCTGGCTAATCGGCGCCGCCGCCAGCAAGAAGACCAGCGCCAGCAGCGTAGAGAACCCCAATACCATCGCGGAGGAGGTTCCCACCACGGTACGTAACTGCGCCGGGTTATCATGATGTTGTGCGACAAGTTTGGTAACGCCGTTAAATATCCCGGCGCCAGCCAATACGCCCAGCACGGTAATCATCTGGCGGAAGTTACCCGCTTGTCCGACGCCCGCCGGACCAAAAGAGACGGCCAGTAGTTTCACCACCAGCAGTCCGGCGCCAATTTTTACCAGCGTACTGACCGCCGTCCACAGGGAGGCTTTAGCAAGCGACATATCAGGAGAAATAATTTAGCAAGGTAGTAATCACCGTTCGTTGATCGACGGGCGCAAGGTTATAAAACAGCGGCAGACGCAACAAACGTTCGCTCTCTTTTGTGGTGTAGACATCGTCCCCGATAAACTCGCCGAATTTATCGCCCGCCGGACAATCATGCAGCGGAATGTAATGGAATACCGCCATGATTTCCGCCTCTTTCAGGAAATTAATCAGCGCGCTGCGATCGGCGATATCCCGCAGTTTGATGTAAAACATGTGGGCATTATGCCCGCAGTTTTCCGGAATAGAAGGCAGCTCGATACGCCCGGCGCGCGCCAGCGGCGTTAACGCATCGTAGTAAGTCTGCCACAGCGACAGACGCTGTTGATTGATACGATCGGCGGCCTCCAGTTGCGCCCACAGATAGGCAGCCTGCAGATCGGACATCAAATAACTGGAGCCGATATCCCGCCAGGTGTATTTGTCCACCTGACCACGGAAGAACTGGCTACGGTTGGTGCCTTTTTCGCGGATGATCTCCGCGCGTTCAATTAGCGTACGATCGTTGATCAGCGTCGCGCCGCCTTCGCCGCCAGCGGTGTAATTTTTGGTTTCATGGAAGCTAAAACAGCCGATGTGACCGATCGTCCCTAATGCGCGCCCTTTGTACGTGGACATCACACCCTGGGCGGCATCCTCGACAACGAACAGATTATACTTATCCGCCAGCGCCATGATGACGTCCATTTCACAAGCGACGCCAGCGTAGTGTACCGGCACGATAGCGCGGGTTTTATCAGTAATCGCCGCCTCAATCAGCGTTTCGTCAATATTCATCGTATCCGGACGAATATCGACAAACACAATTTTCGCGCCGCGCAGGACAAAAGCGTTAGCAGTGGAGACAAACGTAAAGCTCGGCATGATCACTTCATCGCCGGGCTGAATATCCAACAACAGAGCCGCCATCTCCAGCGATGCGGTACAGGAAGGCGTTAGCAACACCTTCGCGCTGCCGAAATGTTGCTCCAGCCACTGCTGGCAACGACGCGTAAAGCCGCCGTCGCCGCACAGTTTGCCGCTGCTCATTGCAGACTGCATGTATTCGAGTTCGGTTCCCACCACCGGTGGCGCATTAAAAGGAATCATGTTGTCACCTGTATAACCAGTACGCAGTGCTTTCGATGTTGGCACCGCTTTGTATGTAACGTTTAAGCGCGGCGGTGTTGCCCAACTGGGTCGCCACCCGCAATGTTGCTTTGCCGCGACTCTGCGCCCAACAGATCGCCGCCTGCATAAGTTCCGCTCCCGCGCCGCGTCCGGCCAACAGGCCAATGCGCGCGTCGGTATCATTCAATTCCCGCAGCGAGACGTAACCGCGGATAGCGCCTGTCTCCGTGCGAAGCACCAGGCATTGGTGATCAAACGTGCCGCGTACCGCATTCTCAATCCACTGGGCGTAAAAACGGGCGCTGGCGTCGGGCGCATACCACGGCGCGCGAAAACGACTCTGCGTAAACGCCTCTCCGGCCAACTGACGCAAAGCAGGAATGTCCGTAAGGTGTGCAATTTCCGCGCCATGCTGGTCGCGATGCCCTTTTACCGGCAACGCAAAATCCACCTCGCCTTCAACCAAAGAGAATCCCAGCGATTGCAACGCCGACAGCCAGGCGATGTTTTCAGCCGGCACTTTTACCTGCACGCGTTGCCACGCCTGCAGCGCTTCTGGCGTTAATTCGGGCGCTGAGGCATCGATACGCACAATGCCGCTATTCACGCCAAAAAACGTATTTTCCCAGAGTAACGGTTCAATACTGGCGCGGACGGGCACGGAGCAACTCCAGTAAATATTGGCCATAGCCGGTTTTTTCAAGCTGACTGGCGGCGCGTTTCAAACCATCATCATCCAACCAGCCGTTGCGCCAGGCAATCTCCTCCAGACAGGCAATTTTGAAGCCCTGGCGCTTTTCCACCGTCTGCACAAAAGTGCTCGCCTCAATCAGACTGTCGTGGGTGCCCGTATCCAGCCAGGCGAAGCCGCGGCCCAGCAGTTCAACGGTCAGCTTACCTTCCTCCAGATACATCTGGTTGATAGAAGTGATCTCCAGCTCGCCACGCCCGGACGGTTTCACGCGCTTCGCATACTCGACGACCTTGCTGTCATAGAAATAGAGGCCGGTGACCGCCCAGTTAGATTTAGGCTGTTTCGGCTTTTCTTCCAACGAGAGCGCGCGAAAATCATCGTCAAACTCCACGACGCCAAAGCGTTCCGGGTCCATGACCTGATAGCCAAATACTGTGGCACCTTCGGTACGCGCCGCGACCTGACGGAGTTTGGGGCTAAAGCCCTGACCAAAAAAGATATTGTCGCCCAATACCAGGCATGAGGGTTCACCGTTGAGGAACGTTTCGCCAATGATAAAGGCCTGCGCCAGCCCATCCGGGCTGGGCTGCTCGGCATAATGTAAATCGATACCGAATGCTGCGCCGTCGCCCAACAAACGCTGAAAGTCGCGTTTATCCTCCGGCGTGGTGATGATCAAGATCTCACGAATGCCCGCCAGCATTAGCACCGATAACGGATAGTAAATCATCGGTTTGTCGTAGACGGGCAGAAGCTGCTTTGATACGCCGCGCGTAATGGGATGCAACCGGGTACCGGAACCTCCCGCCAGAATGATGCCTTTCATTCGTTTCTCCTCCAGGAGTAAGAACCTGTCGTTTAGCGTTTCAGTCCTAAGCGTTCGCCCTGATAACTGCCATCCTGCACGGGTTTCCACCAGGCCTCATTGGCGAGATACCACTGAACGGTTTTTCGCATCCCGCTTTCGAAGGTTTCCTGCGGCGTCCAGCCCAGCTCGCGGGCGATTTTCGACGCGTCGATGGCATAGCGTAAGTCATGGCCGGGTCGATCGTCGACGAAGGTAATCAGATCGTGATAATTCGCCACACCCTGCGGTTTTTGCGGGGCCAGTTCCTCCAACAGAGCGCAGATCGTCCTGACCACATCCAGATTTTTACGTTCGTTATGACCGCCGATATTATACGTTTCGCCCACCGCACCGTTCGTCACCACGTGATACAACGCACGGGCATGATCCTCTACATACAGCCAGTCGCGAATTTGCTGACCGTTGCCATAGACCGGCAATGGTTTACCCGCCAGCGCGTTCAGAATCATCAGCGGGATCAGTTTTTCCGGGAAATGGTAGGGCCCGTAGTTATTAGAGCAGTTGGTGACAAGCGTAGGCAGACCGTAGGTACGTAACCAGGCGCGTACCAGATGGTCGCTGCTGGCTTTGGAGGCGGAATAAGGACTGCTTGGCGCATATGGCGTGGTTTCGGTGAAGAAATCGTCTGCAGTATGCAGATCGCCATACACTTCATCGGTGGAGATATGGTGGAAGCGGAACGCCGCTTTAGCATCCGCGCCAAGCGCGGACCAGTAAGCGCGAGCGGCTTCCAGCAAGGTGTAAGTACCAACGATATTCGTTTCAATAAACGCCGCCGGGCCGTCGATGGAACGGTCTACATGGCTTTCCGCCGCCAGGTGCATCACGCTATCGGGCTGATACTGCTGGAAAACTCGCTCCAGTGATGCCCGATCGCAGATATCCACCTTCTCAAAGGCGAAACGGTCGCTTTGCGCCACCGACGCCAGAGACATCAGGTTGCCCGCATAGGTGAGTTTATCCACCACCACCACCGCGTCTGCCGTTTCATGGATGATATGCCGCACCACCGCAGATCCGATAAAGCCTGCGCCGCCGGTCACCAGAATGCGTTTCATCAGCGCCAGACCCCTTTGGTATCAACCACATAACGTTGATGAACCGCATCGCCGGGAATCGCTTTAAATTCGTCGTGATCGACCAGCATCACCAGCACATCGGCGGCGGCCAGCGCCGCGTCCAGTTTCGCCAGCGTGCAAAGTCCGTCCAATTTTTTCGGCAACTGACGGATATTCGGTTCGACGACCAGGGTTTCGCCGCTGTGCCAGCGGGCGATACTTTGCGCGATCCCCATCGCCGGGCTTTCGCGCAGATCGTCGATATTCGGCTTAAAGGCCAGCCCAAAACAGGCGATTTTCACTTCGCTGGCGCGTTTATCGGTGGCCGCCAGGCAATCTGCGACCGCGGCTTTTACCTGATCGACCACCCAGTGCGGTTTGCCGTCATTCACTTCACGCGCGGTGCGAATCAGTCTCGCCTGCTGCGGATTTTGCGCCACAATAAACCACGGATCGACCGCAATGCAGTGCCCGCCAACGCCTGGGCCCGGCTGCAAAATATTGACGCGCGGATGGCGGTTCGCCAGGCGGATCAATTCCCAGACGTTAATCCCCTGTTCGGCGCAAATCAGCGACAATTCATTCGCAAAGGCGATATTCACATCACGGAAGCTATTTTCCGTCAGCTTGCACATCTCTGCGGTGCGCGAGTTGGTGACAACGCATTCGCCCTCAAGGAAAATTTTGTACAGCGCGCTGGCGCGAGCCGAACATACTGGCGTCATACCGCCAATCACGCGGTCATTTTTAATGAGTTCCACCATCACCTGACCCGGCAGCACACGCTCCGGACAATAGGCGATATTCACGTCGGCCTGCTCGCCCGCCTGCTGGGGAAAGGTCAGATCCGGGCGCATCCCGGCCAGCCAGCCAGCCATTTGCTCCGTTGCGCCGACCGGCGATGTTGATTCCAGAATCACCAGTGCCCCTTTTTTTAATACCGGCGCAATGGATTTCGCCGCGGCTTCCACATAGGCCATATCAGGGTCGTGATCGCCTTTGAATGGCGTCGGCACGGCAATCAGGTACGCATCGGCCTCAACAGGTGTCGTCGTCGCACGCAGAAAGCCGCCTTCCACCGCCATCTTCACCACATTGCCCAACGCCGGCTCCACGATGTGAATTTCACCGCGATTTATGGTGTCTACCGCATGTTGGTTGATATCCACGCCGATAACCTGCTTCTGGCGGGAAGCAAAAGCGGCCGCAGTCGGTAATCCGATATACCCCAGCCCAATAACAGAAATGGTCGTAAAACTCATAACGATACCCGATAACTTTTTAACGCCTGTAAAATGCGCGCGCATGATTGCCCGTCACCATAAGGATTATGGGCGCGGCTCATGGTTTGATATTCATTTTCGTCGTGCAGCAGACGCATAACTTCCGCCACAATGCGCCGGGAGTCCGTGCCGATCAGTCTTACCGTACCAGCGGTAATGGCTTCCGGACGCTCTGTGGTTTCACGCATGACCAATACCGGCTTACCTAATGACGGCGCTTCTTCCTGAATACCGCCGGAATCGGTCAGAATGAGCCAGGCGTGATTCATCAGCCAGACAAAAGGTAAGTAGTCCTGCGGCTCAATCAGTACCACGTTTTCAACATGGCCGAGGATACGGTTGACAGGTTCGCTGACGTTGGGATTGAGATGCACCGGATAGACAATTTGCACATTCTGGTTCGCGGCGGCGATTTCCGCCAGCGCCTGGCAGATATGCTCAAAGCCCTGACCAAAGCTTTCACGCCGATGACCGGTCACCAAAATCATCTTCTTATTCGCGTTGAGGAAAGGATACTGCTCGGCCAGTTCAGCCTGTAATGTATCGCTCGTCAGAACGCGATCGCGTACCCAGATCAGCGCGTCGATAACGGTATTGCCAGTGACAAAAATGCGCTCATCCGGAATGTTCTCCCGCAACAGATTCTGCCGCGAGTTTTCCGTCGGCGCAAAGTGGTACATCGCCAGATGTCCGGTCAGCGTGCGGTTTGCCTCTTCCGGCCAGGGGGAATAGAGATCGCCGGTTCGCAACCCGGCTTCTACGTGCCCTACCGGAATTCGTTGATAGAAAGCCGCCAGGCTGGTAGCAATCGTAGTGGTGGTATCTCCATGAACCAGCACCACATCAGGTTTAAAATCTGCCAGGATCGGCTTTAATCCCTCCAGAATTCGGCAGGTAATTTCCGTCAACCCCTGTCCCGGCTGCATAATGTTGAGATCGAAATCAGGCACAATAGAAAAAAGAGTTAATACCTGATCAAGCATCTCCCGATGCTGCGCAGTAACGCATACTTTGGCCTCGAAATGAGGATCTTTTTCCAGCGCATGGACCAGAGGCGCCATCTTAATGGCCTCCGGTCGTGTACCAAATACAGTCAGTACTTTCACATCGATTCTCTTCGAATAGACAGTAGGGGCCCAGCCCCCTACTGCAGAGGTGTTGCTAAATCGTGCGGCGACGGGTTAAGGCAACGCCCGCACCGATTAGCGCCCCAACGATACCCCACATAATCATCAGGAAGGCTCGGCGTGGGCTATCACGTTTTACCGGTTCTTCCGGCGTACGCAAATAACGATAGGTCTGAAAACGAGGGTCCAGGGTCGGCCCCACATTAAGCGTATTCAACATTGCCCGATTTTGAAAGTAGTCCAAATCGAACGCAGGGCCAACCGCTTGCAGATTTTCAAGACGCGCCTGCAACATAGGGCGACCGAGTAAAAAAAGCTCTGAGTCCGGTAATTCATCTGCCGGGACATCCGTCGCGCTACGAGAAATATTATGTTGTTCCGCAATTTTGAGCGCCTGCTCAATACTGTTTACACGACGTGAATAGATCGCTTTCGCAACCTCTTCCTGCCGTTTGACCTGGGCTTTCATCTGCACGGTACGCGCAGCCCAGGCACCTTTTAATTCATCATTCAGATGGCTCGCCGCCCGCTGGCTGGCGAATGCGACATACTGACGCAGCAGATTATTGGCGTCCGGCGCAGTTTCAGCAATCAGCTTCACATTGTCGTTGATGGCGCGTGTAAAATCGCCGGGCGTAAACTGTATGTTATTGATCAGTTCATCAAGCATTGCCGCATCAGCTTTGCTATTCCCGACCATTCGCTGCTTGTAATAGTCCGTCTGTAACCAGAAATCGCGACGCGTATCCCAGGAGGCAAGTTGCATGATGAACTCTTTATACGCTTCATCCATCACCGAGGGCTTATCGGAAGAAGAGGGATCGGTCTTAATATCCAGGTTGCGCAGAAACTGCTGCTGGGAGTAATAACCGCCCAACATATTTACGGTTGGGCGATCGGTGATCGCCGTCGCACTCCACTCCTGACGAGCAAAAAAGGTATAGGCTAACGCGATAAGGGCAAATAGCAGGCCAATGCCGATAATCCAGAATTTGCCAGCCCATAAAGTACGAAACAACCCGCGAATATCCAGTTCATTTTCAGCGCTCACCGCGCGTGCCCCCGGTAATGGTTGTGTCATCGTATCCTCATTTACTTGGTTAAGTTTGGCCGGTTCTTACGGTGCCTGCGCAGGCGACGCTTCACACGCTTAATAAATCTCGCCACCTTCCAGGCCCGCTTAATGCAGTAGCCATAGAGGAAGAATGCTAGCAAAAAGAGCACCAACATAACCCATTCAGGAACAAAATGAGAATATTCTGCCGCTACGCCGACTCCCGCCAGAATGGCGGCGGCAAGCGTAATCAGTACAAACGCCTGACGAGAGGTAAATCCGGCGCGCATGATAAGATGGTGAATGTGCTGACGATCAGGGGAAAAGGGACTCATTCCTTTACGCAGACGGCGATACATAATCGCCACCATATCCATCAGCGGGATAGCGATAATCCATAGCGCGGTAACCGGACTGATAGGGTGAGTTTTCCCCTGCGTCGTTTCCAGTAAGATCCAGATAACGGTAAAACCAATCAGAGTACTACCGGCATCGCCCATAAAGACTTTATAACGCCGCCCCAAAATACCGAGATTAAGCATAATGTAAGGCAGAATCGCGGCAATCATGGCGAAGCACCATATTGCCAGGCTGGTTTGACCGTCAAACCATAAAATCAGCCCCATCGCCGCGAATGAGACGCTGGATAGCCCGCCCAACAGGCCGTCAATACCGTCCACCATATTGAAAGCGTTGATCGCCGCCCATACGGCAAACAGAGTAAGGAAATAGCCGAAGGGACCGAGCACCATCTCCCAGGAGCCAAAGATATAGCCGAGGCTGCTAAGATAGAGCTTACCGAATACCATCATAATGATACCGATCGCGGCCTGTATGGTCGCACGGATCTTTACGCTGATATCAAAACGGTCGTCCAGCGCACCGATAAGAACCAGTACGCCCGCACAAGAAAGATAAAGCGACGCATGAGGAATATAGTGGTCAACAATTCCGAATGTGAAGCAAATCCCTGCGTAAACCGAAATCCCTCCAACCAACGGTATCAGCCCCTGGTGGCGTTTACGAAAGTTGGGTTTATCCACTAAACCGATTTTTTTTGCGACCTTACGCGCAAAAAACAGGAACAGTGTCGTGAATAAAAAAATACTGATGAGATCAGTACTCACGGTCAGTAAATTCACAATGCGTGCTCTCAGATAAAATTAGTACCAGAAGTATAACCATGAAGACCTTTATTCAGAAGGGAAACCCTGCTCTGAATCAGGCAGAATTGTTTAAATATCAACCACACGATACCGATAACGAATAGAGGGCGAAGCCCTGACCCGGTTTATCATCATTTTGTAAATGTGTCGTTAAGATTACAGATATAAAACAAAAACGCCACGTAAAAACGTGGCGTTTTCAGGTAAAGACCAGGTTATGAGCGCTTCATCATCTCGAAAAAGTCGTCATTAGTTTTGGTCATCGCCAGTTTGTTAATGAGGAATTCCATCGCGTCAATTTCACCCATCGGATGGATGATTTTACGCAGGATCCACATTTTCTGCAGCTCTTCCTGAGTGGTGAGCAGCTCTTCTTTACGGGTACCGGAACGGTTGTAGTCGATAGCCGGGAAGACACGTTTTTCAGCAATCTTACGCGAGAGATGCAGCTCCATGTTACCGGTGCCTTTAAACTCTTCGTAGATAACTTCGTCCATCTTGGAACCGGTATCGATTAGCGCCGTCGCGATGATAGTCAGGCTACCGCCCTCTTCCACGTTACGCGCCGCGCCGAAGAAACGCTTCGGCCGATGCAGGGCGTTAGCGTCCACACCACCGGTCAATACTTTACCGGAAGCCGGCACCACGGTGTTGTAGGCACGCGCCAGACGGGTGATGGAGTCGAGCAGGATGATAACGTCTTTCTTGTGTTCAACCAGACGTTTCGCCTTCTCGATAACCATTTCGGCAACCTGAACGTGGCGGGATGCCGGTTCGTCAAAGGTAGAAGCAACCACTTCGCCTTTCACCAGACGCTGCATCTCGGTTACTTCTTCCGGACGTTCGTCAATCAGCAGCACCATCAGCACGCAGTCCGGGTGGTTATACGCGATGCTCTGCGCGATGTTCTGCAGCAGCATGGTTTTACCCGCTTTCGGCGGCGCGACAATCAGACCGCGCTGGCCGCGACCGATCGGCGAAGCCAGATCCAGAACGCGCGCCGTTAAGTCTTCGGTAGAACCGTTACCACGCTCCATACGCAGACGAGAGTTTGCGTGCAGCGGGGTTAAGTTCTCAAAGAGGATTTTGTTACGGGCGTTTTCCGGTTTGTCGTAGTTAACTTCGTTAACTTTCAACAGCGCAAAATAGCGCTCACCTTCTTTCGGCGGGCGAATCTTACCAGAAATGGTATCACCAGTGCGGAGGTTGAAACGGCGGATTTGGCTGGGGGAAACGTAGATATCATCAGGACCGGCGAGGTAGGAGCTGTCTGCAGAACGGAGGAAACCAAATCCATCCTGCAATATCTCCAGCACACCGTCGCCAAAGATATCTTCGCCACTCTTTGCGTGCTGCTTCAGGATGGCAAAAATAATGTCCTGCTTGCGCATACGGGCCAGGTTTTCCAGCCCCATACTTTCGCCGAGAGTGATCAGCTCAGAAACCGGCGTATTCTTTAATTCGGTAAGATTCATAATGGTGTGAGTTCTTAAACTTGGGGTAAATCTCGAACTTAATGTTGTGAATGGTATGGCAGGGTCATCCATGCCTGTTTACGGCTATCAACTCATGTCTGTTCGCTGTCTGGTCACAGGAAAGTACGCAGAACTGAAACGACAAGACGGAATGAGCGAAGAGCCAGGAATCTTTCCACTTCTCGTGCGAGAAAAAACGGGAAGTGACGGATAAAACCAGATTCAAACTTAATAAGGTATGTTTAATTCGAAGTCAATACTAACTTAGCACGACTCAGACCGGGCGTCCAGAGATCCTGACAATTTAAGAATAACGTAAGGACAACAGACGCCACGAAACTGCCTGATACCTTAATCATTCGTCGAATGACAGACGCCTGACCATACAGCACCTTTGTCATTCGACGTATAAAAGGTATTACGCCAGATTGGCGTCGAGAAACTCTTTCAACTGACCTTTAGACAGTGCGCCTACTTTGGTTGCCGCCACTTCGCCGTTTTTAAACAGCAGCAGAGTCGGAATACCGCGGATGCCATATTTAGGCGCAGTACCTGGGTTCTGGTCAATGTTCAGTTTGGCAACGGTCAATTTGCCCTGATATTCGTCAGCGATTTCATCCAGAATCGGAGCGATCATTTTACACGGCCCGCACCACTCTGCCCAGAAATCAACGAGGATAGCCCCGTCCGCTTTGAGTACATCCGTGTCAAAACTGTCGTCAGTCAGGTGAATAATTTTATCGCTCATATATAACTCCACAGGAATAAGCCTGGCGTGTTGGTGTAGCATTAACCAACGAGGTGCTGATGTTAACTTCGCCAACAAAGGTTGACTTTATTTCACCGGATACGCTTTCGTAAAGCAATAGTAAGCTGATATTCTACCACACTATGAGCAAAACACATTTAACAGAACAGAAGTTTTCCGACTTCGCCCTGCACCCACAGGTGGTTGAAGCCCTTGAAAAAAAAGGGTTTTATAATTGTACGCCCATTCAGGCACTGGCCCTTCCGCTAACGCTGGCGGGTCGTGACGTTGCAGGGCAGGCGCAAACCGGTACCGGGAAAACGATGGCGTTTCTGACGTCAACGTTTCATTATTTACTTTCTCATCCCGCGATCGACGATCGCAAGGTGAACCAGCCGCGCGCGCTGATCATGGCGCCGACGCGTGAATTAGCCGTACAAATTCACGCAGACGCGGAGCCGTTGGCGCAAGCGACAGGCTTAAAATTAGGCCTGGCTTACGGCGGCGATGGTTACGACAAGCAGCTTAAAGTGCTGGAAAGCGGCGTTGATATTCTTATTGGTACGACGGGCCGACTGATCGACTACGCCAAACAAAACCACATTAACCTCGGCGCCATTCAGGTCGTCGTACTCGATGAAGCCGATCGCATGTACGATTTGGGCTTTATTAAAGATATCCGCTGGCTGTTCCGTCGTATGCCGCCGGCTGCGCAGCGTCTGAACATGTTGTTCTCCGCCACCCTGTCTTATCGGGTTCGCGAGCTGGCGTTTGAACAGATGAACAACGCCGAATATGTTGAAGTGGAACCGGAGCAAAAGACCGGCCACCGCATTAAAGAAGAGCTTTTCTACCCCTCTAATGAAGAGAAAATGCGTTTACTGCAAACGCTGATCGAAGAAGAGTGGCCGGATCGCGCCATTATTTTCGCCAACACCAAGCATCGTTGCGAAGATATCTGGGGACATCTGGCGGCAGATGGCCATCGTGTTGGTCTGCTGACCGGCGACGTCGCGCAGAAAAAGCGCCTGCGGATTCTGGATGAGTTCACCCGCGGCGATCTGGATATTCTTGTGGCGACCGATGTCGCGGCGCGCGGGTTGCATATACCCGCCGTAACGCACGTCTTTAACTACGATCTGCCAGACGATTGTGAAGACTATGTTCACCGTATCGGTCGTACCGGTCGCGCTGGCGCCAGCGGACATTCTATCAGCCTGGCTTGCGAAGAGTATGCGCTGAATCTGCCCGCCATTGAGAGCTATATCGGCCACTCGATTCCGGTCAGCAAATACAATCCGGAAGCGCTCATGAACGATCTGCCCAAGCCGTTGCGCCTGACGCGTGCGCGTCCTGGCAATGGTCCGCGCCGCGCTGGCGCTCCGCGTAATCGTCGTCGTTCAGGTTAAGAAAAGTTATGCCATACACAAAATCATTTAGCCTGTATCAAGGCGGCAAGAAAACAAATCCCGATGAGCGTACTTTAGTAAATGATTCAGGGGAGTGTACGCAGCCAACACGGATACAGGTTGAAGGATGAAGTGTATGAATTCCACCTCGTTGTATGCCGCCATTGATCTCGGTTCCAATAGTTTTCATATGCTGGTCGTGCGCGAGGCGGCGGGAAGCATCCAGACGCTGACCCGAATAAAACGCAAGGTGCGTCTGGCCGCGGGTCTGAACAACGACAACCACCTTTCAGCCGAAGCGATGGAACGCGGCTGGCAATGTCTGCGCCTGTTTGCTGAACGTTTGCAGGATATTCCGCAGCCGCAAATCCGCGTGGTTGCCACCGCAACATTGCGTCTCGCCGTCAATGCGGGTGAATTTATCGCGAAAGCGCAGACTATCCTTGGTTGTCCGGTGCAGGTTATCAGCGGCGAAGAAGAGGCGCGGCTGATTTATCAGGGGGTCGCTCATACCACCGGCGGCGCAGATCAGCGACTGGTGGTGGATATCGGCGGCGCCAGCACTGAACTGGTTACCGGCACTGGCGCGCAAACCACGTCGCTATTTAGCCTGTCGATGGGCTGCGTAACGTGGCTTGAACGCTATTTTAGCGATCGTAATCTGGCGCAAGAAAACTTTGATGATGCGGAGAAGGCCGCGCGCGATGTACTGCGTCCGGTCGCCGATGAACTGCGTTTTCATGGCTGGAAGGTCTGCGTGGGTGCCTCCGGCACCGTACAGGCATTGCAGGAAATCATGATGGCGCAGGGGATGGACGAGCGCATTACGCTCGCCAAACTGCAGCAGCTAAAACAACGCGCGATACAGTGCGGGCGTCTGGAAGAGCTGGAAATCGAAGGCCTGACGCTGGAGCGCGCGCTGGTTTTCCCAAGCGGGCTGGCTATTCTAATCGCGATATTTACCGAGCTGAACATCCAGAGCATGACGCTGGCAGGCGGCGCGTTACGCGAAGGGCTGGTGTATGGGATGTTGCATCTGGCGGTAGATCAGGATATCCGCAGCCGCACGCTGCGAAACATTCAGCGTCGGTTTATCGTCGATACCGATCAGGCAAATCGTGTGGCGAAGCTGGCAGATAACTTCCTCAAACAGGTAGAAAATGCCTGGCATATTGAACCTATCAGTCGTGAACTGTTGCTTAGCGCTTGCCAGTTGCATGAGATCGGTCTGAGCGTTGATTTTAAACAGGCGCCCTATCATGCCGCCTATTTAGTACGCCATTTGGATCTGCCTGGCTATACGCCCGCGCAGAAAAAGTTGCTCGCCACCCTCTTACTGAATCAGACCAATCCGGTCGATCTCTCTTCGCTTCATCAGCAAAACGCGGTACCGCCCCGTGTTGCGGAACAGCTATGCCGTTTGCTGCGACTGGCGATTCTTTTTGCCGGTCGCCGTCGTGACGATCTGGTACCAGAAATTACGCTACAGGCGCTAAATGAAAATCTGACGTTAACCTTGCCTGGCGACTGGCTGGCGCATCACCCGCTGGGTAAAGAGTTGATTGATCAGGAAAGCCAGTGGCAAAGCTATGTACACTGGCCGCTGGACGTTCGCTAACCGTAGTCTGATTGCCGGATGACGCTTCGCTTATCCGGCCTACGATTTCGCTCGCTTTGCCGCCATCATGGCTTTCAGATTAGCCAGGTGACTTTGCCCTTTTTGCATTCGCTCCTCAGCGCTTACCACTTTGCGCTCCTGCTCCCAGATTAAATCATCCTGCGGGAGTTCTAACAGGAAGCGGCTGGGTTCCGGGCGCACCAGTTCCCCATACTGACGGCGCTCTTTACATAATGTAAAGGTGAGCTCTTTTTGCGCGCGAGTGATCCCGACATAGGCCAGCCGACGCTCTTCCTCAATATTATCTTCGTCAATGCTGCTTTGATGCGGCAAAAATCCTTCTTCCATTCCCACCATATAGACATACGGGAATTCCAGTCCTTTCGATGCATGAAGCGTCATCAACTGTACCTGATCCAGCTCTTCTTCGCTCTCGCCGCGCTCCATCATATCGCGCAGCGTAAAGCGTGTAACCACCTGGGTCAGCGTCATCGGCTCATCGAGTTCGTTGCCTTCCAGCATCTCAGTCATCCAGCTAAAGAGCTGGTTAACGTTTTTCATACGCATTTCCGCCGCTTTGGGGCTCGGCGAGGTTTCGTACAACCAGGATTCATAGTCAATACCGTGGATGAGATCGCGCACGGCGGCGACAGGCTCGCGTTCGGCCAGACGCTGGATTTCCCCCAGCCAGTGGGTAAAACGCGTCAATGAATCGTAACCACGTCCGGTCAGCTTTTGGCTAAGCCCCATATCAAAGCTGGCGGTAAACAGGCTTTTATTACGCGTCATTGCCCATTCACCCAGCTTTTGCAGAGTAGCCGGACCGATTTCGCGTTTTGGCGTATTCACGATGCGCAGGAAAGCGCTGTCATCATCCGGGTTGGTCAACACCCGCAGGTAGGCCAGCAGGTCTTTAATCTCCGGACGGGAGAAAAATGAGGTGCCGCCGGAAATTTTGTACGGAATGCGGTTCTGCATGAGGAATTTTTCAAATACCCGCGACTGATGATTCCCGCGATACAGAATGGCGTAATCCTTGTACTGGGTCTTGTTCACAAAGTGATGGGCAATCAGTTCGCCGATAACGCGCTCAGCTTCATGCTCTTCATTGTTTGCGCTTAACACTTTGAGTTCCGCGCCGTAACCGAGCTCGGAAAAGAGGCGCTTTTCAAAGACGTGCGGATTGTTGGCGATGAGAATATTTGCCGCTTTCAGGATGCGGCCCGAAGAACGATAGTTTTGCTCCAGCTTAATCACCTGCAGCGCCGGAAAATCCTGGCTCAGTAACACCAGGTTTTGCGGACGCGCCCCGCGCCAGGAGTAGATAGACTGATCGTCATCGCCCACGACCGTAAAGCGCGCGCGTTGCCCGACCAGCAGCTTAACCAACTCATACTGGCTGGTGTTAGTATCCTGATATTCATCCACCAGCAGATAACGAATTTTATTCTGCCAGCGCTCGCGCACCTCGTCATTGCGTTGCAACAGCAGCGTCGGCAGCAAAATCAAATCATCAAAATCGAGAACGTTACATGCCTTCATATGGGCGTCGTAAAGCCCGTAGCAGTGGGCAAAAATACGATCGCGTTCGCCTTTCGCCCCCGCCGCTGCCTGCGCAGGCGTTTTGAGATCGTTTTTCCAGTTGGAGATCGTGGAGATCAGCTGTTGCAACAGAACCTTGTCGTCTTCGATCAGGCCTTCGGTCAGCTCTTTGAGCAAGGCGACCTGGTCGGTATCGTCAAACAATGAAAAGTTCGATTTCATCCCCAGCGCAGCGTACTCGCGCTTAATAATATCCAGCCCTAGCGTATGAAAGGTGGAGATCATCAAACCGCGCGCTTCCTTACGGCCGAGCGTCTGCCCGACGCGTTCTTTCATTTCGCGCGCTGCCTTGTTGGTAAACGTCACCGCCGCAATATGCCGGGCCTGATAGCCGCATCCGCGGATCAGGTGGGCGATTTTATTGGTAATTACGCGAGTTTTACCAGAACCCGCTCCTGCCAGCACCAGGCAGGGTCCGGTGACGAATTCGACAGCGTGTTGTTGGCCGGGATTTAAACGCATGGGAATAGTGCTCAATCTTCGAACGGGGGAGGGATTGTAGCAGAAAGCGAGGCCCAGAGAAGACCTGGCTGCCTTTTCAGGCAGCCAGGAAAAGGTCAATCAGCAGGCTCTGGCGGCAAGCGGCGTATAGCCATTACGCTGTGCGCTCTTGATCCAAATGAAAGAACCCATTAGCGCGATCGCCGTCAGCAGAACATACTCAAGCGACATCGCATAAACGCCCTGTACTGCATGATTTCCAACGGGCAGTATTTGAGTAATTCATAGAGCACTGGGTCGCGTACGACCTGGCGTAGCCCTAAAAGCCAGTCGTCTGGAAATTCTGCGTTTTTCATTATGTTCATGGTATCTCGCCCCTTGTCAGAAAGGACAGGACCGCCGTCCCGCACATCCGAAATACGCCTGCTAAAAATGCCGCTTATCTCCCGGTTCATTAAATCAGGCGGGACATCTGTCCTGTAATGGCGAAGAGTATATGTCTGACGGCCTAAGGAGTGATAAAGTGACGGCCAATCTTTGCGACGTGAGAACACAATAATGGCAAAAATGGCAGCAGCACTGCATATCCTTGTAAAAGAAGAGAAACTGGCATTGGATCTTCTGGAGCAAATTAAAAACGGCGGCGATTTTGAGAAGCTGGCGAAGAAGCATTCTATCTGCCCATCCGGTAAAAAAGGCGGTCATTTAGGCGAATTTCGTCAGGGCCAGATGGTTCCGGCATTCGATAAAGTAGTCTTTTCCTGCCCGGTACTGGAGCCAACCGGCCCATTGCACACCCAGTTCGGTTATCACATCATTAAGGTATTGTATCGCAAATAAAAAGCCGGGTGGCGGCTACGCCTTACCCGGCCTACATCGTCTGCTTGATTTTGTAGGTCGGGTAAGCGCTAGCGCCCCCCGACAAGGTATATCAACCCGCTACCGCAATACGCTTCATATCCGTCATATAGCCGCGCAGTTTCTTACCTACCTGCTCAATCGCATGACCACGAATCGCGTCGTTCACGTCGCGAAGCTGTGCGTTGTCTACCGCGCCTTCCGGGATAGCACTACCCAGATCGCCCGGTTGCAATTCCGCCATAAACGGTTTCAGCAGCGGTACGCAAGCGTAAGAGAACAGGTAGTTACCGTATTCTGCGGTATCAGAGATAACCACGTTCATTTCATACAGACGCTTACGGGCGATGGTGTTGGCGATCAGCGGCAGTTCGTGCAGTGATTCGTAGTAAGCGGATTCTTCGATGATGCCGGAATCGACCATGGTTTCGAACGCCAGCTCAACGCCCGCTTTCACCATCGCAATCATCAGCACGCCTTTATCGAAGTACTCCTGCTCGCCGATTTTACCCTCAAACTGCGGCGCGGTTTCGAACGCGGTTTTACCGGTCTCTTCACGCCAGGTCAGCAGTTTCTTATCGTCGTTGGCCCAGTCAGCCATCATGCCGGAAGAGAATTCGCCGGAGATGATGTCATCCATGTGTTTCTGGAACAACGGCGCCATGATCTCTTTCAGCTGTTCGGACAGCGCGTAAGCACGCAGTTTCGCCGGGTTAGACAGACGGTCCATCATCAGGGTGATGCCGCCCTGCTTCAGCGCTTCGGTGATGGTTTCCCAGCCAAACTGAATCAGTTTTTCGGCGTATGCCGGGTCGGTGCCTTCTGCCACCAGCTTGTCGAAGCACAGCAGAGAACCGGCCTGCAGCATACCGCACAGGATGGTCTGCTCGCCCATCAGGTCAGATTTCACTTCTGCCACGAAAGAAGATTCCAGTACGCCCGCACGGTGACCACCGGTGGCCGCCGCCCAGGCTTTAGCAATCGCCATACCTTCGCCTTTCGGGTCGTTTTCCGGGTGTACCGCGATCAGCGTCGGCACGCCGAAACCACGTTTGTACTCTTCGCGCACTTCGGTGCCCGGACACTTCGGCGCCACCATCACCACGGTGATGTCTTTACGGATCTGCTCGCCCACTTCCACGATATTGAAGCCGTGGGAGTAGCCCAGCGCCGCGCCGTCTTTCATCAGCGGCTGTACGGAGCGCACCACGTCGGAGTGCTGTTTGTCCGGCGTCAGGTTAACCACCAGGTCAGCCTGCGGAATCAGCTCTTCGTAGGTACCCACTTTGAAGCCGTTTTCGGTCGCTTTACGCCAGGAAGCACGCTTCTCAGTAATGGCTTCTTTACGCAGGGCGTAGGCAATGTCCAGACCGGAGTCACGCATGTTCAGGCCCTGGTTCAGACCCTGAGCGCCGCAGCCGACGATGACCACTTTTTTACCCTGCAGGTAGCTCGCGCCGTCGGCGAATTCGTCGCGGCCCATAAAGCGGCATTTACCCAGCTGTGCCAGCTGCTGGCGCAGATTCAGTGTATTAAAGTAGTTAGCCATGATGGTGTACTCCGTGATGTTGTGTTGTCGCGCTTATTGTTCGGTTTACAGATTGCTATCTGTGCGAATGAACCCACATTACAACAGGAAATTTATTGCGGAAATTGATATATTCACAACGTTATGTTGCGGTTTATGCAACGTCAAAAACCGGAGGTCTGTCTGTGGATTTACGCGATCTAAAAACCTTCCTGCATCTGGCGGAAAGCCGCCACTTTGGCCGCAGCGCGCGAGCGATGCACGTCAGCCCCTCCACGCTTTCCCGGCAGATTCAGCGGCTGGAAGAAGATCTCGGCCAGCCGCTGTTTGTGCGCGATAACCGCACGGTCACGCTGACCGAAGCGGGTGAAGAGCTGCGAGTGTTTGCCCAACAGACGCTTTTGCAATATCAGCAGTTGCGCCATACCCTCGATCAGCAGGGGCCGTCCCTTTCCGGCGAACTCCATATCTTCTGTTCAGTGACCGCGGCATACAGCCACCTGCCGCCAATCCTCGACCGTTTTCGCGCCGAGCATCCCTCGGTGGAAATTAAGCTCACCACCGGCGACGCCGCCGATGCGATGGAAAAAGTAGTCACCGGCGAGGCCGATCTGGCAATCGCCGGCAAACCAGAAACGCTGCCCGGCGCAGTGGCGTTTTCGATGCTGGAAAATCTGGCGGTGGTGCTGATCGCCCCGGCGCTGCCCTGCCCGGTGCGTAATCAGGTTTCGGTCGACAAGCCAGACTGGTCGACGGTGCCGTTTATCATGGCCGACCAGGGGCCGGTACGCCGTCGCATTGAGCTATGGTTCCGCCGGCATAAAATCAGCAATCCGCAGATTTACGCCACCGTCGGCGGTCACGAAGCGATGGTCTCAATGGTGGCGCTGGGCTGCGGCGTGGCGCTGCTGCCGGAAGTGGTGCTGGAAAACAGCCCGGAGCCAGTGCGCAACCGGGTGATGATTTTAGAACGCAGCGATGAAAAAACGCCGTTTGAACTCGGCGTCTGCGCGCAAAAAAAGCGGCTGCATGAGCCGCTAATTGATGCGTTCTGGAAGATTTTACCGAATTAGTTTTACGGCCCTACCATTACCCGAACAGGCTTCCCAATACGGCTAAGCATATTCACCAGAGCATCAATGGTGAATTTGCTGCATTTCTTGTTGACGACATCCGAAACGCGCGGTCGGGATATATGCAAAACTGTAGCAACCTCGGCTTGCTTCATCTGGTTTTGCGTAATCCAGAGGGTAATTTCTTCCATTAGCTGTTGTTTAATGGCTAACGTGTTTTCGATTTCATTCAGGGAATCAGCGTAAAACTTTTCTGCGTCCTGCTTATGAAACCCCAAATCAGCAAAAACATTACCGCCAGATGGCGTCACATGGCGAATATCACTATCAGTTTTGGCAATCACAAGCTGTTTCTCCGTTGTTGCACCACCCGGTTATAACGCGTTCTGGCGATGTTTTTATCATGCTGACTGGTTTGTTGCGTCTGTTTTTGGAAACTATGCAAAACGTAGAGTGCTTCTTCAAACTTAGCGACATACATAACGCGATAGATACCATTGTTGTCACGAATACGAATTTCATTTACCCCAGCCCCAATTTCTGAAAACGGTTTCCAGTCATCGGGTTCAATTCCATACTGAATTTTGTGAAGCTGATAACCGACTGCTTTACGTACCGTTATGGGAAAAGCCAGGAGATCCTCCAGAGAAGATCCCACTCATCGAATTTCTTTTTCATTGGAGAGAGCTCGGGTGAGTAACATAACATCCTTGTGTATAAAATTTTATACATTGTTTTTAGCAGGTGCAAGTGATGGCGGTGCTAACGATATGGTGAGCCGAGTTTCACCACAAGCAGATTGGGCGCCTTCTGGAAAACGTCTCGCAAAATGAAATGAGTGGATGCTCCGGGCTGGCAGAAAAGCCCAATAACTGAGGGAAGATAATATCTGGATATCAGGCCCACTTTACTTTGTGGGCCCGAAAAACTAAACGCTGAATTAACCCGCCAGAAAGAACCGGAACGCCGGGTTATTGCTCTCATCATGGCATTCATAGCCCAGCTCATGCAGCCGGGTTTCGAAATCCGGCTCATGATCGCCTAACTCGAACGCCGCCAGCACGCGGCCATAATCGGTACCGTGGCTGCGGTAATGGAATAGCGAAATATTCCAGTGCGTGCCAAGCGTATGCAGGAATTTGAGCAACGCGCCGGGCGACTCCGGAAATTCAAAGCTGTAGAGGCGTTCCTGTAGCGGATGGGATGGACGCCCGCCGACCATATAGCGCACATGCAGCTTCGCCATTTCATCGTCGGAGAGATCCACTACGCTATAACCGCCGTCGCACAGTTGGGTGATAATCTCTTTTCGCTCCTCCAGCCCCTGACTGACGCGTACGCCGACAAAAATACAGGCATTTTTCGCGTCGGCAAAACGGTAGTTAAATTCGGTGACCATACGCCCGCCAAGCAACTGACAGAATTTGAGGAAGCTCCCCTTTTCTTCCGGAATGGTCACCGCCAGTAGCGCTTCGCGCTGTTCCCCCAACTCGCAGCGTTCAGACACATAGCGCAAGCCGTGGAAGTTGACGTTGGCGCCGGAAAGGACGTGCGCCAGCCGTTCGCCGCGAATATTGTGCTGGGCGATATATTTTTTCATCCCCGCCAGCGCCAGCGCGCCGGACGGTTCCGCCACCGCACGCACATCTTCAAACAGATCTTTCATCGCCGCGCAGATAGCGTCGCTATCGACTGTAATAATGTCGTCGAGATATTCCTGGCACAGGCGGAAGGTTTCGTCGCCGATGCGTTTTACCGCCACGCCTTCAGCAAATAACCCAACGCGCGGGAGATCCACTGGATGACCGGCTTCCAACGCCGCTTTCAGGCAGGCGGAATCCTCCGCTTCGACGGCAATCACTTTGATTTGCGGCATCAATTGTTTGATCAGTACCGCTACGCCCGCCGCCAGGCCGCCGCCGCCAACCGGCACAAAGACACGATCGAGATGCGAATCCTGCTGAAGCAGTTCCAGCGCCAGCGTGCCCTGCCCGGCGATCACCATTGGGTGATCAAACGGCGGCACCCAGGTAAAACCCTGCTGCTGCGCCAGCTCAATAGCTTTCGCTTTCGCTTCATCAAAATTAGCGCCGTGCAACAGCACTTCGCCGCCAAAACCGCGTACCGCATCGACTTTAATATCCGCCGTTGCTTTTGGCATGACGATCAGCGACTTCACGCCAAGCCGCGCGGAGGAGAACGCCACGCCCTGCGCATGATTGCCCGCCGACGCGGTAATCACGCCGTGGGCTTTTTGTTCTTCGGTCAATCCGGCCATCATCGCGTAAGCGCCGCGCAGCTTAAAGCTATGTACCGGCTGCCGGTCTTCGCGTTTGACGAGAATAACGTTATCCAGACGTGACGAGAGCTTTTCCATTTTTTGCAGCGGCGTCACCTGCGCCGCTTCGTATACTGGCGCGCGTAGCACCGCGCGCAGATACTCCGCCCCTTCCGGCGCGACTGACAGTGGTTGAGATTCCGCCATCATCAACCTCCCAGTTTCGATTTATCGCGCACCGCGCCTTTATCGGCGCTGGTCGCCAGGCTGGCGTAGGCACGCAGGGCAAACGAAACCTGACGCTGACGATTTTTAGGCGTCCAGGCTTTGTCGCCACGAGCTTCCTGCGCCTCGCGGCGTGCGGCGATTTCAGCCTCGCTCAACTGCAACTGAATGCTGCGGTTCGGGATATCAATCGCAATAGTGTCGCCATCTTCAATCAGCGCAATAGTGCCGCCGCTGGCCGCTTCCGGCGAGACGTGGCCGATGGAAAGACCCGAAGTACCGCCGGAGAAACGCCCATCGGTGATGAGCGCGCAGGCTTTGCCCAGCCCCATCGACTTCAGGAAACTGGTCGGATAGAGCATTTCCTGCATTCCCGGCCCGCCTTTCGGCCCTTCGTAGCGGATCACAACTACATCGCCTTCCACTACTTTGCCGCCGAGAATCGCCTCTACCGCGTCGTCCTGGCTTTCATACACTTTAGCCGGGCCGGTAAATTTAAGGATGCTGTCATCCACGCCTGCGGTTTTCACAATGCAGCCGTTTTCGGCGAAGTTGCCATACAGCACCGCCAGACCGCCGTCTTTGCTATAGGCATATTCCAGCGAGCGGATGCAACCCGCTGCGCGGTCGTCATCCAGCGAATCCCAGCGACAATCCTGAGAGAACGCCTGGGTAGTACGGATACCGGCAGGGCCAGCACGGAACATTTTTTTAACCGCTTCGTCCTGCGTAACCGTGATGTCGTACTGTTCCAGCGTTTGCGGCAGCGTCAGGCCTAATACGTTTTTCACGTTGCGGTTCAGCAGCCCGGCGCGATCCAGCTCGCCTAAAATACCCAGCACACCGCCGGCACGGTGAACGTCTTCCATATGGTATTTCTGGGTACTTGGCGCCACTTTACACAGCTGCGGCACCTTGCGGGACAGCTTGTCGATATCACTCATGGTGAAGTCGATTTCCGCTTCCTGCGCCGCCGCCAGCAGATGCAGAACGGTATTGGTCGAACCGCCCATCGCAATATCCAGCGTCATGGCGTTTTCAAACGCGGCTTTGCTGGCGATGTTACGCGGCAGTGCACTTTCGTCATCCTGCTCGTAATAGCGTTTAGTCAGTTCAACAATCCGCTTACCGGCATTGAGGAACAACTGCTTCCGGTCAGCATGGGTCGCCAGCAGCGAACCGTTGCCCGGCTGCGACAGGCCCAGTGCTTCGGTCAGGCAATTCATGGAGTTAGCGGTAAACATGCCGGAGCAGGAGCCGCAGGTTGGACAGGCGGAGCGTTCAACCTGGTTACTTTGATCGTCAGAGACTTTCGGGTCCGCTCCCTGAATCATGGCATCAACCAGATCCAGCTTGATAATTTTGTCTGAAAGCTTGGTTTTCCCGGCTTCCATCGGGCCGCCGGAGACAAAGATCACCGGAATATTCAGGCGCAGCGAGGCCATGAGCATCCCTGGGGTGATTTTGTCGCAGTTGGAGATACACACCATCGCGTCAGCGCAGTGAGCGTTCACCATGTACTCCACGGAGTCGGCGATCAGCTCGCGCGACGGCAGTGAATAGAGCATACCCCCGTGCCCCATGGCAATCCCGTCATCCACGGCAATAGTGTTGAACTCTTTCGCCACCCCGCCGGAAGCTTCAATCTGTTCGGCGACCAGCTTACCGAGATCGCGCAGATGAACGTGACCCGGCACAAACTGAGTGAATGAGTTCACCACGGCGATAATCGGTTTGCCAAAATCACTGTCGGTCATTCCGGTGGCGCGCCACAGCGCGCGGGCACCCGCCATATTACGACCATGGGTGGTGGTGGCGGAACGGTACTTAGGCATGCTTTATTTACTCCCCATCTTTTCCCTTCATACTTCACGCCACAGGTGCGTTGGCTGCCTCACTCACCCCAGTCACTTACTACAGTAAGCTTCTGGGGATTCGCTGCGTTGCCGCCTTCCTGTGACGCAAATTATTTTGGGAAAATATTAATTTTATTTATTATGAATTTACCGGATCCAACCAGCCCCATTTATCCTCGGTTTCTCCAGTGAAGAGACCAAAGAAGGCTTGTTGAATACGCTTGGTAACAGGGCCGCAACGGCCTTCACCTACCTGGATACCATCAACGCTGCGTACCGGAGTAATTTCTGCCGCGGTTCCGGACATAAACACTTCGTCGGCCAGATACAGCGATTCACGGGACAGCACCTGCTCACGCACTTCAATACCCAGCTCTTTCGCCAGTTTGATAATCGCGTCGCGAGTAATGCCTGGCAGCGCGGAAGAGGTAAACGGCGGAGTAAACAGCACGCCATCTTTTACCTCAAACAGGTTTTCACCTGCGCCTTCGGAGATATAGCCGTTTACATCCAGGGCGATGCCTTCCTGATAGCCGTGGCGGCGCGCTTCGCTACCCACCAGCAGTGAGGAGAGGTAGTTACCGCCCGCTTTCGCAGCGGTTGGAATGGTGTTCGGCGCAGCGCGATTCCAGGAAGAAACCATCGCATCGATCCCCTGATCCAGCGCTTCGGCGCCCAGGTATGCCCCCCACGGGAACGCGGCGATGATGACGTCAGTGGTGTATCCCGGGGGCGGGTTAACGCCCATACCGACATCGCCGACAAATACCAACGGACGGATATAGGCGCTGGTCAGGTTGTTTTTGCGGATCACTTCGCGGCAGGCTTCCATCAGCTCATCAATACTCTGGGAAACCGGAAAACGATAAATTTTTGCTGAGTCGCGCAGGCGCTGCATATGTTCACGATGACGAAACACTACCGGGCCTTTGTGAGAGTCGTAGCACCGAATCCCTTCAAATACCGACGTACCGTAGTGCAGCGCGTGAGACATTACGTGAACCTTCGCGTCTTCCCAGCGCACCATCTCGCCATTGAACCAAATGTAATCAGCTTTTTTCGTCGTCATTTTTCTTCCTTTTGCGCTCAGGCGCGGATTTGTTGTGATGTGGCAGCGCTCTGGCAGATTGCGACATGCGCAACATCTACCAGTTTACTTAACTGACTAAACAGTAAGTCGACCGACCGGGGACTGGCAACGGTCAATTCAATATTTATATTCTGCGCATCGGTCGCGGCTTCCATATTCATGGAGCACACCTGAAAACCACGATGGCGCACCACGCGTAAAACACGTTCTAAGGTTTCTGGATTAAAGCGTGCCGATACATTGACCTGATGTTGCATCATGATAATTTCTCCAGCATTTCAGAGTTACTGGCGCCAGGCGGCACCAACGGCCAGACATTTTCAAGTTCGTCGATTGAGACGTGAAGCAGGTACGGCCCTTCGCTTGCCAACATCGTGTCGAGTGCCGCTTCAACCTGGTCTTTACGAGTAATGTGCTGGCCTGGAATGCCGAAGGCGCTGGCCAGCATGAGGAAATCGGGGTTATCGGTCAGGGTGGTTTCGCTATATCGCTCCTGGAAAAACAGTTGCTGCCATTGTCGAACCATCCCTAACCGCTGGTTGTCGAGTAAGACTATCTTCAACGGTAACTGCTTGCGTTTTACGGTGCCCAACTCCTGAACATTCATCATGAAGGAACCGTCACCGGAGATACAGATAACGGTATCATTCGGTCGCGCTACCTGCGCGCCAACGGCCGCCGGTAAGCCGAATCCCATCGTCCCCAGACCGCTGGAAGTGATGAAATTTTCCGGGCGGGTGTAAGTCATATGCTGGGCTGACCACATCTGATGCTGCCCCACATCCGTAGTCACCACACTGTCTGCGGGTTTGCGTTCCGACAATTGCTTCAACAACAACGGCGCATAGATAGTCTCGCCAGGATGATCATAGCGCCAGGCGTGTTCTGCGCGCAGCTCTGCACAGGACTGACGCCATGCGTCGATCTTCAGCGGTTGCTGTAATGCCGACAACAGCGAATTTAAATCGCCCTGCAACGCGACGTGTGCCTGACGCAGTTTGTTCATTTCCGCCGGGTCTATATCCATATGGATCACGCTGGCATTCGGCGCAAACGTATTCAGCTTACCGGTCACCCGGTCATCAAAACGCGCACCCACTGCGATCAATAAATCACACTCTTGCACCGCGAAATTAGCCGCTTTAGTACCGTGCATTCCTAGCATGCCCAGATAGTACGGATAATCAGCTTCAACAGCGCCCAGCCCTTTCAGCGTGCAGGTAACTGGCATTTGCGTTACCGCGATAAATTTACGCAGCGCCGGAACCGCCTTCGCCATACCAACTCCACCGCCGACGTACAGCATGGGTTTTTTCGCCTGTTCCAGCATCTGGCGCGCTTGTTCCACATCAGCCTGCGGGAAAGTCGCTTCGTTATCAACGGTAGTAAACCAGGGTTCCAGCTCACCGCTGGCCAACTGGATATCTTTCGGGATATCCACCAGAACGGGTCCGGGACGGCCAGCGTTGGCGACTTCAAAAGCCTCCGCCATGATGCGCGGCAACTCTGCCAGCGACTGCACCAGGAAGCTGTGTTTGGTGCAGGCCAGCGACAGCCCTAACACATCCACCTCCTGGAACGCATCGGTGCCGATGAACGGGGCGGAAACCTGACCCGTGATCGCGACGACGGGGACCGAATCTAACAACGCATCCGCCAGGCCAGTGATCAGGTTAGTGGCGCCAGGGCCGGAAGTGGCGATACAAACACCGGTTTTGCCGGTAGAACGGGCATAACCGATTGCCGCCATTGCGGCACCCTGCTCGTGTCGGCACAACAAATGCTCCACACCACCGTCATACAACGCGTCGTAAACCGGCATAATTGCGCCGCCAGGATAACCAAATACGGTTTTCACCCCCTGCGCTCGCAAAGCATGTACCACCCACTGTGCCCCGTTCATAGTTACATCCCCGTCGTAAATCTTGAGAAACAGAATTTTATGCTGTTATTCACGCTCTGCTCCTCGCTTAAGTTTTTCAGGCCAAAAAAAACCCCCGGACCTTTCGGTGCGGGGGTCTTAGTTCGTTAAGGCTTGATTTCTAAGCCTTTCCTCGTCCAAGTGCAGCCCCGCACGGTGGGATAATAATCACCACCACGCTAATCACGACCAGGCTAATCACTCGTAGAAGGGCTGTCATTTTTGTCTATTCTTGCATCTTGTTCGAAGGAATACCTAAAGAGTTACCATAGGTTTTGCCAATAGCACAAGATATTTTTTTAACCACGTTTCAGATAATGCAGGTGAATGCCTAAAAGGGCTTTGTTTTTTATAAGAAAAATTAGCAACTGAAAAATTTTCACGTTTTCCTCCCCCTTTTGGCGCGCTTTACACCCTGTTTTCCTTCTTTTCGCTTCTGCGAGCGTTCTTCCAGTTTGATGTTTCTTACCTGAAAATGACGCCAAAATTCAGGAAGCAGTCGCTAAAAAACAAAAAGTCAGTAATTCGATTTTCTCTTCTATTCCGCATAATCCACGTAACAGGAGGGATTATGTCACTGGCGATTGTTCATACCCGCGCCGCACTTGGCGTCAATGCGCCGCCTATCACTATAGAGGTGCATATCAGTAATGGATTACCGGGATTAACCATGGTTGGCCTACCGGAAACCACGGTAAAAGAGGCGCGTGACCGGGTACGTAGTGCGATTATTAATAGCGGATATGAATTTCCGGCTAAAAAAATAACCATTAACCTTGCTCCAGCCGATCTACCGAAAGAGGGTGGAAGGTATGACCTGCCTATTGCTGTTGCGCTTCTGGCCGCGTCTGAGCAGCTTACAGCGTCGAATCTTGAGGCATATGAGCTGGTGGGTGAGTTAGCGCTTACAGGCGCATTACGCGGCGTTCCTGGCGCAATATCAAGTGCAACGGAAGCCATCAGGGCCGGCAGAAATATTATCGTCGCAACAGAGAACGCGGCGGAGGTTGGGCTTATCAGCAAAGAAGGATGTTTTATCGCCGATCATCTACAAACCGTCTGCGCCTTTCTGGAAGGGAAACACGCCCTGGAAAGACCTTTAGCTCAGGATATGGCATCGCCTACCGCAACTGCCGATCTTCGCGATGTGATCGGTCAGGAGCAGGGTAAACGCGGCCTGGAGATTACAGCGGCAGGGGGACATAATCTGCTATTGATCGGCCCGCCGGGTACGGGTAAAACCATGCTGGCCAGTCGACTGAGCGGGATTCTTCCACCATTAAGCAATGAGGAGGCGTTGGAAAGCGCCGCGATCCTCAGTCTGGTTAATGCCGATACGGTACAAAAACGATGGCAGCAACGCCCCTTTCGCTCACCTCATCATAGCGCCTCACTTACTGCTATGGTCGGCGGCGGCGCAATACCCGCCCCGGGAGAGATATCGCTGGCGCACAACGGAATTTTGTTCCTTGATGAATTGCCTGAATTTGAACGACGCACACTGGATGCGCTACGTGAACCTATAGAATCCGGTCAAATTCATTTATCCCGTACCAGAGCGAAAATAACGTACCCTGCCAGGTTCCAGTTAATCGCCGCAATGAATCCCAGCCCGACCGGACATTATCAGGGAAACCATAATCGCTGCACGCCAGAACAGACACTACGTTACCTTAATCGGTTGTCAGGCCCGTTTCTTGATCGTTTTGACCTTTCGCTTGAGATACCGCTTCCACCGCCCGGGATTCTTAGCCAACACGCCTCAAAGGGTGAGAGCAGCGCTACGGTAAAAAAGCGGGTCATCGCCGCCCATGAACGGCAGTACCGACGCCAGAAGAAGTTAAACGCGCGTCTGGAGGGTCGCGAAATCCAAAAATATTGTGTTTTGCATCACGATGACGCCCGCTGGCTTGAAGACACGCTGGTGCATCTTGGATTATCCATTCGCGCCTGGCAGCGTTTACTAAAAGTTGCCAGAACCATTGCCGACATAGAACTGGCTGACCAGATCTCGCGTCAGCATTTGCAGGAGGCGGTAAGCTATCGGGCGATAGACAGGTTGTTAATTCATTTGCAAAAGCTGTTGGCGTAAAAAAAGGGCATTACGCCCTTTTTATTAATCATCAGCTTCGGTGTAGTCTTCTGCGCCTTCAACTTGCGGCTTGCCGCCAGACAAGGTGTGGAAGCGTTTTGGACGCTTGATACGCGTCATATACTTGGACCAGACGCGTTCTGCATCCGTTACCGGCTCGCGTTCACCGCGACATACCGCTACAAACAGCTTCTCTTCTTCAGTCACAGGCTCACGCTTGCCAAGATCCAGATCATTAAAGGCATGACCATGACGCTCAAGCAGTTGTGCCTCTTTAATCGTGAAATCACCGTGACGAGAGAATCCACGTGGATAATGTTTATTGTCAAAATATCGATTAGTCGTCGTAAAGCTTTCCGCCATCCTGCACGCTCCTAATTCTTTGTCTGAGCTATTTATGGCGCGGAGTATTAGTTACGCTTGACAGAGTGTAAAACAAAACATTTAAATCATAACGACAAATAATTTTGTGGAGAGCACAGTGGATACGGAATTGTTAAAAACTTTCCTGGAAGTTAGCCGGACACGCCATTTCGGGCGGGCCGCAGAAGCACTTTACCTGACGCAATCCGCGGTGAGCTTTCGTATCAGGCAACTGGAGAATCAACTGGGCGTAAACCTTTTTACGCGGCACAGAAACAATATCCGTTTAACCACGGCTGGCGAAAAACTTTTACCGTATGCGGAAACGCTGATGAATACGTGGCAGGCGGCACGTAAAGAGGTGGCGCATACCTCACGCCATAACGAGTTTTCCATCGGCGCCAGCGCGTCTTTATGGGAGTGTATGCTTAACGCCTGGCTGGGGCGACTGTACCAACTACAGGAGCCGCAAAGCGGCCTGCAGTTCGAAGCCAGAATCGCTCAACGGCAATCGCTTGTGAAGCAACTTCATGAACGCCAGCTTGATCTCCTCATTACTACCGAAGCGCCCAAAATGGATGAGTTCAGCAGTCAGCTGTTAGGGCACTTCACTTTGGCGTTATATTGCAGCAGCCCTGCCCGTAAGAAATCAGAACTCAATTATCTGCGGCTGGAGTGGGGACCAGACTTCCAACAGCATGAAACAGGGCTGATCGCAGCAGATGAAGTGCCGGTATTAACAACCAGCTCAGCCGAACTCGCCCGACAGCAGCTTAGCGCATTAAATGGCTGTAGCTGGCTTCCTGTAAACTGGGCAAATGAAAAGGGCGGATTACATACCGTTGCCGACAGCGCAACGCTTTCACGGCCACTATACGCTATTTGGCTGCAAAACAGCGATAAATACTCGCTGATCTGCGATCTGTTAAAAACGGATGTGCTGGATGAACAATGAAAATGATGAAAAGAAAAAGAAGGGAACTTACGATTACCTGATCAGATAATCAGGTAATTTTAGGCAAAAAAAAATCCTTAGCAGATGCTAAGGATTATTTCTGGCAGGGGCGGAGAGACTCGAACTCCCAACACCCGGTTTTGGAGACCGGTGCTCTACCAATTGAACTACGCCCCTAATTAGGGTGGCGGAACGGACGGGACTCGAACCCGCGACCCCCTGCGTGACAGGCAGGTATTCTAACCAACTGAACTACCGCTCCACCGAATTCTTTTACAACCACTGATTTTTACATCAGTTTACTGCTTAAT
>NZ_JAGEQM010000010.1:0-95764 GCF_017572025.1 Salmonella sp. 32020114201800008SM | reverse complement strand
GTAAAAGAGTCCGTGGCAATTTATAACCATGAACGGCCACACCTGGCCCTGAAATACAAAACGCCCGATGATGTTCATCAGGCGTTTTACAGACAAAAAACTGTCAACCTATATCAGGACTAGTCATATCTCTCTATGGAAAAAGTTATCGGTTAATGGCGCCGACGCGTTTTATATTTGGTTTATACCCTTCATACTTCAAGTCGCTTATGTGTTGGCTACGGATTACTCGGCCCATTCATGGGCCTCGCCCTGACGGGCCGTCGCACGCGACGTTCAAATCTGATCCCGGCAGATTTGTCGCTCACCCCAGTCACATAGTTATCTATGCTCCTGGGGACTCACTCCCTTGCCGCTTTTAAGCAACTCGAATTATTTTGGGTTTACAACATCTTCGTAGAGTGGATAAAAACCGTTTTAGTCAACGTGATTTCCCGCCATATATCCGCCTGAACCATCGAATGTGAACCGTGCTGAAGTAGATGTACAAACGGCTTTTACTTACGCCTCTAATAAGCAATAGAGATATTCGCTGATATTACGTGTATGCTCCGGTTTTTATCCAGACTGTCTGTAATAATTACGCCTAATGACCACGCTCTAAGTCTTACTGTATAAAGCCTGTTTTTAATGCGGCTTACGATGCTATCAAGCTACAATTTTGTCTGCATCGGACAAGGAATAGAATAAATACTATCGGGATAGGCGAGTAAGAAAAGAGAGCGTTTTATCGTGTTAACTTTCGGGGGACAGGCTGAACAGATTACGTCGCTGAGTATCCTTACGACCTTTATATTATTACTGAAAGCGCGGCATTGCCGCGCCTGCATGTATCATTTAGAAAGCGCAATGATACCCATCGTCAACCCTGCTACCGCCGCAGCGCCGCCAGCAATAGCGCCTGCTGTCTCCCAGTTATCCTGCGTAGTACCTTTCATACATGTATTGGTATGAACCAGCCGCCCTTGATCGTCATAAACCGGTACGCAGGGAGAATCATGTGCACAACCTGCCAATAAGGTGGTAAGCAATGCAACTGGAATTAGTCTTTTCATGGTGTTACCTCATTAATCAGCGTTTCGCGAAGTACAGCAACGTAAATGCTGGCTCTAACCGCTGCGAAAACGAGAGTTATTTTACCACCACAGAAAAAATGGCCGACATGAGGAATCATCTCAATTCATGTGAATTGTAAAAACTATGGAGAATGCAGAGGTAAGCGGAGAGGGGGAATAGCGGAGATAAAGACGTACCGTTTAAAAAGGCGTCCGAAGACGCCTCTGTTTACCGGTTAATCATGATGGCGATTAAATCGGCGTTTTACAACAACGAAGAATACTGGCACGAAGAAGATAGCTAATAAGGTTGCGGTTAACATTCCCCCCATAACCCCTGTGCCTACTGCGTTCTGTGCACCACTACCTGCGCCACGACTGATAACTAACGGCATTACCCCGAGAATAAAGGCCAGCGAGGTCATTAGAATAGGACGTAAACGCATACGGGATGCTTCCAGCGTCGCTTCAATCAATCCACGTCCTTCTTTTTCCATGAGATCTTTGGCGAACTCAACAATCAGGATGGCGTTTTTAGCAGAAAGGCCAATAGTGGTTAACAAGCCAACCTGGAAGTAAACGTCATTATTCAGGCCGCGCAATGACGCTGCAAGCAGAGCGCCAACCACGCCGAGCGGTACGACCAGCATTACCGAGAACGGAATTGACCAGCTTTCATACAGAGCGGCAAGGCAGAGGAAAACGACAATGAGTGAGATTGCGTACAGCGCCGGCGCCTGGTTACCTGACAACCGTTCCTGATACGACATACCTGTCCAGTCATAGCCAATACCGTTTGGCAGCTGTGAAGCCAGGTTTTCCATTAACGACATTGCTTCACCGGTACTTCGTCCGGGTGCTGCTTCGCCGAGCAGTTCCATTGACGGCATCCCGTTATAGCGTTCCAGGCGTGGCGAACCATAAATCCACCGTGCTGAGCTAAAGGTAGAGAAGGGCACCATCTCGCCATTGGCGCTGCGTACATAAAGATTGTTGATATCTCCCGGCAGCATACGGAACTGAGCGTCAGCCTGAACGTATACTTTTTTCACTCGTCCGCGATCGATAAAGTCGTTAACGTAATAGCCGCCCAACGCCGCGGAGATGGTTTCGTTGATATCAGACAGCGAAACACCGAGCGCCTGCGCTTTTTCTTGATCGACATCCAGCTTGAACTGTGGCGTGTCTTCCAGCCCGTTCGGGCGTACGCGCACTAATAGATCAGGATGCTTCGCGACCATACCCAGGAGTTGATTACGCGCTTTCGTTAACGCATCGTGACCGAGCCCTCCCTGATCAATCAGTTCAAAGTCGAAACCTGTCGCGGTACCTAACTCGACAATTGCCGGCATGTTGAAGGGGAACACCAACCCGTCGCGAATCTGGCTGAAGGCGCGTGTCGCTCTGGCGATAACGGCTTCGACGCTATTTTCTTCACCGTTACGCTCTTCCCAGGGTTTAAGGCTGACAAATGCCATCCCTGAGTTTTGTCCCTGACCGCTAAAGCTAAAGCCGTTTACGGTAAACACGCTTTCGACGTTCGCTTTTTCATTATTCAGGTAGTAATGAGTGACTTGATCCAGCACTTTCTGCGTACGTTCTTGCGTAGCGCCAGAGGGGAGCTGAATCATGGTCAGGAATACCCCCTGATCTTCTTCCGGCAGGAAGGAGGTCGGGAGGCGTAAAAACAGAACCGCCATTCCGACTACAATAAGTAGATAGATAATGAGATAGCGACCCGTATTACGCACGATGCCGCTTACGCTGTTAGTATAGTGGTTAACGCTGTGGTCAAACTTGGTATTGAACCAGCCAAAGAAGCCGCTTTTTTTCTCGTGATGTTCAGCAGATACGGGTTTAAGCAGCGTAGCGCACAGTGCTGGCGTCAGAATCAACGCAACCAGAACGGATAGCGCCATTGCTGAAACAATAGTAATAGAGAACTGGCGATAAATTGCCCCGGTCGAGCCGCCAAAAAAGGCCATCGGGATAAATACCGCAGACAGTACCATCGCGATACCAACCAGCGCTCCCTGAATCTGCGACATGGATTTTTCCGTCGCCTCTCGGGGAGAAAGGTTATCCTCCATCATTACACGTTCAACGTTTTCTACGACCACTATCGCATCGTCAACCAACAGCCCTATCGCCAGTACCATACCAAACATCGTCAGGGTATTGATGGAGTAGCCAAAGGCGGCGAGTACCGCAAAAGTGCCTAGCAACACGACAGGAACAGCGATGGTAGGAATCAGGGTTGCCCGGATATTCTGTAAGAACAGATACATTACCAGGAACACCAGAATAATCGCTTCAAACAGCGTTTTTACCACTTCGTGGATAGATATTTTTACGAAGGGCGTTGTGTCATAAGGATAAACCACCTTCATTCCCTGAGGGAAGAAAGGCTGCAGCTCCGCCAGTTTCGCTTTGATTGCGGTTGCGGTATCCAGCGCGTTAGCGCCGGTCGCCAGTTTAATACCGAGACCGGAGGCCGGTTTACCGTTAATGCGCGCTACAACGTTATAGTTTTCACCGCCAAGCTCAATACGCGCGACATCTTTGAGATGGACGACAGAACCGTCGGTATTGACACGCAACGTAACTTTGCCGAACTCTTCCGGATCTTTCAGACGCGTTTGGGCGATGATTGAGGCGTTAAGTTGCTGGCCCGGTAATGCTGGCGTACCGCCCAGTTGGCCTGCCGCAATCTGGTCGTTCTGTACTTTTAACTGGTTGATGACGTCAACTGGCGTGAGTTGGTATTTATTTAGCAGATTCGCATCCAGCCAGATACGCATGGCGTACTGTGCGCCAAAGAGCTGAACGTCGCCCACACCATTCAGACGGCTGATAGAATCCTTGATGTTAGAGGCGACATAGTCAGAGATGTCGTCCTGGGTAGTGTTCGGATTATCCGAGACGAATCCGGCGACCATCAAAAAGCTGCTGCTGGACTTTTCAACGCTAATCCCCTGCTGCTGGACTTCTTGCGGCAGTAAAGGCGTGGCGAGCTGCAATTTATTTTGCACCTGAACCTGCGCGATATCCGGATCGGTTCCGGACTGGAAGGTCAGGGTGATGGTCACGCTACCAGCAGAGTCGCTGGTAGAGGACATATACATCAGGTTATCGATACCGTTCATATTTTGTTCGATAACCTGAGTAACCGTATCCTGTACCGTCTGCGCATCCGCGCCAGGATAGGTTGCAGAAATAGAAACCGCTGGCGGCGCAATGGTTGGATACTGCGCAACGGGAAGTTGCATTATTGCCAGTGCGCCAGCCATCATCAGGATAATGGCCAGAACCCAGGCGAAAATAGGACGTCTAATAAAAAAGTTTGCCATGTACGGTTACCTTATTGCGCCGTTTTCGCTGCAGGAGCATCGGTAGTGGCTTTCACCTGGACGCCCGGTCGCGCTTTTTGTAAGCCGCTGACGATGACCTTATCGCCTGGTTTTAACCCTTCGCTGATGAGCCATTTATCGCCAATAGCCTGCGCCGCCACGACATTGCGGGCTTCGACCTGGCTTTTATCGTTAACCACCATCACCATTGCGTCGCCGCGCGGCGTGCGGGTTACGCCCTGCTGGGGGACAAGGATGGCATTGGGCTGGACGCCTTCATCAATGCGGGCGCGAACAAACATACCGGGAAGCAGACTGTGTTGCGGGTTAGGGAACACCGCCCTGAGCGTGATAGAGCCGGTGCTTTCATCTACGGTAACGTCGGAAAATTGCAGCGTGCCTTTAATCGGGTAGACCTGACCATTTTCCATTACCAGTTGAACCGTGCTACTGGCGCTGTCTTTATGCAGGTTACCTTGTTCGACGGATTGCTTGAGTCGCATAAAGTCGTTGCTTGATTGCGTCACGTCGACATAAATCGGATCGAGTTGTTGCACGGTAGCCAGTTCAGTTGACTGACCATTAGTCACCAGCGCGCCTTCAGTCACATTAGATTTTCCTATACGCCCGCTGATGGGTGAGGTGACTTTGGTATACGCAAGGTTAATACGCGCGCTTTCAACAGCGGCTTTTGCCGCCACAACGGCGGCATCGGCCTGGCGGGCGTCGGCAATCGCCTGATCATATTCCTGTTGGCTGATATATTTTGTGCCGACCAGTGGAACATAGCGTTTGACCGTCAGGTGCGCGATAGCCGCAGCCGCTTCGCTTTTAGCAAGTTCGCCTTTAGCGCTGTCATAATCGGCCTGATAAGTGGCAGGATCGATCTGATAAAGCGACTGCCCGGCCTCTACATCGCTACCTTCGGTGAAGTTTCTTTTAAGCACGATCCCGCTCACCTGGGGGCGAACCTCCGCAATGCGAAATGCGGACGTACGTCCGGGAAGTTCGGTCGTTACGGCTAGCGGCGCTGTTTCGACCACATGGACGGTGACTTGCGGCTCGCCGGCATGAGCCTGGGTATCTCCCTGGTCATTACAACCGGCCAGCAGCGCAGCAGAGAATATGATGAATGAGGGCAGGAGTGAAAACCTGGCATGTTTCGTCATTACTGTTCCTTAAAAAACCGAAAGCTCGTTATTCACCGGATAACGGTAAGGCGTTAACGCGCGAAAAATAGAATAGCAGCGGGGTATCCTACAAATTATTAGCTTGTGATGTAAGCAATACTTATTTTGGGATGGGGTTCACGGCACATAAAAGCAAAAAAAAGAACTATTCCCTGTCGTTTCATAATGTCCCGATTAGTAAAATCATGATGTTGAATAACATAAATAGAAATATATATCTTATATGAATATGTTTTATTAATTTATTTGTTTTTATTATTGATTTGGCGATATTGTGCGAAATAAAAATAGCTGTCTCTCGTCTGACTAAAAAGGACATGATAAAGTTGTTTTTTGTGCTGAGTATTTTATCAGCGTATTTATCGTTTTTATGGTCCAGGATATCTTAATTATGGCGAAGAAAACGAAGGCGGATGCGCTTAAAACGCGGCAACATTTGATTGAAACCGCTATTGCGCAGTTCGCTTTGCGCGGCGTTGCCAACACGACGTTGAATGATATCGCTGATGCCGCTGATGTCACGCGGGGCGCCATCTACTGGCACTTTGAGAATAAAACGCAGTTGTTTAATGAGGTTTGGTTACAGCAACCACCTTTACGCGAACTTATTCAGGATAGGCTTACGGGATGCTGGAATGATAATCCTTTACAGGATCTACGAGAGAAATTTATTGCAGCCTTACAATATATTGCGGCAGTGCCTCGTCAGCAGGCATTAATGCAGATTTTATATCATAAATGTGAATTCCATAATGGTATGATATCGGAACAGGCCATTCGGGAGAAGATGGGTTTCCATCATCAGTCGCTGCTTGAAGTATTACAGCGATGTATGGATAAAAAACTGATCTCAGGCAGTCTTGATCTGGATGTCATATTAATTATTCTGCATGGTAGTTTTAGCGGAATAGTAAAAAACTGGTTAATGAATCCCACAAGTTATGATCTTTATAAGCAGGCGCCTGCATTAGTCGATAATGTATTAAAAATGCTAAGCCCGGATGGCAGTGTGAGGCAATTAATGCCAAATGAACAACAGGCGGAAGAAGCCTGAGATTATTTTGAGTTGATATTATATATTGACCTTGTGAATATATTGGCAGGATCCCGAATATCGCGAGCAATTTCCTCTGCCGTACGCGGCTTGCCAAGCAGGAACCCCTGAAGCGTATGGCATCCTAACTGGGTCAAAAATTGTTGCTGCGTTTCATTTTCTACCCCTTCTGCCACAATTTGCAGATTTAACGCTTTCGCCAGCGCGACAATAGCCGCAACAATGGTCGCGCCGTCGCCTGCCTCGCTGAGTTCATGTACGAAAGCGCGATCAATTTTTAGTTCGCACGCCGGAAGACGTTTCAGATAGAGAAGGCTGGAATAACCGGTGCCAAAGTCGTCAATAGAGGCCTTAACCCCCATTTCCGTTAATCTGGTGAGTATAGCGACGCTTTGCTCTGGCTTGTTCATCGCCGTGGTTTCGGTGATTTCCAGAATCAATAAATCGGGACGGATACTGTGTCGGGCCAGGCTTCGCGTAATGGTGTCCACAAGCCCGGGCTGCTCAAATTGTAAGGCGGACAGATTTACCGCCACTGACCATAAGGCGTATCCCTGTAAGTGCCACTCGCGGAGCTGTCGACACGCCTCGTCTATCACCCAGCTACCGATAGTGACGATAAGACCCGTTTTTTCCGCCAGCGGTAAAAACTGGTCAGGATTCAGTACGCCTTGTTTTGGATGATACCAGCGCAACAGGGCCTCAAATCCTACAATGGGGCCGGCAGGGGCCTGAAATTTAGGCTGATACACCAGCCTGAGCTCTTGTCTTTCCAGCGCCAGCCACAGGTCATTCATTAGCTGAAGTTGGGTTTGCGCCAGCATATTCATTGATGGCTGAAAGAAATGGTATCCGTTACGCCCCGTATGTTTCGTGTGGTACATTGCGGCATCGGCGTTGAACATCAGTTCCCGTTCGTTTTTTCCGTCCAGCGGATAGAGCGCTATTCCCACGCTAAGTGTGACGACCAGTTCGTACAGATCTATTGTAAAGGGCGCATCTATCGAATGTACCAGCGCGCTGGCAAGGGAAGCCGCTTCGTCAGGCGCGCTGACTTCTGCAAGCAGCACAAATTCGTCGCCGCCAATCCGCGCCAGGGTAAACTGACCGCTCAGCGGTTGGTTCAGACGATGCGTGACCGCCACCAGTAGCTTATCGCCGATATCATGACCATAAGCGTCATTAACGGTTTTAAAGCCATCCAGATCCATAAACAGTAGCGCGAAAGACGAGCCTTCCCGATTCGCTTTGCTGATGGCCTGTTCCAGACGATCCTCAAGGAGTACCCGGTTTGGTAAACGGGTGAGCGTATCATGCAGCGCCAACTGCGCCAGTTCCTGGTTCGCCTGCGCCAGCGAAGAGGCAAGTAGTGCGGTGCGGGCCTGAAGCCGGGCGTCAAATAAAGAAACCAGAAGAGTAATGCCCAGGATAGTCAGCGCGACCACGCTGACAAGAACAGCCAGCCAGTTGCTATCGACGCCACGATGTTCCATCGGCCAGTTTTGGGGAAAGTGTGCGGCCTTCATGCCGGCGTAATGCATGCCGGCGATAGCTATCCCCATTAATACCGCGGCGCCTGCTCGCCTCAGGGCGACATCTGTTCCCTCATGACGCAGGCGGAACGTGAGCCACAGCGCGCCGCAGGACGCCAGTAGCGCGATAATGATAGAGAGGGCAACCCATGCGCTATTCCAGACGATAATGGAAGCAAATTGCAGCGCCGCCATCCCGGTATAATGCATTGCGCTGATGCCCAGTCCCATCACCAGCGCGCCCGGCAGTAAACGGCGCAGGCGCAGTTTTTCAGCGCTGACCAGCCATAGCGCAAACAGGGAGGAGCCGATCGCGATCAGCATGGAGAGGCCGGTGAGGAACGGATCGAAGCGCATGTTCATCGCGTGATCCATCGCCAGCATCCCGACAAAATGCATCGCCCAAATACCGACGCCCAGCGCGAAGCCGCCGCCCATTAGCCATATTCTGGCGTTTGATCGGGCGCTTCCGGCTACGCGTCCGGCCATATTTAATGCGGTATAGGACGCAAAAATAGCGACAGCAAATGAAACCGCCACAAGGATGTGGTTGTACTCACTAACCGGCATGTATCATTAGCTCATTGGTTATGCAGGAAAAGAACAGGACGAGACAGTATCACCCCTTCTTTTATCCTCAACGTGTTTTAATTCCCTGTTTTTATAAGGGATAAAAGAAATCCGGGTGATAAATAATCATAGGTTAAATCGCCCGGTTCGCTACTCCAGATCGGTACAATTGATCAATTTGAGAGGGTTAACCGAATCCATGTTTCGGCACTTATCCTGTTCAGTTGCCATCAATTCGATCCATTGCATCAAAAGCGCATCAAAAAGAAAAACGGAGACGGCAAAAACAACCAGCCACCAATACTTACGTATCATCGTCAAATCCTGTGTATTCATGCCCATGCGTGCTGGGAATATACATGAAATTTTGACGCTGAAAAGCGGACTTACAATGCTTTTACTTCTCTGAAGATAGCGCGTTTATCCCGACATTTCGCTGCTTTTTGGACAGGTTTTGTGTTTTTCTCTTTTTGACTTTTGCAAGTTCATTTTCTGAATAATGCGAAGTGACGCTCAATCTTCTGAGCCCCATTTTTACGTACTCATTATTGAGTTCAATACCGATAAACTTACGACCTGACGCCGCTGCGACAGCGCCTGTGGTGAAACTGCCCGCGAAAGGGTCCAATACGGTATCGCTCGGGTTAGAAGAGGCCAGTATGATCCGTTTTAACAGCGCGCTGGGCTTTTGCGTAGGATGGTTTTCATATTCATCCATCAGATAACGTACACGAGGAAATGACCAGACGTTGCCCGGCACTTTTTTCTGATTGTATGGTTGGGGCGGGTTTTTTCGATAATCGATTAGCGCGCGCTTAGCGCCCGTGGTGGTTTCGACCAGAATCGCATCACGGTTAAAGGTATAGCTTTTCGGGTTTTTTACCATCATCAGGATCGGTTCATACATAGAACCAAAGTATTTTTTCGCCTGCACCCCGGAACTATCATAGGACCAGACGATACGGCTTTTGATGGTAAAAAGCGTTCGGCATTTGAGATCGATATACGGCATATTTTCTGTGCTATTCATGATGTACATGGTGCCGTGTTTCTTCAGTACGCGGTGGCACTCATCAATGCATTCATACAGCCAGGCCAGAAAAGACGCTTCGTCCCAGGATTCCACCATACCGTCGAAATCTTTTCCGATATTGTAAGGCGGATCGGCAAAAATTAAGTCAATGCTTTCAGAAGGCAGTTTTTTAAGTTCTGTTAGCGCGTCACCGTGAATAATCTTCTTCGATTCATCGCCAAAGTACTGAGGTTCACATTCCGCTTTCATGACCAAATTCCATGTGATGCGTATAAAAAAGGCGCTTCCCCATGCCGAGTAGCGCCTTTTTAAACAAGCAGTTAGCTAATCGAAATTAGTTCATGCCGTATTTTTTTAATTTTTTACGCAGCGTACCACGGTTGATGCCCATCATCAGAGCAGCACGGGTCTGGTTACCACGGGTGTATTGCATCACCATGTCCAACAGGGGCTGTTCTACTTCAGCCAGTACCAGCTCATACAGGTCATTAACGTCCTGACCATTCAGTTGAGCAAAATAGTTCTTCAGTGCCTGTTTAACCGAGTCACGCAGGGGTTTTTGGGTTACCTGATCCTGAGAGTTAACGGTAGAAACGGTCAGTACGTCAGAATTTACGCGTTGTTCGAACATAGTTCTGTCAGCTCTTTATTTCTGTTTACGCAAAATTTTCGAAGTATGCCTCCAACGCCTCCAGCTGTTCGCTGGCGTCCTCAATAGCGTTGAATGTGCGCCGAAACTGGTCGTCTGGAGCGTGCTCCTGGAGATACCAGGAGACGTGTTTACGCGCGATTCGGTACCCTTTTGCCTGACCGTAAAAGTCATGCAGTTCCCGAACATGCGTGCAAAGCAAGCGCTTTACCTCTGCCAGCGGCAGCGGCGGAAGCAGCTCCCCAGTGTCCAGATAATGCTGGATTTCCCGAAAGATCCAGGGTCTTCCCTGAGCTGCGCGGCCTATCATCAGGGCATCCGCCCCTGTATAGTCGAGAACAGCTCTGGCTTTATGCGGGTTAGTAATGTCGCCATTCGCGATAATCGGAATGGAAACTTTCTGCTTAACTGCCCGAATACTGTCGTATTCAGCTTCTCCGTTGAACAAACAGGCGCGGGTGCGGCCATGGATGGTCAGAGCCTGAATACCACAATCTTCAGCCAGTTGGGCAATCTCTACGCAGTTACGGTGTTCCGGCGCCCAGCCGGTGCGAATCTTGAGAGTCACAGGAACGTCCACTGCGTTTACGACCCCGATGAGTATAGACTTCACTAAATCCGGGTACTGCAAGAGGGCTGAACCTGCCAGCTTACGATTCACTTTCTTCGCCGGGCACCCCATATTGATATCAATAATCTGGGCGCCGCTTTCCACGTTAATACGTGCGGCATCGGCCATCTCAACAGGGTCGCTACCGGCAATTTGCACCGTGCGAATTCCTGGCTCATCAACGTGCACCATCCGTAAACGAGATTTATCGCTTTCCCACACTTGCGGGTTAGAAGACATCATCTCGGATACTGTCAATCCTGCTCCCATCTCATAGCACAGCGTCCGGAAAGGTCTGTCAGTAATGCCAGCCATGGGCGCTGCGATCAGGCGATTTCTGAGCTGATATTGTCCGATGCGCATGAGTTAAGAAATGACCATACTGTGACTGCAAGGCGGCGTATATTACGCATTTTTTGCACGAGATGAAAGGCCAAACTTTGAACAATCCACTGTTGTAGATCAATGAATCGTGCTTAAAAACAGCAAAATAAATTTATAATTCAGTAAAATCATAGGTTTATTTATTGTCGGCGGTTTTGTACGCGCTTACAAATTCCCGTAACTTCTCTCTATTTCTTCGACCAGAAACAAGATAAGCGGAATAATCTGCTTTTTTTATAAGCTAATTACCCCAAATGAATGGGATCGCCGTCTCGTTTCAGGACAAGATCACTTCCCGCTGCGCGTGACTTTTCTCCGTTGCCAGTCGGAAGGGGGCGCACAGATGCGCTTTTGTGTTCATGAATGGCACGCATAAATTTTTCCAGCTGTGCTGAAGAGCGCGATAGCGGATGCTGCAGAACAACCCGGACAGCATTACTAAGTACGAGGGCGATGGCTGCGACCCGTTAAAACGCCAGTACCTTTTGTCCGCTGGTAGCAGCTGTTTATCCAGACGGATAGTGACAAAGAAGTCATTTCAGGCATTCATTTGATGAATTTAATGATGTCTCGGTGCCTGAAAGGCGTTAAGGCAGTTGTGTGGAGAAAAGCGTGGCCGGGCGACCACGCTGACAAGAATTATTTCTTACGGCCAGTAATGCGGCACCATTCTTCTTTTTCGACGACCGGGTCGAGAGTGAAAAGCTCGGCGTAAGCATCGCAGACGCTTTCCGCCTGGCTGGCGAGAATACCTGAAAGCCCCAGCAGACCGCACTCAACGGGCAGTACGCTGATTAACGGGGCCAGTTCGCGTAATGGGCCTGCCAGGATGTTAGCGACGACCACGTCGGCTTTCATGGCTTCTGGCTGGTCTTTCGGCAGGTACAGCTCCAGCCGGTCAGACACGCCGTTGCGTTCAGCATTATCGCGACTGGCCTGAATAGCTTGCGGATCGATATCAATACCAATCGCCTTTGCCGCTCCCAGTTTCAGCGCGGCAATCGCCAGAATGCCTGAACCGCAGCCAAAGTCGATCACGGTTTTGCCGTTGAGATCGAGCCCGTCCAGCCATTGCAGACATAAAGAGGTGGTGGGGTGCGTACCCGTACCGAACGCCAGTCCCGGGTCGAGCATCACGTTGACGGCATTCTCGTCCGGAATGTCACGCCAGCTGGGACAAATCCACAGACGCTCGCCAAAACGCATCGGATGGAAATTATCCATCCATTCGCGTTCCCAGTCTTTATCTTCCAGTTGTTCGATTTTATGGGCAAATCCGGCACCCAGCAGCGGATGTTGCTCCAGAATCGCGACAACGTCTTTCATGTCGGTTTCGGCGTCGAACAGACCGATCACATCGGTATCGCCCCACAGACGGGTTTCGCCCGGCAACGGCTCAAAAACCGGCGTATCGTGCGTATCCTGAAAGGTAATGGAAACGGCGCCCGCTTCCATCAGCGCATCACTCAGCTCTTCAGCATTCGCGCCGGTGGTATTCAGTTTCAATTGGATCCATGGCATGGCAAAACTCTTTATTTATCAGTAGACAATACGGTGGCTTGCGAAGCGGAAGAGCCGAATCGGTTTCCGATCAGAAAAGCCAATAAACTTAACAGTAACGCGGGCACAATCGGATGAAAGCCCAGGTACTGAATATTAAATGTGGCAAGCAGGGCATATAGCACGCCGCCCACGATCATGGCGCTTAATGCGCCTGCCGCGTTTGCCCGCTCCCAGTAAAGGCCCAGTACCAGCGGCCATAAGAACACCGCTTCCAGGCCGCCAAACGCCAGCAGGTTGAGCCAAATGATCATCTCTGGCGGTTTCCATGCTGCCAGCAGCAACAGCGCGCCTAGCAGTAATGTAATCGCTGCCGACATACGCTTCAGCCGGATCTCATTTTGCATCTGATCGGGGCGCAGGTTGAGATAGAGATCTTTAATGATCGTCGCGGAACTTTGCAGCAGTTGGGCATTAATTGTTGACATGATCGCCGCCATTGGCGCAGCGAGGAAGATCCCGGCGGCAAACGGCGGCAAAACTTTCACCATTAGCGTTGGGATCACCAGATCCGGCACCGTCAGATCCGGAAGCACCGCGCGACCCAGCGCGCCGGCAAGGTGCATCCCGAACATTAAAATCGCCACGACAATCGTACCGATAATAATGCCCCGGTGTACCGCTTTACTGTCTTTATAGGAGATGCAGCGCACCGCCGTATGCGGCAGGCCAATCACACCAAAACAGACCAGTACCCAAAAAGAGGTCATAAAGGCGGGAGAAAGTATGTCATCGGCGCCCTGCGGCGTTACCAGTTTGGGGTCGAGAGCGTGCAGCGTGTCAATGGCCTGACTTAGACCGCCCGCCGCATGCACCACGCCCACCAGCAGCACTATCGTGCCGACCAGCATCACCAGGCCCTGTAGCGTATCGTTAAGTACGCTGGCGCGAAAGCCGCCAAACGCCGTATAGAGTGCGATACTGACGCCAAATATTAGCAGGCCGGTTTCGTAGGGAATTCCCGCCGCGGTTTCCAGCAGTCGCGCGCCGCCGATAAATTGTACGGTCATTGCGCCAATAAACGCGACCAATAAACTCAGGCTTGCCAACCACACCAGCAGGCGGCTTTGGTAACGCGCGAATAGCATATCGTTAAGCGTGACGGCATTATAGCGACGCGCCAGGATAGCGAATTTTTTACCCAGAATACCCAGTGAAAGCCAGACGGCGGGAAGCTGGATCATCGCCAGCAAGACCCAGCCCAGACCGTATTTATAAGCCGCGCCGGGACCGCCGATAAATGAACTGGCGCTAATATAGGTGGCGGTAAGCGTCATCGCGAGCACGATCCCGCCCATCGAACGGCTGCCAAGAAAATATTCGTTTAAAAAAGTGCCGGCGGTACGCTTGCGCATAGCGTAAATCGAGACCCCGAAGACCACGACCAGATAGGCTACCAGCGGTAGAATGACCTCAAGCTGCATCGTCATCCTCCAGCGAAATATCGCGATAAATGAATTTCACCATCGCCCAGCACAGCAAAATAAAGACCAGCGGCGTCAATAAGCAGGCCATCTCGAACCAGTGCGGCAGACCGGTAATTCCCGGCGAGTCTCCAGGTAAGTAAGCAGCCACTAACCATGCCGCCAGATAGCAAAGGGTCAGCCACAGCGCCCAGCGCGCCTCTTTATGGGCCTGAACAAAACGAGCGTCCATTTTTTGTCCCTTATGGGTGAAGAAAGCGGGAATTGTACATGATGGGGCATCGCTATCCCCAGAAATAAAAAAGGCCGGATTCACCGGCCTTTTGAGATTAACGTGCGATTACTTTTCCTGAAGACCGAGTTTTTTCTCCAGATAGTGGATGTTGGTTCCACCGTGCTGGAAGTGCTCGTCATTCATGATGCGGGTCTGCAGATCGATATTGGTTTTGATACCATCGATAATCAGTTCCTGCAGGGCATTTTTCATACGGGCAATCGCCACATCGCGGTTTTCACCGTAGCAGATGAGCTTGCCGATCATGGAATCATAGTACGGCGGCACCGTGTAGCCCGCGTAGATATGAGATTCCCAGCGAACGCCAAAGCCGCCAGGCGCATGGAAGCGCGTGATTTTGCCAGGGCTTGGCAGGAAGGTGTTCGGATCTTCGGCATTGATACGGCATTCTACCGCATGGCCTCGAACGACAACTTCGTCCTGTGTGATCGACAGCGGCTGACCCGCCGCGATGCGCAACTGCTCTTTGATCAAATCGACGCCAGTAATCATTTCAGTCACCGGGTGTTCAACCTGAATACGGGTGTTCATTTCGATGAAATAGAACTCGCCGTTTTCGAACAGGAATTCGAACGTCCCTGCGCCGCGATAGCCGATGTCTACGCACGCTTTCGCGCAGCGTTCGCCGATATAGCGACGCAGTTCCGGCGTAATGCCTGGCGCCGGGGCTTCTTCAACCACTTTCTGGTGGCGACGCTGCATGGAACAGTCGCGTTCCGCCAGATAGATAGCGTTGCCCTGGCCGTCCGCCAGCACCTGAATTTCGATGTGGCGTGGATTTTCCAGGTATTTTTCCATGTATACCATGTCGTTGCTGAAAGCTGCTTTCGCTTCCGCTTTGGTCATGGAGATGGACTGCGCCAGTTCAGCATCGCTACGAACCACGCGCATACCGCGGCCGCCGCCGCCGCCGGACGCTTTGATGATCACCGGATAGCCAATACGTTTGGCATGAGCGCGGTTCGCATTCATATCGTCGCCCAGCGGGCCGTCAGATCCTGGTACGGTCGGCACGCCCGCTTTTTTCATCGCGGTAATCGCGGACACTTTATCGCCCATCAGGCGGATGGTGTCCGCTTTCGGGCCGATAAAGATAAAGCCGGAGCGTTCAACCTGCTCGGCAAAATTGGCGTTCTCAGAAAGGAAGCCGTAACCCGGGTGGATTGCCACCGCGCCGGTGATTTCAGCGGCGCTAATGATAGCCGGGATGTTCAGATAACTTTTTACGGACGGTGCCGGACCAATACAGACCGTCTCATCCGCCAGCAATACGTGTTTTAAATCGCGATCCGCGCTTGAGTGCACAGCGACGGTCTTGATGCCGAGTTCTTTACAGGCTCGAAGAATACGTAGTGCGATCTCGCCACGGTTGGCGATGACAATTTTATCCAACATGTTCGCCTCGTTACTCGATGACGACCAGTGGCTCGTCAAATTCTACCGGTTGACCACTTTCGACCAGAATCGCTTTCACAGTACCTGCTTTGTCAGCTTCGATCTGGTTCATCATTTTCATGGCTTCAACGATGCACAGGGTATCGCCCACGTTCACTTTCTGGCCCACTTCGATGAACGCTTTCGCGTCCGGGCTTGGGGTGCGGTAGAAAGTACCAACCATTGGGGAGCGTACGATGTGACCACTGATTTCCGCTGCGGCAGGCGCTTCCATTGCTGGAGTAGCCGCTGGCGCGACAGCGTTAGACAGAGCGGGTTGCTGCATCATCGGCGCCGCATAAGCCTGCTGCATCACCGGAAAACCGGCGTTTGCCGTTGTGCGGCTGATGCGAACAGATTCTTCGCCTTCAGAAATTTCCAGTTCGGAGATACCTGATTCTTCAACCAGCTCGATCAGTTTTTTAATCTTACGAATATCCATGAGTGGGTTCCGTACTCTTTGTTTAGTGTGATTGTGACAGGCGTTTTAGCGCCGTCTGTAAAGCATGTGAATGACTGCCGCGGGTAAAATACCGCGCATCTTTGATTTGCCTGTTATGCCGTAGCACCCGAAGGTGAAATTCATGATTTGCCAGTCATTGTGTGGCTATCTTCTGCCATTTTCGGGCAAAAAACAAAATATACCTTCATTGCTCGATTGTCACCCTTTCTGCGAACGAAAATCGCCGTTGGGCAATGTAAAGTCGCACATTATAACTATTTCGTCGCAATTGGCAGCTAAATACTGGTCTTATCAGGGAAGATAATCAACCCGAAACATAAAAAGGACATTACCTGTTTTGCGTTTTGCAATCGACCGCACAGTTCACCAAACTAGCGCCACCACTGGCGAAACTTCCGGTAACGCAACGCTAAAAGGGCTAACGCTAATGCCGCGTAGATGACCGGTTGCGGTGATAAAATCTTTACCGACCACAGGTAATGTATGGGAGCCAGGATCGCGACAAGATAGACGACGTTATGCAGTGTTTGCCAGCGTTTGCCCAATTTACGCTGCGCAAATTGCGTTGAGGTCAACGTTAGCGCCAATAACACCAGCCAGCTAATGATCCCAAGCGTCAAATAAGGGCGTGAAATCAACTCGCTTCCTAACAACGCCAGGTTATGTATCCCCAGTTCCAGTAAGGCATAGCTGGTTAAATGCAGTGTCGCCCAAACGAAACACCATAACCCCAACAGGCGGCGTGTGCGTATCAATAATGGCTGTTTAGCGTAGCGCGCCAGCGGTGAAACCAGCAAGGTGGCGAGCAAAAATTTGAGCGCGGTTCTGCCGGTAAAGTGTTGGATATCCTTTACCGGGTCTGCGCTGAGTCCACCGTGATTTATCGCCCAAAAGAGCCACAGAAGCGGCAAAAAACCGGCAAGATGCAGACAAACTTTTAGCCAGGTTATCTGTTTTACTGTCAGACGCACTTAAAAATTCTCCCGCAAATTGAGACCGCGATACAGCGAAGCGACTTCATTGGCGTAGCCGTTAAACAGCAGCGTCGGCTGCCTTTGCACATCAAGGATACCGCCTGAACCAATAAAGCGTTCGGTAGCCTGAGACCAGCGTGGATGATCCACATGCGGGTTCACATTGGCGTAAAAACCATATTCGTTGGGAGCCGACAAATTCCAGGTGGTTGGCGGACGTTCGCGGGTGAGTTTAATGCTGACAATAGATTTAATACCTTTAAAACCATACTTCCATGGAACGATGAGTCGAATGGGCGCGCCGTTTTGCGGGGGTAACGCCTTACCATAGACGCCAACGGTCATCAGAGTCAGCGGATGCATGGCTTCATCCAGACGTAGCCCTTCGACATAAGGGTATTTCAGTCCGCCGCCAATAAAGCGATCTTTCTGTCCTGGCATATCATCCGGCGCGTATAGCGTTTCGAATGCCACATATTTAGCGTGGCTGGTGGGCTGTGCCTGCGCGAGTAGCTTATATAAAGGGAAACCAATCCACGGCACGACCATGGACCACGCTTCGACGCAGCGCATTCGATAGATACGCTCTTCTAATGGGAAACGATGTGTTAAATCGTCGTAATCCAGCGTAAATGGCTTCGCGACTTCCCCGCTGATTTTCAACGTCCACGGTTCGGTTTTCAGACTTCCGGCATTGGCCGCCGGGTCGGCTTTATCAAGGCCAAACTCATAGAAATTGTTGTAGCCCGTCACCTTATCTTCCGGCGTTAACGCTAAATCGCTTCGCCAGGCGGCAGGCTGACTAAACTCAAGCGGTTTACCGGCAGGCGCTTTCGGACGATCGTTGCCTTTAAACCAACTGAAGAGATCGGCCTGCGCCGTTGAGGGTAAGGATAAGGCGGCCGCGCTGATGCCTAATGCTTTTAGCACCTGTCGGCGCTGCATAAAAAAAGCCGATTCCGCAGTCACATCGGCTTCTGTTAATGGACGTATCTTTTTCATCACAGACTCCCGGTCTACCCACCACAACATGGCGTGTAGTGAATATGACAGGGAGTGTGTCAATGTGTAAAAATAAATAGTTAATTAAGTGTAAATTTTTTTATACGTGACGTTATTTTATCTTCACCAGCGTACGGCCCTGAACCTGATTATTGATGATGGCATCGGCGAACTTCGGCGCATCCGCCAGCGTAATCTCTGTGGCGGCCTGAGCATAGAACGATTCCGGCAGATCCTTAACCAAACGCGCCCAGGCTTCTGCGCGACGTGCCGGTGGGGTCATCACCGAGTCCACCCCTTGCAAACGCACATTACGCAGAATGAATGGCATAACGGTGGTCGGCAGCGCGAAGCCGCCCGCCAAGCCGCAGGCGGCCACGCAACCGCCATAGTTCATCTGTGCCAGCACTTTCGCCAGCACTTTATCGCCAACGGTATCAATTGCACCGGCCCACAGCTGTTTTTCCAACGGGCGAGATTCAGCAAACTCATCGCGGCTGAGAATACGGTTAGCTCCCAGGCTCTTAAGATAGCCGTGGGTGCTTTCACGTCCTGATACTGCTGCAACCTGATAGCCCAGCTTATGCAGTAATGCAACGGCAGTGCTGCCCACACCGCCGCTGGCGCCGGTGACGACAACCTCACCGTCTTGCGGGCGAATACCTGCATCTTCAAGCGCCATGACGCACAGCATGGCGGTAAAACCGGCGGTGCCGATGATCATGGCGTTACGGCTGCTCAGTCCCGCAGGCAGCGCGACCAGCCAGTCGCCTTTAACGCGTGCGCGTTCGGCCAGGCCGCCCCAGTGGTTTTCGCCCACGCCCCAGCCAGTCAGTAGTACTTCCTGGCCTGCATGAAAGCGAGGATCTTCGCTTGCGTGAACGGTGCCGGCGAAATCAATACCAGGAATCATCGGAAAATGACGGATAATTTTCCCTTTTCCGGTGATAGCCAGAGCATCTTTATAATTCAGGCTGGACCAGTGGACATCCACCGTCACATCACCTGCCGGCAGTTGACTCTCTTCGAGATGTTGCACGGATGCGAGGGTTTTACCGTCCTGCTGTTCTAAGATCAACGCCTGCATAACCTGTCCTCACTTTACATGGTAGATTGGAAAAATAGCTACGAAGACTATACTCGCTAATTAAAACGTGATGCCGATGCAACGCAATAAATTGCCAGATAGATCCATTTTGGTAGTATGCCTGCTTCATTGCGCGCCGTGGCGAATTCCGCCTTCAGATTCGCTTTTTCATACTGTTTATAACCGTCGGAGTTAACTCAAGGATGCGATTAACGACGAAATTCTCAGCTTTTATCACGCTGCTCACGGGGTTAACGATCTTCGTGACTCTGATAGGTTGCTCGCTAAGCTTTTATAACGCCGTACAGTATAAGTATGTCAGCCGTGTGCAGGCGACGGCAACAGCCATTGATACGCACCTGGTGACCCATGATATTGTCTCGCTGACGCCGCAAATCGACGAGCTCATGATTGCTTCCGATATTGTGCGTGTCGATCTGTTGCAGGGGGAGCGCAGCGTCTACAGCCATTCTCGCGCCAGAGGTTATCGGCCAGCCGGCACCAGCGACATGTATCGCGAGCTGGTCGTACCGCTGATAAAACATCCAGGAATGTCGCTACGTCTGGTTTATCAGGACCCGATGGGTAACTATTTTCACTCACTGATCACCACGGCGCCGCTGACGCTGGCGATCGGTTTTATCGTTCTGATTTTGTTTTTATCGGTGCGCTGGCTGCAGCGGCAGCTTTCCGGGCAGGAGCTTCTGGAAATTCGCTCCACGCGTATTCTGAACGGCGAACGTGGGGCGAATGTCCGCGGTTCTGTTTACGAATGGCCGGCGCGCACCAGTAGCGCGCTTGATGTATTGCTTTCCGAAATTCAGTTTGCTCACGAACAGCGTAGTCGCCTGGACACCCTCATTCGCTCCTACGCCGCGCAGGACACCAAAACCGGGCTCGGTAACCGTCTGTTTTTTGATAACCAACTGGCGACGCTGCTGGAAGATCAGGAAAAAGTGGGAGTGCATGGCGTGGTGATGATGATCCGCTTGCCAGATTTCAATCTTCTGCGCGACAGCCTGGGAGGCAATCAGGCGGAAGAGCAGATGTTTATGCTTATCAATCTGCTATCGACATTTATTATGCGTTACCCAGGCTCGCTGCTGGCGCGTTATCACCGCAGCGACTTTGCCGTGCTGCTACCGCATCGAACGCTGAAAGAAGCGGAAAGTATTGCCGGACAACTTTTAAAAGCTGTCGATGCGCTACCGGCTAACAAAATGCTCGATCGTGACGATATGGTACATATCGGCATTTGCGCCTGGCGCAGCGGACAGTCCACCGAGCAGGTGATGGAACATGCTGAAGCCGCGGCGCGGAACGCCGCCCTGCAGGGGGGAAATAGCTGGGCTATCTACGACGACACGCTGCCGGAAAAAGGGCGCGGCAATGTGCGCTGGCGCACATTGATTGAGCAGATGCTGAACCGGGGCGGACCGCGACTTTATCAAAAACCGGCGGTCACGCGAGAAGGTCGCGTACATCATCGGGAATTGATGTGTCGCATCTATGACGGTAAAGAAGAGGTGAGCTCGGCGGAGTATATGCCGATGGTGTTGCAATTTGGTTTATCGGAAGAGTATGACAGATTACAAATTAGCCGCCTGATTACGTTGCTGGGCTACTGGCCGGATGAAAATCTGGCAATGCAGTTGACGGTTGAGTCGCTGATTCGTCCGCGTTTTCAGCGCTGGTTGCGCGATACGTTAATGCAGTGTGAAAAATCACAGCGAAATCGCATAATTATTGAACTTGCGGAGGCAGATGTTTGTCAACACATCAGCCGGTTACAACCCATCCTTCGCTTAGTCAATGCGCTTGGCGTTCGGGTGGCGGTGACACAGGCGGGTTTGACGCTGGTTAGCACGAGCTGGATTAAAGCGCTCAATGTGGAATTACTCAAGCTGCATCCGAGTCTGGTCAGAAACATTGAGAAGCGAACGGAAAACCAGCTTCTGGTTCAAAGTCTGGTAGAGGCCTGCGCGGGCACGCCTACGCAGGTTTACGCGACGGGCGTCCGTTCGCGCGGCGAGTGGCAGACGCTGACAAAACGCGGCGTGGCTGGCGGGCAGGGTGATTTTTTTGCCTCCTCCCAACTACTTGACACAAACGTGAAAAAATATTCGCAAAGATACTCGGTTTAACCTGCCGTTTAATTTGTTTTCACGTAGAATAACGCGCGCTGCGCCTCATGGGGGTGTGCTTGTCTGCTCGCCAGATTGTTGCAGCAAATATGCAGGTGAATGACCTTTGACAGGTTGCAAACGAAGGCGAGGATTGCTGCTGATTTTTTCAGCCCTGAGGGACTCAGGCCGAGATTTGTAACAAAGGAAACGAACTGCACTAATTTTCACCGTAGCAGATGATTTTTGCGCCTTGTCGCTGCTGCGTGTGGTTGGTAAAGTAAGCGGATTTTGTTTTCCGCCCCAGCTTTCAGGATTATCCCTTAGTATGTTGAAAAAATTTCGTGGCATGTTTTCCAATGACCTGTCCATTGACCTGGGTACCGCGAATACCCTCATTTATGTAAAAGGACAAGGCATCGTATTGAATGAGCCTTCCGTTGTGGCCATTCGTCAGGATCGTGCCGGTTCGCCGAAAAGCGTGGCTGCAGTCGGTCATGATGCGAAGCAGATGCTGGGCCGTACGCCGGGCAATATCGCTGCGATCCGTCCGATGAAAGACGGCGTTATCGCTGACTTCTTTGTGACCGAAAAAATGCTCCAGCACTTTATTAAACAAGTGCACAGCAACAGCTTTATGCGCCCAAGCCCGCGCGTACTGGTATGCGTGCCGGTCGGCGCGACGCAGGTAGAACGCCGCGCGATTCGTGAATCCGCTCAGGGCGCAGGCGCCCGTGAAGTCTTTTTGATCGAAGAGCCGATGGCGGCCGCGATCGGCGCAGGTCTGCCAGTTTCTGAAGCAACCGGTTCAATGGTTGTGGATATCGGTGGTGGTACCACTGAAGTTGCCGTGATCTCCCTGAACGGCGTGGTTTACTCTTCTTCTGTCCGTATTGGTGGTGATCGCTTCGACGAAGCCATCATTAATTACGTTCGTCGTAACTACGGTTCTCTGATCGGTGAAGCCACCGCAGAACGTATTAAACACGAAATCGGTTCCGCTTATCCGGGCGACGAAGTCCGCGAGATCGAAGTGCGTGGCCGTAACCTGGCGGAAGGCGTTCCACGCGGCTTTACCCTGAACTCAAACGAGATTCTGGAAGCGTTGCAGGAACCGTTGACCGGTATCGTCAGCGCGGTAATGGTGGCGCTGGAACAGTGTCCGCCGGAGCTGGCGTCAGACATCTCCGAGCGCGGTATGGTGCTCACCGGCGGCGGCGCGCTGCTGCGTAACCTTGACCGTCTGTTAATGGAAGAGACGGGCATTCCTGTCGTGGTTGCTGAAGATCCGCTGACCTGTGTGGCGCGCGGCGGCGGCAAGGCGCTGGAAATGATCGATATGCACGGCGGCGACCTGTTCAGCGAAGAGTAGTTGGATACGGGCAGGATTATCCCTGGATTATCCTGCCTCTCCGACGCGAGAATACGCATAGCCTATGAAGCCAATTTTTAGCCGTGGCCCGTCGCTACAGATTCGCCTTATTCTGGCGGTGCTGGTGGCGCTCGGCGTTATCATTGCCGACAGCCGCCTGGGGACGTTCAGTCAAATCCGAACGTACATGGACACTGCCGTCAGTCCTTTCTATTTTATTTCAAACGGCCCTCGTGAACTGCTCGACAGCGTGTCGCAAACGCTGGCTTCTCGCGACCAGCTTGAGCTGGAAAACCGGGCGCTGCGCCAGGAATTACTGCTAAAAAACAGCGACCTGCTGATGCTGGGGCAGTACAAACAGGAGAACGCGCGGTTGCGCGAGCTGCTGGGGTCGCCGCTGCGTCAGGACGAGCAGAAAATGGTGACGCAGGTTATTTCAACGGTTAACGATCCTTACAGCGATCAGGTCGTTATCGATAAAGGCAGCGTTAATGGCGTATATGAAGGTCAACCGGTCATTAGCGACAAAGGCGTCGTAGGGCAGGTTGTCGCCGTGGCGAAACTGACCAGCCGCGTACTGCTGATTTGCGATGCGACTCATGCGCTGCCGATTCAGGTACTGCGCAATGACATCCGCGTGATTGCCGCCGGTAACGGCTGCACTGACGATCTTCAGCTTGAACATCTGCCCGCCAATACCGATATTCGCGTCGGCGATGTGCTGGTAACGTCCGGACTTGGTGGGCGTTTCCCGGAAGGGTATCCGGTGGCGGTGGTCTCTTCCGTCAAGCTGGACACTCAGCGCGCCTATACCGTCATTCAGGCACGTCCAACCGCGGGTTTGCAGCGTTTACGCTATCTGCTGCTGTTGTGGGGAGCCGATCGTAACGGCGCCAATCCGATGACGCCGGAAGAGGTTCACCGCGTCGCCAATGAGCGCCTGATGCAGATGATGCCGCAGGTGTTGCCTTCTCCGGATGCGATGGGGCCGCCGGCGCCAGTGCCGGACCCGGCGACGGGGATTACTCAGCCATCTGCGGGCCAGACTGCGCCGGTATCAACGCAACCATCGCCTTCGGGCGCGACCACGCCGCCTGCGCGTGCGCCGGGAGGGTAATGGTGGCGAGCTATCGTAGCCAGGGGCGCTGGGTTATCTGGCTCTCGTTTCTTATTGCGCTGTTGCTGCAAATCATGCCCTGGCCGGACGACATCATTGTTTTCCGGCCAAACTGGGTTTTGCTCATCTTACTGTACTGGATTCTGGCCCTGCCGCACCGCGTAAATGTGGGGACGGGATTTGTGATGGGTGCCATACTTGATCTCATCAGCGGTTCCACACTTGGCGTGCGCGCTCTGTCGATGAGTATTGTCGCCTACCTGGTCGCTCTGAAATTCCAGCTCTTCCGTAACCTGGCGCTCTGGCAGCAGGCGCTGGTGGTAATGTTGCTTTCACTGGCCGTGGACATTATTGTTTTCTGGGCCGAGTTTTTAGTGATCAACGTCTCTTTCAGACCGGAAGTGTTCTGGAGTAGTGTAGTCAATGGCGTGCTGTGGCCCTGGCTCTTTTTGCTGATGCGTAAAGTACGCCAGCAGTTTGCTGTGCAATAAAGGTCGATATGACAACTCTGTATCTTGCTTCCGGTTCCCCGCGTCGCCAGGAATTATTGACTCAACTTGGATTTTCATTCGAGCAGGTCGTGCCTGGTATTGAAGAGCAACGGCGTGCTCAGGAAAGCGCGCAGCAGTATGTTGTTCGGCTGGCACGCGAAAAGGCGCAGGCTGGCGTGGCGCTGGTTCCCCGTGATCTGCCGGTGTTGGGCGCGGATACGATAGTCGTGTTAAACGGCGAGGTGCTGGAAAAGCCGCGCGACGCCGCTCATGCCGCAGAAATGCTGCGTTTGCTTTCCGGAAATACGCATCAGGTGATGACTGCTGTTGCGCTTGCGGACTCGCAGCAGACGCTGGATTGTCTGGTGGTAACGGAGGTGACTTTCCGCACGCTTTCTGCGCAGGATATTACTGGCTATGTCGCCAGCGGCGAGCCTTTAGATAAAGCAGGTGCATACGGTATTCAGGGGCAGGGTGGCTGTTTTGTCAGGAAGATAAATGGCAGCTACCACGCCGTGGTCGGCTTACCGCTGGTTGAAACGTATGAGTTGTTGAGTCATTTTAACGCACTGCGTGATAAAAGGGATAAACATGACGGCTGAATTGTTGGTAAACGTAACGCCATCGGAAACGCGCGTGGCGTACATTGATGGCGGTATTCTTCAGGAAATCCATATTGAGCGCGAAGCGCGACGCGGAATCGTAGGCAATATCTACAAAGGTCGTGTAAGTCGTGTACTTCCAGGTATGCAGGCGGCTTTTGTAGATATTGGGCTGGATAAAGCCGCATTTCTTCACGCTTCCGACATTATGCCGCATACCGAATGCGTGGCGGGCGACGAGCAAAAACAGTTTACCGTGCGCGATATCTCCGAACTGGTGCGTCAGGGACAGGATCTGATGGTGCAGGTAGTGAAAGATCCGCTCGGCACGAAAGGCGCGCGTTTGACCACGGACATCACGTTGCCCTCCCGTTACCTTGTTTTTATGCCCGGCGCGTCACACGTTGGCGTTTCCCAGCGCATCGAAAGCGAAAGTGAACGCGAGCGCCTGAAAAAGGTGGTGGCGGAATACTGCGACGAACAGGGCGGGTTTATTATTCGTACCGCGGCGGAAGGCGTGTGTGAAGAGGATCTCGCGTCTGACGCCGCCTATCTCAAGCGCGTCTGGACGAAAGTCATGGAGCGCAAAAAGCGTCCGCAAACGCGCTACCAGATGTATGGCGAACTGGCGCTGGCGCAGCGCGTGCTGCGCGATTTCGCCGATGCGCAGTTGGACCGAATTCGCGTCGACTCACGTCTGACCTATGAGTCGCTGCTGGAGTTTACCGCAGAATACATCCCGGAAATGACCAGTAAGCTGGAGCATTACAGTGGCCATCAGCCGATCTTCGATCTTTATGACGTGGAAAATGAGATCCAGCGCGCGCTGGAGCGTAAGGTTGAACTCAAGTCCGGCGGTTATCTGATTATCGACCAAACCGAAGCGATGACGACGGTAGATATCAATACCGGCGCGTTTGTCGGACACCGTAATCTCGACGACACCATTTTTAATACCAATATTGAAGCGACTCAGGCCATTGCCCGCCAGCTACGCCTGCGTAATCTGGGCGGCATTATCATTATCGATTTTATCGACATGAATAATGAAGATCATCGCCGCCGGGTGCTGCATTCGCTGGAACAGGCGTTAAGTAAGGATCGCGTGAAAACCAGTATTAACGGTTTTTCGCCGCTGGGGCTGGTGGAAATGACCCGTAAACGGACTCGTGAAAGCGTGGAACATGTGCTTTGTAACGAATGTCCAACCTGTCATGGCCGCGGGACGGTAAAAACGGTGGAAACCGTCTGCTATGAGATCATGCGTGAAATTGTACGTGTTCATCACGCTTATGACTCCGATCGCTTCCTGGTTTATGCTTCTCCTGCGGTGGCGGAAGCGCTGAAAGGCGAAGAATCACACGCGCTGGCGGAAGTCGAAATCTTTGTCGGCAAACAGGTTAAAGTTCAGGTCGAACCGCTTTATAACCAGGAGCAGTTTGACGTCGTAATGATGTAAAAGACCGCGACCCGTACGAGCATTTGCAGGCCGGATAAGGCGTTCACGCCGCCGTCCGGCAAAGCAAGGTTGTGAGTCGTATTTTTTGGCAGACAAGGAGAGACGCGTGAGGCGATTGCCGGGGATTTTATTGCTCACTGGAGCCGCGCTCATCGTCATTGCAGCGCTGCTGGTTAGCGGGCTGCGCCTGGCGTTGCCTCATCTTGACGCCTGGCGTCCGGCTATCCTGAATAAAATTGAGTCTGTGACCGGCGTGCCGGTGGCCGCCAGCCAACTCTCCGCAAGCTGGCAAAATTTTGGCCCTACGCTGGAAGCGCATAATATTCATGCCGCCCTGAAAGATGGCGGCGAACTGTCGATAAAACGCGTTACGCTGGCGCTGGACGTCTGGCAAAGCCTGTTGCATATGCGCTGGCAGTTTCGCGACCTGACCTTCTGGCAACTCAATTTCCGCACCAACACGCCTCTTCAAAGCAGCGACGGCGAAGGCATCGAAACCAGCCGTTTAAGCGATCTTTTCCTGCGTCAGTTCGATCATTTCGATCTGCGCGATAGCCAAATCAGTTTTCTGACGCTTTCCGGACAACGCGCGGAGCTGGCGATCCCACAGCTTACCTGGCTAAACGGCAAAGAGCGGCACCGCGCCGAAGGCGAGGTCAGTCTCTCCAGCCTGACCGGGCAGCACGGCGTGATGCAGGTGCGGATGGATTTACGCGATGACGACGGTTTGCTGAATAACGGCAGAGTCTGGTTACAGGCCGACGATATTGACGTCAAGCCGTGGCTGGGCAAATGGATGCAGGATAATGTGGCGCTCCAGACGGCGCGTTTCAGTCTGGAAGGCTGGATGACGCTCAGCAAAGGCGAAATCGCCGGAGGAGACGTCTGGCTGAAACAGGGCGGCGCAAGCTGGCTGGGCGATAACACGACGCACACGCTGTCTGTCGATAACCTGACGGCGCAGATTAGCCGCGAGCAGCCGGGCTGGCAGTTTTATATTCCGGACACACGGATTACGCTTGATGGTAAACCCTGGCCGAGCGGAGCCTTAACCGTGGCCTGGCTCCCGCAGCAGGACGTCGGCGGTGAGAATCACACACGTAGCGATGAGCTACGCATTCGCGCCAGTAATCTTGAACTGGCGGGGCTGGAAGCATTACGTCCGCTGGCGGCTAAACTGTCGCCTGTGCTGGGCGAAATATGGCAGGCTACGCAGCCGAGCGGAAAGATCGCCACACTGGCGCTGGATATTCCGCTACAGGCGACCGAAAAAACGCGTTTTCAGGCATCGTGGGAAAATATTGCCTGGAAACAGTGGAAGCTGTTGTCCGGCGCGGAACATTTTTCCGGTACGCTGGCGGGAAGCGTAGAAGACGGGCAGATGAAGGTTGCGATGCAGCAGGCTAAGATGCCCTATGAAACCGTTTTTCGCGCGCCGCTGGAAATTGAAAACGGCGTCGCGACGCTTAGTTGGTTGAAGAATGAGAACGGCTTTCAGCTTGATGGCCGCGACATTGACGTCAAAGCAAAGGCGGTACATGCGCGCGGCGGGTTCCGCTATCTGCAACCGACGGGCGACGAACCGTGGCTGGGCATTCTGGCCGGAATCAGTACCGATGATGGATCTCAGGCGTGGCGCTATTTTCCGGAAAACCTGATGGGCAAAGCGCTGGTCGATTACCTTAGCGGCGCGATTCAGGGCGGCGAGGCGGATAACGCCACGTTGGTTTACGGTGGTAACCCGCACCTCTTTCCCTATAAGCATAACGAAGGTCAGTTTGAAGTGCTGGTGCCGCTACGCAATGCGACGTTTGCTTTTCAACCCGACTGGCCGGCGCTAAAAAATCTCAACATTGAACTGGATTTCCTGAACGACGGTCTGTGGATGCGTTCGGATAGCGTCGATTTGGGCGGGGTGAAGGCCAGTAAACTCGCGGCGGCGATTCCGGATTATTCCAAAGAGAAACTGCTCATTGATGCCGATATTAACGGGCCGGGAAAAGCCGTTGGGCCTTATTTCGACGAGACGCCACTAAAAGACTCGCTTGGCTCGACGCTGGCGGAGCTCCAATTAGATGGCGATGTGAATGCTCGCTTACATCTTGATATTCCGCTGGATGGCGAACAGGTTACCGCTGAGGGCGATGTCTCGTTGCGTAACAACAGCCTGTTTATTAAGCCGCTAAACAGCACGCTCAAAAATCTGAACGGTAAATTCAGCTTTGTGAATGGCGCGCTAAAAAGCGGGCCGCTGACGGCAAACTGGTTTAATCAGCCGCTGAACCTGGATTTCAGTACGACGGAAGGGGCAAAAGCCTATCAGGTCGCCGTCAACCTGAACGGTAACTGGCAGCCAACGCGTATGGGCGTCTTACCGCCGCAACTGAATGATGCCCTGAGCGGCAGCGTGACGTGGAATGGTAAAGTCGGCATCGATCTTCCGTATCACGCTGACACCACTTATCACATCGAGCTGAACGGCGATCTGAGAAATATGAGTAGTCACTTACCTTCTCCGCTAAATAAACCCGCAGGCGAAGCCATTCCGGTGAACATTCAGGCTGACGGCAACCTGAAAAGTTTTGCGCTAACGGGGAGCGCAGGGAGTAAAAATCACTTTAACAGCCGCTGGTTATTAAATCAGAAGCTGACGTTGGATCGGGCTATCTGGACGACGGACAGCCGGACGATTCCGCCATTGCCTGCTCAACAAGGCGTTGAACTCAATCTGCCGGCGCTGGATGGCGCGCAATGGCTGGCGTTATTCCAGAAAGGCGCGGCGGATAACGTGAGCAGTTCGGCCGAGTTTCCTCAACGCGTCACGTTGCGTACTCCCGCGCTATCGCTGGGTGGCCAGCAGTGGAACAATTTGAGCGTCGTTTCAGCCCCCTCGCTGAACGGAACAAAAATTGAAGCGCAGGGCCGTGAGGTGAACGCCACGCTGCTCATGCGCAACCATGCGCCGTGGCTGGCGAACATTAAGTACCTGTACTACAACCCTGGCGTCGCAAAAACGCACGCCTCGTCACCAACGCCGACATCGCCGTTGGCTTCGGCGAACACGATTAGCTTCCGCGGCTGGCCGGACTTACAGCTTCGCTGCGAAGAGTGCTGGCTGTGGGGGCAAAAATATGGGCGTATTGATGGCGATTTCGCCATCAAAGGCAATACGCTGACTCTGGCGAATGGCCTGATCGATACCGGATTCGCCCGTTTGAAAGCGAACGGCGAGTGGGTGAATGCGCCGGGTAATGAACGAACCTCGCTGAAAGGTAGTCTGCATGGTAGTAACCTCGACACGGCTGCCGGGTTCTTCGGCATCTCGACGCCAATCCAGAACGCGTCTTTTAACGTAGATTACGATCTGCACTGGCGAAACCCGCCCTGGCAACCTGATGAAGCCACGCTCAACGGGATTTTACGTACGCGTCTGGGCAAAGGCGAGTTTACTGATCTCAGTAGCGGCCATGCCGGACAGCTACTGCGGCTGCTCAGTTTTGATGCGTTGCTGCGTAAGCTTCGGTTTGACTTCAGAGATACCTTTAGCGAGGGCTTCTATTTCGACTCTATTCATAGTACCGCGTGGATTAAAGATGGCGTCCTGCATACTGACGATACGCTGGTGGATGGGCTGGAAGCGGATATTGCAATGAAAGGTTCTGTTGATCTGGTGCGTCGTCGTCTTGATATGGAGGCCGTTGTCGCGCCGGAAATTTCCGCCACCGTGGGCGTCGCCGCCGCGTTTGCCGTTAACCCGATTGTCGGCGCGGCGGTATTTGCCGCCAGTAAAGTGTTGGGGCCGCTATGGAGCAAGGTCTCCATTTTGCGATATCGCATTACCGGTCCGGTCGATGCGCCGCAGATCAACGAAGTTCTGCGCCAACCGAGAAAAGAAAGCCAGCAATGATTTGACGGGGGCGAGGAATTGCCCCACTCTCAGTAAATAGTCATGCCGGACGGCGCTGCGTTTATCCGGTTTGTACAATCTAACAACGTAGTCCGGATAAGGCGTGAACCGCCATCCGGCAGAAATCAACGAGTAGCAAAAACGATGAGTCTGAACCTGGTAAGTGAACAATTGCTAGCGGCGAATGGCCTGAACCATCAGGATCTGTTCGCTATTTTGGGCCAACTGGCCGAACGCCGTCTTGATTATGGCGACCTCTATTTTCAGTCGAGCTATCACGAATCCTGGGTTTTAGAAGACCGCATCATTAAAGATGGTTCATATAATATCGACCAGGGCGTTGGCGTTCGCGCCATTAGCGGCGAAAAAACCGGTTTTGCTTATGCTGACCAGATAAGCCTCCTGGCGCTGGAGCAGAGTGCGCAGGCAGCGCGAACCATTGTACGCGAGAACGGCGAAGGCAAGGTAAAAACGCTCGCCGCCGTAGCGCATCAGCCGCTCTACACCACCCTTGATCCGTTGCAAAGTATGAGCCGCGAAGAGAAGCTGGATATCCTCAGACGCGTTGACAAAGTGGCGCGAGAAGCCGATAAACGCGTGCAGGAAGTTAACGCCAGCCTGACCGGCGTATATGAATTAATCCTCGTGGCGGCGACCGACGGGACGCTGGCGGCGGATGTCCGTCCACTGGTGCGGTTGTCCGTTAGCGTGCAGGTGGAAGAAGACGGTAAACGCGAGCGCGGCGCCAGCGGCGGCGGCGGTCGCTTTGGTTATGAGTATTTTCTTGCCGATCTCGACGGCGAGGTTCGTGCCGACGCGTGGGCGAAAGAAGCGGTACGCATGGCGCTGGTTAATCTCTCCGCGGTCGCTGCGCCAGCGGGGACGTTACCGGTGGTTCTGGGCGCCGGGTGGCCGGGCGTATTGCTGCACGAAGCGGTCGGGCACGGGCTGGAAGGTGATTTTAACCGTCGTGGGACGTCTGTATTTAGCGGTCAGATCGGCGAGCAGGTTGCCTCCGCGCTTTGCACCGTAGTGGATGACGGCACAATGATGAACCGTCGCGGCTCCGTTGCTATCGATGATGAAGGTACGCCAGGCCAGTACAACGTATTGATTGAAAATGGCGTGCTGAAAGGATACATGCAGGACAAGCTGAACGCGCGCCTGATGGGCGCTACGCCGACCGGTAACGGGCGTCGCGAATCTTATGCGCATCTGCCGATGCCGCGTATGACGAATACCTATATGTTGGCGGGGCAGTCAACGCCGCAGGAAATTATCGAATCCGTTGAGTACGGCATCTATGCGCCTAACTTTGGCGGCGGTCAGGTGGATATCACCTCCGGCAAGTTTGTGTTCTCTACCTCGGAAGCGTATCTGATTGAAAACGGAAAAGTCACGACGCCGGTGAAGGGCGCGACGTTGATTGGATCAGGCATTGAAACGATGCAACAGATCTCCATGGTCGGCAACGACCTTAAGCTGGATAACGGGGTGGGGGTCTGCGGTAAAGAGGGGCAAAGTCTGCCGGTAGGCGTAGGCCAGCCGACGCTGAAAGTCGATAACCTGACGGTTGGCGGCACCGCATAACTGTCCGCCTTATCAGGCCTGTGGTGTGTGCCGCCCAGGCCTGATAAGCGCAGCGCCACCAGGCAATGTCTGCGTCGGGTGGCATCTGACCTACAATCGTCTTCAGCAATTACCCGGTGTTTTTATTTTTCTTTCCCTCGCCCGTGCATTCCCTGAAACAGGTGTGCGACATCGACAAAATAGTCAGTTAACGCGTTAATCACTACCTGCACTTTAAGCGGCAGCTTATCTTTTTCGGTGTACAGCGCGTACACCGGACGAGGATCGGACTGATAGCGAGGCAGCAGGATCTCCAGATCGCCACGATTGATCTCATCGATCACCCACATCAGCGGCACATAGGCGATTCCGGTTCCGGCGGTCAGCCAGCGTACCAGCGTCATCGGATCGTTAGTGACGAACCGCCCCTGTGGAATCAGTCGGGTAGAAATTCCTTCCGGCGCGATAAGTTCAAACTCATTATCCGGGCGCACGCTATATTCCAGCCAGGAATGGCTACTGAGATCGGCGGGTTTTTCCGGGACGCCGTACTGAGCGAGGTACGGCTTGGCGGCGCACACAACCATCGGCATCGCGCCGAGTCGACGGGAAAACAGGCTGGAGTCTTGCAGCGCGCCCACGCGGATCACCACGTCCAGCCCGTCGGCAATTAAATCCGGGGCCGGAATTCCTGTCACCAGATTGACCGCCAGACCGGGATACTCTTTTAATAATTTTGCGGTAAGCCCGGCCAGCACATTTTGCGCCATGGTTGAAGAACAGCCGATACGCAATGTACCGATAGGCGTGTTATTAAAAGCGTAAAGCTGCTCGTGAACATCCTGCACTTCATGCAGCATACGACGACAGCCCTGATAATAGATTTTTCCAGCCTCGGTGAGCCCAATGCTGCGTGTGCTGCGGTTGAGCAATTTAACCTGAAGCTCATCTTCCAGTTTCGCCACAGTCTGGCTGATGGACGATACGCTCATTTGCAGCTGTCTGGCTGCGGCGGTAAAAGAGCCAAACTCGACAACTTTGGCGAATACCGACATTCGTTTTAATCGTTCCATTATTCACTCTGGCTTAAAAGTGATTTAGATCACATAATATAGATAACAGCATAACAATTACGTTAATATACTATTATTCGAATAAGAGCTATGTCGCTCTCGCCTGGCGTCTCTTGCCCTTCTCTGCGGCGATGTAGCTTAACAATCTATCGCCTGCTCTCTCTCAGAAATCAAGGTCAACATGAGTCTGTTTCCCGTTATCGTGGTGTTTGGTCTTTCCTTCCCACCGATATTTTTCGAATTGCTTTTGTCACTGGCTATTTTTTGGCTGGTGCGTCGGATGCTTGTGCCGACGGGTATCTATGATTTTGTCTGGCATCCGGCTTTGTTCAATACCGCGCTGTATTGTTGTCTGTTTTATTTAATATCGCGCCTGTTCGTTTGAGGTTGAAGTGAAAACACTAACAAGAAAACTCTCCCGTACGGCCATTACCCTCGTACTGGTTATTCTGGCCTTTATCGCCATTTTCCGCGCCTGGGTGTATTACACCGAATCTCCCTGGACGCGCGACGCGCGTTTTAGCGCCGATGTCGTCGCTATTGCCCCGGATGTCGCGGGCCTGATTACCCATGTAAACGTGCATGATAACCAACTGGTGAAAAAGGATCAGGTCCTGTTTACCATCGATCAGCCACGCTATCAAAAAGCGCTGGCGGAAGCGGAAGCTGATGTAGCCTATTATCAGGTACTGGCGCAGGAAAAACGCCAGGAAGCCGGTCGCCGTAATCGCCTCGGCGTACAGGCGATGTCCCGGGAAGAGATCGATCAGGCGAACAACGTCTTGCAGACGGTACTGCATCAACTGGCTAAAGCCCAGGCGACGCGCGATCTGGCTAAACTCGATCTGGAACGCACCGTCATTCGCGCGCCTGCCGACGGCTGGGTAACTAACCTCAATGTTTATGCCGGTGAATTTATTACCCGCGGTTCCACAGCCGTCGCCCTGGTGAAAAAGAACTCTTTTTACGTGCAGGCCTATATGGAAGAGACCAAGCTGGAAGGCGTGCGTCCGGGATATCGTGCCGAAATCACGCCGCTTGGCAGCAACCGGGTATTAAAAGGTACCGTCGATAGCGTGGCGGCAGGGGTAACGAATGCCAGCAGTACCAGCGATGCGAAAGGGATGGCGACGATAGACTCTAACCTCGAATGGGTGCGTCTGGCCCAGCGTGTCCCGGTGCGTATCCGGCTCGACGAGCAGCAGGGGAATTTGTGGCCTGCCGGTACGACGGCAACCGTCGTGATCACCGGTAAGCAGGATCGTGACGCAAGCCAGGACTCCTTCTTCCGTAAACTGGCGCACCGGCTGCGCGAATTCGGTTAATCGTCATGGGCATTTTCTCCATTGCCAACCAGCACATTCGTTTTGCGGTAAAGCTGGCGTGCGCCATTGTGCTGGCATTATTTATCGGCTTCCATTTTCAACTGGAGACGCCGCGTTGGGCGGTGCTGACCGCCGCGATCGTGGCGGCAGGCCCGGCATTTGCCGCCGGCGGGGAACCCTATTCCGGCGCTATCCGTTATCGCGGAATGTTGCGTATTATCGGGACGTTTATTGGCTGTATCGCCGCGCTTATCATTATTATCTCTATGATCCGCGCGCCGCTATTGATGATTTTGGTGTGCTGTGTCTGGGCCGGTTTTTGTACCTGGATCTCCTCTTTAGTACGGATCGAAAACTCTTATGCGTGGGGACTGTCAGGTTATACTGCGCTGATCATTGTGATTACCATTCAGACGGAGCCGCTACTCACGCCGCAATTTGCGCTTGAACGCTGTAGCGAAATCGTCATCGGCATTGGCTGCGCTATTTTAGCGGATCTGCTTTTCTCGCCGCGATCGATAAAGCAGGAGGTTGATCGCGAACTGGACAGTTTACTGGTAGCGCAATATCAGCTAATGCAACTTTGTATTAAGCATGGCGACAGCGAAGAAGTCGACAACGCCTGGGGCGATCTGGTGCGACGCACGGCGGCGCTGGAGGGGATGCGAAGTAATCTGAATATGGAATCTTCGCGCTGGGTACGCGCTAACCGCCGCCTGAAAGCGTTGAATACGCTTTCGCTCACGCTGATTACGCAATCCTGTGAAACTTATCTTATTCAAAACACGCGGCCGGAACTGATTACCGATACATTCCGGGAACTGTTCGAGACGCCGGTTGAAACGGTACAGGACGTCCACAGACAGTTAAAACGGATGCGGCGTGTCATTGTCTGGACTGGCGAGCGCGAAACGCCCGTCACGCTTTATAGCTGGGTAGGCGCTGCGACGCGCTATCTATTGCTTAAACGCGGCGTGATCAGTAACACCAAAATCAGCGCGACGGAAGAAGAGATCCTGCAAGGCGAGCCCGTAGTTAAAGTGGAATCCGCTGAACGCCACCATGCGATGGTGAACTTCTGGCGCACCACGCTTTCCTGCATTCTGGGGACATTATTCTGGCTATGGACCGGCTGGACATCGGGTAATGGCGCGATGGTGATGATTGCCGTGGTGACCTCGCTGGCGATGCGTTTACCCAATCCGCGCATGGTCTGCATCGATTTTATTTATGGCACTCTGGCGGCGTTGCCGCTGGGATTGCTCTATTTCCTGGTGATTATTCCCAATACGCAGCAAAGTATGCTGTTGTTATGTTTGAGCCTGGCGGTATTGGGGTTCTTTATCGGCATTGAGGTCCAGAAACGGCGTCTGGGGTCGATGGGGGCGCTGGCCAGTACGATTAACATTATTGTGTTGGATAATCCGATGACGTTCCATTTCAGCCAGTTCCTCGACAGCGCGTTGGGGCAAATTGTCGGCTGTATGCTGGCGTTTATCGTCATCCTGCTGGTGCGTGATAAATCCAAAGATCGAACCGGTCGCGTGCTGCTTAATCAGTTTGTTTCCGCTGCGGTCTCGGCAATGACGACCAACGTGGTACGCCGTAAAGAAAACCGTCTGCCTGCGTTATATCAGCAACTCTTTTTGCTGATGAATAAATTTCCTGGCGATTTGCCGAAGTTCCGCCTGGCGCTAACGATGATCATTGCTCATCAACGTCTGCGCGACGCGCCGATACCGGTTAATGAAGATCTGTCAGTGTTCCACCGTCAGCTTCGTCGTACCGCAGACCATGTTATTTCCGCCGGAAGCGATGATAAACGGCGACGCTACTTTGGTCAGTTGCTGGATGAGCTGGATATCTATCAGGAGAAATTACGTATCTGGGAGGCGCCGCCGCAGGTGACGGAACCGGTTAAACGCCTGACGGGCATGTTACATAAATACCAGAACGCGCTTACCGATAGCTAACCCACAAGAACCGATGCCAAAAGCGTCGGTTTTTTTATGACTATACTTATTTGAGATACAAAAACAGCGCAAGAGTGCTCCGGGGCTAAAAGCGTTTCTGGAAGTGAAACCTCTGCATAATGATGCTTAGTAGTAAAACAGACAATTGTCTGTCGGGGATGGTGGCTGGCTATGAATGTCTATACTTTTGATTTTAATGATATTAAAAACCAAAGCGATTTTTATCGCGAGTTTACGCAGACGTTTGGTCTTGCCAGTGAGAAAGTAAGCGATCTTGATACATTATGGGATGCGGTAATGAGCGATATCTTACCCCTACCGCTAGAGATTGAGTTCGTTCACCTGCCTGATAAACTGCGCAGGCGCTACGGGGCGCTGATTTTACTCTTTGATGAAGCGGAAGAAGAGCTGGAGGGGCGGCTACGGTTTAATGTCCGGCATTGAAAAAGCATAAAAAAGCCCCCGGCAGGCGGGGGCAAGTCGTCGGGTTAGACGACGAGGGTTTACTTATACAACTCGGCGGTGGCGTGCCAGTTATCACCTTCTTTTAATTCGATGATGCGATAGCTATTAGCGCCTGCTTTTTCAGCTTTAGCGACGATCTCCTGGCGCATATCCATTGGCGTACTGCCAATCTGCGAGACGGAAATGGTGCCCATCGGTTGCAGATTCTGCGCCTGTTCCGCGTTGACCTGATGTACTGCGGCATTTGCGCCGAAAGAGAGCAGAGTGGCCAGGCCGAGTGATGCGATAATGTATTTCGTTTTCATGATCTTTTATTCCTTTATAGGGTCAACCTCGCGGATTAATGGGCTTTTCTTATGCGATATCTCCGCGAAGCAATGACACGTTATATGCGATGGCAGGTGAATTTTATTTGTACAGTTCGGCAGTGGCGTGCCAGTTGCTGCCGCTACGCGCTTCGGTAATGTGGTAGGCCGTAGCGCCTTGTTCATCCGCTTTTTTGCTCAGCATGGCGTTCATATCCATAGGCGATGAGCCGATAGCGCTGACTGAAACCGATCCGATTGTTTCACGATTTTGCGCTTGCTCTGCGCTGATAGGTTCTGCGGCGAAAGCGCCAAAAGAGAGAACGGACAGAACACTTAATGTTGCAACAGTGGTTTTGATTTTCATGATTTTTACCTCGTCGAATTCCTTTACTGGGGTCTTTGTTTCGTGACCCTCATCACAAAATTAAGTATACACTAATCACGCGATTAATTAATACCACGCTAATTGTTTCTGCTTTTTAAAGACATTAAAAATTTTATTTTTTATAACGTTATGGAATTAAAATTGCTGTTTTTCGCCGCTGTCATTTAAAAAATAAAATAAAATCAATGTCTTAATAAATTTGACATTTTGTGCGTTTTTTTGATTTGTCATTCATGTGGTGAATGTTTAAGGGCATGATTTGCCAAATGATAGCCGTACAGGAAAGCGGCGAGGGGAGGGGACAAAAAGGTGCCTCCGCCGTACGACGACGGAGGAAGTGGGACTAAAGCTCTTGTTCAAAAAGTTCCAGAATGGCTTCGTACAGATCTCTTACGGAAAAGCCGCTGGCAGGCGTAGTGAAGATAGTATCGTCGCCGGCAATCGTGCCGAGAATACCTTCTGCTTTCCCCAGTGAATCCAGCAGGCGTGCAATGAGTTGTGCCGCGCCGGGGCTGGTATGAATCACCACGACAGCGTCGTTATAGTCGATATCCAGCACCAGATTTTTCAACGGACTGGATGTTGTTGGGACGCCCAGTTCAGCCGGAAGACAGTACACCATTTCCATTTTTGCGTTACGTGTACGCACTGCGCCGAACTTAGTCAACATGCGCGAGACCTTGGACTGATTGATATTTTCAAAGCCCTGATCCTGCAACGCGAGGACGATTTCGCCCTGTGAGCTGAATTTTTCTTCTTTGAGGAGCGCTTTAAACGCTCTTACTAGTTCTTCTTGTTTAGCCGAGCTTCGCATAAGTCACCCGTAATATGGCAGTAGAAACAACATTATTGTGCATACAGATGAATTTTTATGCAAACAGTCTGCCTTGTTTAAGGCTGAAATAATGTTATGAAAGAGCGGAATTTTATCAAATTTCGTTATCAAGAAACATGCCTGTGTCACGCCTCGCAAATAAGATTAAAAGTAAATTAATTGTTATCAAAATGATGTTGTTTTGAGAGGATAGTAGGGTATATTGTCACCACCTGTAGGAACGTTGCTCTCTGGTTGCAGTCGATCCGGATTACGCAAATTAAATGCATAAAAGCCAAAATTGCGCGACTCCGCATTCTTGATGAGTGAGGATTGTAATCATTGAATTTGTGAATTAAGGTCGCCGCCGCGGAGCAATAGACACTTAGCTAATCATATAATAAGGAGTTTAGGATGAAAGTCGCAGTCCTCGGCGCTGCTGGTGGTATCGGTCAGGCGCTGGCATTACTTTTAAAAAACCAACTGCCTTCAGGTTCAGAACTCTCCCTGTACGACATCGCTCCAGTGACTCCCGGTGTGGCCGTTGATTTGAGCCACATCCCCACCGCTGTAAAAATCAAAGGTTTCTCCGGTGAAGACGCAACCCCGGCGCTTGAAGGCGCTGACGTAGTACTGATTTCTGCGGGTGTGGCGCGTAAGCCGGGTATGGACCGTTCCGACCTGTTTAACGTTAACGCTGGCATCGTGAAAAACCTGGTGCAGCAGATCGCTAAAACCTGCCCGAAAGCGTGCGTGGGCATTATCACCAACCCGGTGAACACCACCGTTGCGATTGCGGCGGAAGTGCTGAAAAAAGCAGGCGTATACGACAAAAACAAACTGTTTGGCGTCACCACGCTGGATATCATCCGCTCTAATACCTTTGTTGCAGAGCTGAAAGGTAAGCTGCCAACGGAAGTTGAAGTTCCGGTGATTGGCGGACACTCCGGCGTGACGATTCTGCCGCTGCTGTCGCAGATTCCAGGCGTAAGTTTTACCGAACAAGAAGCGGCCGAGCTGACTAAACGTATTCAGAACGCCGGTACTGAAGTCGTCGAGGCGAAAGCCGGCGGCGGATCGGCAACCCTCTCTATGGGTCAGGCTGCCGCACGTTTCGGTCTTTCTCTGGTTCGCGCTCTGCAGGGCGAAAAAGGCGTGGTGGAATGCGCCTATGTGGAAGGCGACGGTCAGTATGCCCGTTTCTTCTCTCAGCCGCTGCTGCTGGGTAAAAACGGTGTAGAAGAGCGTAAATCCATCGGCACACTGAGCGCTTTCGAGCAACATTCGCTGGACGCTATGCTGGATACGCTGAAAAAAGATATTCAGTTGGGTGAAGATTTTATTAATAAATAAGCTGTTCCTGCCCGATGCCGGGGCTTTTGCTCCGGCTTCTTTGACTGTAAACAAGCCACGAAATCAAGTACTAAATCTGCTAAACTCCTCACGTCTTATCGGTTATTAACGAGAACGTCGTGAAAAAGATCCAAAGAACGCAAACCCGCGATCACATTACGCAAATGCTTCGCTATGAAATTCTTTCCGGCAATATAAAAGCGGGAGAAGAACTCGCGCAGGAAAGTATTGCGGAGCAGCTCGGTCTTTCACGAATGCCGGTTCGAGAAGCGCTACAGTCACTCGAACAGGAAGGTTTTTTAATCCGACTGCCCAACAGGCACATGCAGGTCGCGCATCTTGAGGCCGATCGCGTGAGTCATATTTTTCGCGTGATTGCCGCGATGGCCGCCGAAATGTTTTCGCTGATACCCAGCGAAGTAGGCGATGCCCTCCTGATACGTGCGCAAGCGCTGGCTGTCGCAGAAGACAAATCCTGCGAACTGGAGTGTCATGCGATGCTGATTTCTTATGTGAATAACCGCTATCTGGAAAAGGTGTATCAGCAGTTCCTGGACGGTTATGTCTCTTATGTTATTTTGCATCTGAAAAAAGATAATCAGGAGTCGGCGCAGCTTTTCGCTGAACTGGCTGACGTCATACGCCAGGGGCGGCGTGATGAGATTGGGCAAGTTATGCAGCGTTATTTCCTCTCTTTAGCAGAAATAATGCGTCAACATATGAAGGATTGGGAAAGTGCAGAAGCCTAAGTTAGGGAAGATTAAGCTTCTTTCAGCGAAAGAACAGGTCGCGGCAGTGCTGCGTAAAGCGATTCTTTCGAGGGAGTTAGTGGAAGGGCAGGAGATTACGTTAGAAGGCATTGCCAGAATGGTCGGCGTGTCGAGTATGCCAGTGCGCGAGGCGTTTCAGATTCTGGCGGCGGATGGGCTGATAAAAGTGCGCCCTAATAAAGGGGCGGTGGTGTTGGGCATCAATGAACAAACGATCCGTGAACACTATGAAATTCGCGCGCTGTTAGAAAGTGAGGCGGTGGCTAAAGCTTCTCGTCCTGGCACCGATATCTCGCGGATAGCCCAGGTGCATTATGCCGCTGAAAAGGCTCTCGCGGAAAATAACTCGGCGGAATACTCCGACCTGAATCAGGCATTTCATATGGAAATATGGAATGTTGCTGGCAACGAAAAAATGAAAATGTTGCTCTGTAATATGTGGAACGGCCTGTCGATGGGCCATAAGGTCACCGAAGAAGAGTATGCCGTGATTTCCATTCAGGAACATAAAAGTATTCTGCAAGCTCTTGAACTTCATGATGAAACATTGGCACGCCAGCGCATGCGCGAACACATTATTCGCTCAATGGAGAATATGCTGACCCGCTATGTTGGTGACCCTTCTGCCTGATCTTTTCGCCTGCGTGAGCATCGCAGGCGCTTCAACCAATTCTTCAATTCTATTAATCACGTCCAGTAACGATCTAACCACGATCTTGATGTAGATCCCACTCCTGCATCTTTCCTGAGAAACGATTTGACTTAGTTTTTGTATGGGAATAATTTCTCCCTGTCAACATTGGATACAATATCATATATCATTGATTGGATAATTATAAATATGGAACCCATTACCCTTACCTTATGTTTATTGGTGTTCGCTATCGTCATGTTTGTATGGGAAAAAGTGCCACTTGCCGTCACTTCCATGATTGTCTGCGTGGCCTTAGTGATCACCGGAGTTCTGAATATCAAACAGGCCTTTGCTGGCTTTATCGACACTAACGTCATCCTCTTTGTCGCGATGTTCATCGTGGGCGGCGCGTTGTTCGAGACCGGTATGGCAAACAAAGTGGGCGGCGTCATCACGCGCTTCGCGAAAACAGAAAAACAGCTGATCTTCACCATTATGGTGGTGGTGGGCTTGATGTCTGGCGTCCTTTCTAACACCGGTACCGCTGCGGTTTTGATTCCGGTGGTGATCGGCGTGGCGGCAAAATCGGGCTTCTCGCGTTCTCGTCTACTGATGCCGCTGGTTTTTGCCGCTGCGTTGGGCGGTAACCTGTCGTTAATTGGCGCGCCGGGAAATCTTATCGCGCAGTCTGCGCTACAGAATATTGGCGGCGGCTTTGGCTTTTTTGAATACGCAAAAATCGGTCTCCCGATGCTCATCTGCGGCATTCTCTACTTCCTGACTATTGGCTATCGCTTTCTGCCGAATAATGCGACCGGCGGTGAGGTGGGGAGCGTCGGGGTGCAACGTGACTACAGCCATGTTCCACAGTGGAAACAACGGCTCTCACTGGTGGTGTTGATCGCAACGATCCTCGGCATGATCTTTGAGAAGAAGATCGGTGTCAGCCTGGCCGTGACCGGTTGTATTGGCGCTCTTGTGCTGGTAGTTACCGGCGTACTCACGGAAAAACAGGCCTATAAAGCCATTGATTCACAGACTATTTTTATCTTTGGCGGCACCCTGGCGCTGGCAAAAGCGCTGGAAATGACCGGGGCAGGCAAGCTGGTTGCGGACTATGTAATCGGCATGCTGGGGCAAAACTCCTCACCGTTCATGTTGCTGATCGCCGTTTTCGCCTTATCCGTTGTGATGACCAACTTTATGTCCAATACCGCAACGACAGCGCTATTGGTGCCGGTGAGTTTGTCCATTGCCGCAGGTATGGGGGCCGACCCGCGTGCGGTTCTGATGGCGACGGTCATTGGCGGTTCCTGCGCCTACGCAACCCCTATCGGTATGCCTGCCAACATGATGGTGCTCTCCGCGGGTGGCTATAAATTTGTCGACTACGCTAAGGCCGGTATCCCCCTGATTATCGTTTCAACCATTGTCAGCTTGATCCTGCTGCCAATCCTTTTCCCTTTTCATCCGTAATTAACGGAAGCTGTTCTGACTAAGGAGCATTTATGAGCAAAAGTGAACAGATATCCCATATGACCGACGTTATGGCCAAGTTTGTGGGATATACCGGCAAAGTTTTGCCTGATGATGTCACTGCAAAACTGGAAGATTTGCATAAGAAAGAGACCAGTAAACTGGCCGACGTCATCTTTACTACCATGATTGAGAACCAGCGTCTGGCGAAAGAGCTGGATCGACCTTCCTGCCAGGACACCGGTGTCATTCAGTTTCTGGTGGAGTGCGGGACGAACTTTCCGCTGATTGGCGAGCTGGAAGCGTTGTTGCGTGAGGCGGTGATCAAAGCAACTGTCGATTCTCCGCTGCGCCACAACAGCGTAGAAACTTTTGATGAATACAACACCGGTAAAAACGTGGGTAAAGGTACGCCGACGGTCTTCTGGGAGATCGTTCCCAATTCCGATCAGTGCAGCATTTATACCTATATGGCGGGCGGCGGTTGTTCCCTGCCGGGGAAAGCGATGGTGCTGATGCCGGGTGCAGGCTATGAAGGTGTGACCCGCTTTGTACTGGATGTGATGACCAGCTACGGCCTCAACGCTTGTCCGCCGCTGCTGGTTGGCGTGGGCGTAGCGACCTCTGTTGAAACGGCGGCACTGCTATCGAAAAAAGCGCTGATGCGTCCGATCGGTTCGCATAACGAGAATGAGCGTGCAGCCTCGCTGGAAAAAATGCTGGAAGACGGCATTAACAAAATTGGCCTGGGGCCGCAGGGGATGTCCGGTAATACCTCCGTTATGGGCGTGAACATTGAAAACACCGCGCGTCATCCTTCTACCATCGGCGTGGCGGTAAACGTCGGCTGCTGGTCGCACCGTAAAGGGCATATCGTTTTCGATAAAGATTTGAATTACACCATTACGTCTCACAGCGGAGTGAATTTCTGATGACTAAAAAAATCCTGACTACGCCAATTAAAGATGAAGATTTAGCGGATATTAAGGCTGGCGATATTATTTATCTCAATGGTCATATTGTTACCTGCCGTGACGTAGCCCATCGCCGTTTAATTGAAGGTGGTCGCGAACTTCCGGTAGATGTTCGCGGCGGCGCTATTTTACACGCTGGCCCCATTGTCCGCCCAATTAAAGGCGAAGACGATAAGTTTGAAATGGTCTCCGTTGGACCAACCACCAGCATGCGTATGGAGAAATTCGAAAAAGAATTTATTGCGCAGACCGGCGTGAAATTAATTGTGGGTAAAGGCGGTATGGGTAAAGGTACCGAAGAGGGCTGTGCTGAACACAAAGCGCTGCACTGCGTATTCCCTGCCGGTTGTGCGGTTGTAGCCGCCGTGTGCGTGGAAGAAATTGAAGATGCCCAATGGCGTGATCTGGGGATGCCGGAAACGCTGTGGGTCTGTCGGGTTAAAGAGTTTGGCCCGCTGATTGTTTCTATTGATACCCATGGGAATAATCTGTTTGAACAGAACAAAATTATTTTTAATCAGCGTAAAGAGATCGTCGCTGATGAAATATGCCAGAACGTAAGTTTCATCAAATAAACCTGATTACGTAAATTGCACGATAATAGTGGTAATACGTTATGACGATAATAATAACCAAGGGCTCTGGCCGGGGGCGGCTCAGGGAAATCCACCCTTATTATTTCATCGTCATAAATAGCCCCATTATCGTGCCTCCTGCCTGAAGGCTATTTTATGACTAATGCAGCTCTGCTATTAGGTGAAGGCTTCACCCTGATGTTCCTCGGCATGGGATTCGTGCTGGCGTTTCTGTTCCTGCTGATTTTCGCCATTCGCGGCATGTCTGCCGTGATTACTCGCTTCTTCCCGGAGCCCGTCGCCGCGCCCGCACCGCGCGCTGTTCCCGCCGCGGACGACTTCGCCCGCTTAAAGCCGGTGATTGCCGCCGCTATCCACCACCATCGCCGCCTTAACCCTTAATTCACGGAGGAATCCATGACCGTTGCCATTACCGATGTCGTCCTGCGCGACGCCCACCAGTCCCTGTTCGCCACCCGCCTGCGCCTTGACGATATGCTGCCGATTGCCGCTCAGCTCGACGACGTGGGCTACGGCTCCCTCGAATGCTGGGGCGGCGCCACCTTTGACGCCTGCATCCGCTTTCTCGGCGAGGACCCGTGGCTGCGCCTGCGCGAGCTCAAAAAAGCCATGCCGAAGACTCCCCTGCAGATGCTGCTGCGCGGCCAGAACCTGCTCGGCTATCGCCACTACGCCGATGACGTGGTGGAACGCTTCGTCGAACGCGCGGTGAAAAACGGCATGGACGTCTTCCGCGTCTTCGACGCCATGAACGACCCGCGCAATATGAAGGCCGCCCTGCAGGCGGTGCGCAGCCACGGCGCGCACGCCCAGGGCACGCTCTCCTACACCACCAGCCCGGCACACACGCTGCAGACCTGGCTGGATTTAACCGAACAGCTGCTGGAAACCGGCGTTGACTCGATTGCGATTAAAGATATGTCCGGCATTCTCACGCCGATGGCGGCGTATGAACTGGTCAGCGAAATCAAAAAACGTTTTGAGGTGCGCCTGCACCTGCACTGTCACGCCACCACCGGGATGGCGGAGATGGCCCTGCTGAAGGCCATTGAAGCGGGCGTCGACGGCGTCGACACGGCGATTTCCTCCATGAGCGCCACCTACGGCCACCCGGCCACCGAAGCACTGGTGGCGACGCTCGCCGGAACCGGGTATGACACCGGGCTGGATATCCTGAAGCTGGAAAACATCGCGGCGTACTTCCGCGAGGTGCGCAAAAAATACCACGCCTTTGAAGGCCAGCTGAGAGGCTACGACAGCCGCATTCTGGTGGCCCAGGTGCCGGGCGGAATGCTCACTAACCTCGAAAGCCAGCTGAAGCAGCAGAACGCGTCGGACAAACTCGACCAGGTGCTGGCGGAAATCCCCCGCGTGCGCAAGGACCTCGGCTTCATCCCGCTGGTGACCCCCACCTCGCAGATTGTCGGCACCCAGGCGGTGCTCAACGTGCTGACCGGGGAACGCTACAAAACCATCGCCAAAGAAACCGCCGGCATTCTGAAAGGCGAGTACGGCCACACCCCGGTGCCGGTTAACGCCGCGTTACAGGCCCGCGTGCTGGAAGGGGGCGCTCCGGTGACCTGCCGCCCGGCGGACCTGCTGAAGCCGGAACTGGCTGAACTGGAAGCGGACGTCAGGCGCCAGGCGCAGGAGAAGGGGATTACTCTGGCGGGAAACGCCATCGACGACGTGCTCACCGTGGCGCTGTTCCCGCAAATCGGCCTCAAATTCCTTGAGAACCGCAATAACCCGGCGGCGTTTGAGCCGGTGCCGCAGGCGGAAGCCGCGAAACCTGCCGTGAAAGAGGAAAAAGCCGCAAAACCCGCCGCTTCCGGTATCTACACCGTGGAAGTGGAAGGCAAAGCCTTTGTGGTGAAAGTCAGCGACGGCGGCGATATCAGCCAGCTCACTGCGGCTGCACCTGCTGCCTCTTCTGCTCCTGCCACCGCCCCGGCAGGCGCCGGCACCCCGGTCACCGCGCCGCTGGCGGGCAATATCTGGAAGGTGATTGCCACCGAGGGCCAGACGGTGGCCGAAGGCGACGTGCTGCTGATTCTGGAAGCCATGAAGATGGAAACCGAAATCCGCGCCGCGCAGGCCGGGACCGTGCGCGGTATTGCGGTGAAGTCCGGCGATGCGGTTTCCGTGGGCGACACCCTGATGACGCTGGCGTAAGGACGAGGAGCGGAAATGGAAAGTCTGAACGCCCTGATTCAGGGGATGGGCCTGATGCACCTCGGCATCGGCCAGGCCATCATGCTGCTGGTGAGCCTGCTGCTGCTGTGGCTGGCGATTGCGAAGAAGTTCGAGCCGCTGCTGCTGCTGCCGATTGGCTTCGGCGGCCTGCTCTCCAACATCCCGGAAGCGGGCATGGCGCTGACCGCGCTGGAAAGCCTGCTGGCGCATCACGACGCCGGGCAGCTGGCGGTGATTGCCGCGAAGCTTAACTGCGCGCCGGACGTGCACGCCATCAAGGAGGCGTTAGCGCTGGCGCTGCCGTCGGTGCAGGGACAGATGGAGAACCTGGCGGTGGACATGGGCTACACGCCGGGGGTGCTGGCGCTGTTCTATAAAGTGGCGATTGGCTCCGGTGTCGCGCCGCTGGTCATCTTTATGGGCGTCGGCGCGATGACCGACTTCGGCCCGCTGCTGGCCAACCCGCGCACCCTGCTGCTCGGCGCGGCGGCGCAGTTCGGCATCTTCGCCACCGTGCTGGGGGCGCTGACGCTGAACTACTTCGGCCTGATTTCCTTCACCCTGCCGCAGGCGGCGGCCATCGGCATTATCGGCGGCGCGGACGGCCCGACGGCGATTTATCTGTCGGGCAAGCTGGCCCCGGAGCTGCTGGGAGCCATCGCGGTGGCGGCGTACTCGTATATGGCGCTGGTGCCGTTAATCCAGCCACCGATTATGCGCGCGCTGACCAGCGAGAAAGAGCGGAAAATCCGCATGGTGCAGCTGCGCACGGTGAGTAAGCGGGAAAAAATCCTCTTCCCGGTGGTGTTGCTCATGCTGGTGGCCCTGCTGTTGCCGGACGCCGCACCGCTGCTGGGGATGTTCTGCTTTGGCAATCTGATGCGCGAAAGCGGCGTGGTGGAGCGTCTGAGCGACACGGTACAGAACGGGCTGATTAATATCGTCACCATCTTCCTGGGGCTTTCCGTTGGCGCAAAACTGGTGGCGGACAAGTTCCTGCAACCGCAGACGCTGGGCATTCTGCTGCTGGGTGTGATTGCGTTCGGTATCGGGACGGCGGCCGGGGTGCTGATGGCGAAGCTGCTGAACCTGTGCAGTAAGAACAAAATCAACCCGCTTATCGGTTCGGCGGGGGTGTCGGCGGTGCCGATGGCGGCCCGCGTATCGAACAAGGTGGGCCTGGAATCAGACGCGCAGAACTTCCTGCTGATGCACGCGATGGGGCCGAACGTGGCCGGGGTGATTGGCTCGGCCATTGCGGCGGGCGTGATGCTGAAATACGTGCTGGCGATGTAATCCAATCTAACCGGGGGCAGTGATTCTGCTCCCGCAAAATGAGGACACAGTAATGAGTGAAATGGTTGCGTTTCGGCAAGGTACATCCATGCCATCCAGAGAAACCATCTTGCGTTATGTTGTTGAGACGGTGAATCAGATAACTGAGCTTGAGCCAGCACTGCATTTGCTGCCGTGGTCTGGCGTCAACTCAGCAATATATGAGCAACGTTTTGCACAGTGTTACGACGAGGGGCTTTGTGCCGCACAGACGTCGGCACCGAATGTTCCGCAGGGGATTCTGCCATCGACCGATTGGGCTCAGGGTATCGGGTTACTCTGTTTTGCCGCAGGGTATATGAGCGCAGGCGAGCGGCCATTAACACACAATCAGTTATGCGATTTCGTCAAACAGGCGGCTGTTGGTTTATCGCCGATTGAGGGGGAGGCGGCGAGCGGTTTCTCGACGGTACGTAGTATTGCATTACCCGTATTCAGGCGATTACAACGCGATGGTCACGCGTCTCGGGTCCTGCTGTTACAAACGTTGCTGCATCTGGTCGCCTGGAAAAGCGCATCGCAGTATGCGCGTCAACAGGCGCAACGACTGCTCTGGATGGGCGGCATTTTGGGGGAAGGGGGGGAGCATAGCCTGCTTGTACTGGATAAGGCGCTGCGTGAAGAAGCCGTCGGGGAGAAAAGTCTCCCCGCTCTGCTGATCTTCACGAGTTTCCTGGCACATTTTCCGGCAGGGCCAGTCTTTATTGACTAGCCGTCGAACGACGCGGGCAAAAGCCGCGTCGTTTTAGTTCGACGCCGGGTATTCCTGCACCGTCACCTGGAACGTGAGTTGCTTATCATCCCGCATTACCACGACCGGAATGACGGAGCCCGGGCGGATTTCCGCCACCTGATCCATCGTCTCCAGCGCGGACACGGCGGGTTTATTATTGACCGAAATAATCAAATCATTAACCTGAATACCGGCAAGCGCGGCGGGGCCGTTTGGCGTTACTTCATTAACGACAATGCCCTGAATCGGGTCCATGCCGCTACCCTGCTGCGCGTGCAGCGGCGCGATTTCTCGTCCGCCAATACCGATATAGCCGCGAATCACGCGACCGTCGCGGATAAGCTTATCCATAATTTTCGTGGCTAGCTGGAAGGGAATCGCAAAACCAAGGCCTTCCGGCGTTTCGCCATCGTTACTCTTATCAAAAGAGAGGGTGTTGATCCCCATCAGTTCGCCTAACGAGTTGACCAGCGCGCCGCCGGAATTACCGTGGTTAATCGAGGCGTCGGTCTGGAGAAAATTCTGTCGCCCTGTCGGGTTCAGGCCGATACGACCCGTTGCGCTGATGATTCCCTGGGTGATGGTCTGTCCCAGATTATATGGGTTGCCGATAGCCAGTACGACGTCGCCAATATGCGGTGTACGCTTTGTATTAATCGGGATGGTAGGCAGCCCGCCAGTGGCGTTGATCTTCAGCACCGCCAGATCGGTAAGCGAATCGGAGCCAACCAGTAGCGCTTCAAAGACGCGGCCATCCTGTAGCGCGACGATAATCTGATCGGCATCGTTAATCACGTGTTTGTTGGTAATAATATAACCGCGTTGATCCATGATCACGCCGGAACCCAGCGTGCGGATCTCCAGTTGATTATGCGCGGTACTGTTCATACTGCGGTTATAGACATTGACGACGGCAGGCGCGGCGCGGCGAACCGCAAAATTATAACTGGCTGGCGTCTCATCGGTACTGTCGAATTGCGGGACGGCGATAGGATTAATTTTGCGCAAAGAAGGCATGACGGCCAACAGAATAGCGCCGACAATTAAACCTATTGCGACCGAACGTAAGAGCTTCACAAACATGATGGAGGCGTCGTTAAAAAAGGGAACGGCAGCAGCATACCATGAGTTAACCGGACATCACATCGCAGGCTGATGCCCGGTTTAAGACAGGATTAGCGCAGCAATAGATAAATGTTCTCGTTGCCGCGTACTACCTGAAGAGCAATGATGGACGGTTTTGCCGCCATCACTTTGCGCATTTCGGCGATAGAACTGATGCGATCGCGGTTAACGCCGATGATAACATCATCTTTTTGCAAACCGGCCTGCGCGGCAGGACTGCTTTTTTCGACGCTATCAACCTTAACGCCTTTCGTCCCGTCTTTCAGCTGGCCGTCGCTCAACGTCGCGCCTTGCAACGCCGGGGCGATCATTTCGGCGCTGGCGGAAGAAGAGGTATTGGAATCCAGCGTGACTTCCACCTCCAGCGGCTTACCATCGCGCAGCAGGCCCAGCTTCACTTTCGTGCCCGGTTCGGTGGTGGCGATACGCGAACGCAGTTCGGCAAAGCTATTCAGCGGCTTACCGTTAAGACTGATAATCACGTCTCCGGATTTCACCCCGGCCTTCGCCGAACCTGAATTGGGTAAAACCTCGCTGACAAAAGCGCCACGCTGAACGTTCAGTTTGAATGCCTTGGCGATATCAGCGGTCATTTCAGTGCCTTTAATTCCCAGCAATCCGCGTTTGATTTCGCCGAACTGAATCAACTGCTGCGCCAGCGTCTGCGCCATATTGGAAGGAATAGCAAAGCCAATGCCGATGCTCCCGCCCCCTGGCGCGAGGATCGCGGTATTAATCCCGATCAGCTCGCCGTTCAGGTTAAGCAGCGCGCCGCCGGAGTTGCCGCGGTTAATAGAGGCATCGGTTTGAATAAAGTTCTCAAGCCCTTCCAGATTAAGCCCGCTGCGTCCCAGCGCTGAAATAATCCCGGAGGTGGCGGTTTGCCCAAGGCCAAACGGATTACCGACCGCCACGGCGAAATCGCCGACGCGGAGTTTGTCGGAATCGGCGATGGCAATTTGCGTTAACTTGCTGGGATTCTGAATTTGTAACAGAGCGATATCGCTCTGGTCGTCGCCGCCGATCAGCTTCGCGTCGAATTCGCGTCCGTCATTCAGTTGAATGCTGATCTTCTGTGCCTGATTAATCACATGATTATTGGTTAATACATAGCCTTTCGCGGCATCGATAATCACCCCCGAACCGAGTCCTTCAAACGGCTGGGACGGCTGGTCTGGCAGATCCTCGCCAAAGAATTTTTTAAACTCCTCCGGCACTTTTTGGCTCTGGGCGGCGGTTCCCTCGACTTTTACGCTGACGACAGCAGGCAGCACTTTCTCCAGCATAGGGGCAAGGCTTGGCAGCGTCGCCTGGCCTGGCACCTGGCCTGGTATCGATGCAAGGGCTGGAAACGGCGCCGAAAGAGTTAACCCGACACTTAACGCTAATGCACTTAACAGCTGGGTGTGTTTTTTCATGGATGCTGCTCTCGTACCTTGAATGAACGGATAGACAATTCAAAACAGATTGATGTTATTGAATTTTCAGCCTGGTAACAATGATAATAGCTGGGACAGGAAAGATAGAGAGAGGGCGCAAGCGATGCGCCCGATAAATTTCTTAACGGCGTGCGATTAATCGCGCTTTGCGCCGCTACGTAACAGGCCAGACGCGCCTTCAGAATAATCACGTGGCATTTGTACTGGCGCCTGATCGTTGCTCGCCTCAGACTCCGCCAGACGGTTACGGAACGGATTCGACTCCGCAGACATTTCCGGCAGCAGGCTGCTGGAGCTTTTCGCCATATGCTGATACAGCTGGCGGTAATCATGCGCCATGGTATCCAGCAGTTCCGCGCTGCGGGCAAAGTGGCTAACTAGCTCTTCACGGTACTCTTCCAGCTCAGCTTTGTTTTTTTCCAGTTCGTACTGCAATGCCTGCTGTTGACGTAACTTACGATTACCAAAACGCATGGCCACGGCACCAATGATGATACCGACGACTAATCCAATTAGCGCATATTCCCAGGTCATGAACATCTCCCGTTGTCTTATGTTTCCGTAGGGTGTTGGCTCCAGGCTCCATGCCCGCGCCTGATTATGCCACTATAACCGCTAATTCCGTAGAAGTGGAATCCCGACAGCATATCGCGTAGTGTAGAACGGCCTTTTTTTCGTCAGCCGTGAACGACGGCACATCGATTTTCAAGGAATAACAATAACATTATGCAAAGCCTTTCCCCTACATCGCGTTATCTCCAGGCACTCAACAAAGGCACCCATCAGCCTGACGACGTACAGAAAGAGGCGGTCGACCGTCTGGAAACCCTTTATCAGGCGCTCACCGCGAAAAAATCGTCGGCTACGCCACCCGGCGGTCTGATAGCGCGACTGGGGAAATTATTAGGCAAAAACGAACCGGACGCGCAAATACCGGTTCGCGGGCTGTATATGTGGGGGGGCGTGGGTCGCGGCAAAACCTGGCTCATGGATCTCTTCTACCACAGCCTGCCGGGTGAGCGAAAATTACGCCTGCATTTTCATCGGTTTATGCTGCGCGTGCATGAAGAACTTACCGCGCTACAGGGACAGATCGATCCGTTAGACATTATTGCCGATCGGTTTAAAACCGAGACGGACGTACTGTGTTTCGATGAGTTTTTCGTCACCGATATTACCGACGCCATGCTGCTGGGCGGTTTAATGAAAGCGCTGTTTGCACGCGGCATTACGCTGGTCGCGACCTCCAATATTCCGCCGGATGAACTCTACCGCAACGGTTTGCAACGCGCCCGCTTCCTGCCGGCTATCGATGCCATTAAACAGCACTGCGACATTATGAATGTGGACGCCGGCGTCGATTACCGGCTGCGGACGCTGACGCAGGCCCATTTATGGCTAACGCCGCTTAATGATGAAACCCGGCGGCAAATGGATAAACTGTGGCTGGCGTTAGCGGGGGCCGCGCGCGCGCACGCTCCGACGCTGGAAATCAATCATCGCTCTTTATCCACCCTGGGCGTTGAAAACCAAACGCTAGCGGTCTCTTTCGCTACGCTGTGCGTCGAGGCCCGCAGCCAGCATGATTACATTGCGCTCTCAAGGTTATTTCACACGGTTCTGCTGTTTGACGTGCCGGTCATGACGCCGCTGATGGAGAACGAAGCGCGCCGCTTTATTGCGCTGGTGGATGAGTTTTACGAGCGCCACGTTAAGCTGGTGGTCAGCGCCGCCGCACCGTTATATGAAATTTATCAGGGGGAACGGCTCAAGTTTGAATTTCAGCGCTGTCTGTCACGCCTGCAAGAGATGCAGAGTGCGGAGTACCTCAAGCGGGAGCATATGCCGTAAGCCGGACAAGCGCAGCGCCCCGGCATTATGCGGTATTATATCTGTGCAACCTCCCCGACCGAGGGTGAACCAGGCCTGAACAAAACCCGCGGCAAATCGCAAAAAGGGGTCGATCTTTGACCTGGACTTCTCTATAATCCTGCGACCCCACGTTACAAGAGAGTTTTTTCCCAAACTTTCTCTGTGCCGGCCAAACATATCCGAGGGGGTAGGTTTACCGGACTTTGTCGTGTGAACCTCAACTATTTAAAACGTTTGGGTGTTCACCAACGTGTAACTTATTTATTTGGGTAAGCTTTTAATGAAAACTTTTACAGCTAAACCAGAAACCGTAAAACGCGACTGGTATGTTGTTGACGCGACCGGTAAAACTCTGGGCCGTCTGGCTACTGAACTGGCTCGTCGCCTGCGCGGTAAGCACAAAGCGGAATACACTCCGCACGTAGATACTGGTGATTACATCATCGTTCTGAACGCTGACAAAGTTGCTGTAACCGGCAACAAGCGTACTGACAAAGTGTACTATCACCACACCGGCCACATCGGTGGTATCAAACAAGCGACCTTTGAAGAGATGATTGCCCGCCGTCCTGAGCGTGTGATTGAAATCGCGGTTAAAGGCATGCTGCCAAAAGGCCCGCTGGGTCGTGCTATGTTCCGTAAACTGAAAGTTTACGCGGGCAACGAGCACAACCACGCGGCACAGCAACCGCAAGTTCTTGACATCTAATCGGGATTATAGGCAATGGCTGAAAATCAATACTACGGCACTGGTCGCCGCAAAAGTTCCGCAGCTCGCGTGTTCATCAAACCGGGCAACGGTAAAATCGTTATCAACCAACGTTCTCTGGAACAGTACTTCGGTCGTGAAACTGCCCGCATGGTAGTTCGTCAGCCGCTGGAACTGGTCGACATGGTTGAGAAACTGGATCTGTACATCACTGTTAAAGGTGGTGGTATCTCTGGTCAGGCTGGTGCGATCCGTCACGGTATCACCCGCGCTCTGATGGAGTACGATGAGTCCCTGCGTGGCGAACTGCGTAAAGCTGGCTTCGTTACTCGTGACGCTCGTCAGGTTGAACGTAAGAAAGTCGGCCTGCGTAAAGCACGTCGTCGTCCGCAGTTCTCCAAACGTTAATGGGGTTCTGCTTCGGCAGACAACTGTTAGCGAAAAAACCCGCTTCGGCGGGTTTTTTTATGGGCAATGCATTTCTGTCACGATGAAATGCGGATTGTTGTCTCTTTTTCCCCATTTCCAGAATCGACTCACCACAAAGGTCACAAAATCTGGTAAACTATCATCCAATTTTCTGCCCAAATAGCGGGGAATGTTCATTTTTTGTCTCGTTTCTGAGCAATGATGGCTTTTTTCGCCCTGGGTGACATAACATCTGGCTGGTCACATTGTGGCTGGTAGCAGTAAAAATTCTGAATATACCTGGAGGTTTTCATGGCTGTCGCTGCCAACAAACGTTCGGTAATGACGCTGTTTTCTGGTCCTACTGACATCTATAGCCATCAGGTCCGCATTGTGTTGGCTGAAAAGGGTGTTAGTTTTGAGATCGAACATGTGGAAAAGGACAATCCACCTCAGGATCTGATTGACCTCAACCCGAATCAAAGCGTTCCGACACTGGTGGATCGTGAGCTGACCCTGTGGGAATCTCGCATCATTATGGAATATCTGGATGAGCGTTTCCCTCATCCGCCGCTGATGCCGGTTTATCCGGTCGCGCGCGGTGAAAGCCGTCTGTACATGCACCGTATTGAAAAAGACTGGTATACGCTGATGAACGTCATCGTAAACGGGTCTGCTTCCGAGGCCGACTCTGCGCGTAAACAACTGCGTGAAGAGCTGCTGGCGATTGCGCCGGTATTTGGTCAGAAACCGTATTTCCTGAGCGACGAATTCAGCCTGGTTGATTGCTACCTGGCGCCTCTCCTGTGGCGTTTACCGCAGTTGGGTATTGAATTCAGCGGCGCAGGGGCGAAAGAGCTGAAAGGCTATATGACCCGCGTCTTTGAACGTGATTCTTTCCTGGCTTCTTTAACCGAAGCTGAACGTGAAATGCGCCTCGGTCGGGGTTAACCTGTATGGATTTGTCACAGTTGACGCCGCGTCGTCCCTATCTGTTGCGTGCTTTCTACGAGTGGTTGCTGGATAACCAGTTGACTCCGCATCTGGTGGTGGATGTGATGCTGCCTGGCGTGCATGTCCCTATGGAATATGCGCGCGATGGGCAAATCGTCCTCAATATTGCGCCGCGGGCGGTAGGTAATCTGGAGCTATCTAATGATGAAGTGCGTTTTAATGCGCGCTTCGGCGGCGTTCCCCGTCAGGTTTCTGTGCCTTTGGCTGCGGTGCTGGCGATTTACGCCCGTGAAAACGGCGCAGGCACCATGTTTGAGCCTGAAGCCGCCTATGATGAAGACGTTGTCAGCTTAAATGATGATGACAATACCGCAGGCGCGGAAAGCGAGACCGTGATGTCCGTCATTGATGGCGATAAGCCCGACCACGATGACGACAGTAGTCCTGATGACGAGCCGCCTCCGCCGCGTGGCGGACGTCCGGCACTGCGCGTAGTAAAATAATCAACAGGCCCTGAAGGGCCTGTTTTGTTTGGCCTCCTCGCGGGTTCACCCTGCTTTTGAAGCTGTGTTACGATAAGCTTGCTATTATTTGCCACCGACCACTCATGAATGGACGTTATGAACGCATTTGATTCGCAAGCAGAAGATTCACCGACATCCCTCGGGCGTAGTTTGCGCCGCCGCCCGCTGGCGCGTAAAAAACTGTCTGAAATGGTTGAGGAAGAGCTGGAGCAGATGATCCGCCGTCATGAGTTTGGCGAGGGAGAACAGCTACCGTCTGAACGTGAATTAATGGCCTTCTTCAATGTGGGACGTCCCTCCGTGCGTGAAGCGTTAGCTGCGCTGAAGCGTAAAGGTCTGGTGCAAATCAATAACGGCGAACGCGCCCGCGTCTCGCGCCCCTCTGCTGATACCATCATCAGCGAACTGTCGGGTATGGCGAAAGATTTTCTTACTCATCCTGGCGGCATCGCTCACTTTGAACAGCTACGGCTTTTCTTTGAATCCAGCCTGGTACGCTATGCGGCGGAACATGCCACCGACGAGCAGATCGCGTTGTTAACGAAAGCGCTGGAAATTAATAGCCAGTCGCTGGATGACAACGCGCTGTTTATTCGTTCGGATGTCGAGTTTCACCGGGTGTTGGCTGAAATTCCCGGCAATCCGATCTTTATGGCTATTCATGTTGCTCTGCTGGACTGGCTAATCGCCGCTCGCCCAAGCGTTCCCGATCGTGAGCTGCATGAACATAATAACGTGAGTTATCAACAGCATATTGTGATTGTTGATGCCATTCGCCAGCGAGATCCCGATAAAGCGGATCGCGCTCTGCAAACCCACCTCAATAGCGTTTCCGCTACCTGGCACGCGCTCGGTAAAAAAAGTCAAAAAATGCGGTAGCGATCGCGCCTCCGATCCCAGTTTAGTGAAGCAGATCGCACTATAAGCGTTCTGTATTATTTGCTGCTTATTTGATCTGGTATAACAGGTATAAAGGTAGGTAGTTAATATATTCATCATCCGTAGAGGTAGGTATGGCAAAAGCATTGCAAGGCGTAATGGCGGCGTTGTTGACCCCATTTGATCATCAGCAGCAACTGGATAGCGAAAGCCTGCGCCGTCTGGTGCGTTTTAACATCGGGCAGGGTATCGACGGGCTGTACGTTGGCGGTTCCACCGGGGAAGCATTCGTACAGAGCCTTGCTGAAAGAGAGCAGGTACTGGAGATTGTCGCCGAAGAGGCGAAGGGAAAAATCACGCTGATCGCCCATGTCGGGACGGTAAGCACCGCAGAAAGCCAGCAGCTTGCCAGCGCCGCAAAGCGTTACGGTTTTGATGCGGTCTCTGCGGTGACGCCTTTTTATTACCCTTTCAGTTTTGAAGAGCACTGTGACCATTATCGGGCAATCATTGATTCCGCAGATGGATTGCCGATGGTGGTATACAACATTCCGGCGTTAAGCGGTGTAAAACTTACCCTCGATCAGATCAATACGCTGGTGACATTACCGGGCGTGAGCGCGCTGAAGCAAACCTCCGGCGATCTCTTCCAGATGGAGCAGATCCGCCGCGCGCATCCGGATCTGGTGCTGTACAACGGTTATGACGAAATCTTCGCTTCCGGTCTGCTGGCGGGCGCGGACGGCGGTATCGGCAGCACATACAACATTATGGGTTGGCGTTATCAGGGGATTGTTCAGGCATTGCGTGAGGGCGATGTGGCGAAAGCGCAGCGTCTGCAAACCGAGTGCAATAAGGTTATTGATTTACTGATTAAAACCGGCGTATTCCGCGGCCTGAAAACGGTCCTGCATTATATGGACGTGGTATCGGTGCCGCTATGTCGTAAACCGTTTGCGCCTGTTGATGAAAAATATCTGCCGGCGCTCAAGGCGCTGGCTCAACAACTGATGGAAGAAAAGGCGTAACAGCATAATGCCGGGGGCGCTACGCTTGCCCGGCCTACAACAGTGTGAGCGGTAGGCCGGATAAGGCGGAGCCGCCATTCGGCATAACGACAACAAAAATCGTCGGGAGAGTAAAATGAGTACTTCTACCCAGAACATCCCGTGGTATCGCCATCTCAACCGGGCGCAGTGGCGGGCATTTTCCGCTGCCTGGCTGGGATATCTGCTTGATGGTTTTGATTTTGTGTTGATTGCTCTTGTACTGACTGAGGTACAAAGCGAATTTGGGCTGACGACGGTACAGGCGGCAAGCCTGATTTCTGCGGCTTTTATCTCTCGCTGGTTCGGCGGGTTATTACTGGGCGCGATGGGCGATCGCTATGGGCGTCGTCTGGCGATGGTCAGCAGCATCATTCTGTTTTCGGTGGGAACCCTGGCATGCGGGTTTGCGCCCGGTTACACCACCATGTTCATCGCCCGACTGGTGATTGGTATGGGCATGGCGGGCGAATATGGTTCCAGCGCGACCTATGTGATTGAAAGCTGGCCAAAACATTTACGCAATAAAGCCAGCGGTTTTCTGATTTCCGGCTTCTCCGTCGGCGCGGTCGTTGCCGCGCAGGTGTACAGCCTGGTGGTGCCTGTCTGGGGCTGGCGCGCGCTGTTTTTCATTGGCATTTTGCCAATTATCTTCGCCCTCTGGCTGCGGAAAAACATTCCGGAAGCGGAAGACTGGAAAGAGAAACACGCGGGTAAAGCGCCGGTACGTACGATGGTCGACATTCTTTATCGGGGCGAACATCGCATCATCAACATTTTAATGACTTTCGCCGCCGCCGCTGCGCTGTGGTTCTGTTTTGCCGGTAACCTACAAAATGCTGCGATTGTGGCGGGGCTGGGACTACTGTGCGCGGTTATCTTTATCAGCTTTATGGTGCAGAGCAGCGGTAAACGCTGGCCCACTGGCGTCATGCTGATGCTGGTGGTACTGTTTGCTTTCCTCTATTCCTGGCCGATTCAGGCGCTATTACCCACTTATCTGAAAACCGAGCTGGCCTACGATCCGCATACGGTGGCGAATGTCCTGTTCTTTAGCGGATTTGGCGCGGCGGTTGGTTGCTGCGTAGGCGGTTTTCTTGGCGACTGGCTGGGAACGCGTAAAGCATATGTTTGTAGCCTGCTGGCCTCGCAAATCCTCATTATTCCGGTCTTTGCGATTGGCGGCACAAACGTCTGGGTTCTGGGTCTGCTACTGTTTTTCCAACAGATGTTGGGGCAGGGGATTGCCGGGATTCTGCCGAAACTGATCGGCGGTTACTTCGATACCGATCAGCGCGCGGCGGGGCTGGGCTTTACTTATAACGTCGGCGCGCTCGGCGGCGCGCTGGCGCCGATCCTGGGAGCGCTGATCGCTCAACGTCTGGATCTGGGCACTGCGCTGGCATCGCTCTCTTTCAGCCTGACGTTTGTCGTGATCCTGCTTATTGGGCTTGATATGCCGTCTCGCGTACAGCGTTGGCTACGTCCGGAAGCGTTACGCACCCACGATGCTATCGACGACAAACCGTTCAGCGGAGCCGTACCGCTTGGCAGTGGTAAAGGTGCCTTTGTAAAAACGAAAAGTTAATCCGCTTGCCCGGTTTTAAACCGGGCAATATTTGTAAGGGAGTAGTATGTCGTTACTTGAACAACTGGATAAAAATATTGCCGCTTCTGGCGGCCTGATTGTCTCCTGCCAGCCCGTTCCGGGCAGTCCGCTGGATAAGCCGGAGATTGTAGCGGCAATGGCGTTGGCGGCGGAACAGGCGGGCGCGGTTGCGGTGCGTATTGAAGGCATAGACAACCTGCGCGTGGCCCGCTCGCTCGTTTCGGTACCCATTATCGGCATTATCAAACGCGATCTGGACGACTCTCCAGTGCGCATTACCCCTTTTCTCGACGATGTAGATGCGCTGGCACAGGCCGGCGCAGCTATTATCGCCGTTGATGGAACCGCTCGGCAACGGCCGGTAGCCGTTGAGGCGTTGTTGGCGCGCATTCATCACCACCATCTACTGGCGATGGCCGACTGCTCATCCGTGGACGATGGTCTCGCCTGCCAACGGTTGGGCGCGGACATTATCGGCACGACAATGTCCGGCTACACCACCCCCGATACGCCGGAGGAACCCGATCTGCCCTTAGTCAAAGCGTTGCATGACGCCGGATGCCGGGTAATAGCCGAAGGGCGCTATAACTCGCCAGCACTGGCGGCGGAGGCGATCCGCTATGGCGCATGGGCGGTGACGGTGGGGTCCGCCATTACACGTCTGGAACATATCTGTGGATGGTATAACGACGCATTAAAAAAGGCGGCGTCATGACTACGTTAGCAATCGATATTGGCGGTACTAAACTTGCCGCCGCGCTCATCGACAACAACTTGCGCATTAGCCAGCGTCGCGAGCTACCGACCCCCGCGAGCAAAACGCCGGATGCGTTACGTGAAGCATTAAAGGCGCTGGTTGAACCACTACGAGCAGAGGCGCGTCAGGTAGCGATAGCTTCTACCGGGATCATTCAGGAAGGGATGCTGCTGGCGCTAAACCCCCATAATCTGGGCGGCTTGCTACACTTTCCGTTAGTACAAACACTGGAAGCGATCGCTGGCCTGCCGACGCTGGCGGTGAACGACGCGCAGGCGGCGGCCTGGGCGGAGTATCACGCGCTCCCTGATGATATCCGCGATATGGTATTTATCACCGTTTCAACCGGCGTTGGCGGCGGCGTTGTCTGCGACGGCAAGCTCCTTACCGGAAAAGGCGGTCTGGCCGGGCACCTGGGACACACCCTGGCGGACCCACACGGGCCCGTATGCGGCTGTGGACGCGTTGGCTGCGTAGAGGCCATCGCCTCCGGACGAGGGATGGCCGCGGCGGCGCGGGACGATCTGGCGGGATGCGACGCCAAAACCCTATTTATTCGCGCTGGCGAAGGTCATCAGCAGGCGCGACATCTGGTAAGCCAATCCGCGCAGGTAATAGCGCGAATGATCGCCGATGTGAAAGCGATTACCGACTGCCAGTGTGTGGTCATTGGCGGCAGCGTAGGGTTAGCTGAGGGATACCTGGAGCAGGTTCGCGCGTTTTTGATGCAAGAGCCTGCGCCTTATCACGTGGCGCTGAGCGCCGCTCGATATCGGCATGACGCAGGATTATTAGGCGCTGCGTTGTTAGCTCAAGGAGACACATTATGATGATGGGGGAAGTACAGTCGTTGCCTTCTTGCGGGTTGCATCCGCGACTGCTGGATGCCTTGACTCTCGCGCTGGCGGCAAGGCCGCAGGAGAAAGCGCCGGGGCGCTATGAATTGCAGGGCGACAATATCTTTATGAATGTAATGCAGTTAACGACGCAAATGCCGGCCGGGAAGAAAGCGGAATTGCATGAACAATACATTGATATTCAGCTACTACTAACCGGCGTCGAGCGTATTGCGTTTGGGATGTCCGGTGCCGCTCGCCAGTGCGAGGAGATGCATGTTGAAGAGGATTACCAGCTTTGTAGTCAAATTGCCGACGAGCAGACTATTACGCTGCAAGCGGGGATGTTTGCTGTGTTTATGCCGGGAGAACCGCATAAACCGGGATGTGCAGTGGGTGAGCCAGATGACATCAAAAAAGTGGTAGTGAAAGTACGCGCCAGTCTGCTGGCGGCCTGAATCTCTTGCCGGAGCAGTCTTCCGAACGCAGCCCCTTACGGGGCTGCGTGGTGAATGTGCCGGAGAGCGCGGGTATGACGGGTTAACGCTTAAACGTCACGGCTTCCGGCTGGGTCAGGTGCAGCGTCGTCTGGCTCGGCACCGTCTCGGCAATCACCCGCCCGTGGCGAATCGAGTAACGGGCAGGCGTCTGGCGACGTACCGCATCGAATCCATTCTCAGCGGGTAAGATAACCAGATTCGCGGCATTGCCGACGCTCAGACCGTAGTCCTGTAAATGCAGGGTTTTTGCGCTGTGGGTAGTGATCAGATTTAACCCGTCGTTGATTTGCCCATACCCCATCAACTGGCAAACGTGTAACCCCATATGCAGCACCTGCAGCATATTGGCGGTGCCTAATGGATACCACGGGTCGAAGACGTCATCATGGCCAAAGCAGACGTTGATCCCCGCTTCCAGCATCTCTTTCACTCGCGTGACGCCACGACGTTTCGGGTAAGTGTCAAACCGTCCTTGCAGATGAATATTCACCAGCGGGTTGGCGACGAAGTTAATCCCCGACATTTTCAACAGACGGAACAGGCGTGACGCATACGCGCCGTTGTACGAGTGCATAGCCGTGGTGTGGCTGGCGGTCACGCGCGCCCCCATGCCATCGCGATGCGCCAGCGCCGCGACCGTTTCGACAAAGCGAGACTGCTCGTCATCAATTTCGTCGCAGTGCACATCGATCAAGCGATCGTATTTTTGCGCCAGGGCGAAGGTTTTGTGCAGCGATTCAACGCCATATTCCCGCGTGAATTCAAAGTGCGGAATGGCGCCAATAACGTCAGCGCCCAAACGCACGGCTTCCTCTAACAGCGCTTCACCGTTGGGATAAGACAGAATACCTTCTTGCGGAAAGGCGACAATTTGCAGGTCTACCCACGGCGCAACCTCTTGCTTCACTTCCAGCATGGCTTTCAGCGCGGTGAGCGTAGGATCTGAAACGTCAACGTGAGTACGAACGTACTGGATGCCGTTAGCCATCTGCCATTTCAGGGTCTGCATCGCGCGCGCTTTCACATCTTCATGCGTGAGCATTGCTTTACGTTCTGCCCAGCGCTCAATCCCTTCAAACAGTGTGCCGGACTGGTTCCAGCTCGGTTCACCCGCCGTTTGCGTGGTATCCAGGTGGATATGTGGCTCAACAAACGGTGGAATAGCCAGGCCGCCTTCGGCATCAAGCACTTCGCCCTGCGGTAACGATGCGGCTTCCTGAGGCTCAATCCGGCTAAAGCGCCCGTTTTCAATCGTAATCTGCCATAATCCTTCGTGTCCCTGCAGACGCGTCTGACGAATAGTGATGTTATTGTTCTGCATGGCTGACCTCTGGTGATTTAGCAAGGCTGCGGTTGAAAAGTGGATTCAGCAGGATATAGCTGAAGACGCCGCCGAGTACGGCGTTGACGGGCACAATACCAGGAACATAATGTCCGGCGGCGATGCCCAGCGCGACGGAAAGAATAGCAATCCAGTTAACGGGAATAAAGCGCACGGTGTTGAAGTCGGCATAGCGGCGGCGGTTCACCAGATAGTCGGCAATAATCACTCCGCCAATCGGTGGGATGGCCGATGACAGGAACGTCAGCCAGCCGACAAAATTATTGTAAAGCCACAGCGCGCACACGGTACCGATAATCCCGTTCACCACCGACAGCGTGCGGCTGGAAAGACCGGTAATATTGGCGAAGCCCAGACCCGATGCGTACAGCGCGTTATCGTTGGTGGTCCAGATATTCAGGCCAAGCACCACAATCGCGGGCAGCAGCAGCCCCTGCGCTATCATCACGTCAGAGATATCCGCCTGACCGACGGCGGCAGCGCCTGCCGCGCCAAAGATAAACATCAGCGAGTTGCCGAGGAAAAAAGCGACCATCGCAATCAGTACGGCGCTTTTGGCATGACGTCCGAAGCGGACGAAGTCGGCGGTCAATGTACCGGCGCTGACAAACGAGCCCACCACCAGCGCCAGCGCGCTGGAAAAATCCAGCGGCGTCTGCGGCACTATCGTTTTTAAATGCTCCAGCCCACCCACGCCGCTGACCGCCAGCCAGACGGAGTAGCTGCCCAGAATAACGATCGCGGGTACGGCAACGATAGACAAAATGGTCAACGCCGAGATGCCGAAAAAAATGGTCAGGGTCATCAGCAGACCCGAAACGGCAATCAGGATATTGGCATCAATGCCCGTCGCTTTACTGACCGGAATAGCGAACATCGCTACGCCAACGCCAAACCAGCCTACCTGTGTGCCGCCAAGCAGCAAGGAGGGAAGCCATGAGCCTTTAACGCCAAAGGAGTAACGTGCAAGGAGGTGGGTGGAGAGTCCGGTTTTTGCGCCGATGTAACCAAGAAATGCAGTGTAGATACCGAGGAGGAGATTACCGAAGAGAACTGCGAGGAAGAAATCATTATAAGAAAGACCGGTGCCGAGTGTCCCTCCGGTCCACATACTGGCGGAAAAAAACGTTAAACCCAACATGACAAACGTCAGTGGAATCACGCCCTTCCGCGCCGCCAGAGGGACGGGGCCCTGGCTATAATTGTTGTCCTGCGACACAACGCCTCCATGAATTTTGCCCAAAAAATCCGCCGCATAATATACAGTTCTCAGAATAAAGCAAACGTTTTCGTGTGATATTTTTTTGATAATTATTCATGACATTAATGGTTCGTTAGTTTTTCTCCGTTGTCAGTGAACCACCGCGTGTGAGTTGAGTTTCCAGCATGGTTTGCGAACGAATAAGTTCGTCTGTGAGTAATTTTTCGTCGGGCAACTGCACTTTGTACTCGCTCGCCATGATGGTGTTTGGCAGGCCAGTCAGCGCGTAATGCGCTTCCCCCGCGCCTTTCCCTGCGCACAAAACCAAGCCGACTGGCGGGTTTTCTCCGGGCATTGTCCAGTGCTCTTTGGCATAGTTCAGGTACATATTCATCTGCCCGGCATCCGCATAACCGAATTTGCCTACCTTCAGGTCAACGAGCAACAGGCAGCGCAAGCGACGATGGAAGAACAGCAGGTCGACGCGGAACCAGCTATCGTCTATGCGTAGTCGGCGTTGGCGGCCAACAAAAGCAAAATCGTCACCAAGTTCCAGCATAAAGTCCATCAGGTGGCTGAGCAGCGCGTCTTCGAGATCTGATTCGGAATACTCGTCCTTCAGGTTAAGAAATTCCAGAATGAACGGGTCGCGTATGGCTTGCTCCGGCAAAACGTTTGGCTCGGCGGGTGCAGGCTGCTGCAACATGGCGGATTTGTCGTGGGACAGTAGCGTTCGTTCGTAAAACTGAGTGGCGATTTGCCTGTCGAGCTGCCGTACGGACCAGCCGTTACGTAGCGTCTCTTTCTCGTAAAAAGTGCGGGCATCGTTATCTTTCACCGACAGCAGACGCACATAAGCTGACCAGGGAAGAGGGAATGTTTTGGCGAGCGGTATGAGATTTGAAGATTCCGCAGACAGTGTCTGCGGAATTTCAATATGTTGAAAACAAAGATAAAATGTACGAATTTGCCATAGGTTTCTGGTGGAAAAACCGCGCTTATAGCGCTGACTTAAATCTACCGATAATCGTTCGATAAGCTGGGTGCCATAGGCCGCTCGCGCTTCTCCTCCCTGTTCAAATTCGACAATACGTCGGCCAATTTCCCAGTAGGTGGCAGTCATAATGGCATTGATGCTGCGCACGGTCTCGGTACGTGCCGTATCGACCAGACGAATAATACCGTCATGAATTTGCTGATATTCATCAGACTGTGGCGCTAAAGTTGGATTCGTCATGTCATCCCTTACGTGATAGTTTTATTGTGAAATTAGAACGCTATCAATACGCTTCAGGCGTAAACGGATCAATCTATGAACGGATTTTACATGGCATTACATCTCGATTTACGAGCGGGTTTCCAGAATCGGCAGGAGAGATATTGAGGAGAGGAATATCGGCTCCCCAGCCATCAGCACAAGGCATCAACCGGGGAGCCGGAAGGGTTACACTTCGAGGTAGTTCATAATCCCGTCAGCCGCCTTACGGCCTTCGGCAATCGCCGTCACCACCAGATCGGAACCGCGCACGATGTCGCCACCGGCGAAGATTTTCGGGTTGCTGGTCTGGAAAGCATTATCGCTGCGTTCCGGCGCGATAATTCGTCCCTGCGAGTCCAGTTCCACGCTGTGTTTCGCCAGCCATTCCATGCTGTGTGGACGAAAACCAAACGCCATCACCACCGCATCAGCCGGAACCACATGCTCGGAACCGGCGACGATCTCCGCCCGCCGACGGCCTTGGGCATCCGGTTCGCCCATTTCAGTGCGCACCATTTTTACGCCGCTCACTTTGCCGTTGGCATTGACTTCAATGCCCAGCGGTTGAACGTTAAACTGAAATTCGACACCTTCCTCGCGCGCGTTTTTCACTTCGCGTCTGGAACCCGGCATGTTCTCTTCATCACGACGATAAGCACAGGTTACGTGCGTTGCGCCCTGGCGTATGGAAGTGCGTACGCAGTCCATTGCGGTATCGCCGCCGCCCAGCACCACTACGCGCTTTCCTTCCATACTGACATATGGTTCGTCGCTGGTTTCGCCAAACCCCATGATCTGCTTCGTATTGGCGATCAGGAACGGCAGAGCGTCGAAAACCCCGTCCGCATTTTCATTTTCCAGCCCGCCGCGCATTGACTGATAGGTGCCGACGCCAAGGAACACCGCGTCGTACTCTTTCAACAGCTCGTCAAGTTCGACGTCGCGACCCACTTCGGTATTAAGTTTGAACTCAATACCCATGCCGGTGAAGATCTCGCGACGACGGGTCATCACCTCTTTTTCCAGTTTGAAAGCTGGAATACCGAAGGTCAGCAGGCCGCCGATTTCCGGATGGCGATCAAAGACCACCGCCTTCACGCCGTTGCGGGTCAGCACGTCGGCGCACGCCAGCCCTGCCGGACCTGCGCCGATAATCGCTACCCGTTTGTCCGTCTGGCGCACGCCGGTCATATCCGGGCGCCAGCCCATTTCAAACGCTTTATCGTTGATATAGCGCTCAATGTTACCGATGGTCACCGCGCCGAACTCATCGTGCAGCGTACAGGAGCCTTCACACAGGCGGTCCTGCGGGCAGACGCGGCCACACACTTCCGGCAGGGTGTTAGTCTGGTGCGATAGCTCTGCCGCCTCAAAAATACGCCCTTCGTTAGCCAGTTTCAGCCAGTTCGGGATGTAGTTATGTACCGGGCATTTCCACTCGCAGTAGGGGTTCCCGCAGGACAAACAGCGATCCGCCTGGGCTTTCGCCTGACCTTCAGAAAACGGTTCGTAGATTTCAACAAACTCGATCTTACGGATCTTCAGCGGTTTCTTCGGCGGATCAACGCGCTGCAGGTCGATAAATTGATAAACATTCTGGCTCATTTCAATTCCTTACTGCGCCTGCACGCGCAATTCTGCCGCACTACGACTACGGTGGCCCAACAGGGCTTTGACATCGCTGGACTTGGGCTTAACTAACGCGAATTGGGTTGAGAAGCTTGACCACCTGGACAGGATCTCTTCGCCGCGTTGCGAACCAGTATGTTGCACATGCTCGGTGATCAGGCCGCGCAGATGCTCTTCGTGGATAGCCAGCGAATCAACGTCCAGTACTTCTACCAGTTCCGGGTTCACGCGTTTACGGAATTCGCCATCTTCGTCCAGCACATAGGCGAAGCCGCCGGTCATCCCCGCGCCGAAGTTAACGCCGGTTTTACCCAGCACGCAGACGATGCCGCCGGTCATGTATTCACAGCCGTTGTCGCCGATACCCTCTACTACGGTAATCGCCCCGGAGTTACGCACGCCGAAACGTTCGCCCGCGCGCCCCGCCGCGTACAGACGGCCACCGGTCGCTCCATACAGGCAGGTGTTGCCGATAATGCTGGCTTTATGACTGAGGAAGGCGGAACCTACCGGTGGTCTGATGGCGATTAAACCGCCTGCCATACCTTTACCGACATAGTCGTTGGCATCGCCAGTCAGATATAACTCCACGCCGCCCGCGTTCCACACGCCAAAGCTCTGGCCTGCGGTACCGCTGAAGTGCGCTTTAATCGGATCGGAAGCCAGCCCCTGATCGCCGTGGGTCTGTGCGATGTAGCCGGAAAGCGACGCACCCACGGAACGGTCGGTGTTGCGGATGTCGAACCAGAAGGTTTTGCTCTGGCGCGCATCGACAAACGGCTTCGCCTGCTGCAACAGTTGCGCATTCAGCACGCCGTTATCAAACGGCGGGTTATTCTCGGTGCAGTACAGCGCTTTACCCGGATGAGGTTCAGCGGTTTCCAGTAGACGAGACAGCGCCAGCTTCTGCTGTTTAGCGGTGAAGCCATCCAGCTCTTTCAGAAGGTCGGTGCGGCCAATCAAATCCACCAGGCGGGTCACGCCAAGCGAAGCCATCAGCTCGCGCACTTCGCGGGCGATAAATTCAAAGTAGTTAGTCACTTTGAACGGCAGGCCGTGATAGTGGTTCTTACGCAGCTTGTCATCCTGAGTTGCTACGCCGGTTGCGCAGTTATTCAGGTGGCAGATACGCAGGTATTTACAGCCCAGCGCCACCATCGGGCCGGTGCCGAAGCCGAAACTTTCCGCACCGAGAATCGCCGCTTTAATGATGTCGACGCCGGTTTTCAGACCGCCGTCCACCTGCAGACGAATCTTGTGACGCAGACCGTTGGCGACCAGCGCCTGCTGGGTTTCAACAAGTCCGAGTTCCCACGGACAGCCCGCATATTTCACCGAAGAGAGCGGGCTGGCGCCGGTACCGCCGTCGTAGCCAGCGATGGTGATCAGATCCGCATAGGCTTTCGCCACGCCGGTCGCGATGGTGCCGACGCCCGGTTCGGACACCAGCTTCACGGAGATCATCGCCTTCGGGTTGACCTGTTTGAGGTCGAAAATGAGCTGCGCTAAGTCCTCGATAGAGTAGATATCGTGGTGCGGCGGCGGGGAGATCAGCGTCACGCCCGGCACTGAATAGCGCAGTTTAGCGATATACGGAGTGACTTTATCCCCCGGCAACTGACCGCCTTCGCCCGGTTTCGCGCCCTGCGCGACTTTAATCTGAATCACATCGGCATTGACCAGGTAGGCCGGCGTCACGCCAAAGCGACCGGAGGCCACCTGTTTGATACGCGACACTTTATTGGTGCCGTAGCGCGCCGGGTCTTCGCCGCCTTCGCCGGAGTTGGAGTTGCCGCCGAGGCTGTTCATCGCTTCCGCCAGCGCTTCGTGCGCTTCCGGACTTAATGCGCCGATAGACATGGCTGCGGTATCAAAGCGTTTAAACAGCTCACTGGCGGGCTCAACCTCGTCAATGGTCACCGCCTCGCCGTCTGGATGTATCGCCAGCAGATCGCGCAGCGTTGCCGCCGGACGCTCATTGACCAGTTTGGCGTATTCCTGATAATCGCTGTACTCGCCGCTCTGTACCGCCTGTTGCAGGGTACGCACGACATCCGGGTTATAGGCGTGATATTCGCCGCCGTGGACGTACTTCAGCAGGCCACCCGGGCTAATGGGTTTGCGCGCCAGCCAGGCGCGTTTGGAGAGATTCAGCAGATCCTGCTGGAAGTCATCAAAGCTCGCGCCGCCGATACGGCTGACCACGCCCTGGAAGCACAGGTTTACCACATCATCGTGCAGTCCGACCGCTTCAAACAGTTTGGAGCAGCGGTAAGAGGCAATGGTCGAAATGCCCATTTTGGACATAATCTTGTACAGCCCCTTGTTGATGCCGTTACGGTAGTTCTGCATCACGGTACGGTAGTTTTTGGCGATGGCCTGGGTATCAATCAGACGCCCCAGCGTTTCGTAGGCCAGGTACGGATAGATGGCCGTTGCGCCAAAGCCGAGCAGTACCGCAAAGTGATGCGGATCGCGGGCGCTTCCGGTTTCTACGATGATGTTGGCGTCGCAGCGCAGGCTTTGATCGACCAGACGAGTCTGCACCGCGCCCACCGCCATCGGCGCGGGGACCGGCAGGCGATTCTTACCGATATTGCGATCCGAGAGGACCAGCAGCACGGTGCCGTTGCGCACCATCTGTTCCGCTTTATCGCACAGCGCCTTAACCGTCGCGTCCAGTGTGGTTTCGGTGACATCAAAGGTAATATCAAGCCAGTCGGCGCGGTAGTGATGCTCGCTCATGGTGGTGAGCTGTTTGAAATCGGAGTACAGCAGAATTGGCGATTTAAAACTCAGGCGATGGGCCTGACCTTCCGCTTCGCAGAAGACGTTCATTTCGCGACCGATGCTGGTGGCGAGCGACATGACGTGCGCTTCACGCAGCGGGTCGATAGGCGGGTTAGTGACCTGCGCGAACTGCTGGCGGAAGTAGTCGTAAATAATACGCGGCTGGCTGGAGAGCACGGCAAAGGGGGTATCGTCGCCCATTGAACCGACGGCTTCCTGGCCGTTTTCGCCTAACACGCGGATAACCGAGTCCAGCTCTTCGGCGCTGTAGTTAAACTGTTTTTGATAGCTGGCGAGCAGGTCATCGTCCAGTTCGCGGCTACCGACTTCTTCATCAGGCAGCTCTTCAAACGGCACCAGGCGGCGGACGTTTTTCTCCATCCACTCTTTATATGGATGGCGGCTTTTCAGGTCGTCATCGGTTTCCGCGGAATGCAGAATACGTCCGCCGCGGGTGTCGATCACCATCAGCTCGCCTGGGCCGACGCGGCCTTTCTCGACTACTTCATCCGGCTGATAGTCCCAGATACCGACTTCGGAGGCGCAGGTGATCAGCTTGTCTTTGGTAATGACATAGCGTGCCGGGCGCAGGCCGTTACGGTCAAGGTTACAGGCGGCGAAGCGCCCGTCGGACATCACGATGCCTGCCGGACCGTCCCACGGCTCCATATGCATGGAGTTAAAGTCAAAGAAGGCGCGCAGATCCTGGTCCATATCGGGGTTGTTCTGCCAGGCGGGCGGCACCAACAGGCGCATGGCGCGGATGATGTCCATCCCGCCTGCCAGCAGCAGTTCCAGCATATTGTCCAGCGAGCTGGAATCCGAACCGGTTTCGTTAACAAACGGCGCAGCGGACTGTAAGTCCGGGATCAGCGGCGTCTGGAATTTATAGGTACGGGCGCGCGCCCACTGGCGGTTGCCGGTGATGGTGTTAATCTCGCCGTTATGCGCCAGGTAGCGGAACGGCTGCGCCAGCGGCCAACGTGGCACGGTGTTAGTGGAAAAGCGCTGGTGGAACAGGCAGATGGCCGATTCCAGACGCAGATCCGCAAGATCCAGGTAGAAGCGCGGCAGATCCGCCGGCATACACAGACCTTTATAAATGTTGACCAGGTTCGACAGGCTGCATACGTAGAAATCTTTGTCGTCCTGCAGGCGTTTTTCAATGCGTCGGCGGGCGATAAACAGACGGCGCTCCATATCACGCGGACGCCAGCCCGCCGGAGCGTTGACAAAAATCTGCTCAATACGCGGCAGGGAGGAGAGGGCGATTTCACCGAGCACGCCTTCATTGGTTGGCACATCGCGCCAGCCGACAATCGACAGGGTTTCCTGCTGTAATTCTTCTTCGACAATATGGCGTGACGCGGCGGCCAGTTCAGGATCTTTATTTAAAAAGATCATCCCGACGGCGTAGTTTTTGGCTAAGCGCCAGCCGCGCTCTTCGGCCACGATGCGAAAGAAACGGTCAGGTTTTTGTAACAGCAAGCCGCAACCGTCGCCGGTTTTACCGTCGGCAAGGATCGCGCCACGGTGCTGCATCCGGGCCAGCGCGTGTATGGCGGTACGCACTACCTTGTGGCTAGGTTCGCCTTCTATGTGGGCGATCAGGCCGAAACCACAGTTATCCTTCTCAAGGGATTTATCGTACAACATATCAGTGAACCTCCCCAGGCTCTACGGGACGCTCTCCCAACCGATGGCGCGCGGGCACAGCAAGAGCATGGCGACGGGGCTGGCGCATCATACGCTTACCTCGCATTCGCCCTCTTTGTGTCCTTTGCGCATTGGTAAATACGGTTAAGAGGGAATCTCAATTACTGCATAAATATGATGAGCAGACGGCTCATCCAGAAAGCTTCCAGCGGATCCCCAACTTATCGGGAATCCACACCCAGGTCAAATGGCAAACTGATTTATGCAAAAGTGTGCTGTAGCACAGATAACTTTTTGAATATATTGAAATTAAAAGGTTTTTTATAGAGGGGCTGCTAATACGGAGCGGCAGAAAGCCTGTGATCTGTCTCACTATAAGAGCCGCTCGCCAGACGTTATCTGACCTTTCTTTTTCAAAAATCTTGGCATTTTATGCTGTTTTAAGCGTGAGCAGTATTGAATGCTACTGTTTTTATCGATGACCCAGCAGACGCTGAAAAAAGAGGGGAATATCAGGAAAAATCATCAGCGGGATTATGAATGAAATATCGTTTATTTTGCTTGATTATGCAATTGGTAAAAGCCTTCCGGGACGATTGATCCAGGTCATCGCCAAAGGAGACTAAAAATGGCAGGCTTTGGCCTCTTTTTAAGAGGCGGTCTATCAGATTATGCAGTTACAGAAATTAGTCAATATGTTTGGTGGGGATCTTTTACGTCGGTATGGGCAAAAGGTTCATAAGCTGACGCTTCATGGCGGTTTTAGCTGCCCTAACCGCGACGGCACCATCGGGCGTGGCGGTTGCACCTTCTGTAATGTCGCCTCTTTTGCCGATGAGGCGCAGCAGCATCATTCGATTGCCGAGCAGCTTGCGCATCAGGCGCATCTGGTGAACCGCGCTAAACGTTATCTGGCCTATTTCCAGGCCTACACCAGCACCTTTGCGGAAGTGCAGGTGCTGCGTTCCATGTATCAACAGGCGGTCAGCCAGGCCAGTATCGTCGGGTTATGCGTCGGTACGCGTCCGGATTGTGTCCCGCAGGCAGTAGTAGATTTACTGTGTGAATATAAAGATCAAGGCTACGAGGTATGGCTGGAACTGGGATTGCAAACCGCGCACGATAAAACCCTGCACCGAATTAACCGCGGGCATGACTTCGCCTGCTATCAGCGTACCACCCGGATTGCCCGGGAGCGCGGGCTGAAAGTGTGTGCGCATCTGATTGTGGGGCTGCCGGGAGAAGGGCAGGCAGAATGCCTGCAAACCATGGAGCGTGTGGTGGAGACGGGCGTTGACGGTATTAAACTGCATCCGCTGCATATTGTGAAAGGCAGTACGATGGCCAAAGCCTGGGAAGCGGGGCGGCTGAACGGCATCGAACTGGACGACTACACGCTAACGGCAGGTGAGATGATTCGTCATACGCCGCCGGAGGTGATTTATCACCGAATTTCAGCCAGCGCTCGCCGTCCGACGCTGCTTGCCCCGCTGTGGTGCGAGAATCGCTGGACGGGGATGGTTGAGCTGGACAAATACCTGAATGAGCATGGCGTACAGGGCTCTGCGCTGGCCCGTCCCTGGATACCACCTGTAGCGTAGCGTGATGAGGGGCGCTACGCATATTTCGCACAATATTCAACGCGGTTCCCATAATTGGGTATTATGTGCGAAGTTGTGGTGAAGGAATCCTCTATGAAGCAAATTCGTATGCTGGCGCAATACTATGTCGACCTGATGATGAAATTGGGTCTGGTGCGCTTTTCCATGCTCCTGGCGTTGGCATTGGTGGTGCTGGCGATTGTCGTGCAGATGGCGGTGACCATGGTGCTGCATGGTCAGGTTGAAAGTATCGACGTTATTCGTTCCATCTTTTTTGGCCTGTTAATTACGCCCTGGGCGGTCTATTTCTTATCCGTTGTTGTTGAACAACTGGAAGAGTCAAGGCAGCGACTGTCGCGTCTGGTGCAAAAGCTGGAGGAGATGCGCGAGCGCGATCTCAAGCTTAACGTACAGTTGAAGGACAATATTGCCCAGCTTAATCAGGAAATTGCCGATCGCGAAAAAGCGGAAGCGGAGCTGCAAGAGACATTTGAACAGCTAAAAGTAGAAATTAAAGAGCGTGAAGAGGCGCAAATCCAGCTAGAACAGCAATCCTCTTTTCTGCGTTCCTTTCTGGACGCCTCGCCGGATTTGGTTTTTTATCGTAATGAGGATAAAGAATTTTCCGGCTGTAACCGCGCAATGGAATTGCTAACCGGCAAGAGCGAAAAACAGCTGGTGCATTTGAAGCCGGAAGATGTGTACTCTCCCGAAGCGGCGGAGAAAGTCATTGAAACCGACGAAAAAGTATTCCGCCATAACGTCTCCCTGACCTATGAACAGTGGCTGGATTACCCCGACGGACGAAAGGCCTGCTTTGAAATTCGTAAAGTGCCTTATTACGACCGTGTCGGTAAACGTCATGGCTTGATGGGATTTGGTCGTGATATTACCGAACGTAAGCGTTATCAGGACGCGCTGGAGCGCGCCAGCCGCGACAAGACCACGTTTATCTCTACCATCAGTCATGAGCTGCGCACCCCGCTTAACGGCATCGTCGGTTTAAGCCGCATCCTGCTGGATACCGATCTCACCGCCGAACAGGAAAAATACCTTAAGACAATCCATGTCTCCGCCGTGACGTTAGGCAATATTTTCAATGATATCATTGATATGGATAAGATGGAGCGGCGTAAGGTTCAGCTTGATAACCAACCCATTGATTTCACCAGCTTTATGGCCGATCTGGAAAACCTTTCCGGTTTGCAGGCGCAGCAAAAAGGGCTACGTTTTGTGCTTGAGCCGACGCTGCCGTTGCCGCACAAAGTCATTACCGACGGAACGCGTCTGCGCCAGATTTTATGGAATTTGATCAGCAATGCGGTGAAGTTTACTCAGCAGGGCCAGGTGACGGTGCGGGCGCGCTATGATGAAGGCGACATGCTGCACTTTGAAGTGGAAGATTCCGGGATCGGCATTCCGCAGGATGAGCAGGATAAAATTTTCGCCATGTATTATCAGGTGAAAGACAGTAACGGCGGCAAACCGGCAACGGGTACCGGTATCGGGCTGGCGGTCTCCCGTCGGCTGGCGAAAAATATGGGCGGCGATATTACCGTTTCCAGTCTGCCGGGCAAAGGATCGACCTTTACGCTAACGGTTCATGCGCCAGCGGTGGCGGAAGAGGTGGAGGACGCCTTTGATGAAGATGACATGCCGCTGCCCGCGCTGCATGTTCTGCTGGTCGAAGATATTGAACTGAACGTGATCGTGGCGCGTTCGGTACTGGAAAAACTGGGTAACAGCGTGGATGTCGCGATGACCGGCAAGGCGGCGCTGGAGATGTTCGCGCCAGGCGAATATGACCTGGTCTTACTGGATATTCAGCTACCGGATATGACGGGTCTGGATATCGCCAGAGAACTGACCCGTCGCCACACGCGGGAAGATTTACCGCCGCTGGTAGCGCTTACGGCTAACGTTCTGAAAGATAAAAAAGAGTATCTGGACGCTGGTATGGACGATGTGCTGAGTAAGCCGCTGTCGGTGCCGGCCTTAACCGCGATGATTAAAAAATTCTGGGATGCCACCGATAAAGAGGAGAGTACCGTGACGCCTGAAGAGAGCGATAAAGCGCAAGCGCTGCTGGATATCCCGATGCTGGAACAATACATCGAGTTGGTTGGGCCTAAATTGATCACCGACGGTCTCGCGGTGTTTGAAAAAATGATGCCTGGCTATTTAAGCGTGCTGGAGTCCAATCTGACGGCGCGTGACAAAAAAGGCGTCGTTGAGGAGGGGCATAAGATTAAAGGCGCCGCCGGTTCGGTAGGGCTGCGTCATCTGCAACAGCTTGGCCAGCAAATCCAGTCGCCGGATCTTCCCGCCTGGGAAGATAACGTCGCGGAATGGATTGAAGAGATGAAGCAGGAGTGGCAGCACGATGTCGCGGTGCTGAAAGCCTGGGTGGCAAACGCGGAAAAAAAATGACCCCGGTTTGACCGGGGTGCGCGAATACTGCGCCAACACCAGGGAAATCGTGGCTGCGCCGTGCTTATTATGATGATGTCAAAGGCGCAGTCCTGTTTTCAGGCCGCACGCAGTTAAGATAGCAAATCCTAAATGATTTGTTACATGAATCATTTAAATGTGTGAAGCGTAGCATTTTAATCAAAATTATTAATGGGCTTGAGTCGGTTGCAGGAGGATGTTCACCATGAAAAAAATTGGCGTAGTGCTCAGCGGATGCGGCGTCTATGACGGCACCGAAATTCATGAGGCCGTTCTGACGCTGTTGGCCATTGCCCGCAGCGGCGCGCAGGCTGTCTGCTTCGCGCCGGATAAACCACAAGCGGATGTTATTAATCACCTGACCGGCGAAGCGATGGCGGAAACGCGTAACGTTCTGATTGAGGCGGCGCGTATTACGCGGGGCGATATTCGTCCCCTGTCCCAGGCGCAGCCAGAGGAGCTGGATGCGCTCATTGTGCCCGGTGGTTTCGGCGCGGCGAAGAACCTGAGTAATTTCGCCAGCCAGGGGAGCGAATGCCGGGTGGATAGCGATGTCGTCGCGCTGGCGAAGGCCATGCACCAGTCCGGCAAGCCGCTGGGATTCATCTGTATCGCGCCCGCAATGTTGCCGAAAATCTTTGACTTCCCGCTACGTCTGACAATAGGGACGGATATTGATACCGCTGAAGTACTTGAAGAGATGGGCGCCGAACACGTACCTTGCCCGGTTGATGATATCGTTGTGGACGAGGATAACAAGGTCGTGACCACCCCTGCCTATATGCTGGCGCAGGATATCGCTCAGGCGGCAAGCGGCATTGATAAATTAGTGTCGCGCGTGCTGGTTCTGGCGGAATGAGCAAACGACGCATCGCGCCGTTAACGTTTTTGCGCCGTCTACTTTTACGTATCCTTGCTGCGCTCGCCGTCTTTTGGGGCGGCGGCATTGCGCTGTTTAGCGTGGTTCCGGTGCCTTTTTCGGCGGTGATGGCGGAACGGCAGATTAGCGCCTGGCTAAGTGGAGAATTTGGTTATGTGGCGCATTCTGACTGGGTCAGTATGGCGGATATCTCGCCGTGGATGGGGCTGGCGGTAATTGCGGCGGAAGACCAGAAGTTCCCTGAGCACTGGGGCTTTGATGTTCCGGCGATTGAAAAAGCGTTGGCGCATAATGAGCGGAATGAGAGCCGTATTCGCGGCGCCTCTACGCTTTCGCAGCAAACGGCGAAAAATCTCTTTTTATGGGATGGACGCAGTTGGGTGCGCAAAGGTCTGGAGGCTGGGCTAACGCTGGGCATTGAAACTGTCTGGAGCAAAAAACGCATTCTCACGGTTTATCTGAATATCGCGGAGTTTGGCGATGGTATTTTTGGCGTGGAGGCTGCGGCACAACGGTATTTTCATAAACCTGCCAGTCGCTTGAGTGTGTCTGAAGCCGCGTTGCTGGCGGCGGTATTGCCAAATCCGTTACGCTATAAGGCGAATGCGCCGTCTGGCTATGTGCGTAGCCGGCAGGCGTGGATTATGCGCCAGATGCGACAACTGGGCGGGGAATCTTTTATGACGCGCAACCAGCTTAATTAATTTTGCCGATTGGCGGCGCGAACGCCTTATCCGGCCTGCGATCTGTGTCGTCCAGGCCTGATAAGCACAGGCCATTAAGCTTCGTGAGAAGTAAGCGCCAGCCGTTTCTTGTCTTTTGGCTGCGCGTCCCTCTCCAGGGCAACGGCCAGCGCAGGCTGGGCGATAAACCGCTGCCACACTCTCTCCAGTTTGCGTTCACAGCACCATGTTGACCAGGTCGCCAGCGGGATAAAGGTACTTTCCCCCAGATTGTCGCAAACCACCGGAACCACTTCTGACTCGCTGATACGCTGGCACAGGATATTTTGCGGCTTCAGCGACATCGTCACAATATGGTTATCCAGCAGGTAACGTTTCAGTTTTTTCAGTAGCCGCCGCAGGACAGCGACATCCTCTTCATAACGACATTGCGCGGCGAACTCGGTCAGGGTAATAGAGGGCGCGCCGTTGAAATCGGTAATCATGTCGTAGACATAGCCGGTGCCGCAATCGGTTTCTACCGTGCCGTAATAACGGGGGATAGCGCTCCAGTCCGTCAGGTAGCGGGACAGATGTGCATAGTAGCTCAGTTCACGCCGAATCTCTTTATCACCGCCGTGGTTACGGTTGTAAATAACTTTTATGCAACGCCGGGCATTATCCGGATGCGTATAGCATTTACGATGTCGACCAGCGCCCAGCGGAGTCTGTTTCGATAAGAGGATCATGGCAAGTCCATACTAAATTTATTCACATAAATTTAGTATGGACAAAGAACTTAAACAAAACCTAAACGAAATTTTTTAAGGTTTTCTTAATGTTTTTATGCATAGGTAAAGCGCACGAAATGTACAAATCTTACGAAAGGGCGGGGCTGCGGGACAAGAGGCAGGCAGGCGTAACACGCCCGGTTTTGGGGGGACTGTCATCAAATACCGGGACGGCGTTGGGGGAAATAGGGTATAGAGGGGGAGGTTTAGTCTTCGTCAAAGCCGGAATTGAACAGCGCGATAACCGCCGCCAGCGCTTCAACTTCTTGCGGGCCGGTGGCTTCAATTTCGATCTGACGCCCTTTGGCGGAGTCGAGCATTAACAGCGCGATGACGCTGTTTGCTTCCGCTTCGGTGCCTTCGTCATTGCGTAATAGCACCTCGGCGTCAAACCCCTGCATCAGTTCGAAAAGCTTCATGGCAGGCCGGGCATGCATGCCCAGCTTATTGGTGACTTCAACTGTTTGCTTTACGGTCATGTTTTGCGTTTTTCCAGCGTGCGATGGCGAGACTGGACATTTTTACCGCGCGAGCGGAAGTAGTCTGCCAGCTGTTCTGCAATATACACCGAACGGTGTTTCCCGCCGGTACAACCGATAGCGACGGTAAGGTAGCTGCGGTTGTTGGTCTCCAGCATCGGTAACCATAGCTCAAGATAGCTGCGAGTCTGATAGATAAAATTGTGAACTTCTGTGTGTCGGTCAAGAAACGCGGCTACCGGCTTATCAAGCCCGGTCATGGGGCGCAGTTTTGGGTCCCAGTGCGGGTTGGGCAGAAAGCGGACATCAAACACATAGTCCGCATCAATCGGGATACCATGTTTAAAGCCGAAGGACTCAAATACCATCGTCAGTTCGCGCTCGCGTTTGCCCAACAGCCGGGTACGCAGCATCTCCGCCAACTCATGGACGGACATTTCTGAAGTGTCGACGATCAGATCCGCTCGTGAGCGTAACGGCTCCAGCAAGTCACTCTCTTTATCGATTGCACTCTCTAAAGAAAGATTTTTGCTGGAAAGCGGATGCAAACGGCGCGTGTCGCTGTAGCGGCGAATCAAGGTATTGCGGTCGGCATCAAGAAACAGCAATTGCGGCGAGAAAGCGCCAGGCAGATTATTCATCGCCTGTTCAAAAATCTCAGGTGATTCAGGCATATTGCGCACATCAATGCTGACGGCGGCGGAAATCTGGCGATCGGCCAGCGTTCGCGCCAGATCGGGCAACAGCACGACGGGGAGGTTATCCACGCAGTAAAATCCCATATCTTCCAGCGCGCGCAGAGCGACAGATTTACCTGATCCGGAACGCCCGCTGACGATCATCAGTACCATGTACCGTTTCTCCTCACAACGACAGAAAGAAATGCCATTGAGTTGTTATGCCTCATTCTGCTCACCTTCGGTGTCAGTAATGATTTGATACAGCTCTTCATCATTCAGCGCCGCGCGCAGGCGGCGGCAGATCGTTTTATCCGCCAGACGTTTCGCCACCAGCGACAGCGTGTGCAGATGCGTTTTAGTTTGATCGGCGGGCACCAGCAGGGCGAAGAGGAGATCGACCGGCTGGTTATCGATGGCGTCGAACGCGATCGGCGTTTCGAGCTGAACGAACACGCCGACGGCGCGTAAGGTATCTTCTTCCAGTTTCCCGTGCGGGATGGCGATACCATTACCAATACCGGTACTGCCCATTTTTTCGCGTGTCAGAATGGCTTCAAACACGACCTGAGGAGGTAAACTGAGCTGTTTTGCCGCCAGTTCGCTGATGATTTCCAGCGCGCGTTTCTTACTCTGACAATGAACGCCGCTACGCGTACACTCCTGGTTAAGTACACTGCTCAGTTGTAGAGTCGTATCGTTATTTATCATAATTTCACCTAAGAACCTGTCCTGTCAGGTTGATGGCCAGGTTCGGAGCGCTAACTGTACAAATGGCCCGTTGTGTCACACAACAGGCCGTCCTGCACTGGCTAACTGCCCGGACAATTAGTGTTGTTTCAGTTTATCTTTATGCCTGGTTAACTGCCTTGCCAGTTTATCAATCAAGCCGTCAATGGCGGCATACATATCCTGGCCTTCCGCGCTGGCGTGAATTTCGCCGCCGTTAACGTGTAGCGTCGCATCCGAGATATGCGTGACCTTCTCCACTTTCAACACCACGTATACCTGATTAATCCGCTCAAAATACTGTTCAAGTTTGGCGAATTTTGTCGTCACAAATTCACGCAGGGCTTCAGTAATTTCGACATTATGTCCGGTGATATTGAGCTGCATAGTGTCTTCCTTATCGGTTGGGTCAAACCAGCTGTTTGCGTTGGTTTGACGGCGGAATGGATAAAGACTCTCGGTACTTCGCAACAGTGCGGCGCGCCACCATGATACCTTGTTCTGACAGCAGAGAGGTTAACTTGCTGTCGCTCAGCGGTTTCGCGGGGTTTTCCGCCGCAATTAACTTCTTCACCAGCGCGCGAATCGCGGTGGAAGAGGCTTCGCCTCCGCCTTCGGTATTGACGTGGCTGGAAAAGAAATATTTGAGTTCAAAAATACCGCGCGGGCTGTGCAAATACTTCTGCGTGGTCACGCGGGATATAGTGGATTCGTGCATCTCGACGGCCTGGGCGATATCCGCCAGTACCATCGGTTTCATATATTCTTCGCCCTGTTCAAAAAAGGCTTGCTGTTGCTCGACGATGCAGCGACTGACGCGCAGCAGCGTGTCGTTGCGGCTTTCAAGGCTTTTTATCAGCCATTTCGCATCCTGTAAATTACTGCGGATGAACTGGCTGTCGGCATCGTTGCGCGCGCTATTGCACATGGCGGCATAGTGCTGGTTAATCTGTAAACGGGGAATACTGTCGCTATTAAGCTCCACCGTCCAGCGACCGTTATGCTTGCGTACCAGCACATCCGGGATAACGTACTCCGGCTCGCCGGTCTGGATCGATTGACCGGGTCTGGGATCGAGCGACTGAATCAGGTTTACCGCCTCTTTCAGCACCTCTTCTTTTAGTCGGGTAACGCGCATCAACGTGCGGAAATCGTGGTTGGCCAGCAGATCAAGGTGATCGCAGATAATAAGCCGCGCCTCTTCCAGCCACGGCGTGGATTTGTCGAATTGTGAAAGCTGGATCAGCAGACAGTCGCGAAGATCTTTTGCCGCGACGCCTACCGGATCAAAACGCTGAATGCGCTTCAGGACGGCTTCAACCTCATCGAGATCCACCTCTACATCGCCCATGCTTTCGCGAATTTCGTCCAGGGATACGGTGAGATAGCCGGTATCATCTACCGCGTCGACAATGGATGTCGCAATAGCGCGATCGGTATCCGAGAAGGGCGTTAGCTCAACCTGCCACATCAGATAATCCTGCAACGACTGCGTCGTTTCGCCCTGATAGACGGGCAGCTCATCGTCGATATAATCGCCGCTGGGGCCGGACGGCGTCCCGGCGGTGTAAATTTCATCCCAACTGGCGTCAAGCGGCAGCTCTTCCGGCATCTCTTTTTGTTCGAGCGCGTCGGCGGTATCGAGAGGATCGTTATCCTGAGGTTGCTGAGTGTCGATTTCGTCATGAAGATCGGTTTGCTCAAGCAGCGGGTTATTTTCCAGCGCTTGCTGGAGTTCCTGCTGAAGTTCCAGCGTAGACAACTGCAACAGACGGATGGCCTGTTGTAGCTGAGGCGTCATCGCCAGTTGTTGGCTAAGCCTGAGTTGCAAACCTTGCTTCATATTCAGAGTCGTTTTCTCCCGCTAGAGCAGCATAGCCCTCTACCCTATCAGAGTCTGAAGTCTTCCCCAAGATATACACGCTTAACGTGTTCGTCTTGCAGGATTTCTGTCGGCGTACCGTGGGCAATAAGGTGGCCCTGGCTCACGATATAGGCACGTTCACAGACTGCCAGCGTCTCACGGACGTTATGGTCGGTGATCAGCACGCCGAGCCCGCTATCGCGCAGATGCTCGATAATGCGTTTGATGTCGATAACGGAAATCGGGTCAACGCCGGCAAAGGGTTCATCCAGCAGGATAAATTTGGGATTAGCGGCCAACGCGCGGGCAATTTCTACACGACGGCGTTCACCACCGGACAACGCCTGTCCCATGCTGTCGCGCAGATGCTCAATATGAAACTCTTCCATCAGCTCGTTGGCGCGGTCTTCTCGCTGTTCTGCGGTCAAATCGTCACGAATTTGCAGTACCGCCATCAGGTTATCAAATACGCTGAGACGGCGGAAAATAGAGGCTTCCTGCGGCAAATAGCCGATACCGCGGCGCGCGCGCGCGTGCAGCGGCAGCAGACTGATATCTTCATCATCGATGATGATATTGCCCGCGTCACGCGGCACGATACCGACGACCATATAAAAGGTGGTGGTTTTACCCGCGCCGTTTGGACCGAGCAGCCCGACAATCTCCCCGGAGTTAACGGTCAGACTGACATCTTCCACTACGCGACGGCCTTTATAGGCCTTCGCCAGATTCTTTGCAGTTAATGTTGCCATAACGAATTAGTTACTCTTCTTTTGCGCCGGAGTCTGGCCTTTGTTTTTGTCTTGCAACTGCGACGGCACCAGAACGGTGGTGACGCGTTTGCCTTTCTCGCTGAAGGCCTGCATTTTCTGCTCTTTCACCAGGTAGGTGATTTTGTCGCCGGTAATGTTGCTGTCAAGCTGCTCCAGATAAGCGTTGCCGGTCAGCACCACAAAATCTTTCGCCAGCTCGTAATGCATATGGGAAGCGTGGCCTTTCACCGGCTTACCGTTGTCCTGCATCTGGTAGAAGGTGGCCGGATTGCCGTAACCGTCGATCACCTCTTTCCCCTGTTCGCCGCCAGGGCGGGTAACCACGACTTTATCGGCGTTGATCTTAATCGTGCCCTGGGTCATCACCACGTTGCCCGTAAAGGTCACGACGTTGCCTTGCATATCCAGCGACTGTTGATCCGAGTCAATATGAATAGGCTGTTCGGTATCGCCCGTGACGGCGAAAGCCGGAATGCTGGCGGCCAGCAGCGAGCCGGCAAGCATAAGATTAAGGCTGAGTTTGTTTGTTTTGAATTTCATAAGAGGTTCTAACCTTTTCAATCAGCTCGGCGTTCTTGCTGCGTAAGTTACCGCGCATTTTCAGTCCGCTGGAGTTAAATGTTGTGCCGTATAACGTCACCAGATCGTTCGAGGTAACATCCTGCGTCACCAGATTAATCTGCGCGTTATCGGTGGTAATTCTGCGTAATTGAGCGTCAGGCACCAGGGCGTTGACTTCAACATGGCCATACAGATAGAGCATCCGATCGTTAGTCAATTTGGCTTTATCGGCCTTGATCGACCATGTCGGCACTTTATCCTTATCAAAGGTGGTTAATACCGGTTGCGTAAACCATGAGACCGCCTGATCGGAAAAATATTCAACGTGCTGCGCGATCAGACGATAGCTCAACGCGCCTTCCGGACTGTACACGACGGTATCCGTATGCTCGCTTTTATACGTGGGATCGTTGCTGTTGACCATCACGGCAGCAGGATCGTCTTTATCCGCCAGATTGATACCAATCAGTACCAGAATGGCCAGCGACAGTAGAATGATAACCCAACGTCTGGTTTTACTCATATCGATTGCCCTTTGGCCTCATCCAGCTTGCCCTGCGCCAGCAGCAGCAAATCACATACTTCACGTACCGCGCCGCGCCCGCCGGCAATGTGCGTCACATAGTCAGCGCGGGGGATCAGCAGCGGATGCGCATCCGCAACGGCAACGCTTAACCCCACTTTTTCCATCACCGGCCAGTCAATCAGATCATCGCCGACATAGGCAACGTTTTCCGGCGCAATGGCCAGTTTTTCCAGCAGATCGCTAAAGGCGATCAGCTTATTCGACTGTCCCTGATAAAGATGGGCGATCCCCAGAGTGGCGCAGCGATCTTCTACAAGTTTAGCCTTTCGTCCGGTAATAATGGCAACCTCGATATTGGAGGTCAAAGCACAGCGAATACCATAGCCGTCACGAACGTTGAAAGCCTTCAGCTCTTCGCCGTTATTGCCCATATAAATCAGGCCGTCAGACAATACGCCATCCACGTCCAGGATGAGCAGGCGGATATTCTCCGCTTTGGTCATGACATGGGTGCTGACGGGGCCATAACAGGTCGCAAGCGACGCACCTGCTTTACTCATCGTTAATTATCCTTGAGTTTCTACACGACGCCTGCACGCAGGAGATCATGCATATGTAACACACCGAGTAACTGGTCGCCATCAGCAACCAGTACGGAGGTGATATGGCGGGACTGCATTAAATTCAGCGCATCGACAGCGAGAATACCGGGACGCACGCGAATGCCCCCTGGCGTCATCACCTCGGCGATCCCCAACTGGCGCATATCGCCGCCCATATCGAACACGCGACGTAAATCGCCGTCGGTGAAGATACCGTCGATCTTCATGGATTCATCGCAAATGACGGTCATACCGAGATTTTTACGCGTAATTTCTAACAGCGCATCACGCAGGGTGGCATGTTTATTAACATGCGGGATCTCATCGCCAGTATGCATAATATCGCTTACGCGCAGCAGTAGCTTACGTCCCAGCGCGCCGCCAGGATGCGACAGAGCGAAATCCTCGGCGGTAAAGCCGCGCGCTTTTAATAACGCCACGGCGAGCGCGTCGCCCATCACCAGCGTTGCGGTGGTACTACTGGTAGGCGCCAGGCCTAACGGACACGCTTCTTTGGGCACTTTAACACACAGATGCACATCTGCCGCACGCGCCATGCTGCTTTCCGGTCGCCCGGTAATGCAAATTAACGGCACGTGCAGACGTTTAAGTACCGGTATTAGCGCCGCGATCTCGCTGGATTCGCCGGAGTTGGAGATAGCGATAACCACATCCTGCGGCGTAACCATCCCCAAATCGCCGTGCGCGGCTTCGCCCGGATGTACAAAAAAGGAAGAGGTGCCGGTACTGGCGAACGTGGCGGCCATTTTCCGTCCGATATGACCGGATTTTCCCATCCCCATGACCACCACTTTTCCGGTGCAGTTGAACATTTTTTCACAGGCCAGGGTGAAATTCTGATCGATGTATTGATCAAGCTCCGCCAGGCCTTCACGTTCAATTTCCAGGACCTCTTTGCCTGCCTGCTGAAAGTCAAACCCCGGTTGCAACGCTAAATGCGACATAATCCGTTTCCAGTTATCCAACAAGAAGTGGCGATAGCCAATAGAGCATCGCCAGCCATACGATAAACCCGCCGGTCAGCAGTATACCTGCGCCCCGACCAATCTGACGCGGATGCCGCCAGCAAAGTAAAGCGAAAACCACGCTAACCAGCAACATAACGCTATAATCTCGCCCAAACGCCAGCGGGTTGATCTCCCCCGGCGCGATCAGCGCAGGCAGTCCCAGCACGATGGCGAGATTAAAAATATTGGCGCCAATGAGATTACCAACGGCAATATCATTTTCGCCTTTTCGCACGCCGGCAATCGCCGTCGCCAGTTCTGGCAGACTGGTGCCGACGGCGATGACTGTCAGACCGAGCGTTAATTCACTCATGGCGAAATAGTTCGCCAGCACCGTAGCGTTATCGATTACCATGCGCGTCGCCATCGGCATGATGACCAGCGCAATGCCCAGCCATAAGAACGCGACGGGGAGCCCGCCTTCGCGCGGCAGCTCCGCCAGTTGTTCGCGGGTGAGGCTGTCATTCCCCTGGCGTTCGGCCAGACGCGCGATTTTAACAATGAATAACAGCCATAGCACAGCCAGAAGCAGGAGAAAGATACCATCACTGCGACTTAACTGTCCGTCATGCAGTACGGAACCGGCTACCACGCTAACAAATAACATTAATGGCAATTCGCGACGTAGAACATCGGAATGCACGGTAAATGGACGAACCAGCGCCGCCAGCCCTAAGATCAGCAAAATATTGGTGATGTTAGAACCGAGCGCCGCGCCGACGGCCAAATCGAGCTGACCGTGTAGCGATGCGGCGACCGACACAATAATTTCCGGCAGCGAGGTGCCGATACTCACGACCGTCATCCCGATGATCAGCGGGGGAATACCGAATGTACGGCATAAAATAGAGGCCGCAAACACCAGACGATCGGCGCCGTAGGCCACCAGAAGCAAACCAATTATGAGTAGCGCCATCGCTAAAAGCATCTAAAGTCCTTTCTTCAGGTATACTCGCCGGTCCCCTGGAAGGGATATCTGGAAGCCGTAACGAAGTCCTAATTTTGACTTTATGCGGCTAAAAAGTAAAACGAATGCCAGCTTTCGCTAACCCTGTCAGTTAATATTCTGTAATTATGTCGAACCCATGGTTAAATTCAGCGCCATGGTTACCTCAACAAGGCAATACGAAGGATGAATCAATGGGTCAGTCTGCGGCCAATTTAGTCGATATGCGCGACGTCAGCTTTTCCCGTGGCGAACGCTGCATTTTCGATAATATTTCCCTGACGGTGCCGCGCGGGAAGATCACGGCGATCATGGGGCCGTCGGGCATCGGTAAAACCACGCTGTTGCGCCTGATTGGCGGACAGATCCCGCCGGATAAGGGCGAGATCTTATTTGATGGCGAGAATGTGCCGGCCATGTCCCGTTCGCGGCTCTACACCGTCCGCAAACGTATGAGTATGCTGTTTCAGTCGGGAGCGCTGTTTACCGACATGAACGTGTTTGACAATGTGGCCTATCCGCTACGGGAGCACACCAATTTACCCGCGCCGCTGCTAAAAAGCGTCGTGATGATGAAACTGGAAGCTGTCGGGCTGCGCGGCGCGGCAAAACTGATGCCTTCCGAGCTCTCCGGTGGGATGGCGCGCCGCGCCGCGTTGGCGCGCGCCATCGCTCTGGAACCGGATCTCATCATGTTCGATGAGCCGTTTGTCGGCCAGGACCCGATTACCATGGGCGTTCTGGTGAAGCTGATTTCAGAATTGAACAGCGCGCTGGGCGTGACCTGCGTGGTGGTCTCGCATGATGTGCCAGAGGTGCTCAGTATTGCTGATCACGCCTGGATCATGGCGGACAAAAAAATCGTCGCTCACGGTAGCGCTCAGGCGTTGCAGGAGAATACGGACCCGCGCGTGCGTCAGTTCCTTGACGGCATTGCCGACGGGCCGGTTCCGTTCCGCTATCCGGCGGGCGACTATCACCTTGATTTACTCGAAACAGGGAGTTAAGCCACTCATGCTGTTAAATGCGCTGGCAGCACTCGGACACAGCGGGATCAAAACCGTCAGGACGTTCGGGCGCGCCGGGTTAATGTTATTCAATGCGATTATCGGTAAGCCGGAGTTTCGCAAACATGCGCCGCTGCTGGTGCGCCAGCTTTATAATGTGGGCGTCTTGTCGATGCTTATCATTATTGTCTCCGGCGTATTCATCGGTATGGTGCTGGGGCTGCAAGGCTATCTGGTTCTGACCACTTACAGCGCGGAGACCAGTCTTGGCATGTTAGTGGCGCTTTCGCTGCTGCGCGAGCTGGGGCCGGTGGTCGCGGCGTTGCTGTTTGCCGGGCGGGCCGGGTCGGCGTTGACGGCGGAAATCGGCCTGATGCGGGCGACGGAGCAGCTCTCCAGTATGGAGATGATGGCGGTCGATCCATTGCGCCGGGTGATTTCGCCGCGCTTTTGGGCGGGCGTGATTTCGTTGCCGCTACTGACCATTATCTTTGTGGCGGTCGGTATCTGGGGCGGCTCGCTGGTCGGCGTAAGCTGGAAAGGAATCGACGCCGGGTTCTTCTGGTCCGCGATGCAGAATGCCGTCGACTGGCGTATGGACCTGGTGAACTGTCTGATAAAGAGCGTGGTGTTCGCCATTACGGTAACATGGATTGCGTTATTCAACGGTTATGACGCAATACCAACTTCTGCCGGGATTAGCCGGGCAACGACGCGTACCGTGGTTCACGCATCGTTGGCCGTTCTGGGGCTGGATTTTGTGCTGACCGCACTGATGTTTGGGAATTGAGTTCATGCAAACGAAAAAAAATGAAATTTGGGTAGGCGTTTTTTTGCTGGTAGCGTTGCTGGCGGCGCTGTTTGTTTGCCTGAAGGCGGCAAATGTGACCTCTATGCGCACGGAGCCGACCTATAAGGTTTATGCGACCTTCGATAACATCGGCGGTCTGAAAGTGCGTTCCCCGGTACGCATCGGCGGGGTGGTTGTCGGGCGGGTTGAAGATATCTCGCTTGATCCGAAAACATACCTGCCGCGCGTAACGCTCGACATCGAAGAGCGTTATAACCATATTCCCGATACCAGCTCGTTGAGTATTCGTACTTCCGGGCTGCTGGGGGAGCAATATCTGGCATTAAACGTCGGTTTTGAAGATCCTGAGCTGGGAACGTCTATCCTCAAAGATGGGAGTACGATTCAGGACACCAAGTCTGCAATGGTGCTGGAAGATATGATTGGCCAGTTCCTTTATAACAGCAAAGGCGACGACAATAAGAATTCTGGCGATGCGCCAGCCGCAACGGAAGGCCATACTGAAGCCACAACGCCCGCGGGCGCAACGAAATAATCTCAGGAGAATTGAGGCATGTTTAAACGACTGATGATGGTGGCCCTGCTGGTCATTGCGCCATTAAGCGCAGCAACGGCAGCGGATCAGAGCAATCCTTATAAACTGATGAACGAGGCGGCGCAGAAAACGTTTGATCGCCTGAAAAACGAACAGCCGAAAATTCGTGCCAATCCGGATTACCTGCGCGACGTTGTTGATCAGGAACTTCTGCCGTACGTGCAGGTAAAATATGCCGGCGCGCTGGTGTTGGGCCGCTATTACAAAGAGGCGACTCCGGCGCAGCGTGAAGCCTATTTTGCCGCGTTTCGCGAATACCTGAAACAGGCCTACGGTCAGGCGCTGGCGATGTACCACGGTCAGACTTACCAGATAGCGCCTGAGCAACCGCTGGGCGATGCGACCATTGTGCCTATCCGTGTAACGATTATCGATCCTAACGGTCGTCCGCCGGTACGCCTGGATTTCCAGTGGCGCAAAAACACCCAGACCGGCAACTGGCAGGCGTATGACATGATTGCGGAAGGCGTCAGCATGATCACCACCAAGCAAAATGAGTGGAGCGACCTGCTGCGTACTAAAGGCATCGACGGCCTGACCGCACAACTGAAATCTATCTCTCAACAGAAAATTACTTTGGACGAGAAACAGTAATGACGCCGCAACTCACCTGGACGCGTGAGGCGGACACTCTGGTGCTGGCGGGAGAGCTGGATCAGGACGTGTTGGCGCCGCTATGGGACGCGCGCGTAGAAGCGATGAATGGCGTTACCCGTATCGACCTGAGCCAGATCTCCAGGGTAGATACGGGGGGACTGGCGCTGCTGGCGCACCTTGTGAACCAGGCAAAAAAGCAGGGCAATGCCGTGTCGCTGTCTGGCGTTAACGACAAGGTTTACGCGCTGGCGCAATTATATAACTTGCCCGAAGACGTACTTCCCCGTATGTAATGAATGCCGGATGGTTTATCCGGCCTACACTTCGCATGATCCCCGTAGGCCGGATAAGTTGCGTTAGCAGCACCATCCGGCACTTTTACCGCGCTGATTTATCAGCGTAATCTTTTGCTTATTTAAGACGGCGCGACTTTGCTCTAAGATGTTGGGCTGTTTTCACTATTTGACGAATAAAGAACCCATGGAAAATCATGAAATTCAGAGTGTGCTGATGAATGCCCTCTCCCTCCAGGAAGTCCACGTCTCCGGCGATGGCAGTCACTTTCAGGTTATTGCCGTGGGCGAGATGTTTGACGGCATGAGCCGGGTCAAGAAACAGCAAACGGTCTATGGGCCGCTAATGGAGTACATTGCGGACAACCGTATCCATGCCGTATCGATCAAAGCATATACCCCGGCGGAATGGGCGCGCGATCGTAAACTTAACGGATTTTAAGCTACGGGTAACCTGCCGGTAGCGGAGATGAATGCTTAACTGAGAATACAAAAATGGATAAATTTCGTGTACAGGGGCCAACGACGCTCCAGGGCGAAGTCACAATTTCCGGCGCCAAAAACGCCGCGCTGCCGATCCTGTTCGCCGCTCTGCTGGCAGAAGAACCGGTAGAGATCCAAAACGTTCCAAAACTGAAAGACGTGGATACGTCGATGAAGCTCTTGAGCCAATTAGGCGCGAAAGTGGAACGCAATGGATCGGTACATATTGACGCCAGCCAGGTGAACGTGTTCTGCGCGCCTTATGATCTGGTTAAGACCATGCGCGCCTCGATATGGGCGCTGGGGCCGCTGGTTGCCCGTTTTGGTCAGGGACAAGTCTCTCTGCCGGGGGGCTGTACTATCGGCGCGCGTCCGGTTGATCTGCATATTACCGGTCTGGAACAACTGGGTGCGACCATCAAGCTGGAAGAGGGCTACGTAAAGGCCTCCGTCGAAGGACGTCTTAAAGGGGCGCATATCGTGATGGATAAGGTCAGCGTCGGCGCGACCGTCACCATTATGTGCGCCGCTACGCTGGCGGAAGGGACGACCATCATTGAAAACGCCGCGCGCGAGCCGGAAATTGTCGACACCGCTAACTTCCTGGTTACGCTGGGGGCGAAGATCGCCGGGCAGGGCACCGATCGTATTACGATCGAGGGCGTAGAGCGTCTGGGCGGCGGCGTTTATCGTGTGCTGCCGGATCGTATCGAAACGGGGACTTTCCTGGTGGCGGCAGCGATCTCTCGCGGCAAAATCCTCTGCCGTAACGCGCAACCGGACACTCTGGACGCGGTACTGGCGAAACTGCGCGATGCTGGCGCGGATATCGAAGTGGGCGAGGACTGGATTAGTCTGGACATGCACGGCAAACGACCGAAGGCGGTCAATGTCCGTACCGCGCCGCACCCGGCATTCCCGACCGATATGCAGGCGCAGTTCACGTTGCTGAACCTGGTGGCGGAAGGGACGGGCTTTATCACTGAAACCGTCTTTGAAAACCGTTTTATGCACGTGCCTGAACTCAGTCGCATGGGCGCGCGTGCGGAAATTGAAAGCAATACTGTCATATGTCATGGCGTAGAAACGCTCTCTGGCGCCCAGGTCATGGCGACAGATCTGCGGGCATCTGCGAGCCTGGTGCTGGCGGGCTGTATTGCGGAAGGCACGACGATTGTGGATCGCATTTATCACATCGATCGCGGTTATGAGCGCATCGAAGACAAACTGCGCGCGCTAGGCGCGAATATTGAACGCGTGAAAGGCGAATAACCTTCTGTACGCTGAATAACCCCCGCGAACGCGATTGCGGGGGTTGTTTTACAGACACTTACTCTACATTCTGTTTGTCTTTATTACGCGCTCTCATAAGCCGCGTTCTGTCGATAAACTCATGCGTGCGCGGATCGTGATAACGCGATGGCCAAATAACCCAGGGTTCCGTTCCCAATGCTTTCGCAATAATCAACTCTCCTTTCGGCCACGGGCGCGTTAATGCATTGGCCAGCGTGGATGAACTCAATCCATTCCGACGTGACTCAGCGGCCATTGAAGTCCCTTTTTTACGTAGTCCGGCAATGATATCGGCCGGATGCCAGTCAATAAGCTTGCTTTCCATACATCCATCACTCCTTAGATTAATCACTTACGGTTTTAACAACCCGACGACGTTCGATACTATAACGCTTCGTGAAGGAATGTTCTAAAAAGTTCATGTAAGTGGCGGCAATATTCAGAATATGCCAGGGGAAATCCTGGATGAGTATGTGAAAAACAGGCGATAGGGTATCTGGAGTTTATTAGAACTTAATGGGATATCCCGCGCAGTACGCGGGATAAGAGAACGGCATTAACGATCGCGCTGCACCGCGATGTGTGCGAGACCGATTAGCGCCTCACGCCATGGGGTATCCGGCAATATCTGCAACGCGGATATCGCTTTGTCGGCTTCTTCTTCCGCTCGCTGACGCGTCCATTCCAGCGAGCCGCAGGTGGTCATCGCTTCCAGAACCGGTTCCAGAAGATGACGGCCATTACCTTGTTCAATAGCGGTACGGATCATCGCTGACTGTTCTGGCGTACCGTGGCGCATGGCGTGAAGCAACGGTAAGGTAGGTTTGCCCTCATTGAGGTCATCACCCACATTTTTACCGAGATGCTCGCCGTCGGCACTGTAATCCAGCAGATCGTCAATGAGCTGGAAAGCCGTACCAAGGTAGCGGCCATAGTCCTGCAACCCTTTCTCTTGCTCAGGCGTACAACCGGCAAGAATACCGGAGCACTGGGCGGCGGCTTCGAACAGACGCGCCGTTTTACTGTAAATCACCCGCATGTAATTTTCTTCGGTAATGTCCGGGTCATTCACGTTCATCAATTGCAGCACTTCGCCTTCTGCAATCACGTTGACCGCTTCCGACATCACTTCCAGCACTTTTAACGAGCCGAGGCTGGTCATCATCTGGAAGGCGCGGGTATAGATAAAGTCGCCGACCAACACGCTGGCGGCATTACCGAAAGCGGCATTTGCCGTCGCTTTGCCGCGACGCATATCGGATTCATCCACCACATCATCATGTAGCAGCGTCGCCGTGTGGATAAACTCGATCAGAGCGGCGATAGTCACGTGCGCGTTACCCTGATAACCCACCGCACGCGCGGCAAGAACGGCAATCATCGGACGAATGCGTTTTCCGCCGCCGCTAATAATGTAATATCCTAGCTGATTAATCAGTTGAACGTCGGAATTAAGCTGTTCAAGGATTGTCGCATTGACACCCGCCATATCTTGCGCGGTTAACTCGTTGATTTTTTCTAAATTCATCGCAAAAGCCGGGCTTATCGCCCCGATTATCCCATGTCTGAATGAGGTAACGTAGGGTTTATGGTTAGAAATATACCCTGATTGTACTGAAAAAACGCCGCAGATAAACGTTACCGTATGCGTTGTGTTTTTTTTCTTCATGTATTGATGGTAGCACTTGTCAAAGCCGTGCAATTTGCGTAATATTCGCGCCCTATTGTGAATATTTATAGCGCGCTCTGAATCATTGAAAGGTGTGCGCGGAAGCGGAGTTTTTTATGTACGCGGTTTTCCAAAGTGGTGGTAAACAACACCGAGTAAGCGAAGGTCAGACCGTTCGCCTGGAAAAGCTGGACATCGCAACTGGCGAAACTATCGAGTTCGCTGAAGTTCTGATGATCGCAAACGGTGAAGAAGTCAAAATCGGCGTTCCTTTCGTTGATGGCGGCGTAATCAAAGCTGAAGTTGTTGCCCACGGTCGTGGCGAGAAAGTTAAAATCGTTAAGTTTCGTCGCCGTAAACACTACCGTAAGCAGCAGGGCCATCGTCAGTGGTTCACTGATGTGAAAATTACCGGCATCAGCGCTTAAGATTAGGGGAGCAGATTAAATGGCACATAAAAAGGCTGGCGGCTCGACTCGTAACGGTCGCGATTCTGAAGCTAAACGTCTGGGCGTAAAACGCTTTGGCGGTGAAGCAGTTCTGGCAGGCAGCATCATCGTTCGTCAACGTGGTACTAAATTCCACGCTGGCACCAACGTTGGTTGCGGTCGTGACCACACTCTGTTTGCTAAAGCAGACGGTAAAGTGAAATTCGAAGTTAAAGGCCCGAAAAACCGTAAATACATCAGCATCGTTGCTGAGTAAGTTTTTTGTGGTCCGGTAACGGATGAAAGCCCCGCACCTGTTGCGGGGCTTTTTACATTCGATGGCCGACTAAAATATACCCGTGTGGCTGTGCGAATGCCGTTAACGGGTCTTTGCAGGGAACACGGCATGAAGCAGCAGGCAGGCATTGGCATTCTTTTAGCGCTCACTACCGCGATGTGCTGGGGAGCGTTGCCAATAGCAATGAAGCAAGTGCTGGAGGTGATGGAGCCTTCAACCATTGTCTTCTACCGCTTCTTAATGGCCAGTATTGGCCTCGGGGCGATACTGGCAGTAAAAAGAAAGCTGCCGCCGCTGCGTATTTTTCGTAAGCCGCGCTGGTTGGTGTTATTGGCGATAGCGACCTGCGGACTGTTCGGTAATTTCATTTTGTTCAGTTCTTCCCTGCAATATTTAAGCCCAACCGCGTCGCAGGTTATCGGCCAGCTCTCGCCGGTTGGCATGATGGTCGCCAGCGTCTTTATTCTGAAAGAAAAGATGCGCGGTACGCAGGTGATTGGCGCGCTGATGTTATTGAGCGGGCTGGTGATGTTTTTTAACACCAGTCTGATCGAGATTTTTACCCGACTGACCGACTACACCTGGGGCGTTATTTTTGGCGTAGGCGCGGCGATGGTGTGGGTGAGCTATGGCGTGGCGCAAAAAGTATTATTGCGACGTCTGGCCTCGCAGCAGATCCTGTTTTTACTGTACACTTTATGTACGATAGCGCTCTTGCCGCTGGCAAAACCGATGGTGATAGCGCAACTGAGCGACTGGCAGCTCGCCTGTTTGATTTTCTGCGGGCTAAATACGCTGGTAGGATATGGCGCCCTGGCGGAAGCGATGGCGCGTTGGCAGGCGGCGCAGGTGAGCGCGATAATCACGCTTACACCGCTATTTACCCTGCTGTTTTCAGATCTTTTATCTATGGCCTGGCCCGATTTCTTCGCCAGACCGATGTTAAACCTTTTAGGTTATCTCGGTGCGTTTGTCGTGGTTGCGGGCGCGATGTATTCCGCCATTGGTCATCGTATTTGGGGCGGTTTACGCAAGCATGAAACGGTGGTTTCGCAACCCCGCTCAGGCGAATGATTTACGGAGAATAAAATGAAGTTTGTTGATGAAGCATCGATTCTGGTCGTTGCAGGCGATGGCGGTAATGGCTGTGTGAGCTTCCGCCGCGAAAAATATATCCCGAAAGGCGGCCCGGACGGCGGTGATGGCGGCGACGGCGGCGACGTCTGGATGGAAGCCGATGAAAACCTGAATACGCTGATCGATTACCGCTTTGAAAAATCGTTCCGCGCTGAACGTGGTCAGAATGGCGCGAGCCGGGACTGTACCGGTAAACGCGGTAAAGACGTGACCATCAAAGTGCCGGTCGGTACGCGCGTTATCGACCAGGGAACCGGTGAAACGATGGGCGACATGACCAAACACGGTCAGCGTCTGTTGGTCGCGAAGGGCGGCTGGCATGGGTTAGGCAATACCCGTTTTAAATCCTCGGTTAACCGTACGCCGCGCCAGAAAACCAATGGTACGCCGGGCGATAAGCGCGACCTGCTGCTGGAACTGATGCTGCTGGCGGATGTCGGGATGCTGGGGATGCCAAACGCCGGTAAATCAACGTTCATTCGCGCGGTATCGGCAGCAAAACCGAAAGTCGCGGACTATCCGTTTACCACGCTGGTGCCGAGCCTGGGCGTGGTACGAATGGATAGCGAAAAGAGTTTTGTGGTGGCCGACATTCCGGGGTTGATCGAAGGCGCGGCGGAAGGCGCGGGCCTGGGGATTCGCTTCCTGAAGCACCTCGAACGTTGCCGCGTACTGCTGCACCTCATTGATATCGATCCGATCGATGGTTCCGATCCGGTGGAAAACGCCCGTATCATTATTGGCGAACTGGAAAAATACAGCCAGGATCTGGCGGCTAAACCGCGCTGGTTAGTGTTCAACAAGATCGATCTGATGGATAAAACCGAAGCGGAAGAGAAAGCGAAAGCAATCGCCGAAGCGTTGGGCTGGGAAGGGAAATACTATCTGATTTCCGCTGCCAGTCAGCTAGGGGTGAAAGATCTCTGCTGGGATGTGATGACCTTTATCATCGAGAATCCGATTGCGCAGGCTGAAGAAGCAAAACAGCCGGAAAAAGTCGAGTTCATGTGGGACGATTATCATCGCCAGCAGTTGGCTGAAGTGGAAGAAGACGCAGACGATGACTGGGATGACGACTGGGATGAAGACGACGAAGAAGGCGTCGAGTTCATCTACAAACGTTAATCTCGTAGCCGGATGGCGCTTACGCTTATCCGGCCTATAAAAGCCAACGGGCCGCATTTGCGGCCCGTTTTATTATGTTCGTTGTAGCTACCGTCTTGAACGTCAAGCGGTAGCTACATAATTTTCATCCCACGGAAGCCGCGTTTTCAACACGCCGAAGCATAAATGTACCAGTTTGCGCATCACAGCTCCCAGCGCGGCTTTCTTC